>NZ_LT629788.1:1824642-2432857 GCF_900105805.1 Pseudomonas moraviensis | reverse complement strand
AGGGCAATCTGCCGCTGGCGCAGGTCCGAACGCGGCAGCGGTTGGCGTTGCGGTTGCGCAGTGTCGACGCGCACGTCCAGCCATTCACCGGCGCGCACCGTGCGGGCGAACAGGCGCAATTGCGAGCAGGTGCGGCCGCGTTCGCCCTGGAGGCGTGCACGGGGCAAACCGGTTTCGGCGTGGGCACGTTCGATCAGTTCATCGCCGAGTTTTTCGATGTGCTCGGCAATCCTTTCGAGAAATTCGCCACGGGCGCTCAGACTGGTTTCGCGATATTCGTCTTGTGCTGCCCAGGCCAGGGCGCAGGCCTGTTCCACCTGCTCGGCCGACGCGCCGGCGTACTCAGGTTCAAGTGCCTGGTTGGTCGCCGGATTGATCCCGCGAAAGGCGGGACGATTGCCCGCCACAGACTGTTGGCCGATCAGCATGTTGCCCGTCAGAGTCATGGTGTCTTCCTGTGAAATGAGCGAGGCCTGCCGCGAGTCGTGACGATCCGCGGCAGGTGGCGGTCAGGCGAAGTTCTGCTCGGCCGACCAGTTTTCGTACCAGTGACGGAACAGCGAATACTGCTTCTCGGCGTAGCGGCGTTGCGAGTCGCTCAGCACATCGGTTTCGTTGAAGTGCAGGGTGTATTGCTTGTCGCCGTTGAGCACCATCAGGTGTTTGTAATACAGCACCAGATCACAGCCTTCGTCGAACGACGACAGCACCGCCAGCGCCGATTCCAACTCGCCCGCCTGGCGCCGGGCCTTGGCATCGCCCTGCGCCGCCT
The DNA here is from genome assembly GCF_900105805.1 of Pseudomonas moraviensis. Lineage (NCBI taxonomy): Bacteria > Pseudomonadati > Pseudomonadota > Gammaproteobacteria > Pseudomonadales > Pseudomonadaceae > Pseudomonas > Pseudomonas moraviensis. Next base: position 2,432,085 of record NZ_LT629788.1, on the reverse strand, counting down.
GCTTGCTCAGCGCCACCAGTTGCAGCACTTCGCGGGGCAGGGCGTTGCCGATGCCGGTGATGGCGCCGGTGGCGTTGCAGTTGACGAAACCGTGGACGACTTGCGTATCGACGCCGACCATCAACGTCACGTCATCGTCCTTGGAGGTGATGTTCTCGGCTGCATAGCGTAGGTCCGCGCCGCCGCCGAACTCCTTGAAGCCGATCAGGTTCGGGTATTCTCGACGCAGTTCGAAAAACAGCTCGGCGCGGGTGGCGAAGCCGTAGTAAGGACTGTTGTAGATCACCGCCGGCAGATTCGGCGCGGCTTGCAGGATGGCAGCGAAGTGCGCCTTTTGCGCGGTCGCCGAGGCGCCACGGGACAGTACCCGCGGAATGACCATCAGGCCTTGCGCGCCGACTTTCGCCGCGTGCGCTGCGTGGGAAACCGCCTCACGGGAGTTCACCGCACCGGTGCCGACAATGGTCGGAACGCCGGCAGCGACCAGCCGTGCCACGCCTTCCTGGCGCTCGGCTTCGGTGAGCAGCGGCCAGTCGCCCATCGAGCCGCAATAGACCACGGCGCTCATGCCGATATCGATCAGCTCGCGACCCTTGGCCACCAGCGCATCGAAGTCCGGTTTGCGCTGGGCGGTGCACGGGGTCATCAGGGCCGGCATGCAACCGGTGAAGATGTTGTCGCTCATGGTTCAACTCCTTGGCATTGCGTTTGATTCGGGGTGGAAAATCGGCGTGGCGGCTCAGATGCCCCACGCGAACGGGTCGCTGTCGTCGATCAGCAGGGTGCTGTCGGCGGTCATGTAGGCGCGGCCGGTAATGAATGGGCGAATGCGCTCGCCCTCCCATTCGAAACGGCCTTCGAACTGGCTGCCAGTAATGCTCGCCTGAATCCACGGCGCGCCGGGTTGCAATTTGTCGTCGGCGGCCAGGCAGGCGAGTTTGGCGCTGGTGCCGGTGCCGCACGGTGAGCGGTCGTAGGCTTTGCCGGGGCACATGACGAAGTTGCGGCTGTCGGCCTGATCGTCATCGGCGAACAGTTCGATGTGGTCGATGACCGCGCCGTCTTCGCCAAAGATGCCCTGATCTTCCAGCGCTTTGAGCATCGCCCAGGTGTACGCCGTAAGGTGTTCGACGTTGTCCATGGTCAGTGTCTGGCCATGCTCGGAAACCAGGAAAAACCAGTTGCCGCCATAGGCGATATCACCGAGCACGCGACCAAAACCGGGCACATCCACCGGCACCTGTTTGCGGTACCGGTAAGCGGGCACGTTGCCCAGCGTGACCGAGCCGTCGTCGTGCAGCGTCGCGCTGACTTGCCCCACCGGGGTGTCGATCTTGTGCACGCCCGGCTGGATTTTTCCCAGATGCTGCAACGAATTGATCAGGCCAATGGTGCCGTGGCCGCACATGCCCAGATATCCGGCATTGTTGAAGAAAATCACCCCGCAGGTGGCGTCCGCCGACACCGGCGGGCAATACAGCGCGCCGACCAGCACATCGTTACCGCGCGGTTCGAGCAGACATGCGCGCCGCCACTGATCGTGCTGGGTGCGCAGGGCATCGCGTTTCTCGGTCATGCTATTGCCGGACAGTTCAGGGAAGCCGCTCAGCACCAGGCGCGTCGGTTCGCCGCCGGTGTGGGAGTCAATGACGTGTACTCGTTTCATGAAGAGATCCCGTTGGATGATTTCAGTAGGCGCCGGCAGGGCGGGCGTTGACGGTGGGCGAGGGTGCAGGGCTTTCGCTTTCCTCGTCCTCGTCGTCCAGACGCAGCAGATGCGCCGGCACACCGGTCGCCGCGCCCCAGTAGTAAATGCCCGTGGCGCAAGCGGCGACGACGATCGTGTCGAATGGGTGAGCGAGGATGCCCAGGCCGCCGAAGGTGCCGAGTTTCGACAGCACGATGGTCACCGCGTAGAACGCGATCAGCCACGCCGATGAACGCACCTGACGCGCCAGACTCAGGTACGCCGTCGGCACGAAACGGCCGCAGAGCAGGTAGATGACAAACATCAGGATTTGCAGGCCGAGCAGCCACGACACGGTGTTCCAGCCCGACCAGTAGACGATCAGCGCGGCGATGATGAACGACACCGGCCCGAGCAGGCCCATGCTCTTGACCCGGAACGGGCGCGGCATGTCCGGCGCATTGCGACGCAGCGCAGCGACCGACACGGGCGCTACCGCATAGCTCAACACCAGCGCCGCGGAGACCACGTTGATCAGCGCTTCCCACGATGGAAACGGCAGGGTCCAGAACACCGACAGGGCGAAGGTCAGCCACAGCGCCGGACGCGGAATGCCGGACTTTTCATCGATGTGGGTGAAGACCTTGAAGAAGGTACCGGTTTGCGCCCAGCCGTAGATCACTCGCGGGGTGGCGTTCATGTAGATGTTGCCGCAGCCGCTCGGCGAGATCACCGCATCGGCGACCACCAGCCAGGCCAGCCAGCCAACACCGAGCGCCAGGGCGATGTCGCGATAAGGCAGGGCGAACTCCTTGCTGATGCCCGCCCAGCCGTTGGCGAGCATTTCCGTGGGAATGCTGCCGAGAAAGGCCATTTGCAGCAGCACGTAGATCAGGGTCGACAGCAGCACCGAGAGAATCAGTGCGATGGGAATGGTGCGCTGTGGATTCTTCACTTCGCTGGCCACGGAAATGATCGGCGTCAGGCCCAGGTAGGCAAAGATGATCCCGCCAGCGGAGACGGCCATTTCCACGCCAGACAGTCCGAATGGAGCGAATCCCTGAACCTGGAAATTCTCCGGTCTGAAGAAGGTGAACAGCACGCCGATCACCAGCAGCGGCACGATGAATTTGAACACGCTGACCAGATTGTTGGCCTTGGCGAAGGTCTTCACGCTGCGGTAGTTGAGCAGGAAAAACACGCAGAGCAGGCCGAACTGCACCAGCCAGCCGAGGATTGTCGGGTCGCCGCTGCCAGCCTTGGTCAGGCCGGGAAACCACGCTGCCGCGTATTGGCGCGAGGCAACCACTTCAATCGCCACCAAGCTGGAAAACGCAATCAGCGTGATGAAGCCCATCAGGTAGCCGAGCAGCGGCCCGTGGGAGTAAACCGGGTAGCGCACCACGCCGCCGGCACGGGGCAATGCGGCGCCCAGTTCGCAGTAGACGATGCCCAACAGCAACACGGCGAAACCGCCCAGCAACCAGGAGAAGATCCCCGCCGGACCGGCGATCGCCGAGACATGGCTGGCGGCGAACAACCAGCCGGAACCGAAGATTGCTCCGAGTCCGATAAAGGTGAGGTCGATCAATGAAAGCTGTTTTTTGAACTTGCCTTGGCCTGACATGGCATCGCCTTCTTGTGAGTTATTGGATAGGCAGTTGTGTCACGGGGGACGACCAGACTTTGCACCGGTCGACGGCGGCGGCGATTGATGTTTTTGCCGGTATCGATGACGAATTCAGCACAATGGCGCCAATGAATGCGCGGCCTCGACAGGGCCGCAACGTTGCTGCAATCTGCTCGCGAACGGCTTTTCTGGCGGTTCATTTCGAGGAGGAAATCTTTGATGCAGTCTGCGTTTTCGATCCTGTGCCAGAGCACTGACGGCTTGCGTCCGCAGACGCTGGAAGAGATGGTCGCCGCTGGCGCGCAGCTGTTGCCGATACTCGATGTGATCCCCAATGCGGCGATCTTCATCAAGGACCTGCAAGCGCGCTATGTGCTGGCCAATCGCACGCTGGTGCAGCGTTGTGGCTTGAAGGATCTGCACCCGTTGCTCGGCAAGACCAGTGCGCAGGTGTTCCCGGCGCAGTTGGGCCCGGGGTACACCGAGCAGGATCGCAAGGTGCTGGAGGAAGGTTTTGTGCTGGAAGATCAGCTCGAACTGCACCTGTACGGCAGTCGCGAACCGGGCTGGTGCCTGACCCACAAACGACCCATCTACGATCGCGAAGGGCTGATCATCGGCCTGGTGGGGATCTCGGTGGATTTGCAGTCAGCCAGCGAAACCCACCCGGGGTTCGAGCGCCTGGCGGCTGTAGACGAATACATTCGTGGCAACTTCCATCGGCGGGTGACGCTGGCTGAACTGACGCGGATCGCCGGGATTTCCGTGGCGCAACTGGAGCGCTACTGCAAGCGGGTTTTTCACCTGACGCCACGGCAGATGATTCAGAAAGTCCGCCTGGAACACGCGCATCGCTTGTTGCACAGCGACTTGCCGATCACTGAGGTTGCGCTGCAATGCGGTTATACCGATCACAGCGCTTTTACCCGCCAGTTCAAGGCCTCGACCGGGTTTACCCCGCGCGAATTCCGTCAGGCGACCGGGCATTAGACCAACACCGTCAGCCAGGCCGAGAGCAGCAGGAGAAAGGCCAGTGCCGCGTTCATCCGCTTGAATGCCTGCGGTGAACCGAGCAGCCGTGCGCTGCCGACGCCGAGCAACGCCCACAGTGTCATGCACGGCAACGACACCAGCAGAAACGCCAGTGACAACACCAGCAGGCGCAACGTCTTGTCGCCGCCGCCTACAAATACGCTGACCACGGCCACCGCCATCATCCACACCTTGGGATTGACCAGTTGCAGCAGCGCCGCGCCGAATACGCTCAAGCCTTGTTCTTGTGGCGCATTCGGGTCCAGCGACGGCGGCGGACTGCGAAAGATCTGCCACGCCAGCCAGCTCAACCAGAGCAGACCCGCCCAGGCCATCGCTTGCTGCACACGAGGAAAGCGCAACAGGGTTTCGCCAGCGCCCAGCCCGACCACCAGGACGATCAACGCCGCCGCCCCACAGGCGCCAAAAATGATCGGCAACGTCGCGATCAGCCCACGTCGAGAGCTGTGGCTCAACACCAGAATATTGGTCGGCCCCGGCGTGATCGAGGCGACGAAAGCAAACAGCAGAAAGGGCAGTAAAGAAGCCATGGTGCAGATTCCTGAAAGTCGAAACAGGACACCATGATCGTCAGGGGCGGAGCATCAGTCTGGAAGATTTGAGCAGCGTTTGCGGTAGTCCGCCGGGGTCAGTTGATAGGCGCGGCGGAACCAGCGCCCCAAGTGACTCTGGTCGGCAAAACCGAGCACGCTGGCGACCTGCGCCGGTGTCTCACCGCGTGCAAGCAATTGCCGCGCTTTGGCCAGTCGCAATTGGATCAGGTAAGCGTGGGGGGCCAGGCCGAAAGCGGCCTTGAACGCGCGGGTCAGGCGAAAGCGGTCCACGCCGCAGGCCTGCGCAAGATCATCGAGGCCGATGTCTTCATAGGTGTGGGCATGCAGATAGTCCCGCGCGACCTGTGCAACCAGTGGCAGGCGCGGATCGAAGGCCTGACGCTTGCGCCAGTCGAGGTGGCGGGTGAGGGACGCCAGCAGGCCATCGATGGCGGTCTGGCGGACGATGCGCAGGTCACCGTCGTGCAATGCGTGGAAGGCTTGCCCGATCGCAGTCGACAGGCGCGGGTCGTGGCTCAGCGTGTCGGCAAAGCCTGGCTGACTGTCGGCGGGCGCCTCTTCGAACAGCGCGTGCAGTTCACGCTCCAGCCAGCACGGATCGAGGTACAGCATCGAGTAGGTAAAGCCATCGTCGGTCGGTGCGTGGCCATCGTGGATTTCACCCGGTTCGAGCAGGAACACATGCCCCGGCGTGCTGCGATGACGCACACGGCGACAATTGAATTGCTGCACGCCTTGCTCGGTGACCCCGACGAGAAAGCTGTCATGCCAGTGCGGATCGTAGGCATGCCCACGGAAATGCGCACGAATCGACTCGATCCCGGTATCGACATCCTGGGACAGGGAGATCCAGTTGCGTTTGTCCATGGGAGTACTCCAGGGGCGGTTGAGCAGGGGCGTTTTTACAATACCGCGCGGGGGAGGAGAAGGTTTAGAAGATTTGTGCAAGTGAGGAGGGGGTTCGGTTCAGACAGGGTGTCTTGAATCGGGCGTTACCAGAAAATGCAGGCGAAAAAAAAACCGCCTTCGCGGGGCGGTTTTTTTGCAGGCCTCGGTTTGCGATCGAAGCCATGTGCTTCACCAGCCACCCTAACCAGGATTGCAATGGTATGGAGTTTTACCGTTCCTTGCAACGGTTGAACAGACGTTAGAAACAAGCGCGTCTTCAGCCCTGCTAAGAAATTCGTATGTTTATGTTTGTTGAAGTTAACTGGCAGAAATAACATTTAACAAAGGCGTACCGATGTTTGATGAATAACGGTGTGAGTGGCGTTTTTGTCTTGGGGTTTTCAGGTTAACATGGCCGCGCTCAACTGATAGAGCGGCTGAGAGGTTTGACCGGGGGCGCAAAAGGTTTTACGCCCTTCGACGCGGATTCGCACCCGTGCCGGAATGATGTCTCGAAGGGACTTCAACCGGCCGCCTCATCCGCCACCCTAACCAGTCGGCTGAAGGCACGCATGGTCCGGTAAGTTTGCTGGAGGTTTGGCCGCCAGCCTGGAGGCCAAAACGTATGAAGCTTTTGCTGCGTACGCTGAGCCTTGTATGGAGATTGTTGAAAGCCTTGCGCTTTTACGAGTTCCTGCGAGACCACTTTGACGACCTGAAATAAGGGTCGTCTGAGTGGGGAAAGACCCGTTTCGGTTTTGATCGATTCGGGTCTTTTTTTGCTTGCGTAAAGCTGTCAGAAATACGATTTGTCAGTCTTGCGCTATCGACGTTGTAGGGCGTTTCGCTTGAACACGTAAGCAGCAGCTTGTCGGGTGGGTAAACAATGGCCTTCCTTTCTTTAATCATTGATCGCGTCAATAACAACCATTAAGTCAATGAAGTTCTCATATCCGTGGCGCGGCGTAAGATCGGCTCCATACCCAACCACTGCACCTCGGAGCACATCATCATGAAACGCCAGACTATCCTCGGTATCGCTTTCTCGGTTTTTGCGCTGAATGCCTTCGCCGCCACTGAAACCGACCCGCTGTTCAGCGACGCGGTCGCCGCTACTCAAACCGACCGTCTGTTCAGCGACGCCGTAGCGGCCACCGAAACTGACCCGTTGTTCAGCGACGCCGTAGCTGCTACCGAAACCGATCCACTGTTCAGCGACGCAGTAGCCTCTGACGGTTCCGATCATCTGCAAGGCAATCGGGTCGCTGAAGGCGGTGCCGATCGCTTGCTAGAACGCCGCACTGCTTGAGCGCAACAATGAGCGTCGACAGCGAATGCCGCCTCAACTACGGGCGGCATTCGTATTACTCAAGCACACCCTCAGTCAAACCGCCGTCGGCAGCACAGCCTTGTCGCGATCGCGGCCCCTGAATGTCGCCCAGAAACACAGCAGCACCGCCACAGAAAAACCGGCGGGAAACAGCCAGATACTTGTCCAGTCATGACCCGCACTTGAAGTGAAGTGGTCAGTGATCCGCCCTGCAATCCAGAACCCGATCAACATGCCCAATCCGTACGTGGCCAAGGTGATCAGCCCTTGCGCCGAACTGCGGAAGCGTTCCGGTGCCTTGGCATCGGTGTAGATCTGTCCGGAAACGAAGAAGAAGTCATAGCAGACACCGTGCAGGGCAATACCGATCAGCAGCATGAACGCCTGATCATCGTTATTGCCGAAGGCAAACAGCATGTACCGCAGCGCCCAGGCAGCCATGCCCACCAGCAGGGCGATCTTGATGCCGAAACGATGAATGAATAGCGGTAACAGCAGCATGAACAGCACTTCCGAGACCTGACCGATGGCCATCTTCGCCGTCGGGTTGGTCACGCCAATCTCAGCCAGAAACGGGTTGGCATTCTGGTAATAGAAAGCCAGCGGAATGCAGATCAGGATCGAGGCGAGGAAGAACACCAGATAGCTGCGATCCTTGAGCAATGCCAACGCATCGACGCCGAGCATCTGTTTCAGGCTAGATGCCCCTGCTGCAGTTTTCAGCGGCGCAGTGTTCGGCAGGCTGAAGCTGTAAAGCCCCAACAGCAGCGACGCCACAGCGGACATCAGAAACGTATTGCGCAAGCCACCCGCCGCGATGCTTTGTTGCGAGTCCCAGGCAAACACGAAGCTGATCACCACGCCGGCGACAATCCAGCCCACCGTGCCCCACACGCGAATGCGCGAGAACTCCAGCGCCGGGTCTTTGATCTGCCGGAACGCTACGGCGTTAACCAGTGCCAGCGTCGGCATGTAGACCATCATGTAAGCGAGCACATAGGGATAAAACCCGCTGAAATCCGCCGCGCGATAAAGCTGATAAAGCAATACCGCGCCGAGCAGATGCAGCACCGCCAGAATGCGCTCGGCATTGAAGAATCGATCGGCAATCAGGCCGATGACAAATGGCGCCAGAATCGCGCCCCAGGATTGCGTGGCGAAGGCCATGCCGATCTGGCCACCGCTGGCAGCGAGCGTTGTCGCCAGAAAGGTGCCGAGGGTGACGAACCAGCCACCCCAGATAAAAAACTGCAAAAACATCATCACGCTGAGTCGCGCATTCATTACGTTCATTTCAGATCACCGTATTGTTTTTATGTCGGTAACGCGGATGAAATCAGTCGTCAGCCAGACCGAGCAGGTGTCGGTTGGAAGCAACATCGGCGCTGACCCCGGCGAAATCGTCAAAGGCTTTGGTGGTCTTGCGGATCATGTGCCGCTCGATGAACGCCGCACCTTCGGCCGCACCCTGCGCGGCGTCTTTGAGGCAGCATTCCCATTCCAGCACCGCCCAGCCGTTGAAGTCGTATTGGCACAATTTGCTGAAGATCGATTTGAAATCGATCTGGCCGTCGCCCAGCGAGCGGAAGCGCCCCGGACGGTCGACCCAGCCCTGATAACCGCCATAGACGCCGGAGCGCGCATCGGGGCGGAACTCGGCGTCCTTGACGTGAAACATGCGGATGCGTTGGTGGTAGCGATCAATGAAGCCGAGGTAATCCATTTGCTGCAGGAGCAGATGACTCGGGTCATAGAGGATTGCCGCGCGAGGGTGATGATTCACCGCTTCGAGAAACTGCTCGAACGACGCGCCGTCATGCAGGTCTTCGCCAGGATGGATTTCGTAGCACAGATCAACGCCAGCCTCTTCGAAGCAGTCGAGGATCGGCAACCAGCGCTTGCCCAGCTCGGCGAAGCCTTGCTCCACGAGCCCGGCAGGACGTTGCGGCCACGGATAGACGTACGGCCAGAGCAGGGCGCCGGAAAAGGTGGCGTGAGCGGTAAGGCCCAGACGCTGGCTGGCGCGGGCAGCAAGTTTCAACTGCTCAATGGCCCACTCGGTGCGCTCGCGCGGTTTGCCGCGCAGCGCGGGCGGGGCGAAGTCGTCGAACAGGCTGTCGAACGCCGGATGTACCGCGACCAGTTGGCCTTGCAGGTGCGTCGACAACTCGCTGATGACTACACCGGCGCGGGCGCAGACGGCGAGGAGTTCGTCGCAATATTCCTGGCTATGCGCCGCGCGCTGCAGATCGATGAAGCGGGTGCCGAGGGTCGGTAACTGAATAGCTTTGTAACCTTGCGACGCGGCCCATTCGGCGATGTTGGCGAGCGAGTCGAATGGCGCCTCGTCGGCGATGAATTGCGCAAGGAAAATCCCCGGACCTTTCAGGCCTGTCGCGTTCTGCTGATCACTGTTCATTTTGGCTGGCTCCTGTCAATTGGCCGGGGATCTCGCTCCACTTCTCGTTGCCAAGGTGATTGGCGATCGCCGTTTCGATAAACGCCATGCCGCGCAGGCCGGTTTCAATGCCCGGAACCCCCGGCGCCTGATGGCCTTCGGCGCCTTGTAAAATCGCCTCGGCGAGGTCGCCGTACAGATTGGCCATGGCTTCCAGATAACCCTCGGGATGCCCGGCGGGCAGGCGCATGCGCTGGTTTGCGGCGGCACACAACCACGGCTGACCGACCCCGGATCGCAGAACGCGCATCGGCTCGTTCAACGGTCGATGAATCAGACTGGCCGGCTCTTCCTGACGCCATTCAAGCCCACCCTTATCGCCGTAGACGCGAATCTTCAGCGGGTTCTCTTCACCCGCGCACACCTGGCTGGCAAGCAGTACGCCGCTGGCGCCGTCGTTCATCTTGAACAACATCGCCACATCGTCATCCAACTGACGGCCCACGACATGCGCACCGAGCATTGCGCTGATGAACTGGATCGATTGCCCGGCGACGAACTCTGCGAGGGAAAACGCATGGGTGCCGATATCGCCGATGCAGCCGCCGATCCCGGATTGCGCCGGGTCGTCGCGCCAGCCGGCCTGTTTGTTGCCTTGCCCGGCAATGTCGGTGCTGAGCCAGCCTTGCGGATACTCGACGATGACTTTGCGCACGTGCCCGAGTACGCCGCTGGCGACCATCTCGCGGGCCTGCCAGACCATCGCGTAACCCAAGTAAGTGTGCGCAAGGCCATAAATGCGCTGACTGTTAACGACCACCGAATGCAGCGCCTGCACCTCGGCCAGGTTCAGCGCCGCGGGTTTCTCGCTGAACACATGAAAACCGGCGCTCAATGCCTCCCGGGCAATCGGTGCGTGCAGATGATTGGGCGTAACGATGATCAGCAGTTGCATGCGCTGCTCGGCGGGCAGGGCGGCCTCGCGGGCGAGCAGGGTTTGCCAATCGTCGTAACAGCGCTCGGTGGCCAGACCCAGCGCGGCCGCGGTGCGCTGATTATTCTCGGAGTCGCGGCTGAACGCGCCGCAGACCAGTTCGAAGCGTCCATCGAGGCCGGCGGCTTGCCGGTGGGCGCGGGCGATGAAGGAACCTTCACCGCCTCCGACAAAACCCATTCTTATTTTTTTTGCGGCAGCGTACATGGCAGTCGTCTCGGTTGCTGGGTGCAATTCTGATGAGTGATGTAACCGGTTACATCGTGGGCGAAATCTAGGCGTGAATTAGCCGAGTGTCAAATGCCAGCGGATGATCGACAGCGTTTCGATCCCCCGTCGCCTGCGGTAAGCTCCGCGCCTGATCGACATGAAGAATGAGGTGGTTTTGTCCAATATTCGCGAAGTGGCTCGGCTGGCCGGCGTTTCCGTGGCGACAGTGTCTCGTACGTTGAAATCGCCCGAGCGCGTCCTCGCGCCAACCCGTGAGCGCGTCATGGCCGCCGTGGAGCAGGCCGGCTACCGGCCGAATCTGATGGCCGTGCAGTTCCGTTCGCGGCGCACCGGCAATCTGGTGATTCTGGTGCCGACCATCGCCAACACCTTTTTCGCCCGGGTCATCAGCGGCGCGCAGCAAGCGGCGCAGGCGGCCGGTTATCGCTTGCTGCTCTGCGACACCCAGGGCAGGGAAGAACTGGAGCGGCAATTCGCCGAGCTGGTCTACGCCTATCAGGCCGACGGCGTGATCCAGTTGCGCGCCTACGACCCGTTCGAAAACGCCCCGGCCGACGCCGATCTGCCGCCCATCGTCAACGCTTGCGAAGTGATCAAGGCCGGGCGTTATCCGACCATCAGCCTGGACAACGTCGCCGCTGCCAAAGCGATGACCGATCACCTGATTGCATTGGGACACCGACGCATCGGCCTGATCAAGGGCTCGAAGAACAGCCCGCTGACCCGAGATCGCCTGGCTGGCTACGAAGCGGCATTGCGCGAAGCCGATATCGCCTTCGACGAGGCACTGATCTGCCATGGCAACTTCACCCTCGAGGCCGGCTTCGCAGGCGCGGAAAAAATGCTCGCAATGGCTGAGCGACCCACGGCGCTGTTCTGTGAAAACGATGAAATGGCCATCGGTGCGCTCAAGCGCATCCGCCAAGCGGGATTGCGTGTGCCTGAGGACATTTCCCTGGTGGGCTTCGACGACATTCCAATGGCTGCCTATTGCGATCCGCCGCTGACCACTATTTCGCAACCGGCCGAATCCTTCGGTGAGAAAGCCGTCGAGATGCTGATCGCCCTGATCGAAAAACAGCCGCTGCCAGAGAGGCATGTCATCCTGCCGTTCGAGCTGACACCTCGTGGCAGCACGGCGACTCTCGATGAACAGGGCCAATCACTGAAGAACTAAGGTAATGCGAAAAAGATATTGGATCGGTTTTTTTAAGATCGTTTAGTTTTGTCTCTCGACGAATCAACGCATCAAACCGATTGACCCCCGATTGCCATGACGGCACACGCTGAATCGATCAAAGGCTCATCAGGTTTGGTTCACACGGGAGTGAATCATGCCGCATACCCTCGACATCAGCACATTGCCAACCCTCGACCTGTCCCTGTTCGAAGGCACAGCGCAACAGCGCTACGAATTTCTTGAAAGCCTGCGCCATGCCGCGCGTGACGTGGGTTTTTTCTATCTCACCGGCCACGGCATCGACAGTAGCTTGCTCAAGCAGGTACAGGCGCTCGCCCGGCAATTCTTTGCCTTGCCCGACAGTGAAAAACACGCCGTCGGCATGCTCAATTCGCCGCACTTTCGCGGCTACAACCGCGCCGCTTCCGAGATCACCCGAGGCCAGCCCGATTTGCGCGAGCAGTTCGATCTGGGCGCCGAGCGCGAAGCCCTGCCGGTGACTGCCGACAGTCCATATTGGGCTCGTCTGCAAGGCCCCAACCAATGGCCGGCAAGGTTGCCCGAACTCAAGCCGTTGCTCCTCGAATGGCAGCAGGCGATGACCCGCATGTCTCTGCGTCTGCTGCGCGCATTCGCTCAGGCGTTGTCACTGCGCGCCGATGCGTTCGACCAGCTCTACGGTGACAAGCCCAACGAACACGTGAAGCTGATGCGCTACCCCGGCCAGGCAGCCGACGCCAGCCAGCAAGGTGTCGGCGCCCACAAGGATTCCGGCTTTCTCAGTTTTCTCCTGCAAGACCAGCAGGCCGGCTTGCAAGTCGAAATCGAAGAGGGGCGCTGGATCGACGCGCTGCCCCGTGAGAACACCCTGGTGGTAAACATCGGCGAATTGCTTGAGCTGGCCAGCAACGGATATCTGCGCGCCACTGTGCATCGCGTAGTCAGTCCGCCCGAGGGCAGCGAGCGCCTGTCCATCGCCTTCTTTCTCGGTGCGCAACTCGACGCCGTGGTGCCGCTGTATCCGCTGCCCACAGCGCTGCTTCGCGAGGCGCGGGGGCCGGCCAGCGATCCGCTCAATCCGCTGTTTCGCGATGTCGGCTGGAACTACCTCAAGGGCCGTCTGCGCTCACATCCGGATGTTGCGCAAAAGTTCTACGCCGACGCGCTGCTGCCTCCCGCGGCGGTTCGCAAAACTGCCTGATGCACCCCTCGATCAAGGACTGCGCTCATGATTAAAAAAGCAAGTTTGACCCTGACCGTGCTCGGCGCGCTGATGACGTCATGGGCCGCTCAGGCGCTGGAACCGTTGCGGGTTGCCGTGGACCCGGTGCCCCATGCGCAGATTCTCGCCTACATCCAGAAAATCGATCCGCAGCTCAAGCTCGACATCATCGAAATTCCCAACGGCGTGAACTCCAACGAGTTGCTGGTGCACGGCGATGTCGACGCCAATTATTTCCAGCATCTGCCGTATCTGAAATCCCAGGAACAGGCCCTTGGCGAAAAACTGGCGGTGGCCGCTACGGTGCATATCGAACCGCTGGGCATTTACTCTCGGCGGCATAAAAACTTCGCTGACCTGCCGGAGAAAGGCACGGTCGCCGTTCCCAACAACGTCACCAATCTCAGTCGCGCCCTGTACCTGTTGCAGGACAACGGATTGATCAGGCTCAAGCCCGGTTTCAGCGACCCCGCCGCCGACCAGGCCTCGCCCAAGGACATTGCCGAGAACCCGAAACAGCTGAAAATCCTCGAAATCGAATCGCCGCAACTGCCGCGCTCGCTCGACGATGTTGACCTCGCCGTGATCAACGGCAACTACGCGCTCGACGCCGGGCTGGTGCCGGCCAGGGATGCGCTGGGGTTGGAGAAGGCGGAGCACAATCCCTACGCCAATATTCTGGTGACCACGCCCAGGCTGCAGAACGATCCACGCATCGTGCAACTGGCCAAAGACCTGACCTCGCCGCAGGTCGCCAAATACATCACCGAGCACTTTGCCGGTTCGGTGATTCCGGTGGCGGGCGGCAAGCCATGATCGCCGTCGAGCAGTTGAGCAAAACCTACCCTTCGGCCTCGGCACCGGCGCTGGATCAGGTGTCGCTGAATATCCCCGACGGCGCGGTGTACGGCATTCTCGGACGCAGCGGCGCAGGCAAATCGACGTTGCTGCGCTGCCTCAATCTGCTCGAACGCCCGGACAGCGGGCGGGTTGTGCTGGATGGCGTGGATCTGCTGACGCTGTCCGATAGCGAACTGCGCCAGCAACGCCAGCGCATCGGCATGATATTTCAGGGTTTCAACCTGCTGCATTCGCGCACAGTATTCGACAACATCGCGGTGCCGCTGGAGATCGCCAAGGTCGGTAAACCGTGGCGGCATGTGCGGGTTCGCGAGCTGCTGGAACTGGTCGGCCTGAGCGACAAGGCGCAAGCCTTTCCTTCGCAATTGTCCGGCGGCCAGAAGCAGCGCGTCGGTATCGCCCGCGCCTTGGCAGCGGAGCCGGCCTATCTGCTCTCGGATGAAGCCACCAGCGCCCTCGATCCGCAAACCACCGAGTCGATTCTTCAACTGCTGCGCGACATCAACCGCCAGTTGGGCGTGACCATCGTGCTGATCACCCACGAGCTGGAGGTGGTCAAAGCGATCTGCGACCACGCCGCCTACATGGCCAACGGGCGCATCGTCGAAGCAGGGCCGGTGCCGCGCCTGCTGGCGGATACGCAATCGTCTCTCGGTCAATCGCTACGCCCGACCTGTGGCTTGCCGCTGGGTCACGATGCGCCCGGGCTGAGCTTTCTCAGGCAATACGGCGTGCGGGCGGCCCAGTCATGAACCGCTCGATCAACTGGGATGAAATCCTTCAATTGCTGCTCACCGCCACGGGCGAAACGGTCTACATGGTCTTGCTCGCCGGGCTGTTCACGTTGCTGATCGGCTTGCCGCTGGGCGTGCTGCTGTTCATCAGCCGTCGCCACGGGTTGATGCCGCTGCCGCGTTTCAATGCGGCGGTGAGCGGTCTGGTCAACCTTGGTCGTTCGTTGCCATTTGTGGTGCTGCTGATTGCCTTGATCCCGCTGACCCGGTTGGTGGTCGGCACGACCCTGGGCAGCACCGCGGCCGTGGTGCCGATCACCATTGGTGCCTTTCCGTTTTTTGCACGTATCGTCGAGAACGCGCTGGATGAAGTCGACGGCGGGCGCATCGAAGCCATCCTCGCCATGGGCGGCGATATTCGCGACGTGATTTTCAAAGTGCTGCTGCCCGAAGCGTTGCCGGCCTTGCTCGCCGGCATCACCTTGACGCTGGTGATGCTGATCGGCTTTTCCTCCATGGCCGGGGTGATCGGTGGCGGCGGGCTGGGCGATCTGGCCATTCGTTATGGCTACCAGCGCTTCAACAATGAGGTGATGGTGGCGACGGTGGTGGTGCTGGTGATTCTGGTCCAGGGCGTGCAAAGCCTCGGTGATCGATGGGTGCGTTCGCTGGCGCATCGGCGATGAGCAAACACAGGAGTGAGCCGGTCGCCATGGTTCGTGAACCGCTGATTCGCGTGCGGGAATTGAGCAAGCGTTTTGGCGCGCAGCGCGCGCTGGATCGAGTCAGCCTCGATATCCATCCCGGCGAAGTGGTCGCCTTGCTCGGTGCCAACGGTGCGGGCAAGTCGACGCTGGTGAAAATACTCGCCGGCAGTCAGCCAGCGGACAGCGGCGAAATCCTCGTCGAGGGTGAACGGCGACAGTTCAGTTCACCGCTGTCGGCGCGGCGTGTCGGCATCGTTGCGGTGCATCAGCAGATCAACGAAGGCATTGCGCCGGGCTTGAGCGTGGCGGAGAACCTGCTGCTCGATGAGCTGTGCAGGCCTGAGACGGACTTCTGGCTCAATCGTCAGCGTCTGCTGACCCGCGCCGGGAACATTGCTGCAGGCCTCGGGCTGACATTGCCGCTGGAGCAGCCCGTCGAGCAACTCGGCCAGGCGGAACGGCAACTCGTAGTGTTGGCGCGGGCCTTTGCGTTACAGCCGCGCCTGCTGATTCTCGATGAACCGACGGCGGCGTTGTCGAATGCAGAAGCGCAGCGATTGTTCGGGTTGATCGACACCTTGCGTAGTCGAGGCGTGGCGATCGTGTACATCTCCCATCGTCTTTCAGACCTGCAGCGGGTCGCCGATCGCGCCATTGTCTTGCGTGACGGGCGACTGGCCGGTGAGTTCACTGCGCAGCAGTTGCCCGCAGCGGTGCACGCCATGCTCGGTCAGGCGCTGGCTGCGCATCGCTACACCCCGCGTCTGCCGGGGCGCGCGGTGCTGGAAGTGCACGGGATGAAAATCCTCCCGCAGTCGCAACCCTTCGATCTGACCCTGCGCGAAAACGAAGTGGTGGTACTGAGCGGATTGCTGGGTGCCGGTAAAAGCGAGATCGCCGAGGTGTTATTCGGCCTGCGCAAACCGGCTGCGGGCAGGGTCAAGCTCAATGGTGCCGAGTGGCTGCCGCGCTCGCCCCGCGAGTCCATTCGCAGCGGCGTGTTTTACGCAGCCGAAGACCGTGCCAATCAATCGCTGGTGGCGGATTTTTCCTTGCGGCGCACGCTGACCCTGCCATTTCTCGAACGCTTCACTCGCGCCGGTTTCATCCGCAATCGCGCCGAAGCGGCCGCGGTGCAAGCGCAGGTCGCAGCGTTGGGCATCAATACCGTCGGCATCGACGTGCCGATGGCGGCGCTGTCCGGTGGCAACCAGCAGAAAGTCATCCTCGGTCGCTGGCTGATGGGCGAGGGCAGGGTATTGATCCTCGATGAGCCGTTTCAAGGCGTCGACGTGCGCGCTCGCCGCGAGATCGGCCAACTGCTGCGCGACAGCCCCCAGGGCAGGGCGACGCTGGTGATTTGCGCCGATGTCGATGAAGCGCTGGAAATCGCCGATCGCGTCCTGCTCGTGCGTGATCACACGGTGGTTGCCGAATACTCGCGAGCCGCTCTGAATCGCGCCACCCTGGTCGCCGCATTGGCCGGCTCCGGGATCCGTCAACATTCTCCTCAAACCGCGCCAAGGAGCACCGTCAGTGCCTGATCCACATTCACTGCTCGCGCACGCGCCGGCACCCGCCGAGCGCTTTTTACAAGCACTGATCCGCTATGGCCTGTTGTGGCTGCTCGCGCTGATCGTGGTGTTTTTCAGCGTCGCGGAGCCAGCGTTTCTACGGGTTGGCAATCTGTTCAGCATTCTGCAATCGGTATCGATCGTCGCGCTGCTGGCATTGGGTGTGACGTTGACCATGGCCGTCGGCGGACTGGATCTGTCGATCGGCGCCGTCGCCGCCATGAGTTTGATGATTGCCAGTTACGTCATGGTGGTGCTCGGCTGGGGTGCGCTGCCGGCAGTGCTGATCAGCCTGGCGGGCGGCGCGCTGGTCGGACTGCTCAACGGCTGGCTGATCGTCAGACTGCGGGTGCCGGACATTCTGGCGACGCTGGGCAGCATGTTTCTGGTGATCGGTGTGCAACTGATTCCCACGGGGGGGCGTTCGATTGCCGTGGGCATGACGCTTCCCAACGGTGCGGAAGCCGAGGGCAGCTTCAGTGCCGGGTTTCTCGCCTTGGGACGCGGACGTTTGTGGGAGGTGGTGCCGATTCCGGTGTTGATCAGCGCGCTGGTCGCACTGGCCGTCTGGCTGTTTCTCGAGCGCACGCGCATCGGTCGGCTGTTCTACGCCATCGGCGGCAACGAGCAGGCGGCGCGACTGGCGGGTGCGCCGGTGCAGCGGTTCAAACTGCTGGCGTACGTGCTCTCGGCGTTGCTGGCTGCGCTTGGCGGTCTGTTACTCGCGGCGCGGCTCGGGCGTGGCGATGTCAGCTCAGGCAATGGTTTGGTGCTCGATGCGCTGGGCGCCGCATTGATTGGTTTTGCCGTGCTCGGCGCGAAGAAGCCGAACGCTTTTGGCACCCTGGTCGGTGCGCTGCTGGTGGCCTCGCTGCTGAATGGCCTGACCATGCTCAACGCGCCGTATTACGCGCAGGACTTCGTCAAGGGCCTGGTGCTGGTGCTGGCCCTGATGTTCACTTTCGGCCTCGCGCATCGGGTGCGATGAGCCGCTTTCAGCCAAGGAAGTTGTATGCACGGTTCAATCACCCCATTCGTCCGCCGTTGCTTTGCCGTCGCTGTGTTTTCGGCGGTGACATTGAGCGCACAGGCCAAAGCCCTGCCCGGCGCACCGGCG
Source organism: Pseudomonas moraviensis (assembly GCF_900105805.1). Classification (NCBI taxonomy): domain Bacteria; kingdom Pseudomonadati; phylum Pseudomonadota; class Gammaproteobacteria; order Pseudomonadales; family Pseudomonadaceae; genus Pseudomonas; species Pseudomonas moraviensis. Next base: position 2,413,925 of record NZ_LT629788.1, on the reverse strand, counting down.
CCGTTCGACCAGGGCCAGGTGCAGATCGCGCTGGTGGGTTATCTGTTTTCCGGGGATTTTCCTGAGGCCTATCTGCGTGGGGTGGAGCAGCAGAGCGCAGCGCTGGGCGCCAGTCTGCGGGTGTTCGATGCGCGGCAGCAGGCGGCGGGTCAGGGCGAGATGATCGATCAGGCGACGGCGCTGGGCGTCGACGGGATCATCGTCCAGCTCGGGTTGGCGGAGACCCTCAAAGCACCCATCGAGCGAGCCATTGCCAAGGGCATCAAGGTTGTTGCGTTCGATGTCGACCTGGACACACCGCAGGTGACTCAAGTTGAACAGGATCACCACGCACTGGCACGCCTGGCGCTGGATCAGGCGGTCAAGGACAACGGCACGCGCTTCGACGCCGGTTATGTCTACATCAGCGGCTTTACACCGATGGAGCGGCGCGACGAGATCTGGAGTCAGGTCAAAAAGGCCAATCCGGGCATCGTGGAAAAGGCGCGGTTCGGTACGTTGAATCCGCCGATTGCCAACTCCGTGGCGGATCAGGCCAGCGCCGTACTGCGCGCCAATCCAGACATCAGCGTGATCTTTGCGCCGTTCGACGAGTTCGCCAAGGGCGCGAAAATCGCCGTCGATGAAGCCGGGCTGGCCAGTCGAGTGAAGATCTACAGTGCCGACATTTCCACTGCCGACATCCAGATCATGAAAGAACCGGGCAGCGCCTGGGCGGCGACGGCAGCGGTCAATCCGCAGGTCGCCGGGGCGATCAGCGTACGCAGCCTGGCGATGCTGATCGCCGGTGAGGATCCGGGTCACCAGGTACTTGTGCCTCCGACGTTGATCACCCGCCAGCAGTTGCTGGATCTCGACGTGAAAAATGTCCGTGATCTGGCGCAGAAGCTCCCGGCGTTCGGCGATACCGCGAATGTGGCGCGGGCGTCGTGGATTCCGGTCGCGAATTAGAACATCGCCGCCACATTGTTCTGGTGGCAGCGAGCCTGCTCGCTCCCACAGGGATGGGTGACCTTCGGACAAGGAGTGAAGATGCACACTAAGGCTTCACGCTTACGCAAAAGCCGTTCTCCGAAAGTGGATCCGGCGTCCGGCAATCGCCTGCCGCCGGGGCAGGTGCTGACGGAGCGCTTTCCGATTCTGCATGAAGGTGCGGTGCCCGAATACGATACGGGCGACTGGTCATTACGTCTGTTCGGCACGCTCGACCGGCCAATCGAATTGCGTTACGCCGATTTGCAGGCGCTGCCGCAACGGGTCTTGCGCTGCGATATCCATTGCGTGACGCGTTGGTCGAAGTTCGATACCGAGTGGGGCGGGGTACACCTGCAGGATTTGTTGCAGGCTTTCGATATCCAGCCGACGTCGTCGTATGTCATGGCCCATGCCGACCCCGATTACCAGACCAACTTGTTACTGGACGATTTATTGCACCCGCAAAGTTTGCTCGCCACCCATTACGCCGGCCAACCGCTGACTGCGCAACATGGTTGGCCACTGCGGCTGGTAATAGCGGGACGATACTTCTGGAAAAGCGCGAAATGGTTACGCGGCCTTGAATTTGTAGCGCAGGAACAACCGGGTTTTTGGGAACAGAACGGCTTTCATTTACATGCTGACCCGTTTGCCGAACAGCGTTTCAGTGGTGAAGAACTGGATATCGCCGAAGATGCCTGGCTGGAAAAGGAGTTCGATTAAGCATTATCCAACACAGATCGACATGTGGGCCTTCGCCTGCTGGGGATAGCGTTATATCTGTCGACATCATTGTCCGATGCTAGACCGCTATCGCGAGCAGGCTCACTCCTACACGGACATCTGCAATCAGAGACTGGTGTTTAGATAATTAACCGATGTAATAAAACCCAAACTACAGCAGCCATTACTACGCATTCATTGTCGTCCTTTTAGTGTCGGCAAACGGCCAGGTATTAACTGCAATTCAAGGAGCTGATACATGCATTACCGTTCCCGTTCATTACTGGCCGCTGCTGTTGTGACAGCGATCTGGCAACTTCCTGCTCAAGCTGAAGAGACTTCTGCCGAAGATGAATCCCGCCTCGGAACCGTGCTGGTCACCGGTACCCGCGGTACATCGCGTACGGTGCTGGATTCGCCGGTGCCTGTGGACGTGCTGACCGCCGAAGATCTCAAGTCCGCCGGCGCTGCGGGCGGTGAACTGGGGGCGGCATTGCAGACGCTGCTGCCGTCCTTCAGCCTGCCGCGTCAGTCCAACTCGGGCGGTGCTGACCACGTGCGCGCCGCGCAACTGCGAGGCATGAGCCCCGATCAGGTGCTTGTGCTGGTCAACGGCAAGCGTCGGCATACCTCGGCGGTGGTCAACGATTCGTCGAAAATCGGTCGTGGTACTGCGCCAGTGGATTTCAACTCGATTCCGCTCAGCGCGATCAAGCGCATCGAGGTACTGCGTGACGGTGCCGGTGCGCAGTACGGCTCTGATGCGATCGCCGGGGTGATCAACATCATCCTCGACGACGCCCCCGAAGGCGGCGAAGTCTCGACCAGTTACGGCGCTTATCACACCCGTCAGGACGCGATCGACAAAACCACCACCGACGGCCAGAACAGCGTGACCACGGCCAAGATCGGCACACGCCTGGGGGAGGAGGGCGGTTTCATTCGCGGCGGCACGGAATACAAGAATCGCAACCCGACCAACCGGGCCGGCTTCGATGGCTTCGCCGATACCCCGGGACAGCGCAACTATGTGATGGGCGACGGCCTCGCGCGCGACGTCAACGCCTGGTTCAACGGAGAACTGCCGCTGGCCGCTGGCAAGCTCTACAGCTTCGGTACCTACAACCAGCGCCACACCACGGGCGCCGCGTTCTATCGCTACCCGTACGAGCAACCGCAGTTCTACCCCAACGGTTACCTGCCGCAGTCGTTGGGCGACAACAAGGACATCTCTGCCACCGCCGGCTTCAAGGGCTTGATCGGGGAAGAATGGGACTTCGACAGCAGTGTCACCCATGGCCGCAACCGCTTCGAAGGCTCGACCCGGCGCACCCTCAACGTCAGCCTTGGCGAGGACTCGCCGACCAGGTTCGATACCGGCGACTACGAACTGCGCCAGACCACCGGCAACCTTGATTTCAGCCGTGAGTTGCGTCTTGGCGAGCGCTCGTTCGTCTTGGCAGTCGGTGGCGAATACCGCTACGAAAACTACCTGACCTACGCGGGTGATGCAGCATCCTATGTCGGTGCCGGCGCGGATGGTGCCAACGGTCTGCGCCCGAGCGAAGAGTCGGATCTGGATCGCAACGTGTTCGGCACCTATGCCGAATTGTCCGGCGATCTCACCGAGCGCTTCTTCATCGACGCTGCCACACGCTGGGAACATTACGATGACGCCGGCAGCAAATTGACCGGCAAGCTCAGTGGCCGCTACAAACTGACGCAACAGTGGGCCTTGCGTGGCGCAGTGTCGAACAACTTCCGCGCACCTTCGCTGGCGCAAAGTGGCTTCCAGCACACCACCAGCAACTTCGGCGATGGCGGTACGCTGACGGACATCCGCGTGCTCTCGGTCAACGACCCGATCGCCCGCGCCCTCGGCGCAGAGAAGCTTGATCCGGAAACCTCGAAGAACTTCAGCCTCGGTCTGACTTTCCAGTTGAACGAACGTTTCGACGCGTCGCTGGACGTGTTCCGCATCGACGTCAAAGACCGCATCACCCTGTCGCAGCGGATCGGCAATGATGCTCTGGAAAGTTACATCGACGACAACTTTGGCGTGGCCGGCGTCCACGACGTCAACTTCTTCACCAACGCCGCCGACACCCGCACCGATGGCGCCGAACTGGTGCTCAACTATCACCAGCCGCTGTATGAAGGGCAACTCGGCCTGACCACCGCGTATACCTACAACCACACCAAAGTCACCAGCACCAAGGGCACGCCGTCGCAACTGACCACACTGGGCATCGGCAATGATGCTCTGGTTGGCGTCGAGGAGACCAACACCCTGACCGATGCCGCGCCGAAGGATCGCGTCGTGTTTTCCGCCAACTGGGCAAGCGAACACTGGGGCCTGCTCGGACGCCTGACCCGCCAGGGCGAGACCACCCGCGTGTTCGATTTCGGTGATTCGCAGCCCGAGCAGACCTACGGCGCGGTGTGGCAACTGGATGCGGAGGTGGCATACAAATTCACCCCGACATTCAACCTCGCTGTGGGCGGCAACAACCTCACCGATAACTACCCTGAGCGCTCGGGCTCAGCGATCAATTATGGCGGCAACCTGCCGTACGACGTGCTGTCACCCATCGGTACCAACGGCGCGTATTACTACGCCCGGGTTACTTATGGTTTCTGATGCCGCCGGTTTGGGGCACCAGCCTGACATCGGCGTCGAACCCCGCCCCTCACCCCAGCCCTCTCCCAAAGGGAGAGGGGGCCGACCGAGGTTTCTTGCGTCATCCATCGACCTGAAGGACCGGGTCGATTGTGGATTCACTGAAGTCTTTTCAGGTCGGTGCAGACGCTGAATATCCCCCAATCAGTCCCCTCTCCCTCCGGGAGAGGGCTAGGGAGGTTTCTTGCGTCATCCATCGACCTGAAGAACCGGGTCGATTGTGGATTCACTGAAGTCTTTTCAGGTCGGTGCAGATGCTGAATATCACCCAATCAGTCCCCTCTCCCTCTGGGAGAGGGCTAGGGTGAGGGGCTTTTCAGAACGACACCTGTGCCGGTTGCGACAGCCGCAGTACCGACAAATCGCCAGTGATCCGCTTGTACGCCAACCTGATGGCTTCGATATCACTCCAACGCTTTGCGCTGTTCTCATGCAGGATCACGATCACCTTGGTGCTCAGGCGCTCTGGTTCCTTCGCGCCCTTGTCGCGCCATTGCCCGTATGCATCGAACACGCTGAAGCCATCAGGGAAGCGCGGTGTGACTTGCTGATCGAGAAACTCGCGCCAGCGCGCGGGGCTGACAGCGCCTTCCTGACCCTCCAGCGAACCGACGGAAAAGTACAGTTCAGTGCGAATCCACTGTGCCTGCGCCGGCCGTGAGGCATCGCCTTGCAGGGTCGAACTGGCGGGATCGAACGTGTGGACGGACGCAGGAGGAGGGCTGGCGCAACCGCCGAGCGTGAGCAAAAGCGTCGCCATTAACAGACGTCGAGGCATGAAGCATCCTTATCGAAAGTGGGGTAAGCCGCTGGAGTATAAGGTTGCGGCCCAAGCGCCAATAAAGACCGAAAAAGCAGCTTGATAGGTGCGTGGGGAATAACCCGATCACGGCGCCGCCGGCGGCTTCGCCAGCGCAATGCCCGCTGCGCCCAGGCGCTTGAGCACTTCGAACAACAGATCACTTTTGGTCAGCCCGACGATCCTCGGACTGCCGACGTAACCGGTGACCGTGAGCGTTATGCCGTCCGGCGACAACTTGCTGAAGCGCACGAACGGTGCCGGTTTATCGAGGATGGTTTCATTTTCGTGATAAGCGTCGAGCAGCAGCTGTTTGACCTCCTCAGGATCGATATCCAGTGGAAACATCAGCTCCAGCGACGCCACGCCCTGAGCACTGCCGCCGAGGGTGACATTGCGCAGGTTCTGCGAGATCAACTGCGAGTTGGGCACGATCACGATCGAGCGGTCGCTGAGCTGGATTTCCGTGGCGCGCACGTTGATCCGGCGGATGTCGCCCTCCACGCCACTGATGCTGATCAAGTCGCCGACCTTGACCGGGCGCTCGGTGAGCAGAATCAGGCCGGAAACGAAGTTCTTGACGATCTCCTGCAGGCCAAAGCCAATGCCCACCGATAGCGCACTGACGATCCAGGCAAGGTTGGTCCACTGCACGCCCAACGACGACAGCGTCAGCAGAATCACAAAGGCGTAGCCGATATTGGAAAACAGCGTGCTCAGCGACGCGCACATCCCGGGATCCATGTCGGTCTTGGGCAGGAACTCTTCGTCGAGCCAGCGGCTCAATGCGCGGATCAGCCAGATGCCGATCATCAGCGCCAGCAGCGCGTTGAGCAGATGCCCCGGGACGATGTTCAGCTTGCGCAAACCGGCGCCGCCAAGGATCGACATGATGTTGGTCAGCAACTGGCCCAACGTGGTGCCGATGCCGCCGACGAACAACGAAATCAGCGCCATCAACATCAGTCCCGCGCGGCTGAAACCGGACAGCAGAATGGAAATCTGATCCAGACGCCGATCACTGATGCCGAGCAACTGCTTGAGCGCCTTGCCGCTGGCGTGTTTCGGTGAAAACAGGTGCTCGCAGGCGTCCTTGACCAACTGAATCAGCAGGTAGAAGCCCGACAGCACGATGTAGCTCCACACCAGTTCATAACTGATGAAGCGCGCCAGCGACACGTAACCGGCAAGCAGTGCAATGGCCGTGACAAACATCGAAACGCTGGCGACGCTGTAGATCAGCCCGGCGAACACGCTGTTTGTCGCCGAGGCGTCATTGGCCGCGACCAGTGCCTTGCGCACTTTGCCGACGCGCAACAGCAGGGTGCCGATGATCGCCAGCACCACGATTGAAATCACGCCGCGCCCGGCCATGACGATCTGGCTGCTCATGCCCGTGGCGTTGCCGACCTGCACCAGCGTTACCAACACCAGTAAGGAGCAGGCGAGAATTCGCGGATATGGCCTGAGGGCCAGCGCCACCGGATCGGCAATGCCCGGCAAGCGCCACGACGGATGCTCGGTCGACAGTAACGCCCGGCTGAGCCCGGTGATCAGCACGCAGGCATACACGACTTTTTCGAACTCTTCGGAGAAGGTTTCCAGCACCGGCGGCAGGGCGTCGTGGCGGGTGCAGGCGTAGAACAGCAGTTTCAGGGCGATGGCGGTGGTGATGAAGGTCGCGGCGGCCGAGGCGAACGCCAAGGCACTGCGGCGCAAGCGACCCTCCGCTACACGATGAATGCAAAACCAGGTCAGCCCGCGTTCAGCCAGACGCCGGCCGAACGTCCACACCAGCAGCGCCAACAGCACCAGCACGCAGGTGTAAAAACGCTCGCCCGGCGCCCAGACCGTGGCCCACACGTCACCTACCTGTGTAACGAACAGGCGCAGCCGCTGGCGGTCGTCCTCGCTCGGATTGACCAGCGGCGCCCAGAAATGCGGACTCAGTACGCTGCGGGTACTCAGGGTCAGTTCGCTTTCCAGCAATGTGCGGCGGATGCCGGCAATCTGCGTGATCAGATCGGCGGCGTTCTGTTTCAGTGCCGCGAGGCTTTTCAGGGTGCCATCGACCTTGCTTTTCTGCTCCGCCAGCGCGGCCCGCTGCGCGACTATATCGGCTTGCTCGGCGGCCACCTCGGCGTCTGGCGCCGTGCCCAGTACGCCCAGTTGCACCGCCAGTTGCGCCTGTTGCGGCAACAGCGCAGCCGACAACCGATCGACATCGAGAATGAACGCCTGGACCCGATCCTGCGGGCCTTCGAGCTGGTTGTAATTGTTCGCCGCCGAAATCTGCTGCTTGAGCCCGTCGAGCCGTTGTTGCAAGGCTTGCAGATCGCTTTGCGAAATCACCGGCAGCGGCGCCGCGCTTGATTGGGCCGGCGTCGGCAGGTCTGCCGCCCACAGCGAAGCACTGGCCGGAATCAGCAGCAGGAACAAGGCCAAAAACAACGACTTGAATGAACAGCGCATGACGGCGGCGGGCTCGAGTGGATCACACAGTCTATGAGGGTAGGTGATCGCGCCGAATGGGGCGGAAAACTTTCTCGGCGTGGACCATCTGCACACGCGTCAAATCCAGCGGAATGATCAGCGCAGCGCACGGTCAACCGGCAATAAAAGCTTCGAGAGCACGCCATGTCCATCGCCAACGATACGATTGAATACCTGCGCCAACATTCATTGATCATCACCACCGCCGAGTCCTGTACGGCGGGGGAAATTGTCATGCTGTTGTCGGCAGTGCCCGGCAGCGGCGAGCTGATCGAGTGCGGCTACGTGGTCTATTCGCCGCAGGCCAAGCAGCGCCTGCTGCACGTCCGCCCGGCGACCATGGAGACCTTCAACCTGACCAGCGTGGAAGTCGCCAGTGAAATGGCCATCGGTGCGCTGCGCGACAGCACCGCCAACGTCGCGGTCGCCACCACCGGCATTCTTGGCCCCGACGATATGGATGGGATCAAGGCCGGTACGGTGTGTTTCGCCTGGGCATTTCAGTTCGATGACCGGCATTTTCTGTTCAGTACGCAGCAATGGTTTCCCGGATCGCGCTGCGAAGTGCAGACCCGCGCCTCAGAATTCGCCTTGCAGCAATTGCCTGATTTCCACCGTCGCGCCTTGCGCGGTGAAGGAGGGTGGAGTCAATGAAGGATGATGCTGATCACCCCGATCTGCGCAGCAGGCAGTTCCCGGTACAGGAAGACATGGCCTATCAGCTGGAACTGGACATCGGCGGTGAGATGCTCGACAGCTTCAGCATTGAAACGATGCAACCGGCGCCCGTGCGTATGCGCAGCGCATGCGGTCGCAATTTTTTTGAACGCTCAAAAGGCCTCGCAGCCCAATGCTTACCAGTCATTGGAGGATCGCGAAATGAACGAGGCAGCGAGTTATTTTTCTATCGCCGTGGCGGTGATCATTCTGCTGGTTGACCTGTGGGCGATCGTCAGCGTGTTTCGCAGCAACAAAAGCGTCGGCGTCAAAGCCGCCTGGGCGATCGGCTTGATCGTGTTCCCGGTGCTCGGCCTGATCGTATGGGGCATCGCCGGCCCGCGCGGCATCAAGGAAGGGCCTTCGTCGCCGGAGCACAGCAAGGGCTGATATTTGATGCAACCTGACCACTGCTTTAAGGAGATCGTCATGAAGAAAATCTGTGTATGCCTTGGCTTCTGCTCAATGTTCCTGTTGCACGGCTGCTTCGATTCCAACAAAGCCACCAGCAAGGACGAAGACAACAGCAAGGCCTCCGTGCAAATGGAGCAGAAGAAGGCGGATTAACCCGAATAACACGACACACGCAAACCCTGTGGGAGCGAGCTTGCTCGCGAAGGCAGTCCATGGTGGACCGCCTCCTTACACGCCCGTGTCAGGCCCCCACGGTTTCGATGGGGGCCTGCCCTCTGGCGAAACGCGTGGCTGAAGTCTGAAGCAGCAGCCCCACGGATAGACACACCAACGCGAAGGGCAACAGCCAGGCATTTTCGATAATCGCCAGTTGCAGCGTCAGTATCAGGAACAGCACGGGCGTCGCCAGCGCATTGGCCTTGCTGACGTAGAGTCCGACGGCGGCTTCACTGTATCGGCATGCAATCGCAGCACGGATGTGTACCCGCGCGCCACCGAACGCCATCCCAAGAATCAACAGGCTCAGTGCTTTGAGTACGAGGGTGTCGGGCATCAGCACCCACATTGCGGTGGCGATCAGCGCCAGCGCAATCAGGGCAAACAGATACGCCAGCAGATTGCGCCCGGTGTTGGCAACGATCACCAGCACCCCGATCAGCGCCATGCCCAGGCCAAACACCGCGTCGAGTACGCCGAGCTCCAATAATGACCAGCCATGGTTGGATACATAAACCGGCAGCATGAAGTTGAACGCCCCGAGGATGGGCCAGATCAGCAGCATCGGCACAAACAGGGTCAGCGGCAGCGGGGCCGGAACTGCTCGCGTGCTGGCAGGCTCGATGACGGTCGGCACACTGTCACGGGTATGGCAGATGCCGGCAACCAGGAGGAAGCCGCCGCTGAGCACCAGAGCAAAACCGATACCGCTCAAAATCGGCATCAGCCCCGCCGCGAGCAGCGGGCCGATCATCAATGCGGCCTGGCTGGTGGCGGTAGTGGCGCCACTGATGCGGCGCACGCTGACTTCGTTCATCCCCCGTTGCAGCTGGGTAAACCACATGTCCAGGCTGGCCTCCAGTGACATCACCATCAACCAGACGAAGAGGTTGGTGATCAGCAGCCCGACGGTGTAGTTCCTCGAAAGCCCGGAGATCATGGCAAGACCGGCCAGGCACAGAATGAACAAGCTGCTCATCTGCCGGCCATTCATCTTGTGCGACAGGCGTTTGATCATCATCGGGGTGATGAAAGCGGGTATGAACGAGCAGAAGATCGCCAGTGCCAACGGCAGGTAATCGTCGTTGCTCTGTTTGAGAATGGTCCAGGTCAGCGACACTAGCAATGCCCCGGAAAACAGCCGGTAGACCGTCGAGCAGAACAGGAAAATCGCCAGTTCTCCGGGAGTCTCGTTGTTTTTATTCATGTCATTGTTCCTGCCCATGGATAGGCGCGCTTCAATCATTCGAATAGCCGAGGTCAGCCGCAGCCCGTGCAAAAAAAAACCGCTGGCTGGAGGCTGACTTCGGTCCAGGCCGGTTCAGGCGAAAGTGCGCATGACCCTGAGGGTTTGCTCGATGTCCTGCGGGGTGTTGATGATCCCTGCGGAGAATCGAACCGTGGAGTGCCGATACGGTGTGGCACTGGCGATGATGTTCTGCGTTTTCAACTTCGCCACCACATCCTTCGGCGTCCAGCCCTGGACATCGCAACAGACGATGCCCGCGGAGAACTCGGCGGAGCGGGGCGTGTGCAGGTGCACGTTGGGCAGCTTCGCCAGGCCTTCTTTCAATTGTCCGTTGAGCTCGGCTACACGATCGGCGATGCGCTTGCGGCCGATTTTCTCGATGAAGTCGAAGGCTTCGATCACACCCCACTGGTTTTCAAATGCGAGGAAGCCGCCGGGACTGACCCAGGCTGCTTGCGTTTGTCCTTGCGGGTCGCGCTCCTGACGCCAGGCGTTGGCGGGCTCGGCAGCCATGATGGTCGGTATGGTCGGAATCACCTGTGGCCACTGACCCTCGCGGGCCCAGACCAGCCCGGTGCCATGAGGGCCAAGAATCCATTTGTGTGTTCCGGCGCTGAAAAAGTCGCAACCCAGGCTGGCGACTTGCGCCTCGGAACAGCCGAAGCCGTGCACACCATCGATCACATAGATGATCCGGTCAGCCTCTGAGCGGTCCCGGTTGAGGCGCGTGACCAAAGCGCCGATGTCCTTGACCGGCAAGCGCACGCCTGTGCCGGAATGCACCCAGGTCATGGCGAGGATGCGGGTCGATGGCCGGATGGCGGCTTCGATGCGCGAGACAATGGCATCGGTACTGACATCCTCGGGACCCTGGTAGAGGTCGATGCGGCGGATGCTGCCGCCCCACTTGAGCACCGCCAGGCGCATGGCCTCGTCGTGGGTATACCATTCGTGATGGGTGGTGAGGATTTCCTGGTCCGGTGTCAGTTTGAGGCCGTTGTAGACCATCGCCAGACCCTGCGTGGTGCTGGTGGTCAGGGCGATGTCTTCGGCTCGGCCACCGGTATAGTCCGCCGCAGCGGCGCAGACTTTGCGCCAGACCATGTCCTCGGGCCTGGCAAACATGTTGTCCTCGAGATAAGTGTAGGGATTTTCATCGAAAGCCTGACGGTGACGGGCCATCGCCTCGCGCACGGGTCTGGGATTGGATGCCAGAAAAAAGTTGGAAATGTGCACGAACTGCGGCGCCAGATTGAACTGCGCACGCACCGATGCCCAGTCGCCCGGATCAAATATCGCCGCGGTTTCATCCTGCGCGGGCGCTTGCCCCGCCTGTGCACTGGCAATCCCTGCAATCATGCTGCCTCCAATCAGGGTCGCTCCTACAGTGGCGCCCATGAAATCACGTCTTCCCAGACCCATACCGATTCCCTGTCGATTCATAGTGAAGTGCGCGCAGGGCGCGCGAACATAGCATTGAAAATCCGCTGACCATAGAGGCCGACCGCCAGACCGACCACGATCAGTACCACCGCCAGCACTTTGTTCAGTGGCACGCTTTCGTTGAATACCACGACCGAGCCAAGCATGCCGAAAATCGGCACCAGCAACGACAGTGGAGCGACGGTCGAAACCGGATAGGTCTTGAGCAACGAGTTCCAGATCCAGTACGCGAACAACGTATTGGGGTAGACCTGGAACAGGATCGACAAGACAGCCGTGGTATCGATCTGATTGACCAGTGTGGTGTAACCGACGCTACCGTTGACGGCGTAATCCAGCGCAAACAGCGGGATCGGTGCGAAAGCGCTCGACCAGACCAGAAAACCGAAGACATCACGGGTGCTGGCTTTCTTGTTGATGATGTTGGCAACGCTCCACGACGCCGCACCCACCAGGACCAGCAATACCCCGGAAAGGCTTACCGATCCGTCGCTGATGCTGATGATGCACAGCAGGCCGGCCAGCGCGATCAACATTCCCAGAACCTGAAAGCGCGTCAGGGCTTCCTTGAACACCCAGCCACCGAGCAGGATGGTGAAGAACGCGCTGAACTGCAGCACCAGCGAAGCGATGCCCGCAGACAGCCCCGCCTTGATGCCCAGGTTGACCACGCCCCACAGTCCGATGCCGAACACCAGGCCGTAGCCGATGATGTAGCGCCACGGGACATCGGGTTTGCGAATGAAAAAGATCGCCGGCAAGGCGCACAGGCTGAAGCGGATACCCGCCAGAATGAACGGATCTACCGTCGCCAGCCCCAGTTTTATCACCGAGAAATTCACACCCCAGATCGCCGTTATCAATACAGCCAACACTACGTGCAGTGGTTTCATGGTTATTTGCCTTGTGGAGAAGTAGGTCGGCTCACGCTACGGAAGTCAGGTTGCGGGCGAGGCTCACGCGGTCGAACAACGTGCGCATCCAGTCTCGGGTCTGTTGCGGTTCGCTTGTCTTGACGATACCGGCCAGCGGCGCCTCGAACGCGGAGTAGGTCACATGCTCGGGCAGCAAGGCACCTGGCGGCAGTTCGTTCCATTGCACGATGAACGGGCTCGCGCGTAATTCCTCGGCACCGTCCAGCCCTTGATACAACCGCTGTGAATGCGTGTGACCGGGGAAAACGAACCAGCCGTAGCCCAGATCCGGCTGGTGGTCGGGCAAATGCGCAGTGTTCAATTCGCCGTCTACATGAATACGCAGTTCCAGCGATGGCAGATGAATGCCGGTGGCCAGTTCATAGGTCGCCACCACGTCAGCGCCGCCGACGCGATTACCCACCTCCAGGAACACCGGTTCGTCAGCATCCATGATCGCTTCCAGATGGAATGCGCCGTTGTGAATCTGCACGGCCTGCAACGCCGTGCTGACCCAGGCCTGCATCCCGGCGCTGACCTGCAGGTGCCAGGAACCGAGTGGATGTCCGCGCTCCATGTAATCCAGGCAGGTGCCGACGTACTCGCTGGCCAGCAGGGTGACGATTTGCCCGTTCAGCACCAGTCCGTCGAAATGACGAATAGAGCCGCTGATGTATTCCTCAACCTGAAAGTCTGCGATGGGCAATGAAAGGTCGCTGATTGTTTGCCGGATCGCGTCAAAGGCGCCCGCTGCTGGGTGGATGCTGACATCCATGCTGGACGCGCCGCTGTGGGGTTTGAGCACGGTCGCACCGTTCCAGGGAACCCGGCCCTGAAATGCCAGATAACGCTCAAGCGACATGAAGCGCGGCACGCGCAACCCACTGGCTTGAACGGCCGCTTTCATCGCCAGCTTGTTGCGCGCCAGGGTGACCGCTTGCAGCGAGGCCCCTTCGACATTCAGCGCTTCCCGCAGGCGCGCCGCGTCGAGCAGTTCGTATTCGGACATGGAAATGATCCGATCGAAGGTTTGCGGACATTGCGCCAGCCAGGCCAGCGTCTCCTCGAATGCGCTGCCCAGACCGGCCCTTGTTACGGCTGTGCAACGCAAGTCTGCAGGCAGCGTATCGATGGCCGATTGTTTGCCCAGATACGTGACCTCATGCAGATCGTGATCGATGCCACGGTGATATTCGATGCGTGGATAGGGCACACGGTGAAGGATGAGAATTTTCATGCCAGAGTCTCGAAGCGAATAAGAGAGGGGTCAGGAGGCGACCTTGAATGGCTGCGCGGCGGCCAGATGACCCTGCAGAATCTCAAGCCATTGTTCGCGCAGGACTGTCACCAGATCGCGGATGTCCACGCTGGCGTCATGCAAGGCGACGCAGGCGTGGGCAACAAAGTCGCTGTTGTCTCTGGGAATCGCGTGGATGAGGCGCGAGTGTCCGGCGATCCATGCACACTCCAGCAGCACGAGGTCTTTCCTGACGAGGTCGAGCGCGTGGGCCGTTCGAGCCAGCGTCTCGTCGACCATGCTGTGGATCTCGCCGAGGTCAGCCACATCCAGAGTCATGTCATGGGGCACGCCGAACATGACGGTCGCGGCACTGCAGGTCGCGGGCGGCAAATCAGCCGGGATTGTTGCGGCAAACACCGAATCAACCCACGCGGCATACAGGTCCAGGCCATGAACGGCCTGCGCCAGGGTCCAGATTTTCATGCCACCGGGGCGGCGATTGGGTTCGATCACGGCGGTGCGGCAGTCGCTGTCACTGAGTTTGATCTCATTATGAAACGGCCCGATGCGCTGGCCGACGAGGCGATTGACCTGCTCGCCAGCCAGGCGAATGGCCTGACGTTCGTGCTCGTCGAGGCGAGCGGGCAGGATCTGCGCCACCTCTACCGGATAACGCCCGGTGGCGCTGACTTTCTCAGTGATGAACCACAGCTCGCCCAGCCCGTCATAGGAGTATTCGCGAGTGAAGGTAATGAATGCCTCTGCCAGCACACCCCCGTCCAGGTAGGGCGCCACTTCGTTGAATGCCTGCTCGCAGTCGCCTCCGGGCGTGACCATGACCACACCGCGATTGTTGCCTTCACACGCGGGTTTGATGACGAAACCACGCTCCTGACGCACGGCAAAGTTGCGCACATCGTTGAGGCATTCGATGGCCTGGAAGTCTGGAAGCATGACGCCCGACTGATTGAGAAGGGCGCGCTGTTCGTACTCGGCGATGCGGTATGCCAGTTTGTCAAAAGCGCCCAGTGCCAGCTCGGCATCATCCACGGGCAGCCCCAGACGTTCGAGCAACGCGGCGCCGCTGGCTACCGCGTTATCGGAAAAAACCATCCCGGCACTGATTCTGGCGGCGTCGTCACCCAGCTGTGCTAACGCCTGGCGCATGAAATCATCTGCCAGAGGATCGGCATCGATCACCCGGTCGCTGATCGCCAGGTCATGATCCTGAGGGTCGCTGCGTACCAGCCACGTCTCGGCACCCCAACGCGCGCGAGCGTAGTTGCGCATGTGCAGAACGTCACCGATCCGGCTCAGGTTGTAATCCACTATCAACAATACAGGCGCACGCTGCGGCATGTCGGACATCCTCGAATACTTGCAGTTGTTCAGAGAGGCAAGGCTGTTTCAGGCAGTGGTTCGGCGGCCGCTCAAGGGCTTTCCGGCTGATACTGAATGTCCAGCGCCGTGGCGCTGAGTTGGGCCAGTTGGTGCAATTGCGCCGCCTGATCGGCGCGCTCGAAGGTCCACAGCAACTGGCCGAGGAACACCTCACGCGCATGCGCGGGCACTACGTCGCCGGCCTTGAGCAGAATGTGCTGAACCACCGGTGCGAGCGGTAACGCGTTCAAGGTGACGGAACTCAGCGTTCCCGGCTTGGCGAAATACACGCGAAAAAAAGTCGCCGCCGACTGTGTGCTCGTGCCGTCCGAGCGCCAGCCGTAATCAACCAGTCGCTGCACCAGTAACGCACGGGTCGAGGTATCGTCCTGACTGGCCAACAGCAGATCGATCCACAGCGACAGCATGCTTTGCCCGCCAGTGACGGCCTCGACGCTGTGGGAAATCAGGCTGCCACCGACCCGCGGGTTGATCTCGATCAGGTCCCAGTACTGGCCAGTGAACCGCGCTTCGACGTGGTAGCAGCCCCATTTGAGCGCCATGCGCCCCAGCACTTTCTCCAGCCATTGCAGGCCCGCCGCGATCTGTGCCTGATCAAGGCTGGCTGGCGGGGTGGTGCAGCTGTCTTCCAGCACCGTGTCGGCGGTCTCGGTGACTTCATATTTCTCGTGAATGGCCACGACATGCATTTCGCCATCCACCAACAATGTTTCGAAACTGAATTCCTGGCCAGGGATGTAATCTTCAGCCATGAACTGCAGGCCGTCGTGGAATGCCGAGGCATAGACGGTGTCTTCGGTCGAGGCCAGACGCAATGCCTCCAGCGCCTGCCAGTCCGTGTCCTGGCGCATCGGAAATGCAGCATAGGAAGCGATGCCGTGGATCGGTTTGATGAAGTAGCGTTGGCTGCTGGCCTTCAGTGTGTCGAGGACAGGGGCGGTCAGCGCATGGGCCTGGGCGCTGGACAGGCCCGCCTCGGCAAGCTGGTTGCGCACATTGAGCTTGTTGCGCAGTGCCAGCGCCTGCCGGGCATCAATGTCATAGGTGCCGAGTGATGCGTTGGCTGCCGCCATCAAGTGCCGGTAACCTTCCCAGACGCTGATGCAGCAGGTGACCTGCTCACCGGACTTGCGCAGGGTCTGGAGCGCATTGCTCACATCCTCCTGCTTCAACTGGTGCGAGTCGGAAATGTACAACCGGTCCGCCCAGGTCTGGATCTGCTCCAGGCGGGCCGGCACATGTTCTGGAAGCGGCAATGAAGACAGCACGAAACAGCGAAGCTGGCGTCGCTGCAGCTCCTCCTTCAGGTCTTCCAGGAAAGAAAAGCCGCAGTGGCTCAGGATCAGAACACCGGGTCGGTTTGACTTCATTGCCTGCTCCATGGCTTA
The DNA here is from genome assembly GCF_900105805.1 of Pseudomonas moraviensis. Lineage (NCBI taxonomy): Bacteria > Pseudomonadati > Pseudomonadota > Gammaproteobacteria > Pseudomonadales > Pseudomonadaceae > Pseudomonas > Pseudomonas moraviensis. The sequence goes on along the minus strand of NZ_LT629788.1, from coordinate 2,397,273 downwards.
AGCAGCCTTGTCTTGCGGCTTGGCCAGGGTGTCGATGTACAGCTCGCTGAAATACATGGCGAGAATTTTCTGATGCTCGGCCAGGTAGCGTTTCAGCGCGCTGATGTCCTGTTCACCCTTAATCAGGAAACGCAGGGCCGCCCAGACTTCACCCGGATGGTCATCGTTGATGTCAGTGTGAGAGTGGGAGATCTGCCCGACAATTTTGGTCTCGCCAACCGAAGTCTTCAGCGCTTCTAGTTTGCGCGGCTCAAGCTTCACGTTCACGTACTCGACCAGATAGGAGTAGGCGATGACGCCCAGCGGGCCTTCGTGGTCGAGCAGGTAGGAGAAGAAGCCGGTCAGCAGTTTGGTGGACAGGTACGGTTCGGTGGCGAGGAACTCTTCGCGGCTGACGCCGACACGCTCCAGGTCCTGAATGAACAGATCGTCGTGGAGCATTTCTTCCTGCTCGTAATGCGCCCAGATCTGTGCCGCTTCCGGGCTGACCTTAGCCACTTCGACCAGTGCTTTGGCTTCCGCTACGCGCAGCAGGCGGATGCGCCATGCGGTTTCGATCAGGTGACGCTTGTAATAGGCACTGTTGACGTCTTTGCCTTCCAGGTGCGCGGCCTGAGGTACGGTTTCGTACCACTGCTCGACTTGAGCGTCGATTATCCGATCGATTTCTCCACGCAGATTCAGCGAAGCGGCAGCGTTGAGAAAAGGAGTGCGGTCACCATAGCCAACATTCTTTACACGGTTCAGCATATCAAGCCTCTTTTTTGGGTTTGTTTTAACGCGTTGTTTATCAGTGGATTCAGTTGCAACTATCAGCCAATAACTTCAATGGCCAATTCACCTCTTATCAAACACTGGCAGGCCAGGCGATATTCTTCGCCGGTGTAACCCAGTACTTCAATAAACGCTTGTTCATCGTCATCCCGAGGATTCAAGGCCTCGAGACCTGATTCAACCTTGATCAGGCAAGCGCCGCAGGCACCTACACGGCAGCCCAGCGGGATCAGATTCTTGCCGCCGGCTTCCCATTCGATATCGGTAATCGCAGAGTTGCTCGGTAGTTGGAACTCATGCGCAGAGTCAGACTTTTGCGAAGTAATGGTGAGTGTGTGCAACGCCATACTTACCTCGATTCCCTATTAAAGTTTGTGTGGCAGGCACACAGTTGCACGCTGCGTATCACTACGCACTCGAGCAGTTAGTTTGTCTGGCGGTAAGTTATCTGCTGGTCAGTTGAAGATATAACCAATAGAGCAGGGCGACGACGCTGATGCCTGCGCCCAATAGGCACACGGCAACCCAGCCGAAGTGCGCGTAGGTATAAGTAGCCGCGATCGCACCCAGGCCGCTGCCCACCGAGTAGAAACACATGTAGGCACCGACGAGGCGGCTCTGGGCGTCGGGTCGTGCGGCAAAGATCAGACTCTGGTTGGTCACATGCACCGCTTGCACGGCGAAATCCAGCAGGACGACCCCGACGACCATCGCCAGCAGCGAGCTTTCGACGAACGCGGTGGGTAACCAGGACAGCGTCAACAGCGCCAGCGCCACGCCCGTGGTGCGATTACCCAGTCCTTGATCCGCCAGGCGTCCTGCCCGGGCCGCCGCCAGTGCTCCCGCTACGCCGGCCAGGCCGAACAGCCCGATCTGCGTATGCGAGAGCGACAGGGGAGGAGCGCTCAGCGGCAAGACCATCGACGTCCACAACACGCTGAAAGCGGCGAAGATCAGCAGCGCGAAAGTGCCTCTGACACGCAGTGTGCGTTCAGTCAGATACAGCTCGAACACCGACCCCAGCAGTTTCCAGTAGCTGCCTTGCGCAGGCGGCTTGGCCGAGGCGGGCATGGTTCGAAACAGCACCAGAGCCATCGCCACCATCAATGCTGCCGAGACGAAGTAAACGCCGCGCCAGCCCGCCAGATCGGCAACGGCTCCGGAAACGAAGCGAGCCAGCAGGATACCCAGCACGACACCACTGGTGACGGTGCCGACGGCTTCGCCGCGTTGTTCGGGGCTGGCCAAAGTAGCAGCGTAGGCGACCACCACTTGCACGACGACGGCCATCAATCCGACCAGGACCATCGCGCCGAGCAGCATGCCCCAATCCTGAGCAAGGCCAACAGCGCACAGCGCCACGGCTGAAAGCAACATTTGTGTAAGGATAAGTTTCTTGCGATTCAGCAGGTCGCCGAGGGGCACGATGAACAGCAAACCGACCGCATAACCGGCCTGAGTGGCGGTGACGACAATGCCGATCGTGCCCGGTGATACAGAAAGGCTGGCCGCCATGGACTCCAGCAAAGGCTGGGCGAAGTAGACGTTTGCTACCGCCATGGCGCAGGTAATTGCGAAGAGAAAAGTCTGGTAGCGGCTTAAAGTCGAAGGCGCTGTACCTGGAGACGTCCGGGTGTAGCCACCGGCCGCTTTGTCGCCCTCGACGTCCATTTTTACCGGGGCATGAGGCTTGTACGGCATCATTCCATCCTTGGATTGTGGTTTCGAATAGAAACCGATGCGTTGATTTTTAGCAAATCAGGTTGTTAAATACAACCACATTTCAAAAACATTTTCGTCTGACGTTAGATCATTCTATTCATCAGACCTGCAACCCTGGAGAGACATGGCCAGACAGCAACTACTGGCACAGAGCGAATGCCCCGTGGCCCGTACACTCGAGGCAATCGGCGATCGCTGGGTTCTGATGATCATTCGTGACGCGTTTGATGATGTTCGTCGCTTCAGTGAGTTTCAGAAGCGCCTTGGCCTGGCCAAGAACATCCTGACGGTCAAACTCAAGATGCTGGTCGAACTGGGCGTATTCGAAATACAGCCCGCGTCCGACGGCAGCGCTTACAAGGAATACGTCCTGACCGAGATGGGACGCGGGGTGTTTCCTATCGTTATCAGCATGCGCCAGTGGGGCGAGCGCTACCTGTTCCGCAAGGGCGAGAGTTATTCGGTGTTGCTGGATAACGAAGAGTCGGCACCTGTCGAGACCATCGTCGTGCGCTCCCGAGCGGGCAAGGTACTGACCCCCGCCGATTGCCATCGCCGGGTGGTCACGCGGGAAAGCTGACGACCGATCGGGCAGAGCCTGCTTGAACATACCCGAGCCAGCGTGGGGCGCTGATCAACCGGCATGGCGGTTGAAGTCATTCGCCCGCACTTGCTGATCGAAAGACAGCTGTTCGCCAGATCATCACAGCGTGGTGATCTGCCCATTGCGATCACGCTCATACACTTTGTTGGCCTGCAGCTTTTCTTTCAGCCAGCGCTCGGCCGTGCCCAGCGGCCGTTGGCGTGCCCACACCAGATCGACGCCGATCTGCCAGTCGGTGTGGGGATATGCAGACAGCTGCAGTTCGACCAGTTCGCCGTTGCCCAATTCGCGCTGGATCAGTTGGCGCGGCAGGGTCGCCCAGCCGAGCCCGGCGCGGACCATTTCCAGCAGGGCCAGATAACTTTCCGCTTGCCACAGCTGCGTCGCCCGCAGGTACTCGCTGCTTGGCAGTTTGCTGGCGTGCGCACTGAACGCCAGGCGTCGGTGCACGTGCAAATCGTCGAACGTGACATTGTCCAGCTGTGCCAGCGGATGCTCGGGATGGCAGACGTGCAGCATGATCAGCTTGCCCAGTTGCTGGAACGCCAGTTCTTTGGGATAGCCCGGCTGCGAAAACGCCACGCCCAGCACCGCTTCGCCACTGCTGACCAGTTCGCTGACATCGCCGTGCACCGGGTGGCGAATGATCAGATCGACGAACGGAAAGGCCTGCTCAAACGCTTGCAGCACCGGCATGATCGGGCCGTACGGCGTTTCAATCGCCAGGGTCAGGCTCGGTTCGACGTTGTCCGAGAGGCAATCGGCGTGGGCCTCGAAGGTCATGCAGCGCTCCAGTACCGCCTCTGCCTGCACCAGCAATTTATGGCCGCTGGCGGTGAGGGCGGGGCTGCGATTGCTGCGGTCGAACAGCTCGACGCCGAGATCGGTTTCCAGGTTGGCAATCGCCGCGCTGATGGTCGACTGCGTCTTGCCCAGCTTGCGCCCGGCGGCGGAGAACGAGCCGCTTTTCACCACCTGGACGAACATCAGCAATTGATCGAGTGAGAAGCGCACGCGGGTACTCCCGGTTGAAGGTAAGGGCGATTGTGCCCCGTGTTAGCCATCGAAAAAAGCGATGGTTGCCAATTTGTTTCATCGTTAAAAACATTCAAGGATGACCTCGCGTCTTCAAACGCCGGGGCTGATCCTCTCTGTGCATCTGCCCCTGAGCGCCAACGGTTACCACCCACGCTGCCCCCTCAGGAGCTTGTGCCATGACTACACAACGCGTTCACCCGGTGGACGAAGTGCTGCCGCTGCGGCAGCTGTTCACCTTCGGCCTGCAGCATGTTCTGGTGATGTACGCCGGAGCGGTGGCGGTGCCGCTGATTCTCGGCAGTGCGATGGGGCTGACATCGGCTCAGGTGGTTTTACTGATCAATGCCAACCTGTTGACGTCGGGTGTGGCGACGCTGATTCAGACCCTTGGCTTCTGGAAATTTGGCGCGCGTCTGCCATTGATTCAGGGCTGCTCGTTCATTGCCTTGGCGCCGATGATCATGATCGGCAAGGAGTTCGGTCTCAGCCAGATCTTTGGTGCGGTGATTGCCGCCGGTTTTCTCACCATTGCGCTGGCGCCGGTATTCAGCCGCTTGCTGCGATTCTTTCCGCCCGTGGTGATTGGCAGCCTGATCACCATCATCGGCATTTCACTGATGCCGGCGGCGGCGATCTGGCTCGGTGGTGGCAATCCCGATTCGCCCGACTTCGGCCGTCCGGCCAACCTGCTGCTGGGCCTGGCCACGGTCAGTGTGACGCTGGTGATCTACGCCAGATTCAGCGGTTTCATCGGCAATCTCAGTGTGCTCATCGGCTTGTTGGTCGGCAGCCTGATCGCTGCCGCCTGCGGCATGACGCACTTCAGTCGGGTCAGCGAAGCAGCGTGGTTCGAGTTCAGCGCACCGATGGCGTTCGGTGCGCCGGAATTCTCTCTGATGCCGATTCTGATCATGACCCTGGCGATGCTGGTGATCATGGCCGAGACCACCGGCAACTGCTTGGCCATTGGCAAACTGGTCGGCAAACCGATAACCCGGCAGACCCTGGGTAATGCTTTTCGCGCCGACGGGTTGTCGACCATGCTCGGCGGCTTGTTCAACAGTTTTCCGTACAACGCCTTCACGCAAAACACCGGCCTGATTGCGCTTTCCAGCATCAAGAGCCGCTTCGTCGTCGCCGCTGCTGGCGCGATCATGGTGTTGATGGGCTTGTTTCCCAAGCTCGGCGCGCTGATTGCAGCAGTGCCGACGCCGGTGCTGGGGGGCTGCGCGGTCGTCATGTTCGGCATGACCACGGTAGCGGGCATTCAGGTGCTGTCACGGGTGCAGTTCGAAGGCACACGCAACGCCATTATTGTTGCGGTGTCGGTCAGCGTCGGCGTCCTGCCGATGTCCTTTCCGGCGCTGTTCGAACACGTCGGCCCAACGCTGAAACTGGTGCTCGACAGCGGGATTTTCCTCGGCGCGATCACCGCCATCCTGCTCAATGTACTGCTCAACAAACAAAAAACATCGACCGACGCCGTCGGCGCATCGGCGGCCGAACTGGCCGACTGACCTTTGTCTTTTCACACTGCCCAGGAGTTACCCATGAATCAATTCACTCAGCCTGTTCCGGCCGGCGTCAGCGAACTGGACCTTGCATTGCTGCGCCAGACCATCGCTCTGTCGCAAGCGTCGAAGCAGCGTGGCCGGCATCCGTTTGCGGCGCTGGTGGCGGACCGCGACGGCAAGGTCATCGCCGAGGCGGGCAACAATTCGATGCCGCCGGAAGGTGATCCCACCCAGCACGCCGAACTGGTCGCGGTGGCTGCGGCGGCGAAGCTGTTGTCACCCACGGAGCTGGAGGCCTGCACGCTGTACACCAGCGCCGAGCCTTGCTGCATGTGTGCCGGCGCGGTGTATTGGACCGGCGTAGGGCGGGTGGTGTATGCGCTGTCGGAGCATGCTTTGCTCGGATTGACCGGCGATCATCCGGAGAACCCGACGTTCTCGCTGCCGTGTCGTGAAGTCTTTGCCAGAGGGCAACGCACGGTCAGTGTTTTCGGGCCGATGCTGGAGGCGGAGGCGGCTGAGCCGCATAAAGGATTCTGGTCGTAAACCTGGGCTGACTTGATCGTTCCCACGCTCCCCTGAGGCTCTGCGTCACAGCGAAAGCAGGGCGTGGGAACGAGCAGTTTCACGCGGTCAGAACCTTTTTGCTTTCCGGCCAATTCGACAAAATCAGTTGAACAATTCGGTTTGTCTAAGCCTCCGTCCAGTCCAGCGCTGCCGTCTCGCGCCACTTCACCTCAGTAATCCCATAGCGCTCAGCCTGGGGTTTGGAAACCACTTTCAACGGTGGTTTACCCGGTTTCGGAATCGGCGCAATACCGGCGTCACAGCTCGCCCAATGCCAAGCGTCGGCGTTGCGCATACTCTTGGCGCGGATGACGAATGATTTTGGCTGGTCGTGCAGTTTGTATTCGATGACGAAAATATCGGTGTTACGCATGAGTTCCTCCTTACGCTCATACGTAAATGATTTTGTCCGACAAAAAAAATTCAAAGGATTTTCTGGCCAGATGATCAGCGACACGCAGCGCTCTGGAACGCGGTTCTTCGAGGTTCAGCGGGAACAGGCGAACCTGCGGCATGATCAGCGTATAAGCGCCGACGCGAACGAACCAGGTCACCCCCCAACAGCTTCGCCCGACAATTGCCGGGCGAAGGCTTTTCAAGCGCGCAATCAGTAGTCCCAGATCGCCGGAATCCAGCGGAAAGCCTCGCCGTTGACGGCGACCCGACCCACCGAAGGGAAGGCCAGATGGGTGGCGACGAACAGCTCGCCGCTGGCGGCGGCTTCCTTGAGCAGGCGTACGCGCACCTCCACCGATTTGGCCGGGTCGTGTTCGAAACCGTTGTGCCAATCAGGATGATCGAACGCGACCGGGAACAGCGCATCGCCGGCAAAGGTCAGGCGCTCGCCGCCAGAGTCGACGTAGACCACGCAGTGTCCTGGCGTATGCCCGCCGGTGAGTCTGGCGACCACGCCGGATGCCACCTGACATTCGTCGTCGAAGATCCGCAGCTTGCTTTCATAGTGATCGATGAACGCGTTGGCGGTGCTGCGCAGGACGTCCGGCACCGGCGCTGGCATGTCGGTGTAAGTGAAATCCGGCGTGGTCCAGAAATTCACTTCGGCGGCGGTGACGTGGATGCGCACGTCGTCGCGCAAACGGCTTTTCACCGAGTCGACCAGCAGGCCGCCGATGTGGTCCATGTGCATGTGGGTGATGACGATGTCGGTGATGTCGGCGAGGTCGACACCGGCAGCGGCCAGGCGCTTGGGGAACTGCCCGGCGCGCGGGAAACCGGGGAATTGGCCACCGAGTCCAGCGTCGACGAGGATGACTTGCTCGCCGCTGCGCACCACCAGCACGTTGAGCGCCCAGTCGAAGGCATCGGGGCCCAGGTACATGTCCTTGAACCAGGCGGCACGGTCGGCGGGATCGGCGTTGGTCGACATGGTCTGGGTCGGCAGCGGCAAAACGCCGTCGCTGATCACCATCACATCGATGTCGCCCAGGCGCAGGGCGTAGCGCGACGGCACCAGTTCTTCGCTGGGGGTTGGCAGGGTCACGCCGCGATTGGCGGTGAAGGAATCCAGATGCAGGGTCATGGTGTTCTCCTTGTTCTCAGGGCAAAAGCGGAGGGCGAAATCAGGCTACCGGGATCAACGGGTCGGCGGCCGCGAGGGCGGTGCGACGATCGGCGGCCGGCGGGTAGATCCACACGGTGTTGATCTGCGTCTTCAGCTCTTTGGCTTCGGCCTTGACCAGCTTCAGCTGACGATCCCAACCCTCGGTGTACACCGCGCCCCAGGCGCCGAGATCCAGGCACGTCACGTATTTCGGCTGGCGGTAAATCGTCGGAGCGACGCCGAGCAGATCGGCGGCGGCGTTGTTGCCGGCGTAGCGACCCAGGCTGATCGCGTGCTGACAGGACATCGCCGCATAGTTACCGAGATCGTCGGTGGCAGCATGCGCGACATCACCGGCGGCAAATACATGATCGATGCCTTGCACCTTGAGACTTCCGTCGACATGCAGGCGACCCTGGCCATCGCGTTCGGCGTCGAGCTGTTCAGTGAGCGGGCTGGCGCGGAAACCCACGGTCCAGATGACGGTGTGGCTTTCGATGTGGCGGCCATCCGCGAGCGTGACGCCGTTGGCATCCACAGCGGCAACGCTGGCATCGACGATCCATTCGATGCCCAGTTCGTTGGATGCTTCGATGATCGATGGGCGGATGCCATCGCCCATGGTTGCGGCAATATCCTTGCTGCGATCGACGATGATCACGCGCAGGTCTTGATCCTCACCGAGAATCGCGCGCAGGCGCGCCGGCATTTCCGTCGCAGTTTCAATCCCGGTGAAACCGCCACCGGCGACCACCACGGTGTTGCGGGCAACGCTGGCCGGTTGGTTGGCCAAAGCCATGAGATGGCGTTCCAGGCGCGCCGAGGATTCGATCTGATCGACGTCGAACGCATGCTCCTTGAGGCCGGGGACCGGAGGCCGGGCAAGCTGGCTGCCGCTGGCGAGAATCAGCCGATCGTAAGCCAGTTCACCCGGACGCCCGGCCTCGTCGCGATAACCGACGCGGCGCGCCGCAGCATCGATGCTTTCAGCAGTGCCTTTGACGAAACGCACGCCCACCGCATCGAACAACGCGTCCAGCGGCGCGTACATGCTGTGCACGTCCGGCTCATAAAAGCGCGGACGAATGCGCAATTCAGCTTGCGGGGCGAGCAGTGTGATCTCCACGTCCTGACGGTCATGCATGTCCAGCAAACGCGCGGCGCTCAACGCACTCCACAGCCCGCCGAACCCCGCACCGATGACCAATAATTGCTGTTTCATAATGTGCTCCTGACGCTGATGGATGGATGACACCCGAGCCCGACGCGGACTCTGGCGTGACGATCACTGGCCTCTGCAACTGCTTGCCGTACTGCCTGGCGCTCAATCGTTCGCTGTCGAAAGCCATGCTAGGGCGCGGAGGCTGCGGGCGCAGTTGTCCATCGGTGTGCGTGGGGTACGCATGGGTGGGAGGGGGGTATACGAAGGTATGGGGTTAAGGTGGGAATATCGGGCCAGGTGTTGTTCGAAACGAACATCGCCGCGCAGGGTGCCAGCACGCCTGCACGGCCGATGGGTTGTTCAGTCGGTGGGCACTACGTTATCCAACGCTTTATTCACGGCCAATTCCCCCAGCATGACCACCTGCGCGATGCCCAACAGGGTATTGCGCCGTGAGCCCTCCAGCATTCCGGCGAAATCACCGAGCATCACCGTGGCCGAGGCCAGGGATTCGCAGGCATTGACCAGCAGGGATTCGGTGTCGGATTCCGGGTTGACCATAAACAGGGTGTTTGGACTGTAGGGCGCGGCATTAACCTTGGCCGGCGCGAGGTAATGATCGAGCGCGCGCTCTGCGGCGTCGTGCAGTTTTTTTGAATTAAAGGATTCGTAAGGCGAAACCGGGTCGGTGACCGGCGGATGGGACGGTGTCTGTGACATCAGCTGAAACTCCGATGAGCGCCGCTTGAGCGTCTGAGTATGAGAATGCCGCGCCACGGCTGTGGCGCGTCCGCTGGCAGAGGGAGCGTGCCCCCTTCTGCCTGGGTTGCCGGCTAGTTCGACACGCGTCGGCTGTCGAGCACGCGATTGACGATCAGCTCACTCAACATGATCACCTGCTGCAACATCAGCAGCGATCGACGCTGTGGGTGGTCGATCACCCCACTGATTTCGCGGGCCATGTCGTTGGCGGCGGCCAGCGATTCACAGGCTTCGACGAGCAGCGTTTCCTCGTCCACCGTGGGATCGATGAGAAAGATCTTGCCCGGCTGGCGCTTGGGAATGGTGGTTTTGAGCGTCTGAGGGTCGAGGTAAAAGTTGATGGCACGAGCGGCCGCATCTTTTATTCGCTGGGGTTCCAGAGCGGGGTCGTACGGGATTGAATCGGCTTCTGGCGGGTTTGGCGTTACTTTGAACATTGATGAAGCTCCTAACACATTTAAGGGAGGCTTCACCCTTTCGCTACCAAACGAAGGGTGGCGGCCATGCACAGGTTGGTAGACCGGGTGTTAGGATCCGGCGCGCCCTAGGACGCCCTATACATGGCCACCGCAAATCCGAGACAGAAATCTCGACGGCAGACCTGTATATCTAACACTGCGGGCTACCAAACCCGATCACCTATTTCAGTGACCGACAAACGATAGGACCCGCAGCCTAGACGCACAAGCCGGCGGATTCTGAAGTACCCGTAGGTAGCGGCGCAAGGCGTTGTAGACTTTTTGGAGGAGAAATCGGTGTAATTTAAACGTGCTTGCCAAGTCGTGTTTATGCGCTGTACGTGTCTACTCATCTCACCTTTTCAGAATATAGGAGACCCGAATCTGTTTAGGCCGATCTCAAGGCCGTTGCATCGTGGGGCGGAGAGTTTCAAGCAAGTCGCGTCGTAGACGGGCTTTTTGGCTCTTCCACTGTTGGCCGTAGAGCAGCAGAAAAACGCCTCGGCTGGCAGGTGAAAAAATTACCTGCCAGCACTGGGATCACAAATGACATAGCGCTTAGTCTGCTTTGAAAACGAACTCAAAACCGATTCCCACTTTTCTCAGGAGCTCGGCCACGCGCTCGAAGAACAATTTCCCCTGCTCCGAAGCCTCGTGTTTGCCGTAAACACGGATGACAAGTGACTTGCCGAGTGCAGCGGGAATCTTGTTATCGATCTCACCGCTTTCGATGAAAGCGATGTAGCCGTTTATCTTCCGTTGTAGCGCGAGCAGGTGCTCGGCTTGCAGGGTCTTATTGCCCCATTCTAGGTGGTCAGCGATGCCCAGGATGATGGTGCCACTGTCCGATTTGGGGATTCCCCACATATCGATAATGTTCGGGTCTGTTAAGGACACTGCGGATCCTTGGCCTCCAGCCGATTTGTTCAATCCCTCTGAGGGAACCGAGCTACAGCTCTGTGGCTTGCCGCCCTTTGCTTTGCTTTAGCTCTACTAGCTCACACGCCTAGTGTCGAACGGCAAAATCGTCCTTAAGCACAAATTCCATTCCGATGCCTACGCCTTTAAGTACCTCGGTCACGCGGTCGATAAAGGTTGCACCTTGCTCAGGCAGCTCATATAAACCATTGATGCGAATTTTCGGATTCTTGCCCTTGGCTGGCGGATAGCTTTCCAGCAGTTCGCCGCTCTCGATGAAGGCGATGTAGGTGTTGATCTTTTCTTGTAGCAGCAACAGGTGTTCACCCTGTTGAGCTTTGTCGCCCCATTCCAAGTGATCAGTGATGACGAGTACGACATTGTCGGGTTCCCACTCGGGCACTGCGATGATGTCGACGACTTTTGTTTCGGTGATGGACATGTCTGCTCCCTCAGAGGGTCGGGTCAGGTCGAATGATGTCGACTCTGGTGGGTGGGATTCGGGTGCCTCCGGTGAAGCCGGGTTTACCTTTGCCGACGACGGTTGCGCCGGTCTTTTCTATTTCTGGAAAGCCCAATTTCTGATTGCGCGTCAGTGGCGCTGTTTCCGAAGATTTGCATTCGACGCAGGAGATGTTGCCGTCCGCATCGCGGCCCATCATATCAATGCGCGTGCGTACACCGCTGTCGGTTTTGACGGTGACCTCACGGGCGGCTTCAGGTTTGATCTTGCTGAACTCGTCAAAGGACGCTTCTTCGAACGCTTTGCCCTTTTGCTTATTCTTCTCTAGCTGCGTGCTGAGCACGATGTAGATGGGCTCAATCCCCGCATCCTCCGGGAACCAGATGATCGCATCCTGAAACTCAGGTGGGTGCGCGGGGTTGGCCAGCAGCGTGTCCGATTGTGGTGTCGGCGGTTAGACCCAGACGGGAGGTAGCTGAGGGGCACCTTCCAGCGCTGGGATCCCCAGCACTCCGTCGGGACTCGCACCCGGTGTTCAGGTCAGACCGATGCCGTTGCCGATGTCGGCGATGAATTTTTGGCCGTCTTTCTGCGCTTTGATGACCGGTACATTTTCCCAGTCCTTCTTGCCGCCGGTGTAAAAGCCGTAGGCGTTGACGGAGCCGTCCGGCAACGTTTTTACGTTGACACGAACACGCGTTCGGCCGGTTTCTAGCGTGGCGTATTGATCGTCTTTATAAAAGGCACTGTCCGGGGCGATGCTGGTGTTGGGCATCAATAGCGCGACGGTGCCCACGGCAGCGCCTGCTGCAACGGCGCCTGCACCGTCGAGTAGGCCTAGCGCGAGTGAGCCGCCCAGCCGTTGGGCAACGGCACTGCCAGTTGCGGAGCCGCCGACAAACTGGAGGGACGTGCCTTCGGCGCTAATCGCTGCGCCAGTGGCCAAAACGGCCCATAGCCCGTAGTCCGCCAGTTTTTCAACGGGGACGAACCCTGTCGGGTTACTGTGGTTGATTTCGCCATCGGGCAGGTTGCAGCTTTTGGCGAAGACGCAGCCCTTGAGGTCGGGTTTTGCGTCTGGCGCGGGCGAGAGTTCTTTATATTGCGCCCAGTGCTGGGCGTTCAGGTCAACGGGTTCGACGCCGGTGTTGCGGTAACCCTTGGGTGGGTTTGGGACGTAGCCGCTCAATCCTTGGTTCCTTGTTCTGGTCCTTTTGAACGGGGAGAAGGGTGACAGGCGGAGTTTGCAGTGGCAATTAGTGGCGCTTTGATTCTAGATTTTGAGGTGCCTCTCATTTCCGTGTGATCAAGTCAGCGCTGGAGGGAAACGGGATAGCTCAACTACTTCGGTCATCTCTGAGCTTCCCCTCTCCCCAACGAGAGGGAGCCGACCGTGTTGTCTTCTGTCAGACATCGACATGATCGACCAAGTCGATTATGGGTCGATAAATCCAGGCGACAGGCAATTCAATGCGCTGACGGCCTTATCAAGTGTTTTCAGATTTACGCAGTGCAACCTCGACCCAGGCAATTAACTCGTGCGCCGCAAAGGGTTTACGCAGGCAGGCAACGACATCAGTCGCTCGGGACTTGTCGCAAGGCAAATCGCCCGCATGCGCCGACACGAAAATCACCGGCATCCTCCAGCCTTGCGCCCGCAGTGCATCCAGCATCTGCAAACCCGTCATGCCCGGCATCTGAATATCGGAAATCAGACAATCAGTCTGCTCCGGCCCATCCGATTCAAGGTAATCCGACGGCCCCGCATAGCCGAGCACTCGATAACCCGACGCTCGCAGCAAACTGCTCAGCGACGTGCGCATGGCCTCGTCGTCGTCCACCACCGCGATGACATACGTCTTGTGCATAACGCTCCCGGGCCGGGCGGCCGAGCTGGGTGACTCCTGTCGTTCTTGCACCATACGCCAATGGCCAGCGGGCAAAACTATACCTAGGTATAGCGGTTCAGCCTTCGCGGCTGAATCGGCTGCGGTAGTCGCGGGGGGAAATCGACAGATGCCGCTGGAAGCAGGCGCGCAGACGCTCTTCGTCGCTGAAGCCGCAGAGGCGGGCGATTCGTTCGATTTTGTGCGGAGAGTTTTCCAGCAGGCGTTTGGCGGCCTCGAGGCGGAATAGCTCGAGCGCTTTCGACGGCGTGCGCCCGGTGCGCGCTTTGTAGACGCGCGTGAAGTTGCGCAGGCTCATCGCGGCTTGCTCGGCCAGACGTTGCACGGTCAAGTTGGGATCGCCGAGGCGGTCCATCAGCCACAGGTGCAGATCATCGAACAGCGAACCATCCTGCGCCTGCGATTGCAGCAGCGTGCTGTATTGCGCCTGACCGCCGGGACGTTTGATGTAAACCACCAGTTCCCGCGCGACCTGCAGCGTCACTTCGCGGCCGCAATCGGCCTCGACCAGCGCCAGCGCCAGATCGATGCCGGCGGTCACTCCGGCCGAAGTCCAGACCTTGCCCTGCTGAATGAAAATCGCATCGACATCCACCTCGATCGCGGGAAAGCGATCACGCAGGGCGTCGCACATCGCCCAGTGGGTGGCGGCCCGACGGCCGTCAAGCAAACCGGCCTGCGCCAGCAGGAAGGCGCCGCTGCACACGGAAACCACGCTGCGGGCGAGGTGGGCATGATCCCGTAGCCAGTCGCTCAGTTCGCGGTGCTCGTCGAGGCTTTGGCAGATGTCCGGCGCGCCGGGCACGACCAGCGTGTCCAGTGCGGCAATGTTCAGTGTGCTCAACGCCTGGGTATCGATGGGCAGGCCTTCGACAGTCTGGATCAAGCCGCCGGTGAGGCTGGCGGTGTGCAGTTGATAACCCGGCTGCCCGCGCTCGGCCAAGGCTTTGCTCGCTGCCCAGAATACGGTCTGCGCACCGCTGAGATCGAGCAGGCTCAGGCGCGGATAGGCAATGAATACCACGTCGCGCGGGGCCGATGTAAAAGAGGGTCGTGTGGGCATCGCAGGCCTGCCTGTTTGCTGCGCCGAAGGCCGGACTGCCTCAGCCTGGCCGATTTTCAGGGGTTTCTGGCCGGCCGGCAATGGCGACGACTGTTAGCCTGATCGCTGACCGTCTGGCCGGTGTCTGGCTGCGGTCGCCATCCTGAACTAGATTTATTGACCAGCCCAATGCGTGCTGCGATCTCGCCGAGGAGACACCATGACCCTGTGGTCGCATTCCAGCCCTGCGCAAAGTCCCGGCGTGCTCAGCGAACCGGTGGTGTATGTGGTCGATGACGATGCCTCGATGCGCCAGGCGCTCGACAGCTTGCTGCGTTCGATCGGCCTGCGAGTGCAGACCTTCGACCGTGCCGCTGATTTCCTCGCGCAAGCGCAACGTGAGGTACCCGGTTGTCTGGTGCTCGACGTGCGCCTGCGCGGCGAAAGCGGTCTGACTTTTCAAGAGCAGATGGAAAAAAACGGCTTGCGCATCCCCGTGGTCTTTATGACTGGCCACGGCGATATCGCCATGAGCGTCAAGGCGATGAAGGCCGGTGCGGTGGATTTTCTGGCCAAGCCGTTCCGTGATCAGGACATGCTCGATGCGGTGGCCAGTGCGTTGGCCCGCGACCGCGCGCGGCTGGCCGCCGAACACTCCGGCGCCGTTCTGCGTCGGGCTTACGAAACCCTGACCACCCGTGAGCGCGAGGTGCTCGGCTTCGTCATTGCCGGGCTGATGAACAAGCAGATTGCCGGGCAACTCAACCTCAGCGAGGTCACGGTCAAGGTCCATCGCGGCCAGGTCATGCGCAAACTGGCTGCGCGTTCGGTGGCCGATCTGGTGCGTATCGCTGAAGCGCTGGGCATCGAACCCGTGTTGCGCAGCCCCTGAGCATCACACGCATCGTTTGAGCAACCGCAGGTCTTGCCACCGTGCGGCAGAAAAAACCTTGAGCAGTGTCGACGCAGATGGCCAGCAAAAAACAGATTTTGTGGGACGACGGCGAGCGGGTGTTTTGCCGCGAGCGCGGGTCGGGAGAGGGCAGCGTACTGGCGATGCGTCCGGCGCTGGGTCAGCCTTCGCCGGCGACCCTGGAGCGGCTCGCGCACGAATACAGCCTCAGGGAAGACCTCGATCCTGCCTGGGCATTGCGGCCGACTGCTTTCGAGCGCGCGGGCACGCGGGTTCGTCTGCTGTTCGATGATCCGGGCGGCGAGCCGTTGTCGCGATTGCTGGTCGCACCACTGGCTATCGAAACCTGCCTGGAAATGGCCGTGAACATTGCCAAAGCGCTGGGCCATCTGCATCAGCGTGGTCTGGTGCACAAAGACCTGAAACCGCAGCACATCTTAGTCCTTTGCCGAGATGGCGCCGCGCGGTTGACCGGCTTCGGCCTGACCTCGCGCGTGCCCCGCGAACGGCAGGCGCCCACGCCGCCGGAAACCATCGCCGGCACGCTGGCCTACATGGCGCCGGAGCAGACCGGGCGGATGAATCGTTCGATCGATTCGCGCAGCGACCTGTATGCCTTTGGCGTGACCCTATACCAAATGCTCACCGGCTCGCTGCCGTTCAGTGCCAATGACCCGATGGAATGGGTGCATTGCCACATCGCCCGGCTGCCGATGTCGGCGTGTGAACGGGTGGCGACGGTGCCGCCGATGCTGTCGCGAGTGGTCATGAAGTTGCTGGCCAAGACCGCCGAGGACCGCTATCAGACGGCGGCCGGCGTCGAGCATGACTTGCGCCGGTGCCTCGACGACTGGCGCCGGGCAGGGCTGATCGAGACGTTTACGGTGAACGAGCAGGGCGCCTTCGAGCGCTTGCTGATCCCGGAAAAACTCTACGGCCGTGAACACGAAGTGCAAACGTTGATCGATGCCTTCACCGGCGTGGTGCAAACAGGCGCTCCGGCGCTGGTGCTGGTTTCAGGGTACTCCGGCATCGGCAAATCGTCGGTGGTCAGTGAACTGCACAAAGTGCTGGTGCCGACCCGTGGCTTGTTCGCCGCCGGCAAGTTCGACCAGTACCAGCGCGACGTGCCTTATTCGACGCTGGTCCAGGCCTTTCAGGGGCTGGTGCGCACGCTTTTGGGCAAGCGTGCCGAAGTGCTGGCGCAATGGCGCGAAGCGCTACTGCGGGCGCTGGAACCGAATGCGCGGCTGATCACCGACCTGATCCCCGAACTGAAGCTGATCATCGGCGAGCCGCCAGCCGTGCCAGAGCTGGAACCGCAGCAGGCGCAGCAGCGCTTCCTGCTGGTCTTGCAGCGATTCATTGGTGTGTTCGCCCAGGCCGAGCACCCGCTGGCATTGTTCCTCGACGACCTGCAGTGGCTCGACGCGGCCACCCTGGATCTGCTTGAAGATTTGCTCAGCCGTGCCGAGATTCCTCATCTGCTGCTGGTAGGCGCCTATCGCGACAACGAGGTGGATCGCGATCATCCACTCAGCCGTACCCTCAACACGCTGTGTAGCGCTGGCGTACGGATTGACGAGATTCGCCTCGCACCCCTGGCCGGCGCGCACATCGAACAACTGATCAGCGAGTCACTGCGCTGCCCGCCGGCGAGCATCGTCGCGCTGGCGCGGCTGGTGCTGGAAAAGACTGCCGGCAATCCGTTTTTCGTCATCCAGTTTCTCCACGCCCTGGCCGAGGAAAAGCTGCTGACCTACGAGCCGGCGCGCAATCGCTGGCGCTGGGATGTGCACCTGATCAACGGCAAGGGCTATACCGACAATGTCGTCGATTTGATGGTTGGCAAACTGGCGCGGCTGCCGCTGCAAACGCGCCAGGCGCTGCAACAACTCGCCTGTTTGGGTAACGTTGCACGTTTCGACACGCTGGCGACTGTCCTCGGTGTGCCGGTGCCTCACGTCCACGCGGCGGTATGGCCGGCAGTGCGGTTGGAGCTGGTCGAGCGTCAGGACGGTGCCTACCGGTTTGTGCATGACCGCATCCATGAAGCGGCGTATTCGCTGATCGCTGAGACCGAACGGGCGCAAATGCATCTGCGCATCGGCCGGCTGCTCGCGCTGCAAACCCAGGGTGAGCGGCGCGAGGAAGCGATCTTCGAAATTGTCGGCCAGCTCAATCGCGGCGCGCACCTGATCAGCTTGCGCGCCGAACGTGAGCAACTTGCCGAATTCAACCTGCTCGCTGGTCAGCGCGCCAAGGCCTCGACCGCCTACACCTCGGCGCTGACCTACCTGGGGGCCGGGGCGGAGTTGTTGGGCGAGCAGGGCTATGACAGTCGGCATGAACTGGGTTTTGCGCTGGAGCTGAACCGCGCCGAATGCGAGTTTCTCACTGGCCAACTGGCGCAGGCCGACACGCGCCTGGCCGCATTGGCCGAGCGCGCCGTGACCACCGTCGAGCGCGCGGCGGTGGCGTGCCTGCAAATGGATGTCTATCTGCTGCTCGATCGCAGTGACCGTGCGGTGGCAGTATGTCTGGCCTATCTGCGTCGGGTCGGCATCGATTGGCCAGCGCATCCGAACGATGCCCAGGTGCGCGACGAATATCAGCAGGTCTGGACCAACCTGCGCGGGCGCACCATTGAGCAGATGATCGACTTGCCGCCAATGGAAGACCCCGCCGCACGGGTGACCCTCGATGCGCTGGGCAAACTCTTCGCGCCGGCTGTGCAATCGAACTTGAACCTCGCCAGCCTGACCATCTGCAAAGCGATCAGCCTGAGCCTGCAATATGGCAACTGCGACGCTTCCTGCTTGCTCTACGCCAACTTCGGACGCGTGTCGGGCCCACGTTTTGGCGACTATGCCGCCGGTTATCGGTTTGGCCGCCTGGGCTGCGATCTGGTTGATCGACGCGGCCTCACGCGTTACGAGGCGAGCACCTATCTGTGCTTTTCGATCTTCGTGGTGCGCTGGATGCGGCCCGTACGCGAGTGCCGCGAACTGCTGCGTCGGGCGCTCAACGCGGCCCATCGCACCGGGGATCTGCCGTATGCGGCGTTTGCCGGTAACAGCCTGATTTCCGATCTGCTATTTATCGGCGAGCCGTTGGCAGAGGTGCAGGCGCAAACCGAATCAGGCCTGGGCTATGCAGAGAAGGTCGGTTTCGGTCTGGTGGCCGATTTCATGCGCTGCCAGTTGGCGCTGATCCGCATGCTGCGTGGACAGACGCCGCAGTTTGGCTGTCTCAACGACGACGGATTCGACGAGACAGCTGTCGAGGCGCATTTGACCAGCTCGCCGGACCTGGCGCTGGCACGCGGCAAGTATTGGGTGCGCAAGTTGCAGGCGCGCTATCTGGCGGGGGATTACGCGGGCGCCGCTGAATGCGCGACCCAAGTTCAGGGATTGTTGTGGGTGATTTCGGCATTTTTCGAGGAGGCCGAATACCATTTTTATGCGGCGTTGACCTTGGCCGCTCACGGCGAAACCGATGTCGATGCGTTGCAGCGCCTGGGCCAACACCACGCGCAATTGCAGACGTGGGCGCGCTTGTGTGCGGAAACCTTCGCCAGTCAGGTGGCGCTGGTCACGGCGGAAATGGCGCGCGTCACTGGCCAGTTACTTGAGGCCGAATCGCTGTACGAACAGGCCATTCAATTGGCCCAGGACAACGATTTGGTCCATATAGAGGCGCTGGCCAACGAACTGGCCGCGCAGTTCTATCGTGCTCGCGGTCTTGCCAAGATCGCCCGTGTTTATCTGCGTGACGCGCGTTATGCCTATGTGCGTTGGGGCGCCGATGGCAAGGTGCGGGAGCTGGATCGCAAACATCGTTTTCTGCGCTCCGAAGTCGCGCAGCCAGAGCCGACCGCCACCCTCGTTACGGCGGTTGAACACCTGGATCTGACGACGGTGCTCAAGGTCTCTCAAGCAGTCTCCGGCGAAATCGTCCTCGACCGCTTGATTGAAACGGTCATGCGCACCGCGATCGAACAGGCCGGAGCCGAACAGGGCCTGCTCATCCTGCTCAATGCCGACACACCGTATATCGCCGCGCAAACCCGCATTGGCGACGATGCCACGCAGCTGTGCAACGAGCCGTTGCACGCGGTGGCGCTGGCCGAGTCGGTGCTGTATCAGACGCTGCGCACCGGCGTCCACCTGTGTTTGGACGACGCCGCGGCCGATCCGCTGTTCGTCGCTGATCCGTACATCCAGCAGCGTGGCGCGCGCTCGATCCTGTGCCTGGCGCTGATGAACCAGGCGCGGGTGGTCGGGGCGTTGTATCTGGAAAACAACCTGTCCGCCGGGGTGTTCAGCCCCGCGCGTCTGGCCGTGCTGCGGCTGGTGGCGTCGCAGGCAGCGATCTCGCTGGACAACGCGCGCCTGTACCGCGACCTCGCCGAGCGCGAAGCGAAGATCCGTCGGCTGGTCGATGCGAACATTATCGGCATCATCGTGTGGAGCGCGGAGGGGAAAATCATCGAGGCCAACGACGCGTTCCTGCGCATGGTCGGTTACGCCCGTGATGAGCTGCTATCGGGCCTCGTACACTGGCGCGACATGACCCCGTCGTCGATGCGCGCCAACAGCGACGCCGCACTGGCAACCGCCATCCGCACCGGCCGCGCGCAGCCATTCGAAAAGGAATACATCCGCAAGGACGGCAGTCGGCTGCCGGTGATCGTCGGTCTGGCTGCATTCGAAGCCAGTCAGCAGCAGGGCCTGGCCTTCGTGCTGGATATCAGCGAACGCAAGCTCGCCGAAGAGCAAGTGCGCGAAGGCGAGCGCCGTTATCGCCAGGTGCAAACGGAACTGGCCCACGCCAATCGCGTGGCAACCATGGGCCAGTTGGCGGCGTCGATCGCTCACGAAGTCAATCAACCGATCGCCGCCACGGTCACCAATGCCAACGCCGCGCTACGCTGGCTCGGTGCGCAGCCGCCGAACCTCGACGAGGTGGAGCAGGGCCTGCGGCATATCATTGTCGATGGCAACCGGGCGGCAGACGTTCTCGGACGCATCCGCGCGCTGATTCACAAAACCCCACCGCAGCGCCAGCCTGTCAGCCTCAATGTGCTGGTTGAGGAAATGGTCGGTTTCAGCCGTGGCGAAGCGCTCAAGCACGGCGCTGAGGTCAGCGTTGAGCTGGCGGCAGATTTGCCTTTAGTAGTGGCGGACAGGGTCGAACTGCAACAGGTGTTGCTCAACCTGATCATCAACAGCCTCGAAGCCATGACGATCATGGCAGAGGGGCAGCGACGTCTGCTGATTCGCAGTGAAGCGCTGGGCGATAACGTACAAATCAGCGTGAGCGATTCAGGTCCAGGCTTCGCCTGCGAGCGGGCGGAGCAAGTGTTCACGGCGTTCTTCACCACCAAATCCACCGGGCTGGGCATGGGCCTGTCGATCTGCCGCACGATCATTGAAAGTCATGGCGGACGGTTGTGGGCCGAGCGCAATGAGCCGAGCGGGGCGCGGGTGGTGTTTGGCTTGCCGCGTTGTGAATGAACATGATCAACAGCCAGGCTACCCGGGCATTGAGCCCGGGCATTGAGCCCGGGTGTTTCTGTCGGTGAGTTCAGGCCACCGGAATAGGATTTTCCAACAGCGACAGGTTGAACTGCTCGATCAGCCCGTGCTCGTTCGCGCCCTGGTTGGCTCGCAGCGGCAAGACTCGGTCAACCAGCACTTCGGTGGTGGCGGTTTCCAGCTTGAGCAGGGTTTCCTCGATAAACTCGCCCAGCGGCATGGCGCGCTCGTCGCCGCTCTTGTGAATCAGGTCGGTATCAACCCAAGGTGGCGCGATTTCCAGGACCTTGACGCTGGTGTCGCGCAGCATGAAACGCTGCGACAGCGAGTAGGAATGGATAGCCGCTTTGGTCGCCGAATACAGCGCCGTGGTCGCCAGCGGCAGGTAGGCCAGCACCGAGCTGTTGTTGATGATGTAGGCCTCGGGCTGACGCTTGAGGTGTTCGACGAACGCCGCGCTGATGCGCACTGGGCCGAGCAGGTTGGTCTGCAACAGACCGACGGCCTGCGCATCGTCGTAGTCGCCGGAACCCGCGTTGTCGAAGGGCATGATCCCGGCGTTGTTGATGATCACGTTCAACGACGGATGGCGGCGGATGACTTCGGCGGCGACTTCCTTGATCTGCTGCGCATCGTTGATGTCCAGCTGCACGGTGTCGATGCCCCGATTCGCTTGGGCAATCTCTGCCAGCAGGGCCTGGCGACGACCAGCGATGATGACCTTGTTGCCGCGCTGATGCAGGGCCTCGGCCAATGCGCGGCCGATGCCGGAAGTGCCGCCGGTGATGAAGATCGTGTTGGCTTCAAGTTTCATGAGCTGCGTCCCGCAAGTGGATTGATTGGTATGTGAACCATGATGGAGAAAACCTGCTCCGACCTGAATGACGTATGTGGTAGTGTTTCAGGACATTCAACAAACGGAGCGCGACCATGCATCGAGTCGGCTATCTGCTCACGGACGGTTTTCAGGTCATGGCGCTGGCGACCCAGTCGGTGTTCGAGTTCGCGAACATCGTCACCGGCAAAGCCGTGTACAAGGTGCAGAACTTTTCCCAGACCGGCGGGATTGTCAGCTCGTCGCTGGGCTTGCACGTCGATACGTTGCCACTGACGCAGGCGGGGCTGGCCGACAGTTGGCTGGTGGCTGGCACGCTGACACCGCTGACGCCGCCGGATGCCGACGTGCTGCACAGCGTGCGCGGGCTCGCCGACGGCGCACGCCGCGTGGCCGGCATCTGCACCGGCTCGTTCGTACTGGCGCAGGCCGGAGTGCTGGATAACCGCCACGTGACCACGCACTGGGCGTTCGCCCCGGCGCTGCGCAGGATGCATCCGTCGGTGAATGTCGAGGACGACCGCATCTTCATCATCGACGGCCCGGTGTGGACATCGGCGGGCATGACCGCTGGTGTCGACATGGCGCTGGGTATGGTCGAGAAGGATCTGGGCAGCGAAATCGCCCGCTCGGTCGCCCATCGACTGGTGATGCATCAGCGTAGGTCTGGAGGCCAGTCGCAGCATTCGGAACTGCTGTCGCTGTCACCCAAATCCGATCGCATTCAGAGTGCGCTGGATTACGCGCGCAAGCACCTCAATCGCCCGCTGAGCGTCGAAGAACTGGCCGAAGTGGTGCACCTGAGTCCGCGGCAATTCACCCGGGTTTTCACCGCCGAAACCGGTCAGTCACCAGCCAAGGCGATTGAGAGCCTAAGGCTGGAAGCGGCGCGGTTGCTGATCGAGCAAAGCAGTCACAGTCTGGATGTGGTCGCCAGGGAAACCGGGTTTCGTGACCGTCGGCACATGCGCGAGGTGTTCATGCGCGGCTTTGGCGTGCCGCCGCAGGCGGTACGGCGGGATTCGCGGCGGATGGTATGACGTGACCAGTGTCTACGAAAAAATATTGAGCCCCATCCTGCCTATCAGGAATACGAGCAGTATCAGGAAAAAAACTCTGATGAAACTGCTTCCATAACGTAATGCCAAGAAGACACCGGTCAGTGCGCCGGCCATATTGCATAAAGCAACTATGCCGCCAATCGCCCACAAGACATTACCGGAGGGGATAAAAAATATGAGCGCAGCGCTGAACGTCCCCAGATTGACCAGTTTTGCAGAGGCTGATGCATTGAGGAAATCAAAGCCAAAGACCTTGACGAAGATAAACAGCAGCAGGCTGCCACTGCCCGGGCCGAAGACACCATCGTAGAAACCGATCAGGCTGCCAAAGAAAACTCCAAGGCAAATGTCTTTCTTTCCGAAGTGGCGGTCTTTGCCTGCCAAACCAAGTTTTTTTTCCATAAACGTGTAGATAGCCATGACTATCAATATGAAAAAGACAACGATCTCCATCAGTCTTTTAGGGACAAGGGATACTGAGAGAGCTCCGAGAAAAGAAAATAAAAAAGCGGCGAGCATGGTCGGAAGCATTAAATTCCAGCGGATTTTTATGCGCTTCAGGTAACCCGATATTGATGAAATATTGCCCGCCAGAACAGCCAGTTTATTGGTGCCGAAAATGGTGGCAAGGCTGTACTGGGGTAGAGCATGTAGAAGTGCGGGCACCTGTACCAGGCCTCCGCCCCCGACCGCAGCGTCTATCAGGCCACCACAAAACGCGAAGAAACCCAGTGCAAGAACAGCGTGTTCAACATCCATGCATTGAATCCTCGTAGAACTTCGATTTTTTGGGGGTGAAGGCATGGTTGCTCATAGGGCGCAGGCGACGACCAGTCAGGAAAATAAACCTCATTGAGGGCATACAACAACTGATTTACATTGATTCGATTGTTCACTTTCAATGAGTATTGGGATGGAATTGTCGCAGCTCGTCATGTTCAAAAAGGTCGCTGATCGAGGCAGTATTATTCGTGCTTCTGAAGAGCTGCACTGTGTGCCGTCCAATATCACCAATCGAATCAGACTATTGGAGCGAGAACTCGGGGTTGATCTTTTTATAAGGAAAGGCAGGGGATTGATCATCAGCCCCTCCGGTCGGATTTTTCTCGGCTATACCAACAAAATCCTGTCTTTGTGCGAGGAGTCGCACCGAGCGCTTGATCCGTCGTCAGCGCCGTCGGGAGATCTCAGGATTGGTGCCATAGAATCGTCTGCTACGGGCAGATTACCCAAGCTGTTGTCCAGGTATCATCAACTTTACCCAGCAGTGCAGATGCAATTCAGCACTGGCGACTGGTCGCAATTATCCGCTGAGGTAGTCAGTCATAAACTGGATGGGGCAATCATTGCCGTGAGGCCGGAACACTCGGATATTGAGAGTATCGAGATCTATGAGGAGGATCTGGTCCTGATTGCTTCGCCGTCCGCAGGGCCGCTAAACCATCCAGAAGCTTTGCATGACGTGGATTTATTCATGTGGCCTGAAGGATGCCCCTACAGGAGGGCGTTGGTTGCCTGGCTGGAGCGACACAACCTATTCAGCCCGATAACAAGCATAGCCAGTTATGGCACCATCCTTGGGTGCGTCAGTGCGGGCGCGGGGGTATCGTTGGTGCCGAAAGGGATATTTGAACAGTTCCAGCAAATCGGCGGTATTCAAGGATTCTTTTTCAAAGATCTAACGCCCGTGCAAAATTATTTTATCTGGAACAAGCACGTTGAATCTCATCGTGCAAAAGACAAGTTTGCCGATTTGCTCAAGGAAGAGTTCAAGGTTTGAGCGGTGAGCGGCAGTTGGCACTTTCCTGCAAAGCTCGCCTGCGCGAGTCATTCAGCACAAGGGACTTGTCCGGATAGCGAATTGTGGGCGACGGAGTGAGGAAGCAGGGCAACGCCGGCGTCGGTGAGCTCTTACCGAGACGCCTGATAGGCTCTTGCAATCAAAGGCAATGGATTGAACAAATTGAATCTTGAAGCGCAACTGCGGGATCTTATTACTCGAGATCCCCTCCGGATGCACATCCTGCGCACAGTCAGGGATCTGAACTTGCCGGACAGCTGGGTTGCCGCCGGTTTTGTGCGCAGCCTGGTCTGGGATCATCTGCACCAGCGCGAACCCTCGCGATTGCCCGGGGACATTGATGTCATCTGGTTCGACAAAACACGGCACAGTGCGCAAACGGACTTCGCCTTGGAGGCCGAGCTTGTAACACGGTGCAGTGGCTTGAACTGGTCGGTGAAGAACCAGGCTCGCATGCACCAGCGAAACGCCGATGCGCCTTATCAATCTTCTGCCGACGCCATGACCCGTTGGCCCGAGACAGCTACGGCGGTTGGGGTCAGGCTTGATCAGCAGGGTGCTATAGAGGTTTCGGCGCCATTGGGACTGGAGGATTTGTTTGCGCTGAAAGTGCGACCAACCGCCCGATTTGAGAGTGATAGATACGCGGTGTTTGTGGAACGCGTTCAGTCGAAGAGATGGCTCGAGATTTGGCCGCGGTTGACGCTTGTTACGCAGGGTTGATATCCCAAGGGCAGCGAGCTGCCAGGCGACTTGGGTGGCCCAAACACCAGTGATCTTGGACTAGCCCCCAATCCTTGTAGGAGTGAGCCTGCTCGCGATGACCCCAGCCCATTCACCACCACATAAACAGAAAGCACCCAGCCCGTTTAAACAGTTATTCAAGACACAAGCAAACGGCTACAACGCCTTGCGCCATTCCCTACGACTACGCCAGAATCCGCCGGCTTGTGCGTCTAGGTCGCGGGTTCTATCGTCTGTCGGTCGCTGAAAAACAGCGATCGGGTTTGGTAGCCCGCCATAACTAGTCGCATCGCGCACCGTTCGCAGGCCTGCTTCAGGTCTCTGCTCAATGGTGGCCATGCGCAGGACACCTTCGGGTGTGCCGGTTCCTAGTTACCGGTCTACCAACCCGCGTATGGCCGCCACCTTCGTTTGGTAGCGAATGTGAAGGCTCCTTTTCCTAACTAGGAGTTCCACCATGTTCAAAGTCACACCCAATCCCCCAACCACCGACCCCGCATCGCCCTACGAATCCAGCGCATCGAAAAAGCTCCACGAAGCCGCCGAACGCGCCCTCGATCACTACCTCGGTCCGGCGGACATACTGGCCAGCACCAACATCCCGGCACAGATGTTCCTCGCCAATCCGAAATACGACACCGAATCCCTGTTGGCCAACGCCAGCGAATCCCTCGGCTCGGCCACTACCATGCTCTACGACTTCGCCGCGCTGCTCGACAACCCGCGCCGCAAAACCCTGCTGGGCATCGCCCAGGTCGTCATGCTCGGCGAAATCGCCGTGAACCAGGCTTTGGATAAAGTCGAAATAGCCAAATGACGCCAACCAAGCGACGAGAGCAAAGCCTCGTCGCATCCCATGGTCGTGCCATGGCTGGCACACCGCCACGGCTTGCACCACCCGGCCTCGACTGTCACCCTTCGGGCCGTTCTTCAAGGATCAGAACAAGGAATCAAGGATTGAGTGGCTACGTACCAAACCCGCCGAAAAACTACCGCTACGAACAAGCCAAACCCGTCGACATACACGCCCAGCACTGGGCCGAGTATGAGAAACATGGGAAAGAACCTGCGCGCGAGCCAGAGAAGATTGGCATCGCGTTGAGGATCGGGGTGTTCTTTGATGGCACGGGCAACAATGCCAATAACTCTGCTGCGGGGTTGTTGTGTGGTGCTCAGCATCCGATTGCGCCGGAGGATATTCCTCCCAGTTGTCAGCCCTATATGGGAGATCCGGATAGCAGTTATGGCTCTGGCGCGACGAATATCAAGAAACTCGCCGATCTGTACTACGAGGCTCCGATTGCTGAAGGAGAAGGGCCTATAAAACAGGTGTCACGTCCCTTATACGTCGAAGGCATCGGTACTCAATCCAACGAGAAAGACAATATCGTCGGTCAAGGCACGGGACGTGGAGAGACAGGAGTCGCCGGTAGGGTGCAGACTTCGTTTACGTTCATCAAACAGGTCGTTGAGGACGCCCTTCAAGAAAATCCGAACAGTGAAATTGCCTCGCTAACTTTTGACACTTTTGGATTCAGTCGAGGTGCAGCGGCGGCACGCCATTTCTGCAATGAAATTGTACGAGGCAAGCAGGGACCGTTAAGAGATCTGCTTAGCACTTACGCCCATAATTTCAGCCGCACCTTTCTCGATCAATACGGCAGCAGTATCCGGATGGGCTTCATCGGTCTATTCGACACCGTGCCGTCAATTGCCGGTTTCACTAATTTCGGTAGGGTGCAAAGCCCCATTGCTCCGGGCATTAAACTGTATCTCGACCCTCGCTTCTTCAAAGATGTCGTCCACGTGGTGGCGCGCGATGAATGTCGTGCCAATTTCGCCCTCAGCAATGTCAATCCCGACTATCCAGAATATGTTTTTCCGGGTTTGCATTCGGATATCGGTGGTAGCTATCTCGACGAAGTCGAGGAATGCGTATTGGTCAGCCCCATGCAGAGACTTGATGTATGGAGCAACACTGACGTTCAATCAACTTCGATCTATCAGGACGCCGCGATGGTGAAAAAACAGTGGGTCGCCAAAGGATGGCCTGCTGATCTGTTGGAAATCGTAACGCCCCCCGCGCTTGCTTTGCCGCCCGATCCGCAAGATCGTTTCGGGCCTAAACATAAACGTGTATACGCCGGGCTTCAGCTCAAACGCCCGGTCAGTGGCAAACTCTCAAGGGTTTATTTGAGAGTCATGTATCACTTGGCTAAAGAAAAAGGTGTTCCTCTCAACGATATTCCCGAACGACCCGAGTATGACGTTCCCCAAGAGCTGCAACCGCTTTGTGAGAGGTTCCTCGGAGGTGATTTCAGCACCGCAGCAGAAGAGGAGAAATTGCTGCAATTGAGATACATCCACACATCTGCCAACTGGAATCACCCGCAAGGAAGGCGGGACGGCAGCGGCCTGAAAGCCGTTTATATCAATTCACCAACGGAAGATGGCATTCGCGTGCAGCATCCTCATGTAGCTGACTGGAAGCTTTGGTAATGAGAATACTCTTGGCTCTACTGGGCGTTTTGGCCTTTACCGGCTGTCACGCCACAGGCTCCATTTCAGGTGAAAACGATCCCAAATATCCTTGGTGGGAACTGGCGTTTATCAAGCCCAATTTCATGAACGTCTGGGTCGAAGACAGCTCAGTGGAAGACATCAACGGTCGAACGTTTCTGCGAGCCGGGGGAGGGAACGCCAGCGGCGCTGAACCAAATGACGACAAAGAATCCGCGCGCGGTTGGGTAGGTGTGGGAGGTACGGGGAAACCGGTTATTGGCGCAGATCTGCCCAAGCGAATTTTCGTACGCTGGCAGTCTATACCGGAGCAAAAAACCTACCGGGCTTGGGTAAATATTCCTGAGGAAGCCAGACAGGTGATGGTGACGTCAACCCATCAGCGCTGTCCGGAAACTCCCGACAAGACAGCACGCTTCATGGCTTCTGTCTATTTGGGACTCGCACCAGGTGGCATAGTCCAGGTGTGGGTCAGAGATCAGTGTCGACGCCCGATCAAAGTAGCTCGCGCCCAAGCTGAGTTGGAACCGCTGGGGCCTAGCGAAGGGAAGAACCAAGGACGCTATGCCTATCCGGTGAGTGAAAAGGCCAAGCGGTATATCGACAAGTTCGGCATCCCGTACGGTAGTTGGTAAGTGCCGTGCCTTGGAATGCAACCACCCTAACAGGAGCGATTCTGCTGATCCGGTATCGAGCTGGCCGCGATAGCAGGACTCACCAAACAAGAGTCCCGCCACCATAACCCCTCACACCTCAGTTTTCGCCCCAACCTTCACCGCCGCTTTCCGATACGTCAGCAAAACAATCCCGCTCACCACGATCACGCCACCTAGGATCTGCCCTCTGCTGAGCATCTGATCCAGCACAATCCAGCCCATCAACAATGTCGCCAACGGCTCAATATTCATCACCGGTGCGTTGCGCGGCATGTCCAGTCGGGGTACGGAGATGAACAGGACGATAAAACCGGTGCCATAGAGCACGACCAGCGTGGCGAGGGCTAGCCAGCCGGTTGAGGTGGCGGGGAGGTTGAGTCCGCCGGGGAGTGCGCCGGTCAGTCCGGCCAGGTTGACGCTGCTGAAGACGATGAAGATGGTCAGCAGGCTGCGCACCGAGCCGCGCACTTGCGACAGTTTGTGATCGGTGATCCACAGCGCGCAGGCGAATACGCTGGCGGCGCAGAAGGCGAGTGCGACGCCCATTAGCCATTCCGGGCCGACGCTGGCGCTGTCTGACAGACGTCCGGGGACGTCCAGCACGAACACCAGCCCGACAAGGATCAACCCCATCAACATGGCGGTTCGTGCGCTCGGTCGTGGCCCGCCCAACGCCCAGGTCAGCAAGGCGAGCAGGATCGGAAATACGTTGGCCACCAGCAGCGCCAAAGCGACCGGCACCCGTGCGACAGCGGAGTACAGACACAGGCTCTGCGCCGTAATCAGCAGGCCCAACAACAATTGCCAGCGCCAGGCGCCCGCTGGCAGACGCAAACTCTGCCGTTGCCACAGCACCAGAATGGCCAGCACCAGCAAGGTCCCGCCAGAACGCATCAGGATCGCCAGCAGCACACCCGCGCCGTCATCAAAAGCCACCCGCGCCGCGACGTGGTTGCCGGCGAACGCACAACCCATGCACAACAGAATGATCACGGCGAGATAGCGAGGGAAGGGCGGCGGTACGGTTGGGGCAAATTCAGGGCGGGACATGGCAGATCTCAAAAATGATAGCCACTCAGGGTGGCTCAGGTTTTTATTATGTTGTCGTACAACTGCCCGATTTGTACCGTAATCGAGCAGGAGCGGCAAGCTTGAAAGGCTTCATAAAGCGCTTAGGCATGATGCTGATTAAGTTTAAGAGGTCGTATAACTTGTTTACTAAGCCCGAGCGCCGAGTCGAGTCGCCCATCCATCCTCTCGAGCCTGACCCACCAGAAAATCCACAAAAGCCCGGGTTTTCGCCGGCAACAGCTTCTGACTGGAAAAATACAAATAGATCTGCCCCGCATCGACATACCACTCCGGCAATACCCTCTCCAGCGTGCCGTCCTGCAGATACGGCAGCACATCCGGAACCGCCAACAGCGCAACCCCCAATCCCAGCCGCGCGCACTGACACAGCGCTTGCGGATCGTTGACCAACAGGCGCGGCGCCAACTCCAGCGGTGCTCGTTGTCCATCGGGCCCTTGCAGCATCCAGCTGCGCACCTTGCCGGTCTGTACCGAGCGCATGGCCAGATGATCCAGCGTCGACAGCTCTTCAATGCGCCGGATGCGCTTGTGTCCCGAGAGATAT
This sequence comes from Pseudomonas moraviensis, assembly GCF_900105805.1. Lineage (NCBI taxonomy): Bacteria > Pseudomonadati > Pseudomonadota > Gammaproteobacteria > Pseudomonadales > Pseudomonadaceae > Pseudomonas > Pseudomonas moraviensis. The sequence goes on along the minus strand of NZ_LT629788.1, from coordinate 2,367,075 downwards.
TCCTTCGATGCCACCAGAATCAGATGCGCCGGAGCGATGGCTCTGGCGACCACGCCCTGCGCCAGCTCGATGCCGCCGCCGATGGCCGCATCAAATCCATCCGCGATGAGATCGACCTGGCGATTATCGAGGTGCCATTCGGGGATGACGGCGGGGTATCGCTTAAGAAATTCGGGCATCAGCGGCAACAGAAAATCCCTAGCGAACCCTGGCGCTGCGTTCAGACGCAGAACGCCTGAAGGCTCGCCAGCGTTGCCCGCGACATCGGCGATTGCCGCCTGAACGGTTTCCAGTCCCGAACCGACGTTGGCCAGAAAGCGCTCTCCAGCCTCGGTGAGGGTGAGTTTGCGTGTGCTGCGCTGGAACAAACGCACGCCGAGGTTGGCCTCCAGTTGCGCGACATTGCGGCTGACCGCCGCGGGCGTAAGGCCCAGGCGTCGCGCGGCGGCAGAGAAGCTGCCCGCCTCGGCGCTGCGCACGAATGACAGCAAATTGCCTAACGTCTCCATCTGCGCACCTTCAACGAATGATTGAAAGTGATTCTATAGGTCTTCAACTACTGGTGGAAGATCAAAAAGCGTCTCATGGCCTCATCAACTACTTGAGGAAACAGACATGAACATCAGCATCATTGGTACAGGCTCCATCGGCACCGCCATCGCTCGGTTGCTCGTCAACGCTGGCCTTTCGGTCAGCCTGGCCAACGGTCGTGGGCCGCAGAGCCTTGCCGATCTGGTCGGCGAATTGGGCCCACTCGCGCAAGCCGTGACTGCTCAGCAGGCGAGTCAGGCGGACATCGTCTTTCTGGCGGTGAACTGGTCGAAAATTCCCGATGCCGTGCGCGATCTCGGGCCTTGGGAGGGGCGTATCGTGATCGACGCCAACAACCCGATTGAGGCGCCATTGTTCAAACCGGTCGATATGGGCGGCCAGCCGTCTTCACAATTGTTGGCGCAGATGCTGCCCGGCGCGCACGTGGTCAAGGCCTTCAATCATTTGCTCGCGGCTCTGCTGACCGATCCCACCACCGAGGGCGGCAAGCGTGTGCTGTTTTATTCCGGTGAGGATGCGGCCAGCAAAGCCAGGGTTGCAGAGCTGATAGACCGATTGGGTTTTTACGGCATCGATCTGGGCGGTGTGCAGCAGGGCGTGCTTGCGCAATTCCCGGGCGGACCGTTGCCGGCATTGAATCTCGTGAAACATGGCTGACGAATGAGTCCGGGAAGCACGAGGTGAGCAGGACGGACGGGTCGCAGATCCTGATGTCCTGCCGCCCGTCGCCGACTGCGAATCGCCTCAATATCGCGCATTGACATATCTAAGAATCTCGATATCCTCGGCGCATGGAACTGATCGAAATCTTCAAAGCCCTCTCGAACCCGACGCGCCTCAAGATCCTTGAAGGCCTGAAGGATCCCGTCAAGAACTTCCCCCCGCAGGATGAGGGTGACGTTCTCGTCGAGGGTGTCTGCGTCAGCAGCATCCAGGAAGGTATCGGCTTGTCGCAGTCGACGGTGTCGAGTTATTTGGCCACGTTGCAGCGGGTGGGGCTGGTTGAAGTGCGACGCATCGGTCAATGGACCTACTACAAACGCAATGAGGCTGCTATCAGCGCGCTTGCAGAGATCATAGGGAAAGAGCTGTAAATTTTTTTACCGCAGGATATCGAGAAATCTCGATATCCCTCTTTATCGATACGAGGTGTTTCCATGAAAGCGATGATTCTGAAATCTTTCGGCGGTCCTGATTCGTTCGAACTGAGCGATGTTGCCAAACCTGTTCCGCAAGCGGGCCAAGTGCTGGTCCGGGTGCACGCCACTTCCATCAATCCCCTGGATTACCAGGTTCGGCGCGGTGACTATCCCGATCTAGTGCCGCTGCCAGCCATTACCGGTCACGACGTATCGGGCGTGGTTGAAGCTGTCGGGCCGGGCGTCAGCGCCTTCGCGCCGGGCGACGAAGTCTGGTACACCCCGCAGATATTCGAGGGGCAGGGCAGTTATGCCGAGTATCACGTGGCGGCCGAAAGCATCATCGCCCGAAAGCCTTCCTCGCTGAGTCACCTCGAGGCGGCGAGTCTGAGTCTGGTCGGCGGTACGGTGTGGGAAGCGCTGACCGTGCGCGCTGTGCTGCGAGTAGGCGAAAGCATTCTGATCCACGGCGGCGCCGGCGGGGTCGGCCATGTGGCGATTCAGGTAGCCAAAGCCATGGGCGCCAGAGTGTTCACCACCGTGCGCGAGGCCAACGCCGACTTCGTCCGCAGCCTGGGCGCCGACGTGGTGATCGATTACACCCAAGAGGATTACGTTGAAGCGATCATGCGCGAAACCGCCGGGCATGGCGTTGATGTGGTGTTCGACACCATCGGTGGCGATACCCTGTCTCGCAGTGCCGACGCGCTCGCCCAGCTTGGCCGCGTTGTCTCGATCGTCGACATCGCGCAGCCACAAAACCTCGTCCAGGCCTGGGGCAAGAACGCCAGCTATCACTTCGTCTTTACCCGGCAGAACCGCGGCAAGCTCGATGAACTGACCGCGCTGGTCGAACGCGGCCAGTTGCGGCCGCATGTTGGCGCGGTCTATTCCCTTGCCGACATCCCGCTCGCCCACGCAAGACTGGAGAGTGCCAACAACGGACTCATAGGAAAAATCGCCATCGCCGTTGAGCCTTCGCTCATCGTCTGAACGCGTTCAACTCATTCTGGAGAAACGTCATGGTTTACGAAATCGCAGTCCTGCCCGTTCACCCGCAACAGACTGAAGCCTTCCGACGCGCATTTGCCGAAGTCGAACCGTTGCTCACCCGTGCCAAGGGATACGGCGGGCACTTGCTGGCGCAAGGTATCGAAACGCCCGAGCAATTCAATTTGATCGTGCGCTGGCGCTCGCTTGAGGATCACTCTCCGGGGTTTGAGGAGAGTGAAGACCACCAGCGGTTCATGCTGGGGCTGGAGGATTATTTTTCCGCAGAACCGAAGGTCTACCACATTGAGGGTGGTGCTTTTCCGGATGGCGACTTGAGCGTTCCGGGCAGCAGCGCAAGCACAGGTAGTCAAGTGTTCTGATGGCTTTCGTCACAAGCGGCTGTTGCCGATTTTCCTCCCGCGTTGAACCACTGCATTGATGGTAGGCTGCAAGAGGTCAGCCGTACCTTCTGTACTCCTGAGTTTGTTCTTTCACTGTCTGCGCCGGCTCGCCTGTCGGCGCAGATGGATTTCCTCTATGGACTACAGCCATGCGCCTGCCAGATTTCATTCTCGAAAACCTAGAGCCGATCCTGCAGGCCTGGGAAGATTTCGCCCGCACCATCGAGACACCCGGTGCGGAGCTCGATAACGTTGCGCTGCGTGATCACGCCGAGCAGATGTTGCGGGCCATCGTTATCGATCTGCGCACCCGGCAGACGGTTAGCGAGCAACTGGCCAAGGCTCATGGCCAAGCGCCGCGCGATGATGAAGAAACGGCTGCTGAAACCCACGCCGTGACGCGGCTGATGGCCGGTTTCACCATCGACCAGATGGTTTCGGAATACCGCGCGCTGCGCACCAGTGTACTGAGCCAGTGGCTGCGTCAGGTCAAGGATGGAAAATCGGTGAATGTCGACGACATGACGCGTTTCCACGAAGCGATCGATCAGGCACTGGCTGAGTCGATTGCCAGCTATTCACGCGCCGTCGAGGCTTCGCGCAACGTGTTTCTGGGGATTCTCGGTCATGACTTGCGCACGCCCTTGGGGGCGATTCTGCTCGGCGCGGATATGTTGCGGCGTACCGAAAACGTCGACCCCCGTACCGGCAAACTGGCCAGGCAGATTTATGCCAGCGTGCAACGGGCCACTCAGATCGTTGGCGACCTGCTGGATCTGACGCGCTGCCAGATCGGACCGGGGATTCCGGTGAAAAAAGTCCAGATCGATCTCAATCCGTTGTGCGAGCGGGTTGTCGAGGAAATCCGCGCCTTTCATCCGCAGGCCAACGTTCTATTCGATGCGAAGGAACCGGTGATGGGAGCGTTCGATGGCGCCAGGATGGAGCAGGTCTTTTCCAACATCATCAGCAATGCGGTGACCCACGGCGACAATCAGTTTCCGGTCTCGGTCGAGTTGCAGGCCCGCGAGGACTGCGCGGTGTTCACGGTGCACAACGGCGGCGAGCCGATTCCTGAAGATGTGTTGCCGTTCATTTTCAATCCAATGGGACGGTTCTCGCAGCGCTCCGTAGTTGATCACGGACCTGTCGCTGGGCTTGGACTCGGCCTGTTTATCGCCTCGGAAATCGTCGCCTCGCATGCCGGCTCCATTGAGGTGAGCTCTGATCTGCCAGGCGGAACCGTATTTTGCGTCAAGCTTCCGGTGGATGCCGACAGCCTCTTCACCCTGTAGGCGAATCGATGAAGGGCCGGCTCCGGCCCTCCAGCCTGATTACTCCTCCATCACCTCAACCAAACCGCGATCCTCATCGAGGAACCCGCCGCTCTGGTGCTGCCACAGCCGCGCGTAGGTGCCGTTCTTCTCAAGCAATTGCGCGTGGGTGCCTTGTTCGATGATGCGGCCTTCGTCCATGACGATCAGGCGGTCCATTGCCGCGATGGTCGACAAGCGGTGGGCGATGGCGATCACGGTTTTGCCCTGCATCATTTCGTCGAGGCTTTCCTGGATCGCCACTTCGACTTCGGAATCCAGCGCGCTGGTGGCTTCGTCGAGCAGCAGGATCGGCGCGTTCTTCAGCATCACCCGGGCGATGGCGATGCGTTGGCGCTGGCCGCCGGAGAGTTTGATGCCGCGTTCGCCAACCAGCGTGTCGTAGCCGCTGTGGCCCTGCTTGTCGCTCAACTGGCTGATGAAACCATCGGCCTGGGCGTTCACCGCGGCGCGGTGGATGTCCGCGTCGGTGGCGTCCGGTCGACCGTAGGCGATGTTGTCGCGAATCGAGCGGTGCAGCAGCGACGTATCCTGAGTGACCATGCCGATCACACTGCGCAGGCTGTCCTGCGTGACCTTGGCGATGTTCTGCCCATCGATGCGAATCTCGCCGCGATCGACGTCATAGAAACGCAGCAGCAGGTTGATCAGCGTCGACTTGCCCGCACCGGAGCGGCCAACCAGACCGATTTTTTCGCCGGGGCGAATGTGCAGCGTCAGGTCGTCGAGCACCTGGCGCTCGCCGTTGTAATTGAAGCTGACATTGTCGAAAACCACTTCGCCGCCGGCAGGCTCCAGCACTTTGGCGTCCGGCGCGTCCTGGACTTTCGGGCCGCTGGTCAGGGTGGCCATGCCGTCCTGCACGGTGCCGATGTTTTCGAACAGGGAGGTCATCTGCCACATGATCCAGTGCGACATGCCATTGATGCGCAACGCCATCGCAGTGATCGCCGCAACAGCACCGGTGCCGACCTCGCCCTGATGCCACAGCCACAACGCATAACCACCGGCACCGAGAATCAGCGCGACCACCAGCGCCTGGTTGACGATTTCGAACTGGCTGACCAGACGCATCTGGCGGAAGCCGGTGAGCTTGAAATCTTCCATCGCCGCGCGAGCAAAATGCGCCTCACGCTTGGAGTGCGAGAACAGTTTGACCGTGGTGATGTTGGTGTAGGCGTCGGCAATCCGTCCGGTCATCGAGGAGCGTGCATCGGCCTGCTCCTGGCCGACCTTGCCCAGACGCGGGACGAAATACACCATCGCCAGCCCGAACAGAACGATCCACGCCAGAAACGGCAGCATCAGCTTCAGCGCAAAGCCACCGGCCAGCGCAATGATGGCGATGAAGTAGACGCCGATGCCGGGAAGGATTTCGATCAGGGTGAACAGCACTTCACGCACCGACAACGCGGTTTGCATGACTTTGGTGGTGACCCGGCCGGAGAATTCATCGGAGAAGAACGACAGGCTTTGCCGCAGCATCAGCCGATGGAAGTCCCAGCGCAGGCGCAGCGGCAGATTGATCGCGAGGATCTGGTGCTGGACCATGGTGCGCAGCGCCACCAGGCCAATGCTGACCACCAGCACAATGCCGATGCCCCACAATACGCGGCTTTCCTCGGCACCGGCGGCGCCCCCGGATTGCCAGGTCGAAAGCAGATCCACCACTTGCCCGAGGAAGGAAAACAGCCACGCCTCGTAGATCGACACGCTGGCGCTGAGCAACGCAAAGGCAAGGATGTAACCGCGTGCGCCTCGGGTGCAGGCCCACAGGAATCGCATGAGGCCGACTGGCGGTGGCGGCGCCTCATCGGGTGGGAAAGGGTCGAGCCTTTGTTCGAACAGGCGAAGCATTGCGGTCTCCGAAGTGATCAGGGTAGGGGGATTCTGCCATCTATCGGCGGCGTTGCGGGTTTCACTGGCGTGATCAGGATGAACCCCCGTGCCATGTCTTGACCGCAGACAGGCGCAGAAGCTCAAGGCAATCTCTCAAGGCGCAACCTTTCGTCGGTGATCCCGGCCATACGTTGCACGCTCATCAACCTCTTTGAACTCTCGCGCAAGCCGCTCCGTCCTCATCTATGTGGGGGCTCGAGGCATTGTTGCCGTGTAGTCCCGTTTTTGCGTTTTCAGTGAGAAGGCGAGGGGCGACATGAATACGTCAGACAGCAGGGCAGGGTATGAATCAGGTGATCCAAACGGCAAGCCTGAGCAAGGTTTCGATCATCTGAAAGACAACGTCAGCGAAGCATTGGGCGGCGCGCGCGAACAGGCCGATGCGCAATTCGGTCAGTATCGCGACACGGCGGCCGAGCAGATCGAAGCGTTGGCGCAAGGCGCGAAAAGCTTCGTTTCGGAACTGCAGGACAAAGACACGTTAGGCATGTCCGATTACATCAACGACATGGCGGAATCCATGACCGGGCTGGCGGACAATCTGCGCGGCAAGAGTGCCGAACAGTTGCTGCACGATGCGGCGGATCTGGCGCGCAACAATCCGGGCCTGTTTATCGCCGGCAGCATTGCCATCGGTTTCGGCCTGTCGCGGTTTCTCAAGGCAGGCACGGCTGCGGCGGCAACGGTCAGCGCCGAACACGATCCAGCGGCAGGCACGACTTCGACGCCACCACCAGGCGATTACGGCGCGCAGCGACCCTATGAATCGTCAGTGCCGTCCTCGTCCCAAACCAATCCGGGACTGGCCACTGGCATCACTCCCACCTCACCTAATGAGCATGATCACCCCTCTGATTTCGCAGCGGCTTCCGTACCGCATGCACCCGAAGCCAAAGGAGAACTGTGATGAACAGAGATGAATCTGATCTGAGCGGGGCAAGGCCCCTCGGCCAAACGGATGATGCTTCGGTGGTGGGCTTGTTGCGGCAGCTGTCCCGCGAAGTACCGGCGTTGTTCACCAAGGAACTGGCGCTGGCCAAAGCCGAATTGCACAACAGCCTCAGCACGCTGAAGGCTGGCATCGGCGCGGTGGCCGGCGGTGCGATTGTGTTCCTCGCCGGCTTCATCATTCTGCTGATGTCGGCGGTCTATGGCTTGAGCCTGTTCATGGCGCCGTGGCTGGCCGCGTTGATCGTTGGCGTGGTGGTAATGATCATCGGCTTCGCCATGCTGCAATCCGGGAAAAAGCAATTCGAGCCGTCTCACTTCAAACCTGATCGCACCCTCGACGCCTTGAACAAGGATCAGGAAGCGCTGCGGAGGAAAGTCTCATGAAAAGCGAACTGGATATCGAAGCGGAAAAAAGCCCGGAACAGATCGAGCGCGAAATCGATGCGCAACGCGCGAGCATCGGCAATATCGTCGATCAACTGGAGAGCAAATTCACCCCCGGGCAGATGATTGATCAGGCCTGGGGGATGATGCAGAGCAATGGCTCGACGTTCTTCACCAACCTCGGCACCAGCGTGCGCAATAACCCGGTGCCGGCGGTGCTGACATCGGTGGGCCTGCTCTGGCTGATGATCAGCCAGAATCGCCCGCCCGTGCCGCAACCGACCTATCGCAGCGGACCGGATCAGGACAAGGCCGGCGAGTGGGCCGATGGTTTGGCCGACGGCGTCGACAGTGCGCGCGCGCATCTGCACTCGACCACCGACTCGCTGAAGGACGGGTACCAGACGCTGAAAGGCAAGGCCAGCCACCTCGGTGAAAATGTCGGTGCAGCCAAGGAAAATCTGAGCCATGCGATGCATGACGCCAGTGACCGCTTGTCGCGCAATTCGCAAGTGCTCGGCCAACAGTTCAGTCACCTGCTCAAAGAGCAACCGCTGATGGTGGCTGCCGCTGGAGTCGCGCTCGGTGCGTTGCTCGGCGCGGCGTTACCGACCACCTCCACTGAGCAGCGCTACATGGGCCGCACCAGCGCCGGCATGGTCGACAAGGCCAAGCAGAAAGCGCAGGAAGGTTATGAAGCGGTGCGCGACACGGTGACCCGGACCACCGAGCAGACCGAGGGTGAAACCAGACCGGATCCGGCGCGGCCGTCGTCCTCGGATCTGTCGCAGGGGCTGGGTACATCCTGAAGGTGAAAGACCAAGGGAGGCCTGTAAAAGGCCTCCCTTTTTGTTGGGTGGCGGTAATTTGGTGCGGCGCATTGGTGAGCTTGCTCGCGAAAGCGGTGGGTCATTCAACATGGGTGTATCTGATCTGGCCTCTTCGCGAGCAGGCTCACTCCTACAGGGGTATGAGTGACGAAAAAGATTGTCGATCTGCCCCGATCCTTGTAGGAGCGAGCCTGCTCGCGATAGCAGCGTGTCAGGCGATGCAGGGTTGTCTGACCGGACGCAATCGCGAGCAGGCTCACTCCTACAGGGGAGCGGTGTTCAGCTTCAGTGCTTCGACAAACGCCGCGAACGCTGCCGAGCCTTGGCGCCGGTTCGGGTAATACAGGTGATAGCCCTGAAACGTCGGGCACCACTCTTCCAGGACTTCCACCAATCGGCCGTCCGCCAGATACGGTGCGACCAATTGCTCGGGCACGTACGCCACGCCGATGCCATCCACGGCGGCATTGAGTACATGCATGATGCTGTTGAACACCAATTGCCCGTCGACCTTGACGCTGAAATCCTGGCCCTTGTGCGCAAACTCCCAGGCGTAAATCGCGCCGGCCGGTTGATGGCGGATGTTGATACAGGTGTGCTCCATCAACTGATGCGGCGTGACGGGTGCCGGGTGGCGGGCGAAGTAATCGGGCGCGGCGACCACCGCCAGGCGCCAGTCCGGGCCGATGCGCACCGCGATCATGTCTTTGCTGATCGATTCACCGAGACGAATGCCGGCGTCGAAGCGCTCCTTGACCACATTGGTGAATCCGTAATCGACGTAGAACTCCAACGTGATGTCCGGGTAGTCCTTCAGGAACCCGGCGAGCATCGGCCGAATGCACAATTCAATCTGATCGTCCGTGCAGGAAATCCGCAGCGTACCGCTGGGCTTGTCGCGCAGTTCGCTCAAGGCCTCGAGTTCGGCGCTGATCTGCTCGAACAGCGGCGCAATCGATCGCATCAGGCGCTCACCCGCTTCGGTCGGCGAAACATTGCGCGTGGTCCGGGCCAGCAGGCGAATACCCAAGCGCTGCTCCAGCGCGCGGACGGTATGGCTCAACGCAGACGGCGTGACGCCGAGACGGGCGGCGGCTTTGGTGAAGCTCTGCTCCTGCGCCACCGCCAGAAAGGCCTGCAGGTCGTTGATTTTTGCGTTACTCATTGCTGAATTTATCTCAAAAGCACATGAAGATTACCGCTACTAATCAAGTTAACCGCAATCCGTCAAGCTTTGCAGCCTGAGTAGCGGGGCAAAAATTGCTCCGATCAAGTCTTTTCCAAAACAGGTTCTGCATGACGGCCCAAGTAATCGATAACCCGACAGCCCAGTCCATGGACGCCTCCACCGCTGGCGAGCAACCGGCTTACTGGAGCGGCGTTTTCGCGATGACTTTGTGTGTCTTCGCGCTGATCGCTTCCGAGTTCATGCCGGTCAGTCTGCTCACGCCGATGGCGACGGACCTGCACATCAGCGAAGGCCTGGCCGGCTACGGCATTGCCATCTCCGGCGCGTTCGCGGTGCTGACCAGCCTGACGATCGCCAGGCTTGCTGGTTCGATGGATCGCAAAAATCTGTTGCTGCTGTTGACGGCGCTGATGTGCGCGTCCGGGCTAGTGGTCGGACTGGCGCCCAACTACACGGTGTACATGATCGGTCGCGCATTGATCGGCGTGGTGATTGGCGGCTTCTGGTCGATGTCGGCGGCGCTGGCCATGCGTCTGGTGCCGTCCGCCAGCGTGCCCAAGGCACTGGCGATTTTTAACAGCGGCAACGCCCTGGCGACCGTCGTGGCGGCGCCGTTGGGCAGTTATCTCGGTAGCGTGATTGGCTGGCGCGGGGCGTTTTTCTGCCTGATACCGGTGGCGCTCATTGCGCTGCTCTGGCAGTGGATCAGCTTGCCTGCGCTCCCCGCCGCGCCACGCAAAGCCAGCGCGGGCAATGTCTTCGCGTTGTTCAAAAGCCGCCGGGTGGCCTTCGGCATGCTCGGTGCAGGTCTGTTCTTCATGGGCCAGTTCGTTCTGTTCACTTACCTGCGACCGTTTCTCGAAACCGTGACCCGGGTCGACGTTTCAGTGCTGTCGATGATTTTGCTGGTCATTGGTGTGGCCGGGTTCATCGGCACCGTGGTCATCGGTTCAGTGCTGAACAAAGGCCTTTATCGCGTGCTGATCGCCATTCCGCTGTTGATGGCGGTGATCGCCGTGGCACTTATAGGGCTGGGCAGCTCGCTGGTCGCGGCCTTCGTGTTGCTGGGCTTGTGGGGATTGATCGCGACCGCCGCGCCGGTCGGCTGGTGGTCGTGGCTGGCGCGCACGCTGCCCGACGATGCCGAAGCGGGCGGGGGGCTGATGGTGGCGGTGGTGCAGTTGTCGATCGCTTCGGGGTCGACCGTTGGTGGTCTGCTGTTCGACGGCAGCGGCTATCGGCTGACCTTCTTCGCCAGCGCGGCATTGCTGGTGCTGGCGGCGCTGATGACGTGGCTGACGTCGCGGCAGAAAGCCTGACTCAGCTTTCGACGTTCTCGACCTGCGCCTGCGCGGCTTCGGCTTCCAGCTTCAGGCGATCAGCCTTGCAGATGTACTTGGGCTTTTTCGGCGCCAGTTTGGCGTTGGCCTTTTTGGCCTTTTCCTTGAACAACTGCTGCAGCTTCTTTTGACGATTCATGATTTTTCGATCGCGGGTGGAAAGGACGGGAATCCTGACGCAAGGCCGAGTGGTCAGCAAGGGGAAATCCACTAAGCTGAGCACAATGCTTCAGAACCAGATGCCCCGCGAACCGAAGGAACCGTCCATGAGAAAAGCTCGCAGATTGATCGCCGCATTGTCCTGCCTCGCGCTGGTGGTGGGCAGCACGACTGCACTGGCCGACCCCGGCAATGGCAAGGGCCAGGGTGGTCAAGGTGGCCAGGGCAATGGCAAGGGTAAGCCGCAGAACATGCAGGATCACGGGAAACCGGGTGGGGGCGCTCAGGGCAATGGCAACAAAGGCCAGCCATCCTCCGGCAATCGCGGCGGCGGGCCGAGCGTTGATCGCGGCAATATTCTCGGCATCGTCGGCGGCTATCGCGGCGAATACTGGAATCCGGGGCCGCCGCTGCCGCCGGGCATTCAAAAGAATCTGGCGCGTGGCAAGCCGCTGCCACCGGGTATTGCCAAGAAGCTGGACGGGCGCCTGCTCGGCCATTTGCCTCACTATGACGGCTACGAATGGCAACAGGTGGGCACCGACCTGATCCTCGTTGCGCTGGCCACCGGGTTGATCTACGAGGTGCTCAACGGCGCGTTCGATTAGCGTTTCCATGGGGAGTGGCATCAGTGCCGCTCCTTTTTTATGATCGGATAGCTGCATGATGTGCAGCAATGAACTGCATCCAACCCGGCTTGTTCATCTAAACCTAAGCTTTCACAGTGAGCTCAACGGTTAATGACTGGACGGAGATGAACATGGTCAACGCAATCCGCTTCACCGAAACCGGCGCTCCGGACGTCCTGCAACTGCAAACGGTCAGCGAGCAACCCCCCGGGCCTGGCGAAGTCTGGCTGGAGCAAGAGGCGGTGGGCGTCAATTACCTCGATGTCAGCCAACGCAAAGGCGCGGTGCCGGTGGCGTTGCCGTCGGGGCTGGGTCTGGAGGGCGCGGGGCGGGTCGCGGCTGTCGGCGCCGGCGTGAGCAATGTGCGGGTCGGTGATCGGGTCGCTTATGCTACCGGTCCTTTGGGCGGTTACGCCTCGGCGCGGCTGTTTCCGGCAGAGCGTCTGGTGAAAATCCCCGATGAACTGTCGTTCGAAGACGCGGCAGCGGTGCTGTTCAAGGGCATCACCGCGCAATACCTGCTGAAAGCGACTTACCCGGTCGGGCCGGGCACGACAATGTTGCTTTATGGTGTCGCAGGTGGTCTGGGGGAAATCATGGTGCCGTGGGCCAAACACCTTGGCGCGACGGTGATCGGTGTGGTGTCGAAACAGGCCAGTGTCGACAAGGCTCGCGCGTCGGGCTGTGACGAAGTGCTGGTGTTCAATGCCGAGACCCTCGCCGCCGATGTGATGCGTATCACCGAGGGGCGCAAGGTCGACGTGGTGTATGACCCGATTGGCCGGGTGTCTTTTCAGGCGTCGCTGGACAGCTTGCGTCCACGTGGGCTGATGGTCTCGTTTGGCGCGCAGACCGGCGCGCCGGCAGCGGTGGAAATCGCCACCCTGAATGCCAAGGGCTCGCTGTTCCTGACCCGTCCATCGCTGGCAGCGCATACCGCTACAACAGCCGAATACCAGGAACGTGCGCAAGATGTGTTGGCCGCTGTTGCTGCCAGTATCATCACGCCGCAGATCCGTGCGCGTTATCCATTAGCCGACGCGGCACAAGCGCATGCCGATCTGGAGTCGGGGCGGTCATCAGGGGCGATCATTCTAAAACCATGAATCTGGATGTTCTGAGCAATCCGCACAGCGATGAGATCGCTGCCTTTCTCGCCGTCGCCGCACAAGGCTCGTTCGTCGCGGCGGGGCGTTTGTTGCAGCGCCATCCGACCATCGTTTCCAAGCGCCTTGCTGCGATGGAAAAACGTTTGGGTGTGCGGCTGGTCGAGCGCTCGACGCGACACGTGCGCATCACCGAGGCCGGCCTGCAACTCGAACAGCGCCTGCGCGCAGCCGTCGAGCTGATGAACGAGGCGCAGCAACAAGCGGTGCAGGGCGCCAGCGAAGTGCGCGGCACGTTGCGTCTGGCCTTGCCGGCTGCGATGGGGCGCCTGTGGCTGGGGCCGATGTTGCCGGAGTTTCTCAAGGCCCATCCGCACGTCTCAGTGGTCGCCGATTACAGCGAAGGCCTCGTCGATATCATTGAGCAAGGCTTCGACGCGGCCATCCGCATCGGCGAACTGGACGACAATCGGCTGATCGCGAAAAAGCTCAGTGACCATCGCCGGATTCTCTGCGCATCGCCAGCCTACATCGAGGCGCATGGCATGCCGCAAACACCGCAGGATCTATTGCAGCTCAATTGCCTGCGCTTCAGCGGGCTGGCGTCGTTCCCGTTGTGGCGCCTGCATCGCGGCGATGAACTGCAGACCATCACGCCACGCGGCAACCTGACCGCCAGCGACAGCGAATCCCTCCTCGCCGCCGCCCGCGCCGACGCCGGCATACTCGGTGCCGGCGACTGGCTGATGAGCCGCGATCTTGCGGCAGGGCGGTTGATCCGGGTACTGCCCGACTGGCAGCTGGATTCGGCGGGAGGGGTCTATCTGGTCAGACCTTCATCGCGGTTTCCAGCGGCGGCAGTGGTGGCGTTCAAGGAATGGATCGAAGCGAAATTCGATCCGGCGCCACCTTGGGCCGTTTGAACACCACAGCTCTCAGCGCCACACCCGTCCCTGTAGGAGTGAGCCTGCTCGCGAAGGCGGAGTGTCAGTCATAGATGCTCTGGCTGACCTGACGCTATCGCGAGCAGGCTCACTCCTACAGGGATTGCGCCGATATAGGAAATCCAGTGTCGGCGCACAAAAAAAGCCCGGCATTGCTGCCGGGCCTTGGTAACTTCAGCGCTTTACGCGGCGATGTTGTTGGTCGCCATTTGCTTTTTGTGGCTCGCCTTCATGGCTTCCATTTGTGCGCCCAGTTCCTCGAGCTTGGCCTTGCCCAGCAGCTTCTGCGCTTTGGGGAACATCTCTTCTTCTTCCTCTTTGATGTGGTGTTCCAGCAGTTCCTTGACCACTTTGACCCGGCCGGCAAATTCCGGGGTGCCTGGATCCGTCTCTTTCAGATCAGGCAGCACCAGCGAATCCACGGTGCGGTGCTCTTCCTTGGCTTCGTAGTACATGATGTCTTCTTCCTTGCTGCCGGCTTCCTTGAACGCGGGATACAGGATTTCCTCTTCCAGGCGAGTATGGATGGTGATTTCCATTTCCAGTTTGCCCAGCAACTCGCCGCGTTTTTTCAGCGCACGGTCGGTGGATTCACTCAGTTGGCTGAGGATGGCTTTGACTTTTTCATGGTCGGCTTTGAGAAGGTCGATGGCATTCATTTTTTGTCGCCTCTGCTTTTCACGGATTGAACACAGCGTTCTTTTTTTTGCGCTGCTGTGTATTCAGTAAGAGGCTATCGCAGGACTCATGCCAACTCGGCGATCAAGCGCAACCCGCGTAAATCAAGGGCTGGCGCAGAAGCAGGCAGAACGCCTTCGTGCAGCCTGCAAGATATCCGCTCGGCGGACATTGCATATAACAAGCCCGGCAAATGCCGGGCTGTGGATGATGCTTGAGACAGGCCTGCGCTCGTGCTTCAGCGGTTGGCCTGTGAAGGCGAAATCCGCCCGACATGCTTGGGTCCCGCCAGTGCCCAGGCGATCAGGCCGAACAGCGGCACGAACACGATCAGCACGATCCACACGCCTTTACTACTGGATTTCCCCTGGCTTTTGCGCACCCGGTTGATGGCCCAAAGCTCGATCAGCACGAGAATGACCGCCAACACGATCCACACGGTTTCGATTTGCATAGGCTTAACTCCTGATGGTCTGTGCGTTAGGCGACGAGAGGGGCGTTGGGTTCATTCTTTTTGCCCGGCGGCGCTCACCTGAAAATACCGACTAGAGTTGTTAGCGCGGACAGCGCACCTGTTTGTGGGAGTGAGCCTGCTCAATTCCACAGGCTGGGCAGGCATTCAGCCGTTGTGAAGCGTGAGATAGGGAGGTTTTCAATGGACGGTATCGAAGCCAAGCCCAATGACCTGGAAAAACTGAAAACCCGTGGCTGGGGCTACACCGCCTCGCTAGAAAACGGCTATCCCTATGAATTCGATAAAAACTGGTACATCGAGCCGCAATTGCAGGCGATCTACAGCTACGTCGACCTGGACAGCAGCGACGACGCCGGCGCCAAGGTGCGTTTCAAGGACGTCGATTCGCTGGTCGGCCGCGCCGGCGTGCGCATCGCCAGGGACTGGGAAACCGAGGGTGTCGACAAGAGTGCGCGGCGCACCAACGCGTGGATTCGGCCCAGCGTCTGGCATGAATTCAAAGGCCAGCCGAAGACTGAATTTTCCTCTGAGTCGGGTTACATCCCGTTCGAGTCGGACATTCAGGGCACGTGGGGCGAGGTCAATCTCGGGGTCGATTATCAGGCCAACCAACGCACTACATTGACCGCGTCCGCCGGTTATCGGCAGGGCTTTGATGGCGACAGCCATGGCTATGACGCAATGCTGGGTTTCAAAATAAATTTCTGAGTGCCGCTGCGGCCTATATCCTCTGCGCCACATGTTTAGGCTGGAACAGGGACAGGGCAATGGGATTCAGGGTGATGGTCGTCGGTGGTTACGGCAATTTCGGCAGTATCGTTTGTCGGCATCTGGCGCAGATGCCAGAGATTGAGTTGGTGTTGTCGGGCCGCGATGCGCGCAAGTTGCAGCGCAAGGTCGAAGAGCTGCAAGCGCAATCGGGCCGTACCAGCCAAGGCTGGTGCGGCGATGCGCTGGGCGCGGGGTTTCAATCGGCGTTGCGCGAGCTGAACATTCAATTGGTGGTGCACACCGGCGGGCCGTTTCAGGGGCAGTCCTACGCGGTCGCTGAAAGCTGCATCAGCGGCGGTGTGAATTATTGCGATCTGGCTGACTGCCGCACCTTCGTCAACGGCATCGATGTGCTTGACGCCCGCGCCAAGGAGGCTGGGGTGGCGCTGCTCAGCGGCTGCAGCTCGGTGCCGACCTTGTCTTCGGCGATCATCGATCAGCAGCGCTCGCGTTTTGCGCGGGTCGATTCGATCGAGCATGGCATTTCTTCCTCGGCGAAGATGCCTGGGCTGTCCACGGTCGAAGGCGTGCTCGCTTATGCCGGCAAATCGATCAGGCAGTTGAAGAATGGCCAGACTCACGAAGTATTGGGCTGGCTCGATCTGACCCTGCGCAGCATGCCGCAACTGGGCACGCGGGTGCTGGCCAATGTCGATGTGCCGGACATGGATATTTTCGCCCGCCGCTATGGAGCACAGACGCTGCGCTTCAAGGCCGGCGCCGGCCTGAAACTCGGCGGTGTCGCCAACGCCTTGCTGGCGCAGGCCTTGCGCTTCGGTCTGGTGCGCGATCATCAGCGCTGGGCGGCGCGTCTGCATCGACTGGGCACGTGGTTCGAGCGTTTCGGTGATGGCAAAAGCGCGATGTACATCGATGTTCGCGGCACTGGTGTCGACGGCCAGCCGCTGAGCATGACCGCGCAACTCACCGCGCTGAATGACAAAGGCCCGGAAATCCCCAGCTGCGCCGCCGTCGCCCTCGCCAGCAAAATGGCCCGGGGTTATGTACCGCAGGCCGGCGCGCGGCCGTGCGTTGGCGAAATCAGCGTCGAGGAATATCTGACGGCGATCAACGATCCCGCCAATCTGAGTCTGTCGGTGCAGTTCGCCGAAGGGCAGCGTTGAGATGCTCTATCTCTGTCTGAAATACCTGCATGTAATCGCGGCGATTTTCCTCTTTGGTTTCGGCATGGGCTCCTACCTCTACCTGATCGCCGCCAGCCGCAGCGGCAACCCGCAAGTGATCGCCCATGTCGCACGGATGGTGGTGCGTTTCGATACGTGGATCACCACGCCGGCAGGGGTTGTGCAGGTCATCACCGGCTATCTGCTGATGCGCCTTTCGGGGCTGTCGATGAGCACTGAATGGCTGCTGACTTCGCTGATCATTTTCTTCTGTGTGGGCGCGTTGTGGCTGCCGGTGCTGGTCTTGCAAAAGCGTTTGCAGAGCATGGCGTTGAGCGCGGGCGAGGGTGGCCAGCTTCTGGATGATCGCTACGCGAGCACGTACCGCTGGTGGTTCTGGATGGGCATCGCCGGGTTCGCCGGGATGTTTGTCATCGTGCTGATGATGGTGACGAAGATGACGCCTCTGCAACTGATCGGATCAGCCGCGGGCCTTTAGAAAACGGCTTTCATGATCCGCTGTTGGAAGCAGGCAGGTGTCGTACTTGCCGAACAGCCGATAGCGGTTCAGGGCGATGCGATCGTAAGCCCAGTCGCGCAGCCCGCGTGGGAGTATCCGCAGCAGTTTCAGTGGCTGCCAGCGCCCCGGCAATTGCCCGACCACTTCGAGAAACGCATCGGAACGCTCCCAGTAATGCCGGTCGCGAATCACCGCCATGGTGTCGAACTCATCCAGCGGCAAACCGGCCCACGCGAGCAAGGCCTGGCCCTCGGGCGATTGCACCGCCGCCAGACGCACGCGACGCTGTTGATCATGGCGTATCAGAAAGCGCGCCCAGCCGTTGCAGAGCTTGCACACGCCGTCGAACAGCACCACGGTTTCGCCGGGCTCGAGCAATGGCGCGGGGGTAGGGCGGGTTTTCATGGCAGGCATGTCCTTGGCGGCGGTTGTCGCGATCATAACCTCGATCAACCGGCGCTTGTTCTATAGCGACGGATCGCGGCGGTATTGCCCCGGCGATATTCCATGCACCCGGCGGAAGGCCGCGCCAAAGGCTGCGTCGGACAGATAGCCCAGCGAAGCGGCGACAGTCGCCACATTGTCCCGACCATTGCGCAAGCGAAACGCGGCCACGCGCATCCGCCAGCGTGTGGCGTATTCGACCGGTGCCAGGCCCATGCGTGTCTTGAACAGCGCAGCGAAACCCGATCGCGACATGCAGGCTATTTCGGCCATTTGAGTCAGTCGCCAGGGTTGTTCCGGAGCCGCGTGAATGGCGCGCAACACGCCGGCAATCGCTGGCTCCCGCAGCCCGCCCAGCCAGGCCAGTTGTTCGGCATCGGCGCTGTTGATGTGATGACGCAGCGCATGGATGAAGATCAGCCGCAGCAGATCGTTGCACATTGCCTGCGAGCCGGCCTGCTGCGAAGGCCATTCGCGGCCCAGTTCATCGAGCAGCCAGCCGAACGACGAAGCACCCGCGGTCTCGGCGCGAATGATCAGCGAGGTTGGCAGCACCTCAAGCAGCTCCGTCGCGCCTGGACCCGACAACGACACGCTGCCTCCCAGCAACTCGACTCCCTCGCCGATGCCGAACGTCGCCGAGGCACCGTCATGGGCGAAAACATCCGCTGCATTCACCGCTTCGACATCGACGCCGCTGGCGAGAATGAACGGCGTGCGCGATACCACAAAACAGTCGCCGGCCTGCAGCAACTGCGCCGGCAGACCCTGCATGCGCAGCCAGCATTCGCCTCGTCGCACGACATTGAATTTCAGTTCGATGGGTTGAAAGCGCAGCGCCCAGATGCCTCCCGCCTGCAAACGAACCGAACAGGCTGCGCGCAGTTCAGAGAGCGCCAATACGGCAGAGAGTGGATCGCCAGCAGGATTTTGGATGATCACGACAGAAACCTGGATTTATCAGACTGGTTCGTCCGCAGAGCTTAGCCAAGAATGAAGTCCTTCGATAGCTCACTCAGGATTACGCCCATGGCCACCCTTCAACTACCTGTGCAGTCACCGTTCAACGCCGCCAGCACAGCGGCCGAAGTCATGGCTGGCATCGACCTGCGCGGGCACCTCGCCGTGGTCACGGGCGGTTATTCCGGCCTGGGTCTGCTGACAGTGAAAAGCCTCGCTGCGGCCGGGGCGCAGGTCATTGTGCCGGCCAGAGATACCGCGCGGGCCGAGGCGGCGTTGACCGGGATTGACGGCGTCAGGGTAATGCCCATGGATCTGATGCAGGCCGAGTCGGTGGCGGGGTTCAGCCGAAGTCTGGTCAGCGCGGGTCAGCCAGTGTCGTGGCTGATCAACTGCGCCGGAGTTATGGCCGCGCCGTTGCTGCGCGATGCCGATGGCCACGAGAGCCAGTTTGCCACCAATCATTTGGGCCACTATCGCCTGACCTGCGGGCTCTGGCCGGTGCTGGTCAAGTCTGGGCAGGCGCGGGTGCTGTCGGTGTCTTCACGCGGGCATCAGATTGCCGGGGTGGAGTTTGACGACATCGATTTCCTGCGGCGGCCTTATGACAAATGGCTCGCTTATGGCCAGTCGAAAACCGCCAATGCCTTGTTTGCCATCGCCCTCGATCAGCGTGGACGTAGCCATGGCGTTCGCGCGTTCTCATTGCATCCGGGGCAGATTCTCACGGATCTGGCACGGCACTTGAGCACGACGGAACTCGCCGCCTTCGATGCGCTGGATGAACAGGGTCGGCCACGGCTGGATCCGCACAACGGTTTGAAAACTGTCGAGCAGGGCGCCGCTACCGGGTTGTGGTGTGCGACCAGTGCAGTGCTTGCGGATTTGGGTGGTGTGTATTGCGAAGACTGCAATGTTGCGCCGATCAATGACCCTGAAACAGGTCGCAAGGGTGTTGCGAAATGGGCGGCGGATGCCGGGTTGGCGGAGCGACTCTGGGCGGTTTCGGAGCAATGGACGGGGCTCACGGTGGCATGAACCGAGTCAAAGGCCAAAAGCCCCTCACCCTAACCCTCTCCCGGAGGGAGAGGGGACTGACCGAGGTGTTAGTAAAGATACGCGAACCTGAAATACCGAGCCGAACTCAGGTTTTGAACAGCACCCAAATCGGCTCCCTCTCCCTTGGGAGAGGGCTGGGGTGAGGGGCTTGGGCTTCAATCTCAGCACTTCATTCAAGCCGAACCACAATAAATAACCGGGACACGCCGACCCTTTGCAACCGAGCCGAACTCAGGATTTGAACAGCGCCCAATCGGCTCCCTCTCCCTCGGGAGAGGGCTGGGGTGAGGGGCTGCCGCGTCAAGCACAGCGCTTCATTCAAGCCGAACCACAATAAATGACCGAAACACGCCGACCCTTTGCAACCGAGCCGAACGCAGGATTTGAACAGCCCCCAAATCGGCTCCCTCTCCCTCGGGAGAGGGCTGGGGTGAGGGGCTGCCGCGCCGCGGTAATCAAGTCGTACCCAGACACAACATTTCGCCTGCGCTCGTCACGCCTGTGGACCGCCATCGCGCTTCAGCCCGGTCAGATTACTCCCCCAGCTTCGCCCAGAATTCCTCCGCCGAATGACTGATCGGAGCCGTCGGGCGAGTCAGATGAATTTCCAATGGAATGTCCCAGCTTTCATCCAGTGCCCTGACCAGACGCCCATCGGCCATTTCCTGCTCGGTCAGGCTTTTCGGCAACCAGGCGACGCCTTTGCTTTCCAGCGCCATCGACATCAGCACTGCCGCCAGATGGCTGCTGAACAGCGGTTTCAAGTGCAGATAATCGGCCTTACCGTGCAGCCTGTGGGCGACGATTCGGCCCAGGCCCGATTCGTGGGTGTAGGCCAGATAGGGGAGGGTTTCGGGCGAAGTGCCGAATTGCGCCGAAGCGCTCGCCAGCGGCATGAGTACATCCTCGCCGACCTTCTTGCCAATGAACTGATCAGGTGCCAGCAACGGCGGTACGTCAGGGTGGCGATGGCACAGCAGGAACTGCACCTGGCCATGAATCAGCATCTGTTCGCACACGGCCATGCTGTCGGAATGCAGGCGAACCGCATCGATCGGCGCACCCCTTTCGGCACTGCGCAACCAGCGCGGGAAGAAGGTGAATGACAGCGAATGAGTGGCCGCGAACTGCAAGGTTTTTGCCGCCATGCCCGCCACTTCCTGGGCTTCGGAACGCATGCGGTACAGGCGTCTGGCCGCTTCCTGAGCACTGGGCAAAATCTGCCTGCCGGCCTCGGTCAACGTCGCGCCTTGCGGGGTGCGCACGAACAGTTCTACGCCCATCCAGTTCTCCAGCGAGCGCACTCGGCGACTGAACGCCGGCTGCGTCACATGGCGCGCTTCAGCGGCCCGGACAAAGCTGCCGTACTCGGCCAGCGCGGAAAAATCCTCAAGCCAAACCAGTTCCAAGGGCAATGCCTCCTGTGCATAGGGCGCGGCATTAATAGCATTGGGCGGGCGTCGTCGCAAAGCATAACGTTGGGCCACCACAACAAGAGGAACCCGTCATGCGTATCGTCGATATCCGTGAAAAAACCGTCTCCATCGCTTCCCCGATCGCCAATGCCTACATCGACTTTTCGAAGATGACCTGCTCGGTCGTCGCCGTTGTAACCGACGTGATTCGCGACGGTAAACCGGTCATCGGTTACGGCTTCAACTCCAATGGTCGCTACGGTCAGGGCGCGTTGATGCGCGATCGCTTTCTGGCGCGGATCACCGAAGCCGACCCGGAAACCCTGATCGATCATGAGAACAATAACCTCGATCCGTTCGCCATCTGGAAAACCCTGATGACCAACGAAAAACCCGGCGGGCATGGCGAGCGTTCGGTAGCGGTCGGCACCATCGACATGGCGGTGTGGGACGCGGTGGCGAAGATCGAAGGCAAACCGCTGTATCGCCTGCTTGCCGATCGTTATCGCGATGGCGTGGCCGATGACAAGGTCTGGGTGTATGCGGCGGGTGGCTATTACTACCCGGGCAAGGACCAGAGCAAACTCAAGGCCGAAATGCAGGGCTATCTGGATCGTGGCTACGACGTGGTCAAGATGAAGATCGGCGCGGTGCCGCTGGACGAAGATATCCGCCGTATCGAAGCGGTGCTGGAGGTGGTGGGCGACGGCCAGCGCCTGGCGGTCGACGCCAACGGCCGCTTCGATCTGCAGACCGGTATCGCGTATGCCGAAGCGATCAAGAAGTACAACCTGTTCTGGTACGAAGAAGTCGGCGACCCGCTGGATTACGCGCTCCAGGCCGAGCTGGCCAATCACTACGAACTGCCGATGGCCACCGGCGAAAACCTGTTCTCTCACCAGGATGCCCGCAACCTGTTGCGCCACGGCGGCATGCGCGCTGACCGCGATTACCTGCAATTCGACTGCGCGCTGTCCTACGGGCTCGTCGAGTACATGCGCACCCTGAAAGTGATGGAAGAGCTGGGTTGGTCGTCGCGTCGCGTCGTGCCGCATGGCGGTCACCAGATGTCGCTGAACATCGCCGCCGGTCTGCACTTGGGCGGCAACGAATCGTACCCGGACGTGTTCCAGCCATTCGGTGGTTTTGCCGACGGTATCCGCGTGGAGAACGGCTATGTCGGGCTGCCGGAGATCCCGGGTGTCGGCTTCGAAGCCAAGTCTGCGCTGTATGCCGTCATGCGTGAATTGGGCGAGGGCTGATTCAGTTTCATCTGCGGCCTCGTTTGCCGAGGCCGCACTTTCAGGCGTCATCCTCGACGCCAAAGCCACATGCCCACCACAACAATAAAATGAGGTGCTTCCGTGGAAACTTCAAAATCGCGCTGGTACAGCCAGCTCTATGTGCAGGTGCTGATCGGCATCGTCATTGGTGCTGCCATCGGTTACTTCGTGCCGGACATCGGCGCCAAGCTGCAGCCGTTCGCCGACGGTTTCATCAAGCTGATCAAAATGCTCCTGGCACCGATCATTTTCGGAACGGTGGTGGTCGGTATCGCCAAGATGGGCAGTATCAAGGAGGTCGGTCGCATCGGTGTGAAAGCGCTGATCTACTTCGAGATTCTTTCCACCATCGCTCTGGTGGTCGGCCTGATCGTAGTCAACGTGGTCAAGCCCGGCGCCGGCATGAACATCAACGCCGGCACACTCGATGGCAGTGCTGTCAACAAATACAGCCAGGCGGCGAGCGAGCAGGGCGGTCTCGTCGAATTTTTCCTCAATATCATTCCGCACACCTTCCTCGGCGCCTTCTCCAACGGCGTCATGCTGCAGGTGATTCTGTTGTCGGTGCTGATGGGCGTCGCCTTGGTGCAAATGGGCGAAACCAGCAAGCCGCTGATCAACACCATCGACCTGTTCCTGCAAGGCCTGTTCAAGATCGTGGCGATGGTCATGCGCCTGGCGCCGCTGGGTGCCGGAGCTGGCATGGCGTTCACCATCGGCAAATATGGGATCGGCACTTTGCTGTCGCTGGGGCAGTTGCTGGTCGCGCTGTACATCACCACGTTGATTTTCATTGTTGTGGTGCTGGGAGCGGTGGCGCGATGGTCGGGCATGCCGTTGATGCAGTTTCTGCGCTACTTCAAGGATGAAATTCTGATCACCCTGGGCACCTGCTCGACCGAAGCGGTACTGCCGCGAATGATGGTCAAATTGGAAAAGCTCGGCTGCAAGAAATCAGTGGTCGGCATGGTCCTGCCGACGGGCTACACCTTCAACGCAGACGGCACCTGCATCTACCTGACCATGGCGGCGATTTTCATTGCCCAGGCGACCAACACGCCGCTGACCTTCATGGATCAGATGATTCTGCTCGGCGTATTTCTACTCACGTCCAAGGGCTCGGCCGGAGTGGCGGGAGCAGGTTTTGTGACACTCGCGGCCACCCTCACCACCATTCACTCGATACCGCTGGTGGGCCTGGTGTTGCTGCTGGGCATCGACCGCTTCCTCAACGAGGCGCGAGCCGTGACCAACCTGATCGGTAACGGCATAGGCACCATCGCCATCGCCAAATGGGACAAGTCGTTCGATGTCGAAGCGTGCGAGCGGGAAATCGCCGCCATGAAGCAGGACAAGGCAGCGCGCAAGTCGCTGCTGGTGCACAAGTAATTCGCCAAGCGTGCGGTGTTCCTCTGTTGGCGATCCGGATCGCTGACAGAGGCACTGATCGATCCCGTATTGGGTTGCCCAGGTTGACACTCGAATCGTTCTCATGAAATATATAGTGCACTATACAATAGCGAACTATGAAATGAGCTCGAACCGAAACCAAGTGGGAACGCAGCTGTCGTTTTCCCTCTACGCCGCCGCCAATCGGGTCGTGCGTTTGCACAAGCCGTATCTGGAACCGCTGGGCTTAACCTTTCCGCAGTACCTGGTGATCCTGCAGCTTCTGGATGGCGCTCCATTGTCTGTGGGCGAACTCGGTACTTACCTGGCGATGGACGCCGGAACCATCACGCCGCTGCTCAAACGGCTGGAAAGCGCCGGGTTGGTCACGCGCAAGCGCGATCCGGCAGATGAGCGCCGCGTGCTGATCGACCTGACGCCCGAAAGCCGGGCTATGGAAGACGACATCAGAGCCATCACCGGCAAAATCAAGACGGCCTGCCAGCTTGATGAGCAGGGGATTGAGGCGCTGCGTCTGACGCTGGATGCGCTTGCCCATCCGGCGGCTGACTGAGCCATGACTGAAGACAAACGCGCGCTCCACAGGGCGATAACACACGTATCAGAGAGGGTATTGAAATGAACATCGGAATCATCGGCGCCGGCCACATTGGCGCGACGCTGGCGCGCAAGCTGGCTGCGTGCGGTCATCAGGTCAAACTGGCCAACTCGAAAGACCCGCAAAGCATTCAGGCGCTCGCTGAAGAAGTCGGTGCCAGGGCTGTCACCAAAGAGCAGGCGGTGTCCGACGTCGATGTGATCATCCTGTCGATTCCCTTCGCCAAATACCCTGATCTGAAGGAGACGCTGAGCCAGGTTCCCGAGCAAGTCGTGGTCATCGACACCTCCAATTACTATCCGCAGCGTGACGGGGCGATCAAGGAAGTGGACGAGGGCAAACCTGAGAGCGTCTGGGTCAGCGAGCAGATCGGCCGCCCGCTGATCAAAGCGTGGAATGCCGTACTCGCCGCTACGCTGGCCGATCAAGGTCAACCTGCCGAATCCGCAACTCGCATCGCCTTGCCAGTCGCCGGCGATGATGTGCGTGCCGAGGCGATCGCGCAGGATCTGGTCGAAGAAAGCGGATTCACCGCGCTCGCTGCGGGCAGCCTTCAGGACTCATGGCGTCAACAACCCGGGACCCCGGCTTACTGCACCGAACTGACCTTGCCGGAACTGAAGCAGGCGCTCGAAGCTGCGGACAAGGCCCGCGCGCCGCTGAACCGTGATGCCTTGATGGCCCGATTCATGGCGCCAAACAGTGAGTTCACCCGCGAGCAGATGGTTGCGATCAATCGGGAAATGACTGCCTGATTAGCGAGCCGACACCTTCAGGTCTGAAGTCGATGAACTTCAACGACCAACCCCTCCGAAACATCCGGGACACGAAAGTAGCTGGTGATCAGATCGAATTCGGCGTCGGTCGCCGCGAACTCATGTTCGGCGCGTGCATTGCGCTGATGTAGTCGGCGCCGGCAGGTGTCATCGTCGACTTCGAAGTAGTGCAGCCGATGAGCAACCTGCGCCGCGTCTGCGAGGCCGCGCAGCCATTGCCGGTCGGTCGGGGTGTTGGCCGGGAAATCCAGCACCACGGCAACTCCCGCAGCGAGCATGTCCGTTACCAGCGGGCCGAGAACCTGACGGATCTGCTTCGCATGGCGGACGTAGTCGGCAACCGAATTGATCTGCTCAGGGTAAAGCCTGGCCAGCCAGTGATCTTCGCTGAGCAGGATGGCTGAGTGTTCAGCCTGTAATGATCGGGCCAGCGTGGATTTTCCGGCAGCGATTTTGCCGCACAAGAGATGGAGCACAGGTGTTGGCATCGGACAGGTCCTTCTTCCGAGGTGGGTATCACACAGATACAGGCTTGGCGAAATGGGGTGACTGGCCGAACGATTCAATCAACAGTTCGGCCAGGGCGTGAATCTTGCGCGCCGGATGTGGCCCGGGTGGGCGGACCACGTAGGCGCCGGCGGGCGGCGGTGGGAATCGGGTCATGATCGGCACCAGCGCACCGGAGATGACATGTTCATAAGTCAGGCAATCCGGCAGATAGGCGACACCCAGACCCGCTCTTGCCGCCGCGACCAGCGCCACCCCGTTGTCCGCCTTGAAGCGGCCTTGCGGACGCACCGAGATAACCTTGTCGCCATCCATGAATTGCCACGTTTCGGTCGCTTGCATCAGCGCTTCGTGGTCGGCCAGCGCCTGCGGCGATTCGGGTTCGCCGTGGGCTTTTAGGTAATCGGGGCTGGCGACGAGTTTGGTGAAAATCGGCCCGATGCCTCTGGCGATCAGGTTGGAGTCGGGTAGATAGCCAACGCGGATCGCACAGTCATAACCTTCGGCAATCAGGTCAACGAAGCGATCGCTGTAGCAGGTCTGTATTTGCAGCTGCGGATGACGACGAGCCATTTCCGCGAGCATGGGCGCGAAGTGAGTCGGCCCGAAGGATAGCGGCGCGGCGATTCTCAAACGCCCACGGAGAGCGCCGGAAGGCAATATCGTTTCCTTCGCCAGGTCGATTTCGGCACAGACCCGGGCGGCATGCTCGCGAAAGGTTGTTCCGGCCTCGGTAAGCGCCGCGCCACGTGTCGTGCGCGCCAGCAATTGAATGCCCAGCTCCGTTTCCAGCCTCGCGAGCCTGCGGCTGACAATCGATTTGGACACGCCCAGCCGGATCGCAGCAGACGATATACCGCCCGCATCAGCGACCTCTACAAAGGTTTGCAGCTCTTCGATATCCAAATCGGCGTTCCTCAAAGTGCGACACAGCAACGCACGGGATGCTACTACTGCGACGAGTCCCGCAACAGCACAATCCTGCTTCCGGACAACTCGGCCAACGGCCGTGGTCCGGAATGAAGTGATCCTCCCGCGCCAGCGAAAGCAGTGAGCGCCCGCCAAGCCATCAAGCGGACTCTCACGCTTCGCTACGCGTAAAAAGACAACTAGAAGCAGGAGCAACACATGACAAGCGAAACGATCCGCAACCCGCTCACCGATCAACTCCTGTCGCCGGAAAACGCGGCGCTGATCATCATCGACTACCAACCGATCCAGGTGTCCTCGATCCGCTCCATGCCGCGCGATGAGTTGGTGTTCAACATCACCAGCGTGGCCAAGGCGGCCGTCAACTACAACCTGCCCATCGTGCACTCGACGGTCAACGTTGCGACCGGTCGCAACAAGCCGCCGATTCAGCCATTGCAGGATGTGCTGGGGCATCTGCCGACCTACGACCGGACTTCGATCAACAGCTGGGAAGACGTCGAGTTCAAACAAGCGGTCAAGGCCATGGGCCGACGCAAATTGATCATGACCGCGCTGTGGACTGAGGCGTGCCTGACCTTCCCGGTGCTGGATGCGATCCAGGAAGGTTATGAAGTCTACGTGCCGGTCGATGCGGTCGGTGGTACCTCGGTTGCCGCGCATGAAGCCGCGTTGCGGCGGATGGAACAGGCCGGGGCAAAACTGATCAGCCGGGTGCAGATGTATTGCGAACTGCAGCGTGATTGGGCGCGTGAGGCCACTGTTCCGGGCTTCATGGGGGTGTTTGAAAACGCCGATGGTTTCAACGCAGAAAAGCACGCTTAAGCCAGTCGCAAGAGACGGTTCACGCCGTTGATAGGAAAAAGTGAGGCCTGCGATCAGGCCTCATTGGCGTTTTACGAACTCACCTGCAACGTTTCAACGCCGCGCCGTGCGCGTGCTCACATCCACCCAGACCGCGAGCACCAGAATGCTGCCCTTGACGATCATCTGCCAGTAACTGTCGACGTCGAGCATCGACATGCCGTTATCCAGGCTGGTGATCACCAATGCGCCGAGGAGGGCGCCGTAGACGGTGCCGGAGCCGCCGCGCATGGAGGTGCCGCCGATGAAGCAGGCGGCGATGGCGTCGAGTTCGCCCATGCTCCCGGCCGACGGTGAGCCCGCTGCGAGGCGTGCGGTGTTGACCACGCCGGCTAGGGCGCACATCACGCCCATGATGCCGAAGATCCACAGCTTGACCGCCTGCACGTTGATCCCGGACAGGCGCGTCGCTTCCATGTTGCTGCCGACCGAATAGACCCGGCGGCCGAACACGGTCTGGCTGGTGACGTAGCTGAACACGCCGAGCAGAATCAGCAACAGCAGGACCGGCACCGGAATGCCGTCATAGCTGTTGAGGGTCTGGACGAAGCCAGCGAGCACCGCGCCGATCACCAGCACGCGCACAACATCACGCACCAGCGAATGCGCCGCCAGGCCATGCAGGGCGCGGTTGCGGCGCTGTCTCCAGGTCAGAAAAATCGTCAGCACGAACAGCACAATACCCAGGCCGGTGCCGATCGCGTGGGGCAGATAACCCTGGCCGACATACACCAGCTCCGGCGATACCGGGGCGATGGTAGTGCCGCCGGTGATCCCCAGCAGAATGCCGCGAAACGCGAGCATGCCACCGAGGCCGACGATAAATGACGGTATGCGCAGATACGCAGCCATGTAGCCGTTGGCAAGCCCGATGACCAACCCGCACAGGGCAACCAGACTCAGATTCGCCAGCAGCGGAATGTGATAGACCACGTCGAGGATCGCCGCGAGTCCACCGAGCAGGCCGAGCAATGAGCCGACCGACAAATCGATCTCGCCGCTGATGATCACCAGCACCATGCCGCAGGCGAGAATTCCGGTAATCGACATCTGCCGCAGCAGGTTGGAGAGGTTGCGCGGGGTGAGGAAGCCGCCCTCGGTCTGCCAGCTGAAGAACAGCCAGATCAGCACCACGGCAAATACCAGCGCGAGCATCTTGTAGCGGGTGAACAGTTGTTTGACCTGATTCATTTACGCGGTTTTCCGATCATTATTGTTATGGCTGCCCGGCTGGCTGAGGGCGGCGGCGAGCACCTGTTCCTGGGTCAGTTCATGGTTGACGAAATCGCCGCGCAACTGCCCTTCGCCGATCACCAGCACGCGGTCGGACACGCCGAGCACTTCGGCCAGTTCCGACGAAACCATGATGATCGACACGCCCTCAGCGGCGAGCGCGCCCATCAACTTGTAGATCTCATACTTGGCGCCGACGTCCACGCCTCGGGTCGGTTCGTCGAGAATCAGCACGCGCGGTTTGGCCAGGAGCATCTTGGCGAGTACGGCTTTCTGCTGGTTACCGCCCGACAAACTGGTGATCGGCAGGGACGGACTTGCGGTCTTCAGATGCAGGCGGGAGATTTCCCGGTCGATGCAGCCCAGTTCGGCTTCGGCATCGATGCGGGTCATTTTCGAATAGTTTTCGAGTACGGCGAGGGTGATGTTCTGGCCGACACCGAGGTCGGGAATGATGCCCTGGCGCTTGCGATCCTCGGGCACCAGGCACAGGCCGGCGCGGATCGCTTTCAGCGGCGTGCGCGTGTCGATCGGTTGGCCGTGCAGCCAGACTTCGCCTTCATGGCGGCCGGGATAGGCACCGAACAGTGCGGTGACCAGTTCGGTCCGGCCGGCACCGACCAGCCCGGCAATGCCGAGAATCTCGCCGCGTTTGAGGCTGAAGGAAATGTCGTCGACCCGTTTGCGCCTGGGGTTGTCGACGTCATAGCAGGTAATGTGGCGCGCCTCGAAAATCACCTCGCCGATCTCGTGCGGCTCGCTGGGGTAGAGATTGCTCATCTCGCGACCGACCATCTGCGTGATGATCTGCGGGATGTCCATGTCGGCCATGGCGGTGGTGGCGATGTGTTTGCCGTCGCGGATCACCGAAATGGTGTCGCACACGGCGGCAACTTCATCGAGCTTGTGCGAGATGTAGACGCAAGCGACGCCCTTGGCCTTAAGGTCGCGGATGATGTCCAGCAGCACCTCGATTTCCGAACGGCTCAAGGCGGAGGAGGGCTCATCGAGGATCAGCAGACGCGCCTGTTTGTTCAGGGCCTTGGCGATTTCCACCAGTTGCTGATAACCGCCGCCGTATTGCGAAACCGGTAGCGAGACATTCATGTCCGGCACTTTCAGCTCACGCATCAAGGCTTCGGCACGGTGGATCATCGCCGGGTAGTTCATGCGCCCGCCGGGCAGCGTCAGCTCATGGCCCATGAAGATGTTCTCGGCCACCGACAGGTCGGGAACCAGGGTCAGTTCCTGATGAATGATGACGATGCCGGCGGCTTCGGTTTCGCTGATCGATTGCGCCCTGAGCGGTTGCCCGTCCCAGAGGATTTCACCGTCCCAGGTGCCATGGGGATAGACCGCCGAGAGGATCTTCATCAGCGTCGACTTGCCAGCGCCATTTTCGCCACACAGGCCCACGCATTCACCGGGCCTGACCTTGATGTCGATGCCGTTGAGCGCTTTGACACCGCCGAAGGTTTTGACGATGCCGTTCATTTGCAGCAGATAGTCGGACATGGAAAAGGCTCGTATACCAAGGACTCACACACCAGACCTGTAGGAGTGAGCCTGCTCGCGATAGCGTCAGTTCAGATACTGCTCGGCTGGCTGACCCGCCGCCATCGCGAGCAGGCTCACTCCTACAAGGGTTTCGGACAAACCGTCCT
This sequence comes from Pseudomonas moraviensis, assembly GCF_900105805.1. Lineage (NCBI taxonomy): Bacteria > Pseudomonadati > Pseudomonadota > Gammaproteobacteria > Pseudomonadales > Pseudomonadaceae > Pseudomonas > Pseudomonas moraviensis. The sequence continues at coordinate 2,336,514 of NZ_LT629788.1, read as the reverse complement.
GATCACTGCCCGGCGATCTGCGCCTTGGTGTAGAAACCGTCCTGTTCGAGCAAGTCGATGTTGTCCTTGGTCAGCGGGGTTGGCGTGAGCAGGATGGTGTCGACTTTTTTGCTGCCGTTGTCGTACTGCGAGGTGTAGGCCGGTTTCTCGTTGCGCGCCAGTTGCACGGAGAGCTTGGCTGCCTCGGAAGCGATGAGTTTCAGCGGCTTGTACACGGTCATGGTTTGTGTGCCGGCGATCACCCGTTTGACGGCTGCGAGGTCGGCGTCCTGACCGGAAATCGGCACTTTGCCGGCCAGTTGCTGCGCCGCCAATGCCTGAATCGCGCCGCCGGCGGTGGCGTCGTTGGAGGCGACGATGCCGTCGATTTTGTTGTTGTTCCGGGTCAGGGCGTTTTCAACGATGCTCAGCGCTTCGGTCGGGTTCCACTCCTTGACCCACTGTTGGCCGACGATCTTGATATCGCCCTTGTCGATGGCCGGTTGCAGCACTTTCATCTGGCCTTCACGGAGGATCTTGGCGTTGTTGTCGGTGGGCGCACCACCTAACAGAAAGTAATTGCCCTTGGGCGCGGCCTTCAGCACGCCACCGGCCTGCATCTCACCGACCTTTTCGTTATCGAAGGAAATGTAGGCGTCGACGTCGGCGTTGAGGATCAGCCGGTCATAAGACACCACTTTGATCCCGGCCTTCTTCGCCTCGGCCACGGCGTTGGTCAACACGGTGGCGTTGAACGGCACGATGACGATCACGTCGACGCCGCGAGAGATGAGGTTTTCGATCTGCGAAATCTGCTTCTGCTCGTTGGCATCGGCTGATTGTACAAAGACCTTGGCGTCCATTTTTTCCGCCGCCGCGACGAAGTAATCGCGATCGCGCGACCAGCGTTCCAGACGCAGGTCATCAATGGAGAAACCGATTTTCGGATGGGTTGCGTCAGCCATTACCGGCAGGGCAAACAACGCCAGGGCACTGGCCAACAGCGTACGTTTCAAGTTCTTCATGGTGGTGCGTCCTTTTATTTTTGTTGGAAAGACACGGCCTGACGATGAATCGGGCTGGTAGAACTGTAGAGAATCTGCCGACGCCGCAGGCACAGAATTGTCGTGCAATTGTCACAGCGTCGTGGCGTCGGCAGCGCTCCTTGGCGATCAGCGATAGAGGTAGCGATTGACGATGTTTTCGAGCATTTCCTGACGTCCACTGACGGCTTGCGGGTTCAACTCGTTGGTGAACGCGTGCTCGGCCAGCGACTCGAGATTGAAGTCGCCCGCCATGACCGCTTGCCCGAACGGCTGACGCCAACCGGCGTAGCGTTGATCCTTGAGGGTTTGCAGTTGATCGTTCTCAATCATCGCAGCGGCGCGTTCCAGCGACAGGGCGAGGATGTCCATGGCGCCAACGTGGCCGTGGAACAGGTCGATCTCGTCGAGACTCTGACGGCGCACCTTGGAGTCGAAATTGAAGCCGCCATTCTTGAACCCGCCGGCCTTGAGGATTTCATAGGTGGCCAGGGTCATTTCCTCGACGCTGTTGGGGAACTGGTCGGTGTCCCAGCCGTTCTGCGGATCGCCCCGGTTGGCGTCGATGCTGCCGAAGATCCCCAGGGAGGCGGCGGTGGCGATTTCGTGATGAAAGCTGTGACCGGCCAGGGTCGCGTGGTTGGCTTCGATGTTGACCTTGATTTCCTTTTCCAGACCGTACTGCTGGAGAAAGCCGAATACCGTGGCGCTGTCGTAATCGTACTGGTGCTTGGTCGGCTCCTGCGGCTTGGGCTCGATCAACAGGTCACCGGTGAAACCGATCTTGTGCTTGTGCTCGACCACCATGCGCATGAAGCGCCCGAGTTGTTCGCGCTCGCGTTTCAGGTCGGTGTTGAGCAGGGTTTCGTAACCTTCGCGGCCACCCCACAGAACGTAGTTGGAACCCTTGAGGCGATGGGTCGCGTTCATCGCGCTGAACACTTGCGCGGCGGCGCAGGCGAACACTTCCGGGTCGGGATTGCTCGCGGCACCGGCAGCAAAGCGTGGGTTGCTGAAGCAGTTGGCGGTGCCCCAGAGCAGCTTGATGCCACTCTGTTCCTGATGCTGCTCGAGGCGATCGACCATTTGCGCGAAGTGTTCGCGGTACTCCTTCAGCGAGTTGCCCTCGGGGGCGACGTCCGTGTCATGAAAGCAGTAGTAATCGATGCCCAGTTTGCTGAAAAACTCGAACGCCGCCTCAGCCTTGCCGATGGCCAGCTGCATCGGCTCGCCGCTGCCATGCCATGGGCGTTTGAAGGTGCCGGCGCCGAACACATCGGAGCCCGGCCAGACGAAGGTGTGCCAGTAGCAGGCGGCCATGCGCAGGTGTTCGCGCATCGGCTTGCCGAGGATCAGTTTATTGGCGTCGTAGTGACGGAAAGCGAGGGGCGAATCACTGTTCGGGCCTTCGTAGCGAACCGGCTCGATATTGGGGAAATACTGCATGGACCTTGTCCTTGTTGTTCTTGGCGGTGTCTCGATACTAGCAACGGCCCCTTGCCTGCTTATTATGAAAAGCCTCAACAGCGAGTGCGATTTTGCGTATTGAGCTTCAGCGGCTTCGCGCCTAGTCTGTGTCCATCGTCGCCGCGACAAGGCGGCCCGGAACAGTACAAAAAAATTTGAGACCGCTTTCGCGAGCAGGCTCGCTCCCACACTGAATGTGTGTCGTTCATAAAACCGTGGGAGCGAGCCTGCTCGCGAATGGCCTGACGCAAACTCCGGATCCTGAATGAAAAGCCTACCGCCCGTGCACCGCATCGCCCTGTTGTTCAACGGCAGCAAGATCTATGACCGTGGGATCATCAGCGGCATCGGCAACTACCTGAGCAGCACTCGCGCTTCCTGGGACTTGTTTCTGGAAGAGGATTTTCTCTGCCGCTTGAAGGGCATCGACCGCTGGCAGGGTGACGGCATCATTGCCGACTTTGACGATCCGCTGATCGGCGAGGCGCTGGCCGACATTCACTTGCCGGTGGTGGCGGTGGGCGGCTCCTACGAGGATGCGCGCGCCTATCCGAAAGCGATTCCCTACGTCGCCACTGACAACAACGCTTTGATCACTCTGGCTTACTCGCATCTGGTCGAGGCGGGGTTGCAGCGCTTTGCCTGTTTCAGTCTGCCGCAGGCGCAGGCCAATCGCTGGGCGCAGGAGCGGGAAAAAGCCTTCCGCAAACTGATGCAGCGCGACGGCCTGCACGCCGAGATCTATCGCGGCATGGGCACCAGCGCACCGCTGTGGGACAGCGCCGTCGAACAACTGATCGCCTGGCTGCACAGCCTGCCCAAACCGATCGGCATCATCGCCGTCAGCGACGCCCGCGCCCGGCAATTGCTGCAAGCCTGCCTGACCGCCGGCATTGCCGTGCCCGAGCAGGTCGCGCTGATCGGCATCGACAACGACCCGCTGACCCGCAGCCTGACTCGCGTGCCGCTGAGTTCGGTGATTCAGGGCACCGAAACCATGGGCCGCACCGCCGCGCAGTTGCTGCACCAGATGCTCCACGGCATGCCGTCCACCGGCACGCAAATCCTGATTCCGCCGGACGCGGTCAACGTACAGGTATCGAGTCTGCACCAACCGCTGGGCAATCCCTACGTCATGCAAGCGCTGCTGTTCATCCGCCAATATGCCTGTCAGGGCATCAAGACCGCGCAAGTGGCGGCGTATGTCGGCGTGTCGCGCTCGTCGCTGGAAGCGCATTTCCGCGCCGAGCGCGGTTGCAGCGTGCATGACGAGATTCTGCGTTTCAAACTCGCAGCGGCCACCAGCGGCTTGAAGAATACCGATGCGGCGATTGCCGACATTGCCCAGGCCTGCGGCTTCAAATCGGCGCAGTACCTGCACACGGTGTTCCGTCGCGAGTTCGGCTGCACGCCCCGCGAGTATCAGCAGGGCGGGGCGTAGCGCTGCAAATGGCTCACGCCAGCGCAGCGGCACTGGCTCTGGAGCGCCAGGCAAACGCCAGCACCATCAGCAGGCCCAGACCGGCCATCGCCGCGCCGGCCAGGGAAATCGCCGGGTAACCCAGGCCTGCGTTGATCACCGCGCCGCCCAGTGCTGCGCCGATGGCGTTGCCGAAGTTGAACGCACCGATGTTTACCGCCGAAGCCAGATTGGGCGCGTCCTTGGCCGCGTCCATCACGCGCATTTGCAGCGGTGGCACCAGGGCGAAGCTGGCGATGCCCCAGATCAGAATGGCCACGGCGGCCGGCAGTGGCCAGCGCATCAGCACAGTGAACGCCAGCAACACCACAATCAATGCGCTCAGCGACACAATCAGGGTGCGATCGATCGAACGGTCGGCAGCCTTGCCGCCCCACATATTGCCCAGCGTCAAGCCGATCCCGAACAGCACCAGCATCGCCGTGATGAACGCGGCGGAGGCGTGGGTCTCGCTGCTGAGGATCGGCGCGATGTAGGTAAATACCGTGAACATCGCACTTGAACCGACCACCGTCAGGGCCAGCGCAGCCAACACCGGACCTCGGCCCAATACACGAATTTCCGCCAGCGCACCCGCGCCTGGCTCTGCTTTCAGATTGGGCAGGGCGAACCACAAGGCGATCATGGTCAGCACGCCGAGACCGGTAATGCCCCAGAACGCTGTGCGCCAGCCAAGCAGCTCACCAAACCAGGCCGCCAGCGGCACACCGCCGATAGTCGCCAACGTCAGGCCCATGAACATTGCCGCCACGGCGCCGGCACGTTTCTCTGGCGCGACCACGCTGGCGGCAACCACCGAGCCAACCCCGAAGAACGCACCGTGATTGAGCGAGGTGATCACCCGGGCGACCATCAGGCTGGAGTAATCGGTGGCCAGCGCCGACATCAGATTGCCCAGGGTGAAAATCGCCATCAGCCCGATCAGCAGATAGCGCCGAGGGATTTTGCCGGTGGTCAGGGTCATCAGCGGTGCGCCGAGCAGCACGCCCAAAGCGTAGGCACTGACCAACAACCCCGCAGCGGGAATGGAAACGCCGAGATCGGCAGCGATGCCGGGCAACATGCCCATCGGCGCGAACTCGGTGACGCCGATGCCAAAGGCGCCGACAGCGAGTGCAACAAGTGGTGGATTGATACGCATGGAAAGTCTCCTCATCTATGCCGCCAATGCTACGATCCATCGTTTTCAGGCGGTAGATGGCGATTTTGGCAATCACCTTTGCGTAAGAGGCACGAATGGACTTCAACGGCAGATCAGGGGAAATGAGCGTGTTCGTCACCGTGGCGCAGGAGGGCAGCCTCTCAGCAGCGGCGCGTGCATTGGGGCTGACGCCTTCGGCGGTCAGTCGAATCATCGCCCGCGCCGAACAGCGACTCGGCACTCGTCTGTTGCTGCGCACCACCCGCGCGCTGACGTTTACCGCCGAAGGCGAGGCCTTCCTGCGCGGTGCCCGGCGGATTCTCGCCGACATGGACGAAGTGGAAGGGGCCATCACCGATCAAGGCGTACCCAAGGGCCGCTTGCGCGTCAGTGCCGCCCTTGGCCATGGACGGCTGGCCATTGTGCCGCTGGTCGCAGCCTTCACCACCCGTTACCCGAACATCGTCGTCGACCTCAGCCTCGGCGACGAAGTAGTCGACATCCTCGCTGGCCAGGCGGATGTCGCCATACGCTTCGGCCATCTGCCCGACAGCCCGTTGACCGCACGCCGGCTCGGCCACACCGGCCAGGTCGTGGTCGCATCGTCCGACTACCTGAAACGCCACGGCACACCTCTCGAACCGGAAGACCTGCTCAAGCACAACTGCCTGCGCTTCAACTTCCGCCGCGCCGAAGCCAACTGGCCGTTTATCCGCGACGGCAAGGAGTTCTCGCTGAAAGTCAGCGGCAACATCGAATGCAGCAGCGGCGAAGCACTGGCCCAGTTCGCCAGACTCGGTGCAGGCATTGCGCGGATTGGCGAGTTCACCGTCAGGGAAGACTTGCAGCGCGGGGATTTGATTGCGCTGCTGCAAACCTGGAACCCCGGTGATGAGGAACCGATTCATGCGGTGTTCGTCGGCGGCGCGGCGATGCCGGTGCGGGTGCGGTTGTTTGTGGATTTTTTGCTGGAGCAGCATCGGATGTAAGAGGTGGCATCTTTTCATCGGATCTGATTCTGTGCACGCAAATGCAATCATATTGCTATCATTTGCAGCTCTTCATTTTTCAGTCTGAATACAGTGAGTACCGATGTTTGTGAAAACGCTGAATGGATTGCTTGTCTTAGTGGTTTGCGGCGTGCTGGGCGCTTGCGGAAAAACAGACCGTTTTGCCGACGGCTGGGATCAAGGCGGCAACCTGCATGACGTGAGTCTGCGCGAGTGGGCCTTTGCAACCGATGCCAACCGGCTTGCCAGTGCTGCCGATTTTGTCCGGGAATTTATTCCGTCGTTGCCAGCAGTGTCTTTGCCGCTCGCGAGCGCCCTGGTTGAAAAGTGCCTGACCGAGAGCGCGCAAATCGCCGCTATCGAGGAAATTCGAGTGCGAAGCAGAATTGAACCCTGTATTGAATATGCTCAACAAACCGCCCAGAGCCTCTCGCAGGAATATGCCAAGCGCCAAGGTGTTTCCAGCCAGTAAACGGTCGCCAGCGAAGTATTGTCGAGTGTCGGCTCCCAGCTACAAAGGGCCACCGCAGAATGATGGACCACGATGTTCTTTACTGGGCGCCGAGCGAGGCAGGTTGTTGTTTTCACTCGACGAATCTGAGGCATGCAAAAGCGGTTTTGATACGCAGTTGCTTGATGGGTTCGATGCTTTCCTGAGATCCGATTTTTTTGACTACGCCCAGGCCGCAGTATTGTTGATTGAAGGTGAAGATCGGGAGAAGGCCAGCCTTGGGTTCAGTCCAGTAGCCCGACTTCAACGTATAGCTGGCCCCAGCCTGAGGGGTGAAAGAGAAGGGTATCTGGCAAAACTTTCCACCAACTGTTTGCCGGTAAGTCAAAACCAGCTCTTTGTCGACAGCTACCGGCGATTGGATAAAACCCTCGGTATAGGGCAAAGGCGTGAAGCCCGCGTAACATCCCGATTCGTTGAAGGTCATCGCATCGAGGTTAGTGCCGCTTTCATATTTAAGCCTGACCGTCGCCGAGGGTTCATCCGGCCGGGGAAATTGATACTGTTTACCCTGAAACAGTGAAGTACAACCGCTCAGTGCCAATGCTCCAGCCAAAAGCGTCAAGCCAAATCTGCCATTCCCGTACATGTACTGCTCCTGGATACCATCGGACTTTTCAAAAGCAGATGATACCGAAAAGTGGCCACATGCTACTAAGCTTTACGAGGTTTCAGACAGCCCAAGATTTTCCCTCGCCCACTGCTCAGCCGTCGTGGCCTGAATCGCCCGCTGCTCATTGAACGTGCCCGCTTTCGGCCACGCCACACCTCGACCTTGGGCAAACACCGCGCGGTATTTTTTGATGTGGTGAGTGGGGTCTTTTTCCAGTTCCTGCATCAGGTGTGGCACTGTCCAGACGTTACGCTTGAAGGGCCGTCCGAGCACGCGTTCGAGAAGGCCCGCGACCTGTTCATAGGTCAGCGTGTCGCCCGACAGATACACGATCTCGTTGCGAAAACGCGGTTCGAAGAAAACGATTTTTGCGGTCAGCTTGCCGATGTCGTCCGGGGTCGTCAGCGTCACGCCGGTGTCCAGGCTGCCCAGGGCGTTAACGGTGTCGTTGTCGAAATCAACGACTTCAAATACTGGCTCAAACAGGAAGCTGGTAAACATGCCGGTCGAGATGATCACCCATTCGGTTTTGTCCTGCGCGCGCAGCAGTTCGCGCACGTCGAGCTGAGCATCGAACAGATCCTGCGGACTGCCCCGGCCGATCACTTCGAAGTCCACGCCAAACTGCCAGGGAAAGTAGCGTTTGATGCCCGACTTGAGCGCAGCAGTCGCCAGCTTCATCGGCGTCTCGCGACCAGCGACCATGCCGGCGCAGCCAATGACGGTATCGAACGGTGCGAAGACTTCGGCCAGTTCGTCGATTGAATCGTTGACCAGATCTGCCGCCACCATCTGCACGCCGAGACTGCGCAGTTCATCGATTTCGGCTTTCTTTTCCGGCACCTGACTGTTGATCGTCGAGGCCCTGAGCAGGACGCTGATCGTGCTGCCGGGCAAGCGCTTTGCTGCTCGCGCAAGGTTGCGCAAAACCGGCAGGCCGAGCTCGCCTGCGCCCAGGACGAGAATGGATTGCGCGGAAGGGTGGTTCGATTCGGTCATGATGTCTCCTGAGATCTGCATGTAAGATCGGCAAATGCTGGCACGATCGGGCAGCACTCAGAAGAAGGCACACGCGTGATACCAAGTGAAGAAATGACTGATCAGCAAGCGCTCAGTGAGGCAGAAGCGATCTGCCAGACGCTCAGACGAGACGATGATGGCGTGCGCCGCGAAGTGCTTGCACACGCCGGTAGTCGCTGGTCTTTGGGCATCCTGCATGCCTTGGGTGTCTACGGCACCATGCGTCACGCCGAGATCAAACGGCAGATGACCGGCGTGACTCAGCGCATGTTGACCAAAACCCTGCGTGCGCTTGAACGCGACGGCCTGCTGACCCGGCGCGAGCTCGACCAGGTGCCGCCGCACGTCGAGTACGAACTGACGCCATTGGGCATGGGATTGCTGGTGCGGATGTCGCCGATCTGGACTTGGGTGGTGGAAAACGTCGAGGGTTTCCGCGAAGCGCGACGCACCTTCGATAGCCAGATCGGCAAGAAACCCTCGTGGCAAATCCCTGTGCCGGCGCGGGACGATCCTGAAGCCTCAGACTGAGGTTTCGCGCTTCAGCTCAGCGGCACCGCGAATACGGCACTGGCGCGCGCGACCGTTCGCTCTCCGACGTGCAGACTGACGCCAGCAAACGCCAGTTGACGTCCCTTTTTGGAGTGTTCAAGACGCACTTCGAGCCATTCGTTGATTTGCACCGCACCGAGATAATCCAGGGTCATGCTCGCCGTGATCAACGGCTGCGGCGGATCGCTGGCAAAGGCCATGGCGTAACCCATCCCCACATCGGCCAAAGTCGCCAATACACCACCATGCAAAGTACCGCGTCCATTGGCGTGGCGGGAGTCGGTCAGTAAACCCAGTTCCAATTGCAGCCCCTGACCCCTGGCGTAGATCGGGCCGAGCAGATCCAGCAACGGACTGCTGCGGGTGAATGGAGTGAAGCCTTCGGGAATGGCCGTGGTGTTCATGATCCCATCCTGATGCAGGTGGCTGACCTGTGTGATTGGGCGAGGAAACACAGAAGGGGGCAAGCACTATGCGGATGGGGAATTTGCTGCGATAAGTGCTGTACACGGAACTGACAAGCAAGGAGCTACTGGGTGGATATTCAAATTCACATCGCGAGCGATGCGGATGCATCGGCTATCAGTGAAACGATCATCAAGACGCTCCGTGAGAGCAATGCCCGCGACTATCCTCCCGAAATCATTGATCGAGTGATTGAAAGTTTTTCGCCCTCGAAGATCCTTCGTTTTTTGACTGAGCGTCAGGTGCTGGTCGCTACGCTCGACAGTCAAATCGTCGCAACGGCAAGTCTCGATCGAGACGTTGTTCGAAGCGTTTTTGTCGACCCGGGCTTTCAAGGAATGGGTGTCGGAAGACAGCTGATGAAGAGCATACAATCACTCGCCATGGACGCAGGTTTCCACCTACTGCGCGTTCCTTCCTCAGTCACCGCAGAAGGCTTCTATGCTTCGCTCGGCTTCAAGAAAGTCAGAGATGAATTTCATCAAGAAGAGCGCACGATCATCATGGCGAAAACGTTGGAGCGGTAGCGTTCACCTAACGGTTGTGCGTGCCGAATGAGGCTTCCATCGCTGCGCGGTCATGGTCGAGCAGCCAGGCATGGTGTCGTTGATAGAGCTGCGAAAGTAGCTCGGTGTTGGTCCCAACCACGTCCATGCCTCTGTCGTCATAGGGAAAGACCATGACTCGCTTGTGCAGATTGAACAGGTAGACAGCACAGTTCGCACGCGGTTGGATGTCGGCGAAATCCTTGGCCAATGCGCACCAGAGTAATGCTTGAATGCGGGCGGCAGACGCTTCGAAGGCGACGTTGACCCAGTATTCCGGCTCTTCCTCACTGAACCATTCCTCGTTATCTATTTCTTCGCTCCAGATGCACAGCGCTGATGGAGTGTCGATGCCAGCAGATTTAAGGGCGCGAAGAGTGCTGCGATGGGCGAATCGATTGCGACCGGAATGAATGCGCAGGCATGCGACAAACGATGCGTCCCCCTGGAAAATGTCGCCGCAGATGGTTATGGATTTGCGCATAGCGGTCAAAAATTGCTCGATCATTCCGCCCGTTTCGGAGAGTTCGAAACGCAATCCTCCGGGCCAGGAATAGAAAAGCGGACGGGCGAATGCCTGGGGGCCAAATGCGTTTTCAATCTCAGCTCTCAGATTCACTTTCTTCCCTTCAATGTGGATTTCTGTGTGTTCAAGACGCGGGTGAAGTCAATGCGAAGACACAAACGGCGACGCAGTCGCCGGTGCCGGCAGCGCATAGGCCTGTTTCATCCACGCCACTTCGGCTAGCGGTGTGCGGCCGAAGAGGCGTTTGAAGTCACGGCTGAATTGCGAGGCACTTTCGTAACCGACCAGAAATGCCGATTTTGCCGCGGTCAGGTCATTGCGCAGCATCAGCAATCGCGCCTGGTGCAATCGCGTCGACTTCAGGTACTGCATCGGCGAGGAGTCGGTGACCTTGCGAAAGTGCAGATGAAAATTCGGCACGCTCATCTGCGCTTCATCGGCCAGGGTTTCTACGTCGAGATGCTGGTGATAGCAACTGTGGATCTTGTGGATGGCGCGGGTCACTTTGCCGAACTGGCCCTGTTGGGCGATGGCGGCGCGCAGGGTGCCGCCTTGTTCGCCGGTGAGGATACGGTAGTAGAGCTCGCGCAGCATAGCCGGGCCGAGGATTTGCGCGTCGGCATCGTCGCTCATCACTTCAAGAAAACGCAGGGTCGATTGGCGTAGCGGTTCGTCGAGCGGCGAGGCGTACATGCCCATCGGTTGGGATCTGGGGAAATCCCACAGTTCATCGACCTGCTGAATCAGCTCGCCGGCCAAGGCGAAATCCAGACGCACGTACACCGCGAGCATTGGCTCGGCTTCGCTGGCGTCGGTTTCCATGGTGAAGGGTACCGGCACCGACACCACCAGATAGTGCTGAGCGTCGTAGACGTAGACTTCATCGCCGAGATAACCGCGTTTACGCCCCTGACAAAGGATCACGATGCCCGGTTCGTACAGCACCGGCGTGCGTGTCAGCGGGCGGTTGGAGCGCAGGAAACGCACATCGTCCAGCGGGCTGAGGTTGTAGCCTTCCAGTGGTGCGAGCTGGCTCATCAACTCGACCATGCGCGTTGTGGGCGGGTCTTTCGGTTTCGGCATGGGTTGTGGGTCTCCTCTTGTGAAAAGGCGAGTTTGAACCTGTCTGGCTAATTGGCGGGGTGTCAGACAGAGCCCTCACCCTAGCCCTCTCCCAGAGGGAGAGGGGACTGACCGTGGTGTTTGGTCGGGATATGGCGACCTGAAAAATCGCGCCGAATGCTGACCGCGCTGATCTGGCGCAATAAGCCCTGCGGAAATCGTCCAGGCAGGCTCAGGATTTGAATCCACCCGAGATCGGCTCCCTCTCCCTCCGGGAGAGGGCTGGGGTGAGGGGCTCTTGATCTTCGTGCCTTCAGCCATCCGTCGAGCGGCTAAGGTCTTCCCATTGCTCAATACTCTCCGCCGTCTGCTGCAACTTGTCACGCACCAAGGCCAGAGCGTCACTGCCAAGTAGTAGGTGAGCCGGCGGGTTTGGACTGTCGATTACCGTCAGCATGGCGCGTGCAGCTTTCTGCGGATCGCCCAGTTGGCGGCCGTTTTTCTCCTCGCGGGCCTTGCGCACCGGATCGAAGCTTGCGTCGTAATCACTGATACTGCGCGGCGTGCGCTGCATCGAGCGGCCTGCCCAGTCGGTGCGAAACGATCCCGGCGCCACAGCGGTGACAAAAATATTGAAGGGCGCAAGCTCCTTGCTCAAGGTGTCGGAGATCCCCTCAAGCGCAAATTTGCTGCCGCAGTAATACGCGATCCCGGGCATGGTGATATGGCCGCCCATGGAGGTGATATTGAGGATATGTCCCGCACGGCGCTGGCGAAAATACGGGACGAATGCCTTGGTCACCGCCACTGCGCCAAACACGTTGACGTCGAACTGCCGGCGCATTTCCTCCAGTGAGGACTCTTCGAAAATCCCCTCATGACCGTAACCTGCGTTATTGACCAGCACATCCACCGGGCCGTGACGATCCTCCACCGCCGCAACCACCGCATCGATGGCAGCGAAATCGGTGACGTCCAGCAGCACGCCATGTGCGCGCTCGGGCGACAGCGCCTCGAAGTCTGCCAGCGCGGATTCACTGCGTACTGTGCCGATCACGCGATGGCCCTGGGCGAGTGCTTCCGCGGCCAGCGCTTGGCCGAAGCCGCTGCTGACACCAGTGATGAAAAGGGTCTTCATGGATCTTTACTCCTGCAGGCGATGAGAGAGGCCATGCTAGGGCGGATATCGCTGGCGGACGATGCCGAATCGGATCTGAGTATTGCCTGTTCCTATCAGTTTGGTTGTGATCAAGTGGTTCAGCGCTGGTCCCAAAAAGCGGAAAAGTCCTGCAGGTTTCAAACCCGCAGGACTTTTCTGTTCTGGGCATCACGCGCTTAGGCTGCGCGACGACCCGGGGTGCGGTCCGATCCGTCAGCGGCGAGTGCCTCACCCAGTGGGGTGCGGTCTGAACCGTCGGCGGCAACAGTCTGCTGTGGCTCGCTGACCTGGGTAAAGAAACGATCTTCCTGATTGCTCGGTACGGCGAATGCGCTGGCGCTGAGGGCGAAAGTGGCGACGGCGATCAGTTGGCTTACAGTTTTCATGGCGGTGACTCCGGTCAAATCGAGATTGAGGTCCGGGTCGTTCAGATCAGTATCTGGTTAACCCGTTGCAGAGGTGTGTTCTGCATGGGTTCAGATTAGGGGGCAGGGTGGTGTTGGCGTTAGGCAGATCCTGTTGGCGATTTGCCTGATTCTGTTGCGCTGAAGGGGGGCTCGTCAGCGTTCACTGAACGAGCCCAGCGCGCTTTCTATCGACGCAACAGGTCATCGACCGCCCGTATCGCCAGCGCATAACCGTCGGCGCCCATGCCGCAGATCACGGCATTGACCACCCCGGACATGATCGAGTGGCGATGCAATTCATCCCGTGCGTGGATGTTCGACAGGTGTAGTTCGATCAGCGGTGTGCTGAGCAACTTCAGCGCGTCGAGTACCGGGATGGAATGAAACGACAGACCGGCCGGGTTGATGATCACTGCTGCGCCTTGTTCGAAAGCTTCCTGAATCCAGTCGACCATCACGCCTTCATGGTTGGTCTGGCGAAATACGCAGAGCAGATCAAGTTCCTCGGCCAGTCGCTCACTGCCCAGACGAATCTGCTCGAGGGTGGTGTGCCCGTAAATATGCGGCTCACGGCGGCCCAATAGATTCAGATTCGGGCCGTTGAGGATAAAGACTGTGCGGTTCATGATCGTCCTGCAGCGTTATTTGGAGAGAGGGCGGGTGTGGCCGTGGTGTCGGCGTTGTCTGGCGTCACGGCGTTCAGGTCGATGCCGCGGGTTTCCGGGCCGATCAGGATCATCGCCAGCGAAATCAGATTGATCACCGCGCACAGCGTCACCAGGGGCCATGGCGAATTGTCGGACTGGCTCATCAGCCACACGGCAATCATCGGCATCGGGCCGCCGATCACCAGGTTGGCGCCGGTATAGGCGAGGGCCGAGCCGGAATAGCGCACCTGGGTGGGAAAGGCTTCGGCAAACGCCACTGGCTGGATGCCGCTTTGAAACTGGGTGAAGCCGAGGAACAGGCCCATGATTGCCATGATGGCGGCAACGTTCAGCGTGTTGAGAATCGGGAAGTAGACGAACAGGATCAGCAGGGTCATGCACGAGCCGAACGCCAGCGCTTTCTTGCGCCCCCAGCGATCAGACAGATAGCCGCCGGCCAACGCCCCGACAATCGCGAACACGTTGGCGACCATCAGCGACATGAAGCCTGTCGACTGGCTGAAGTCCAGATGCTTGGTCAGGTAGCTGAGGGAAAAAATCACGATCAGGTAGAACAGCGCCGCGGGCGAGCAGAAAAACAGCATCAGACGCAGGATGGTCTTGTAGTGGCTGCCCATGGCCGATTTGAGCGGGCTTCTTTCCTGTTTGACCGGGTTCTTCTTCAACGCGACGAAGGCCGGGGTTTCATCGACCTTCAGGCGGATATAGATCGCGACGATCACCAGCACGAAGCTCAGCAGGAAAGGAATCCTCCAGCCGAAACTTTCAAACTGTTCGCTTGAGAGGGTGGCAGCCAGCCCCATCAGCACGCCGTTGGCCAATATCTGACTCAGCGGTGAACACAGACCGAGCAACCCGGAATAGCGCCCGCGACGATCTGGAGTGGCATGTTCCAGCGCCATCAGTTGCGCCCCGGTGGATTCACCGCCCAGCGCGAAGCCCTGGATGATGCGCAACAGCACCAACAGAATCGGCGCGAGAATCCCCACTTGCGCATAGGTGGGCAACAGCCCCATCAGCACCGACGCCAGGCCCATCAGAGTGACCGTGGCGAGCATCAGATTGCGCCGGCCCAGTTTGTCGCCGAGGTAGCCACAGGTAATCGCGCCCAGCGGTCGGGCGGCGAGTCCGACCCCGAATGTGGCAAGCGATGCCAGCAGCCCGGCGGTCGGCTCCATGGCCGGGAAAAACAGCTTGGGCAGGATGGTTGCCGACACCGCGCCGTACAGGGTGAAGTCAAACCATTCCAGCGCAGTGCCGATGGTCGCAGCGGTCACCGCTTTGCGAGGCATGCGCAAATCGTGTTCGTGACTGATTGTGCTCATTGAGGGGCTCGTCATTATTTTTATGGTTACGGGGTCCCCGTACGATTGCGCTCAGCGCTGGCCTGGGCAGATCGTCGAAGTCAGTAGACAGTAGCCCATCCGGTCTAGAGAATAATTATCGAAATCACGATAAATAGATAAGCCAGCCTTATGGATCATTGAAATGGAATTGCGTCATCTGAAGGCCTTCGTGGTCGCCGCCGAGCTTCAGCATTTCAGCCGGGCAGCCGAACAACTGGACATCGCGCAACCGGCGCTGAGCCAATTGATGCGTACGCTGGAAGCTGAATTGGGGCTGGCATTGTTCCGCCGGGAAAACCGTAGCGTGGTGTTGACGGCCGCCGGCGAGGCATTCCTGCCCCACGCGCGGCAGTCCATAGAGGCCAGTGAGCGGGCGACGGCGGCCGCACGACGTGCACGGCGCGGTGAGGTCGGCGAAATCAACATCGGTTATCACTCGGCGTTGTTCGAGGCCAACCTGCCGCAATTGCTGCGGCATTACTTCAGCACATTCCCTGAAGTCAAAGTGTCGCTGGTGGATGCCGGGATCCGAGCGCAGTTCGACATGTTGCTTGATCACAAGCTCGATCTGGCATTTGCCCGCGTGTTCAAGGATCACTTGCCGGATCGTCTGCGCACCCATCATTTCAGCCTGTCACGGCTGGTCTTGCTGATCCCGGACAACCATGAACTGGCGGACAGCTTCAGCGGTGAGCTGGCGACACTGCGCCACGAGAAATTCGTGCTGTTGCAGGACAGCGCCGGCATCGGCCTGACCTCGCATACACTGCAGGCGTGCCGACAGAACCAGCTGCATCCCGAGAACATCATGTACGTACCGTCGCTGATGAGCATCCCGGGCCTGGTGGCGGCGGGCATCGGCTTGAGTATCGTGCCTGAGGCCGTCACTCGTTTGAGCATGCCGGGCATTCGGATCATCCCGCTGAATCAGGCGGAAATGGTCAGTGAGCTGTCGCTGATTTCGCGCATCGACGAGCGCTCCAGTGCAGTGCTGCACTTTATCGAAGAGGCGCAAGGCTGGGAGTGAGGGGGCAGGTCTTCAGTCCTGCACCCACGCAGCATGTAACTGCACAAACCGCACCTGCAGCCATTCGATGAACACTTGCACCTGCGCCGGCAGATGCGTGGGGCTCGGATACAGCAGCGACACCGGTCGAGGCAGCGGACGCAGCGGTTGCAGAATTTCCACCAGCGCACCACTGGCCAAATGCTCGGCCACCGCAATACCCGGCGCCTGAATAATCCCGAAGCCTGACACGCCACACTGCACATAAGCGTTCGATTCAGTCACGGTAATACCCTTGCGGCTGACGTAGGTTTTCTGTTTGCCCTCAACTGTAAACTGCCAGGGCAAGGTGCGGTTGTTCTGGCCCGAGAGAAAGTTCACGCCTTGATGGTTCGCCAGATCTGCAAGCGTTTCCGGTGTGCCGTGCTCGCGCAAATACTCGGGCGCGGCGCAGGTGACCATGGTCGCCAAGGCGATGGGGCGGGCGATCAGGGTTGAGTCGGGCAGCTCGCCGATGCGCAGCGCGCAGTCGATGCCTTCGCCGACCAGATCAACCGCGCGATCGGTGACGCCCAGCACCATGTCGATGCCGGGGTAGGTGTCGGTGAATTCGCGCAGGCTTTTGATGAATTCCAGCTGCGCGAACGCGGTGGGAATGTCGATGCGCAGGCGGCCGGACAGCGTGGCTCCGGTGCGATCGAACATGGTGGTGGCGGCGGTGATCTCGGCCAGAATTTCCTGGACCCGCTGATAGAAAAGCTCACCCTCGGCAGTGAGTGCCACTTTCCTTGTCGTGCGCTGGAACAGGCGCACGCCCAGCGACGTTTCCAGTTCCTGAATATAGCGAGTGACCTGCGGCCGGCCGATGTCCAGCGACTCGGCGGCTTTGGTGAAACTGCCCAGCTCCGCGAGTCGGGCGAACAGGCGCATCGATTGCAGTAATTCCATGACTTTCCCGGTGAGCTTCAGTGTCGGGTTTTGTTGCCTGAGAATAGAACAATCATGTCTGTTTCCAAGCATTTATTGCGCTGCTGTTAAAGCCAATCATGGGCTCAAGGCAAACCTGCTGAGGGTTTGCGGCCAATAACGTGTATTTGGAGGCTCACCATGAAAGCGTGGTTACTGAAAGATTTCGGGCTCTACAATCTGCAACTGGGCGAGACGCAAACGCCGCAACCCAAGGCTGGCGAGCTGCTGGTCAAGGTCGGCGCGGTCTCGCTGAATTTTCGCGACAAGGCCATCGTTGACGGTATCTATGAGCCGCACCTGGTGCCGAAACCGCTGATTCCGGTCAGCGATGCCGCCGGTACCGTGGTCGCCATCGGTGACGGTGTGACTCGTTTCAAGGTCGGCGACCGGGTCAATTCGCATCTGTACTCGCGCTGGCTGGACGGCGAGCCGGGGCCGAACGAACCGGATTATTGCTTCGGTTCGCCGTTGCCGGGCGGCTTGGCCGAGTACATGATCATCCACCAGGACAGCGCCGTCGGCGCGCCGGCCAATATGAGCGATGAAGAGGCGGCGACCCTGCCAATCGCTGCGCTCACCGCGTGGTACTCGCTGGTGGATTTCGGCGCGATTCAACCGGGCCAGACCGTGTTGGTGCAGGGCACCGGCGGCGTATCGATCTTCGCCGTGCAGATCGCCACCGCGCTGGGCGCCAAAGTCATCGCAACCTCAAGCAGCGATGACAATCTGCACGCGGTAAAACGGCTGGGCGCGGTCGCCGGCATCAACTACCGCAGCACGCCGAACTGGGCGGAAGAGGTGCTCAAACTCACCGAAGGCAAGGGTGTGGATCTGCTGCTCGATGTGGCGGGAGGCAACGGCATTAATCAATCAGTCGCGGCGACCAAGGCCTCGGGGCGGATTGCGCAGATTGGCTTTCTGACAGGGCAGACCGTCGAGTTGAACCTGATGCCGCTGATCTTTCGCCAGACCACTATTCGCGGCATTGCGGTGGCACCGCGCTCATCGTTCGACCGGATGAACGTGTTCCTCGCCGAGCACGACATTCGCCCGGTGATCGACCATGTGTATCCGTTCGAACAGGCGCGCGAGGCCTATGAGCATCTGGCGAAAGGGGCGTTTGGCAAGGTTGTGATCAAGGTGAGCTGATCAGCGCAAACGTCAGACAAACCAAGGCCAGTCAGCTCAACTGACTGGCCTTTTCTTACGTCTGTCTTAGCGCAAATCCTCCGGCTGCATCGTCAGAATAATCTTCCCGACATTCTGCGAAGATTCCATCCGCCTATGGGCATCGGCTGCGCGGGATAGCGGGAAGGTGCTGTCCACCACCGGTTCCAGGCCCGCCGCGCCGGCGAAGCGCTCCAGCCAATGTTCGCGAAAGCGCTGGATCATCGCGTGCTTCTCCGGCTGGGTGCGCGACTTCATCACCGTGCCGATGATTTGCAGGTGCCGGTAGAGGATGTGCTCCAGCTCCATGTCGACCCTGCCGCCGCCGCCAAGAATGCCTACCTGCACCAGGCGACCGCCGTGGGCCAGCGAGGCGATATTGCGCGCGAAGTAGGGGGCGCCGATGAAGTCGATGATCACGTCGACGCCGCGTCCGTTGGTTTTGTCGGCGATGACTGCGGCGAAATCCTCGGTCTTGTAGTCGATGGCCACGTCGGCGCCCAGATGTTCGACACGCGCCAGCTTGCTGCCTTCGGTGGTCGCGTACACCGTGGCGCCTGTAGCGTAGGCCAGTTGCACGGCAGCGGAACCGACGCCACCGGCGGCGGCATGGATCAGCACCGAGTCACCTGACTTGAGTCGGGCCAGGTGCAGCATCGCTTCGTGGGCAGTGACGAACACTTCGGGAATCGCCGCTGCGTGCACATAGTCGAGCTGCGCTGGAATCGGCATGGCCATGCGGTAGTCGATGCGCGCCAGTTCGGCGTAGGCGCCGCCGCCGACCACGCCCATCACCCTGTCGCCGACGGCGAATCCGCTGACCTCGCTGCCGGTCTCCAGCACTTCCCCGGCAATCTCCAGGCCGATGATCAACGAGTCGCCGAAGTTCGCATGGCCGTAGCCGCCGGTTCGGTGGGTCAGGTCGGCACGGTTCACGCCGGCCGCGTAGACGCGCACCAGCAGATCGGTCGGGCGCACTTCAGGGTTGGGAGCTTCGCCAAGTTGCAGCACTTCTGCCGGGCCGAACTCTTTCAGGTTGATGCCTTTCATCTCAGCGTTGCTCCGTGTCGGCAAGGGTGGCATTGGCGATCGCCGAGGCAGTGATGGCGCCCGGGAATCCGACGTAAAAGGCCAGGTGAGTGATCGCCGCCGACAACTCTTCATGGCTCACGCCATTGCTGACAGCGCGGCGCAGGTGCGCGGGCAATTCTTCACAGTGGCCGCCGGCAATCAGCGCGGCGACAGTGATCAGGCTGCGCTCGCGGGGTGCCAATGCGGGGTCACTCCAGATCTGCGGGTACAGCGTTGAGTCAACGAATTGCGCCAGTTTCGGGGTGAAGGCGCGGGCGGCTTCGCGAGGGCTGCTGAAATCGATAGTCGACATGGAAATCCCCTTAAACCTGGCTGATGAATTTGTTGGTGAGGTAGTGCTCGATGCCTTCGATGCCGCCTTCGGAACCGTGGCCGCTTTCCTTCATGCCGCCGAACGGCAGCTCGGTGGCGACGATGCGGTACTGGTTGATGCCGATCATTCCGGCTTCCAGGCCATCGGCCACGTCGATCGCGGTGCGCGCATTGGAGGTGAACGCGTAGGCCGAGAGGCCATAGGGCAGGCGGTTGGCTTCTTGCAGCCCGTCGCTCAGTTCATCGAAAGGCATCAGTATCGCGATGGGGCCAAAGGGTTCTTCGTGCATGATTCGCGCACTCATCGGCACATCGGCCAGAACAGTGGGCTGGAAGAAGAAGCCTGCGCCCGGCAACGCTTCGCCACCGGCGAGCACCCGCGCGCCTTTCTCGACGGCGTCGGCGATCAGTTGCTCCATCTTCGCCAGTTGCCGTGGGTTGGCCAGCGGCCCGACCTGGGTTTGCGGATCCATGCCATCGCCGATTTTCAACGCCTGGGTGGCCGCAACGAAGTGCTCGACAAACTCGGCATAGGCCTCGCGCTGGATCAGGAAGCGAGTCGAGGAAATACACACCTGACCGGTGCCGCGAAAGCGATTGGCGACCCCTTCCACAGCAGCCTTTTCGATGTCGGCGTCAGCAAACACCAGCACCGGGCCGTGGCCGCCCAGTTCCAGTGTGATCGGCTTGACGCCTTCGGCGGCACGGGCCGAGAGCAGGCGACCGATTGGCACCGAACCGGTGAAGGTCACTTTGCGAATGATCGGTGAGGCAATCAAATGGCTGGACACTTGATCCGGCACGCCGAACACCACTTGCAGCACGCCTTTGGGCAGGCCGGCATCGTCCAGAGCCCGGGCCAGGGCCAGCGCGGTGGAAGGGCTTTCCTCGCCGGGCTTGAGCACCACACTGCAACCGGCGGCTAGCGCTGCCGAGAGCTTGCGCGCCGGGGTGATGGCCGGGAAGTTCCACGGTGTGAATGCCGCGACCGGGCCAATCGCCTGGCGTTTGACCAGTTGCAGTACCCCCGGTCGATTGGCCGGCACGACACGGCCGTCGATGCGTCGTGCGCTTTCGGCGAACCACTCGAAATACTCCGCCGCACGGGTCACTTCATCGAGGCTTTCGCGCAGTGGCTTGCCTTCTTCCAGCGTCATTTGCGCAGCGATTTGCGGGGCGCGTTCGAGGATCAGGTCGGCGGCGCGCTTGAGGATTTTTGCGCGCTGGTCCGGCACGGTCTGGCGCCATTGGTCGAAGCTCAGTCGGGCCACTTCGAGGGCGTGATCCAGGTCTTCGGCGGTGGCCAGTGGCACCTGGCCGATTTCCTCGCCGGTCGCCGGGTTGACCACCGCAGCGGTCGCGCGGTCTTGGGCGGTGAGCCATTGACCATCGATGAAGAGATAGAGCGGATCGTAAGGAGTGTTCATGGATGTCGCCTTCATGGTTGAGGATTCATTCGGCGCCTTGTACGCAGTGGTTCAGGCGTCCCGTGGAATCCAGTCTATGGAAGGCGCGCCGTTTGATTTAGCCGGCCGCGAGGGAATCACTGTTGTCCCAGAGGGTAATATCGAGCGCAGCAGCGAGCGTGTAGCATCCGACGTATCCGCAGTGAGTGGCAGGTCTACAGGACGATCAGGATGGACAAACTTTCAAACATGTCGGTGTACATCAAGGTAGTCGAGATGGGTAGTTTCACTGCCGTGGCCAACCATCTCGACTCCACCGTCGGTAACGTATCGCGTGCGGTCTCGGCGTTGGAAAACGTGCTCGACACCCGCCTGTTGCAGCGCTCCACACGGCGTCTCTCGGTGACCGACGCGGGCCGGCGGTTTTATGAGCGCTGCGTGAAGATTCTCGCTGACCTGGAAAGCGCAGAAGCCGAGGCGAGCAATGCCGCCTTGCAGCCACGAGGGACGTTACGCGTGCACTGTGTGCCCGGACTGGCGCGGCAATTGGTGACCGGCGCGGTGTTGGAATATCGCCAAGCGTTTCCCGAAGTGACCGTCGATTTGATGCTCTCCCAACGCATGCCCAATCTGCTTGAGGATCAGTTGGACGTGTCCATTCTGATCGCGCGCACGCTACCGGATTCGGCGTATGTCAGCCAAAAGATCGGCGTCAGTCACTGCGTACTGGTGGCCTCCCCGGAATACCTGGCGCGGCACGGCGCACCCGAGACGCCGGAACAGCTTTGCGATCATCAATGCCTGCTGCTCGGTACCGTGGATTACGTACGCGATGAATGGCAGCTCAAAAGCAAGGCAGGCGACGCGACGTTCATCCCGACCGGGCCGAGTTTCAGCGTGAATGATATGGATGCAATGGCCGTGGCCATTCGCGAAGGGGCGGGGATTGGTCTGTTGGCAGGCTTCACGGCGATCGACGATTTGCGTGCCGGCAGGCTGGTGCGGGTACTGCCTGATTACCACACCTATGAGCGCAATGTTTATGCCGTCTACACGTCTCGCCAGTTTGTCGATGCGAAGATCACGCGATTCATCGATACGTTGAAAACCCGGGTTGGCGCGCAGCTGGCGAGCACTGCTGAGGAACTTGTCGATTGAAGCGGTAAAAGCATTTGCGTCTCAGCGAAGCCACTCTGAGACGCAATGGGGTGCGAGGTATTGGCTTGATCAGCCGTTGCTGCAGCCGCTGCCCATGACCTCGTATTGCAGGATGTGCTGCTTGCCTTGGGAATCCTGATAGGTCATGTGCACCGGCACTACGGCGCAGACATCCGGCACGGGATCTTCCGAGATGATTTTGGCGACGTCGAGGTGAGTGGCGTAGGTGTATTGCTCGACGGGAGGCGTGGTAGTCGAGTCCTGGGCCATGACCACCGAGCTGAAGCCGAAGAGTGCGAGGACGAGCATTGAGACTTTCATGGGTGTTTTCCTTTGCCGAAGTTGAGTGTGCTGCTGGAACGAACTCTATGCGGCGGCTGGCGGGGGAAACAGGCGCGGATCGGGTAAAGACTGTTTACGGTTTGAGCCACAATCGGCATGGGGTGAACGATCGCGCAGGGTTCAGCGCAAACAAAAAAAGGCGCCGGTGAGGGCGCCTTTTGCTTGTCTCGGTTTTTTACGGCTCGCCATGCAATCGGCAGCTACGAAAGCGCCGGGCTCATTTCGGCGGATTTCGCTGAGTAACTTGCCACTCGCGCCGAAATCCACTCCCGACTGTAAGCCAGCACATTCTCAGCAGTGGCCGTGGGAAAGTGAATAAACCCATGCGGACACTCCGGCAGCACATGCATTTCCACCGGTGCGGCGTGTCGCCAGCGCTCGGCGATGAGCCGCGTGTCATCCAGCAGCGGATCGAGCTCACCGGCAAACAGCAGCGCTGGCGGCAGTCCGCTGAAATCGCCATACAGCGGCGACAGCGGTGGCTGGCGTCGTTGTTCGTCGCTGATATCCGGCGTAAGCAGGCGTAACGCTTCGACCATCCCGGGGCCGTCGAGCACCAGAGTATCGGCGGGTGCGGTGCGCACGCTGGGCGTGCCGGTCAGGTCGTAGACGCCGTAATACAGCAGCGCGCCGCAGATCCGTTGCAGCAGTTGCGGCGAAGATTCAAGGGCGAGCAGGGTGGCCGCCGCCAGATGCCCACCGGCCGATTCGCCGACGACTACTACGGGCAATCCGGCAAATTCAGCATTGTTCAAGATGCCGCGCGTGGCGCGCAGACAGTCTTCCAGCAAGCCCTCGATTGGCGTCGACACCGCCAGCCGATAATCCACTGACACCACCGCCACGTCACAGGTGTTGACGATGGCGATGTTGAAGTGGTCGTTCATCTGCGCATTGCCGATCACCCAGCCGCCGCCGTGGAAATCCACGACAACACCTTTGGCTTTGCCCTTGGGGCGGATGATGCGTACCGGCACCGTGTCGATGATCATCCGGTCGGCGGTCAGCCCATGCTGGCGCAGCTTGCCAGCGCCGCCGATCTGACCCGCCCGCAACAACGCCTGAATCAGCCGTGGGGTGACTCGATTGCGCACCTTGAAGCGCGGCAGCCAGGCGAGCTTTTTGTTGAACGCGCGCACCTGCGTCAGCTCGCACTCGCCTTGCGGCCAGGGAAAATCGCTCACAGGCGATTTTTCATCAGGATCGAGCAGTTCAGCGCCAGTGCAACGCACAGCCACGCCAGGTACGGGAACAGAATCAGCCCGGTGACCACGTCCAGTTGCAGCGCGAGCACGACCATCACCGCGACGACCACCCACAGCACCGCCAGAATCACCAGCGCCGCCAGCACCTGATGCGCGCCGAAGAACACCGGCGTCCACAGCGTATTCAGAGCGATTTGCGCGGCCCACAAGGCCAGCACTGTTTGGCTGCCGGGGATCAGGCTCAGGCGATAACCGGCCCAGGCCAGCAGCAGGTAAATGATTGTCCAGGCCACAGGAAACGCCCAGTTGGGCGGGGTGAAAGAGGGTTTGGTCAGCGATTCATACCACGGGCCGGGTTTGAACATCACGCCAGTGGTTGCCGCCGCCGCGCAGGCCAAGAGGAAGATGAAAAAGGTCATTGCCAGTCCTTAGCTGTGATCAGCTGTTATGGAGAGTTAAGAAGAGGACGCTCCGCTGCGCAAAAAGTTTGTTTGCAAACACAAAATGGCAGGCAAGTTGAACTAAAAACTGACCGTCGCGTCAGGATAAACAGTGCCTTTTCCCACCGACGCGGACGACGACATGTACACCTATCACATCGAATACCGTTTCAACGGCGAGCCTCGTACTTATCTGCTCGAACTCAAGGACGCGCAACTGGCCGAGCACGACGCGGCGATGCATCTGCTGCAACTACATCTGGGCGATGCCGAAAACAGCCTGGTCATGCCCACGGCGGATTCGACGCCAGAGCAGATTCTCGAGCAGGCCGAGCGGGTAGGGATTACGGATATTCGGGTGGTCAGCCGGGCTAATTGACCTTCAACTGCGGCGCAGGCGGCGGCAGGACCTGACCCGGATTCACGCCATGCGCCGCAGTGCAAGCGCCATCCCCGCGCCCACGAGACCCATGCAAGCGATCAGCACCGGGAAAGACATCCACCATGGAACGCCGGACGTCATCATGCTGAACTCCGACATGCCGCCGATGCCGGCAATCAGGTTCAACGGAAGGAACACGACGTTGATCAGCGTCAGCTTGCGCAGCGCCCGGTTCATGCTGTTGTTGGCGAGATTGCCATGGGACTCGATCAGGTTGGCGAACACCTTGGCGTGAATTCTGGCCTGCTGGAAGCTTTGTTCGTTTTCCACGATCAGGTCGTTCAGCGATTCCAGTTGACCGTCACTGAAGCCTTGGCGTTGGCCGTGGTTGCGCAGCAGCGTCAGCACTGCGCCGTTACTTTGAATCGCATTCACGTAGTACACGAGGCTTTCGCTCAGGTTGTACATCTGCGCCAGTTGCTGATTGTCCATCGCACGGGTGAATTGATGCTGAATCTCCCGGGCGATCTGTTTGACCACGCGCAGATGCCCGAGGTAGTGATGAACGCTTTCAGCGAGCAACGCCATCAGCACATCCAGTGGCCCGGTCATTTGCGCATCTTGCTCAAGGCTGGAGAGCAGCGAGTTGCTCGCACAAATAACCACCAGGCGCTTTTCGCTCAGCACCACTCCGAATGACGAGACGTTGAATGCTCGCCCGTCGAAGCTTTCCGGGCGCTTCCAGATCAGGAACAGGTGATCCGGTTTGATTTCGATCCGGGCCACCTCGTCCGGATCCAGCGATGACTCCAGCACTTGAGCGCCAATGCCCAGACTTGTTTGCAGCGTCGATTGCTCGACGGCGTTCGGGGCGACGGCCAGCCAGACAGTCGCCTCGTCTTCGGTGCCCTGGCGCAGTGCGCCGCAATCAATGCAATAGCGTTCAATCATCGCTCACCACGCCTGGCCACGGTGTTTGAGCTCGAGCCTTTGCGTGAACGCTTGCAGCACGCGCCGATACAGCTCGTCGCCCAGCACCGCGTCTTCGATGCCGGCGTCGAGGTTGGGGTTGTCGTTCACCTCGATGACCAGAACCCGATCGCCCGCCTGCTTGAGGTCGACGCCGTAGAGGCCATCGCCGATCAGCCCTGCCGTCTGTACCGCGAGTTGCACGACGTCGGGCGGTGCTTGCTCGACGGGCACCGCCTCGCACATGCCGTTGATCTCGCCGGGCAGGGCCTTGTGGTTGTAAATCTGCCAATGCCCCTTGGACATGAAGTACCTGCAGGCATACAGCGCCTCGCCATTGAGCACCCCGACGCGCCAATCGTATTCGGTGTAGCAGTACTCCTGCGCCAGCAGCAGAACCGAGTGCTCGAATAATTCCTGCGCAGCCGTGGCCAGCGCTTGCGCATCGGTGACCTTGATAACCCCCCGTGAAAAACAGCCATCGGGGATTTTCAGTACCAAGGGAAAACCCAAGCGACGCCCGACATTTTCAAGTTCCTGCGGACGATCCTTGTAGAGGATTTCCGTTACGGGCATGCCCAGACCTCGGCGCTTCAACAGGTCGGCCAGATAAACCTTGTTGGTGCAGCGCAGGATGGACGACGGATCGTCAATCACCACAAGGCCTTCGCTTTCCGCCTTCTTGGCAAACCGATAGGTGTGATCATCCACTCGCGTGGTTTCGCGGATGAACAGCGCATCGAATTCGGCGAGCCGCGCATAGTCCTTTTTCTCGATCAGCTCGACATCGATGCCCAGCTGTTCGCCCGCTGCGATGAAACGCTGCAATGCCTCGGGGTTCGAGGGCGGTAGGGCTTCGTCAGGATCATGCAGGATGGCCAGGTCGTATCGGGCCACACGTTTGGAGGCTGGCTGACGCCACGTCCTGCGATTGAAAGCATCCAGTGCATCAGCGAAAACGTGCTGCTGTTCGTCGCGAAGCCTGTGCAGCGCCCCGGCTTTGATGCCCGCAATCTGCCAGGTTTCACCACGGCGAAACTCCACCAGCAGGATAGGGCAGGGGAACGCCTCGAACAGCTGACGGCCGATCTCTTGCAGCGGCTCGATCGAGGCCTTGCCGAAGTACAGCGACAGCGTGAAAGCCTCGGTTTCGCCGTATGGATGGTTGGCCAGCGCCCGCTCCAGGGTGCGTTCCAGATCGTTCAGCCCGACCCCGTAAAGCGCTTTGCGCGCCAGCTCGCTGACGGTGCGAACCGAGGGGAACACCTTGTGCCCGCGCGCCTCGGCCAGCAGTGAGCAGTAATAGCCCTGGCCGAGGTATTTGTAGTTGCGGCAGAGGTTGATGACTTGGGTGCGATGAGGAAAATCGTCGCTGTGTTCAAGGTAATCCTGAGCGAGCATCAGGCTCTCGCTGGGCAAGTAATCAGCCCAGTCATCCTTGCGTTCGACCAGTATGAGCAATCGACTCCCCGAGGGCTTGATACTGGGAGGTTCCTCGCTGAGGGAGATTGTCGAATGCTCGGTTTTGTCTAATACTTCGTTCACGTTGGCTTGCACCGCTGACATGAGTAATGAATCCCTGTTGAAGAAGACGCCGCTTCAATAAATCACGGGCCACTGGGCCTGTCCCGGTTCGTTACTCAAACTTTACGGTGCGGTCATGTCTTTTGATTTTCGCTTTGCGTCGATGGACGATATCGACGATCTGCTCGAACTGGAGCGGGCGTGTTTTGCCCTCGACAGATTGAATCAGCGCAACTTCAGCTGGATGCTCAGTCGAGCCAATGCGGCGCTGATTGTCGCTACATCGGACGCAAGACTTGCCGGTTATGCCTTGGTGCTTTTTCACCGCGGCACTTCGCTGGGGCGCTTGTATTCCATTGCCGTCAGCCCTGTGTGGCGCGGACATGCGCTTGGCCAGCGTTTGCTGGAGGAAGCCCAGGCCTGCGCATTGGCGCGCAATTGCGCATGGCTGCGCCTGGAGGTGCGCGCGGACAACAGCGCTGCCATCCGCCTCTACGAAGCCAACGGCTATCAGCGCTTTGCCAGCGTCGAGGACTATTACGAAGACCACTGCGAGGCGTTGCGCTACGAGAAGCGCATCCTGTGCGAAGCGCCCGCACCCGCCCGCCAAGTGCCGTACTACCAGCAGACCACCGAATTCACCTGCGGCGCGGCGTGCCTGCTGATGGCGATGTCCGCCATCGATCCGACCCGTGCCATGACCCGAGCGGAGGAAATCCAGCTATGGCGCGAGGCAACCACCATTTTCATGACCGCCGGCCACGGTGGCTGCAGCCCTCAGGGCCTCGCATTGGCCGCCTGGCGGCGCGGTTTCGATGTGCGCCTGGAGGTCAGCCACCAGGGCTCGCTTTTTCTTCACGGCGTACGCAGCACAGAGAAAAAGTCGATCATGCAGCTGGTCGAGGATGGTTTTGCCCAAGACCTGGCGACCACGCAAGTGCAGCAGGTGCTGGCGTCAAGTCTGGATGTCGGTGCGGCGTTGGCGGCCGGCTACAAACCGGTGGTGCTGATCAGCAGCTACCGATTCACCCGCTTGAAAGCGCCGCATTGGGTGATCATCACCGCGTGTGACCAGGACTTCGTCTATTTGCATGATCCGGATGTCGATCACAGCAAGTTGAAACGCGGCCTGGACTGCCAGCACTTGCCGGTCAGTCACCAGGAATTTCTGCGCATGACGGTATTTGGCGTACAGCGGGTTCGCGCAGCGGTGATGCTGCGCTCCCGTTGAGGCGTGGGTGGCTAGGCGCCGAGCCCTTCATCGCCGATACAGTAGCGATCCCTGCCTTTTTGCTTCGCTGCATAAAGCAGCTTGTCAGCCGACTCGATAAGAGTGGCGGGGGTCACTTCATGTTCGGCCGGTTTGCCAACCGCAATACCTGCACTGGCAGTGACGTGACCCTGCGGATGGGCTCTGTGCTCCAGCCGCAAGGAGCGAATAGCCTCAAGTATTTCCTGGGCCACAAGCGCCGCCCCGCGAATATCCGTGTTGGGCAGCAACACGGAGAATTCCTCGCCGCCATAACGCACGGCCAGATCACCGGGCCGTTTTACCGCTTGCGCAATCGCTTGGCCGACAGCGCTGAGGCAATCGTCACCCGCCGCATGGCCGTAGGTGTCGTTGTAGAGTTTGAAGTGATCAACGTCGAGCATGATCAATGAAATCGACGACCCCTGACGTCTGGCCAGGCGAATCTCGTCGGCCAGCGCGGTGTCCAGGCGGCGGCGGTTGGCCAGGCCGGTCAGGCTGTCGGTCAACGCCATGTCCTTCATGGCCTGGTGTGCCTTGCGCAGATCCTTTTCCATCACCATGCGTTGGCGCAATTGCCTCAAGACAATCAGCCCGAAGACCGTGAACGCCGTGATTACCGACATCAACACGAATCCGGTTTTGATCAGGTCCCAGCGCCACGGCGCAATGATCGATTCGCGGGAAAGTCCGGTTTCAACCACCAGCGGGTACGTGGTCAAGGCTCGGTAACCGTACAAACGCTGGGTGCCGTCGACGATGGCTCGGACCTCGGCGATACCTTGGTTGGAATAGGGCAGGTAGTTCTTGAAAACCTCACTGTCGGCCAGGCTCTGACCGATCACCGAGGCGATAAAGGGGCGGCGTACGAGGATCGTGCCGTTGCGTAGCGCCAGGACCAGCGCACCTTTGTCGTCGATCTTGAAATCTCCGTAATAGTCGACGAAGTAGCTGACCTTGATCGTCCCCAGCAGCACGCCGGCAAAGGAGCCGTCCGGGTTATTCAAGCGACGCGAAATCGGGATGATCAGGTCATCGGTGGATTTGCTTTTGACGACATCGCCGATGCGCACGTTTCGATCGGTGTGGGTGCGGTGATACTGGAAGTAATCGCGGTCGGCGTTGTTCGCCGGGTCCGGGATGATTTCCTTGTCGGTGACGATCCAGTGCCCGTCCGGCCCGTAAATGAACAGGCCGTGCAGCTGCGGCATCAGCTTGGCCTGCTGGACCAGCAACTTGTGGATGCGTGGCACGTCAATGTTCTGCAAACCATCGCCTTCGACGCGCTCGCCCAGCGCGGCGGTCAATACGTCGACCTGGCGAATGGCGTCCTCGGCATGCTGTGCTGTCGCCCGCGCGAGGTTGGTGACCGAATCCCGGGCTGACGAAAACGCGGAGTGGTAGTCACGCCACGTCCGCCATCCTTCCACTCCCAGAAACGCCAGAATTACCGTCAGCATGAAGATCACGGTCAGGCGGAAAGCGGCTATCTCGCTGGCAGCTTTGATGGGAGCGGTTTCTGCGGCGTCATGCCCTTTGCTGTCGGGCAGTTTACGACCGAGCATGTGAAGGTCCTTATGCTTGTCATCTCTCATCTCCTGAAAGATGACCATCCGTTTCCACTGGGGATTCAATTTATTGCCTTGGGCAAGCGGCGGCCATTGGATCGTTCAAAGCGGTGCCG
The DNA here is from genome assembly GCF_900105805.1 of Pseudomonas moraviensis. Taxonomy (NCBI): domain Bacteria; kingdom Pseudomonadati; phylum Pseudomonadota; class Gammaproteobacteria; order Pseudomonadales; family Pseudomonadaceae; genus Pseudomonas; species Pseudomonas moraviensis. The sequence goes on along the minus strand of NZ_LT629788.1, from coordinate 2,306,615 downwards.
GGTCAACATCTGTAATTGAAACGCGCTTTAGGGTGAGACTTGTGAGTGAAATCATCACGGCCGGTGACTTGAACATCGATCTGCACACCGCCAGCGAAACCGGGCTGTTCAAATGGCTGCTTGCCAGTTTTCTGATGGGCAAAAGGATTCAGGGCGCCATCGCCGCCAAGGCGTACCAAGTCATAGTAGAGCAGCATCAGAAAGACACGCCGCAAAAACTCGCGCAGTGTACGCATCGGCAACTGGTGTCGATGCTGGGGCAGGCGCGTTACGTGCGCTACGACGAGAGCACGGCAGCGCGCTTACTCGCGTTGGCCAACAAGCTCAACAGCGAGTATGCCGGCAAGGTCAGTAACATCGTGGCAGCGAGTGCGGATCGTAAGGCGCTGGAGAAGCGCCTGTCCGAGTTCGAGGGGATAGGGCCGAAGACTGTCGAGATCTTCATGAGGGAAGCGGCTGCGGTGCTGTATTGAGCTTACGGCTTGCCGATGCACAAGGCCGCTACACACCGCTCACATCGCAACAAACCTTCCCGCCAGTTCGCTCACTATGATCAGCGTTCCGCCGGCAAATATTGCACAACCCAGCAGAAACTGGACTCCAGGAGCGACGGTCAGGCCTGAGGTGACGCTCGGATTTTTATGCGTTCTCATGTCGCGCTCCTGTCACCGATGAAAACGTTCGGCCATGTCCACTGAGCGGCTTCGCTGTGCGGATGCGCGTTTGGCAACCATGGGCATCATGGCTGGGGTGTCATCGAGTGGTGGCTGCTCGTCCGATGGCTGGACGGTAGTCTCGTCGGCGAAATTATTCGGGAGCAGGGTGCCCAGACCGAATACATTCACCGCCATGCTGACTTTCAGCCCGCGACAGGCCTGTCGGCAGTCCAGTTCGAAACCAGCGGAGGCCTGCTCCATCAAGCGTTGAAAATGTTCAGAGGTCAGTGCCAGGACTTTGCTGCTTTTCATGTTGTTCTCCTTGAGCAAGTGGCGACCCCGGGACGGGGCCGCCGGGACTGGGTTCAGACATCTCTGCCTTGCACATAACCGGAACCCAGATCAGCACCGGTCACCGGTTCGCTGAGTGGGTCAGAGGCTGTGCGGGTCTTCATCGCTTCCAGCACTTGTTCGTCTTCAGCAGGAAGGTTGACGGTCGCCAGACCATCGCCGCCGTCGACCGCCGGCTCTGGGTTTTCCACGTACTCCCACGCACCGCCCTCGTTCCACGGGCCACGAACGTTGGGTTCGCCAGACATGTTGAAGTACTTGTTGGTGAACTCCGGCATGCCCGGCAGTTTGCCCTGGGGGAAGTTTGGCTGGATCGAATGCAGGGCTTTTTCGAACGACTGTTGATGGGCAATTTCCCGCGTCATCAAAAAGCCAAGCGCCTCTTTCACGCCAGGGTCATCGGTGATGTTGATCAAGCGTTCGTAGAGAATTTTCGCCCGCGCTTCAGCTGCGATATTGGAACGGAAATCGGCGGTCGGCTCGGTGATCGAATCCACATACGCCGCTGTCCACGGCACACCGGCCGAATTGACCAGAGGCGCGCCTGCGCCATAGAGCAGGCTGGTGATGTGCGAGTCATTGCCGGCGCCATTCAGCGCGCGATACAGCTCGCCTTCTTCCTGAACGCCCTCGGCGAGTTGCCCCTTCGCACCTTTGTTGAGCATCACGATGATCGAACCGACCACCTCCAGATGACTCAATTCCTCGGTGGCAATGTCCAGCAGGAGATCTTTGCGCCCCGGATCTTCCTCGGCCAGGGCTTGAGTGAAGTAGCGCGCTGCCGCGGCCAATTCGCCATTGGCGCCCCCGAATTGTTCCAACAGCAGATTGGCCAGACCGGGATTGGGCTCGGCCACTCGAACGGTGTACTGAAGTCGCTTGTTATGTATGAACATTCAAATTTTCCTCAGACCAGGCTATCGCGCAGTCACCCTTGTGGGTGTGAGCGCATGCATAGTTGTGAGGAGCGGGTGGGGCGGAAATTTCGTTTATTGCGAGGCGGCAGGACGGACGGCAGAGGGCGGAAAGTTCCGGAAACAGGACGGTTGGCTCAGGGTCAGGGTTCACCCGTGACATCTAGAATCAAAAGCCCCTCACCCCAGCCCTCTCCCGGAGGGAGAGGGAGCAGACCGGGTCGTTCTGTGGAGATAAGCAGACCCGATTTAAGCGTCAGGCGATCTTCAACGCTCTCAGCACCACCAGCGTTTGCTCGGCAAACACCTGGGCCTGTGCGGTCAGTGCGGCGATATTGGCTTCGGGCGTGAGCAGCGGCTGGCCGTTGTCGACCAGCACTTCACCTTGTTCGCTGATCACGCCCCATGCCAGTTGTGCCCACTCGGCTGGTTGCTGTTTGCCTTGTTTGATCGAAATCAGGAACAACTGCTGGAAGCGGCTGACCGTGACGCCACCACCCGTGACCGGGCTGGCCAGGGTCTGGATGTTGGCGCCGTACAGCGAGCGTTTGCACAGTTGCAGATTGAGTGCAGCGCAGCGCCCGCTGACCTGCGATTCGGCGGCCTCGCTCTGGCACGGTGCGACGGCGCCCATGCCGATCAGCACGGCGAGGGCTTGTTCGATGTCGTCGTACGCCAGCGCAGCCTCGGACAGCAGCTGACGCATCGATTTGGCGGCATAGTCCTGCGCCGCCAGCGCATCGAGTACCGGGCCGTAAATCTCCGGTTGCAGGGTCGCTTCGCCGGCAGGACCGGTGACCGAGCCTGCCACGGTGTCCCAGGGTTGCAGCAGCACAAAACGCGTGTGGAGCATTCGCGCGCGGCGTTCGGCAGCGGACAGGCGGGTCGCGCCACGCACGTACAGATCGCGGCGGAAGTGCTGGTTGACGAAGTAGTCACGCGCTTGCTCGCGCATGACCGGGTGTTCGATGGTTTCCAGAAAATCCATGCCTTCAGCGCTCAGGTTGAGCGGGTCGACCGAATCCAGCGGCACGGCGGTGGTGGCGTAGTCGAGTTTGGCCGGGGCCAGCGCATCGACCATGTCGGCAAAATACATGCAGTTCCAGTCGCGGTTGAAATATTCATGGGCGACGTAGTGACGATCCTGGCCTTTGATGCTCTGCAACCGCGCCCCGAGACTCGGTGCCGCAGCGGCGTATTTCGGGTTGGCAGCGAGCAGTGCTTCGGAAAATTGCAGCGCGGCGTCGATGCGCTGATCGGAGCGCGATGAGGCATTGGCAAAGCGGTCGTGCAGGCTGAACAGGTTGCGCAGGGGCGCCGACGGCGACCAGCCCGGAAAGCAGTTGTAGCTGACGTAGAGCATGCCGCCGGGTTTCAGGTGGCGGCGGGCGAATTCGACGATGAGTTTCTGGTTGTCGCGGCTGACCCAGGTCCAGATGCCGTGCAGGCTGATGCTGTCGAACTGTGGCAGGTCATTGCGCGCCAGCAGCTGTTCGAAACTGTCGTCATACAGACGGGCGCCGTTGTTGGCGGCAGTCGCGAGGTCGATGGCATGGGCCGCCATGCCCGGGTGAAAATCCGTGCCGACAAACGAGCCCGGGTTGGCCGTGGCGTGGATGTTGATCGATACGCCCTGACCAAAGCCCAGTTCGCAGTGCACGCCGTCGTTGCTGTCCAGCGTGGCGAAACCGCGCAACAACAGGCAGTAACGCAGGAATACCGGATTGATCTCCCGGCTATAGCTGTAGGTGTAGCCTTCGTCGGTGAAATAACCTTCGTTCCAGGCGTTGCTCATGGGGGCGGTCTCTTGTTCTCGGAAGTGATGGCAGTCTTATAAGGGGTTGTCGCTGCGCGCGACAAGTAGAAAAACCGGATACTTTCCTGACACACCAGATCCCCTGTAGGAGTGAGCCTGCTCGCGATAGCGGTGTTTCAATCACCATCAATTAACCTGAACCACCGCTTTCGCGAGCAGGCTCACTCCTACAGGGGATTTGTGCCGGATTCGAGATTTTTGGACAGATCACGCACCCCACGGCCCATTCGCGCAGGCATTTCGTGGCCGCCCGAAACTGTCATATTGCCTCTCACTCGCCTGCCCATAGTGACCAGCCCAACCCTGATTTCATGAGGCTGCACTGTGTTCCAACGTCTTCTGTGTTCGTTGTCCGTTCTGAGCCTGTCCATCGCCGCTGCCAATGCGGCCACGCCTGTCGCACTCGACACGCCGCACTTGTCCGGCATCGACAACTTTCGCGACATTGCCGGCATCACTTCCGCCTATTCCACGACCCACGACGGGACCATGCGCAGCGGTGTGTTCTATCGCTCCAACGCATTGACGCCGTCGGCGGCGGATCTGGCGACGCTCAATGGTCTGGGCATCAAAGCCATCTACGACTTGCGCACGCCCAGCGAAATTGCCGCTACGCCGGACACGATGATCACGGGGGCGGCCTATCGCAATATCGACATCATTGGCAGCACTACCTCGGGTGCGGACATCACCAGCATCTCGTTTCGCAGCGCCGCTGAAGCCGTGGCGATGATGGAACAGACCAACCGTGCGTTCGTCAGCGATGCCGGCATGCGCGGGCAGTTTGGCCAGTTGTTCAATGAGCTGGCGAGCGTCGACGCCGCGCAGTTGTTTCACTGCACCGCCGGCAAGGATCGCACCGGCTGGACCGCCGCTGTGCTGCAGAGCATCGCTGGTGTCGATGAGGCGACCATCATGGCCAACTATCTGGCGACCAACGACTACACCGCCGCCCGTGTCGCTGCGACTCTGAAAGCCTTGCCGCCGAGCATGGCCGCCGTCTACGAGCCGCTGCTCGGCGTGCAGGCCAGTTACTTGCAGGCCGGGCTCGACCAGGTCGCCGCCGAGTACGGCAGCATGGACAACTACCTCAAGCAGGGCCTCGGTCTGTCCCAGGAAACCATCTATGTGCTGCGCGGCAAACTGGTCGAGTACAACAGCTTGCCGGGGCAGGCCGGGATGATCGGCAATGCCGCCGCTGGCGCTGAGTTGCTGCGGCAGTTGCAGAACTCTGAGCTGTCCGGCACCTACAGCGCCTACAACTATTACCTGCAATCGGCGATCGACGCCGGCACCTTGGGCGGTGTCGAAACGCAAGTCGGTGGTCAGGTGCATGCGGATGCGGCCAGCTATCTCTTGCGGCAGAACGCGATGATCGAACAAGCCGCCGCAGCTTTTGCCAGCGGCAGCGATCTGAAGGTCGGCCAGTACCGCCTCTGGAGCAGCGCACTCGCGAGTTACCTCGGCACCGACGGCTCGGCGCACGCCGACAGCAGTAACGAACACAGCCAGGGTCTGATGCTTGGCATTACCCAGCGCTTCAGCGAACAACTCAGCGCGCGGGCCGGTTTCGGCTACAGCAAGGGCAGCGTCGGCGGGGCGGGTGGCGAGGCCGACACTGATTTCACCTTCCTCAACCTCGGGGCGCGTTACGGCCTCATCAGCCTCGAACGCGGCGTGTTTGTCGACGCCAGCGCCAGCGCCGGTTACGTCGACTACGACAGCAAACGCGAGCTTGGCGGTGGCCTCGGCACAGCCAAGGGCGACAGCCACGGCAATCTCACCGGCGCGACCTTGGCGTTGGGTTACCGCGCACCGCTCAGCGGGGTGATTGTCGAACCGAGCCTGGGCTTTCGCGTCAGTCATCTCGACTTGCAAGGTTTCAAAGAGAAGGGCAGTGAGCTGGCGCTCGACGTCGATGGCATCGAGCAGAGCCGCCGTAGCGCGGTGGCCAATCTCGACGTTTCATTTGCCCCGGTAGCGATGGGTGCGTGGCAGTTGGTTCCGGGCGTTCGCGTGGGTTATGAACGTGCGCTCGGCGATCAGCAAGTCGACAGCGAAGGTCATCTGCTGGGGCTGGATATCGAGCAGCGCGCGGCGTTCGATAACCGCGATCAATTCAGCGGCGGCGTTAATCTGATGGCCAACCTCGGCGCCCTGAGTGTGGGCGCTGAAGTCGGCGCCAACGGTGGCGGTGACAGCCACGGATTTAATGGCGGGCTCAAGGCCAGTTACGCGTTCTAACCCCGGCGAACATATCACTGTGGCGAGGGAGCTTGCTCCCGTTGGGTCGCGAAGCGGCCCTGTAAAAGACGGGGCTGCTGCGCAGTCCAGCGGGAGCAAGCTCCCTCGCCACAGGTTACTTTCCGCCTCAGGCATGCTGCGCACGCGACGATTGCTGGGTGCGTGCCGGCTGCGCGGCGGGCTCGGGCAGCGAGGCGACATGCACCGTGCGCGCCGGGAAGGCGAACGTCGCGTCCAGCTCGGCGACCGCTTCCATGATTGCCAGGTTGATCCGTTGCTGCACGTCCATGTAGACGTTGTAGCTGGCGTCCAGGACGATGTACACCGTCTCGAATTCCAGCGCGCTCTCACCAAAACTGCGGAAATGGCAGCGGTCGAAGCGCGCCTGTTTTTCGTTCTTGATGATGCTTTCAACGCGCTGGGTGATCTGGCGAATCTGTTCGGTGGTGCACTCGTAAGTCAAACGAAACTCGAACACCACCCGACGTTCCTGCAAGCGTTTGTAGTTCTGAATGGTGCTGCCGATCATGTCGGCGTTGGCCATGACAATCTGCTCACCGCCGAGACTGCGGATGCGTGTGGTCTTCAGGCCGACGTGCTCGACCGTACCGGCCAGCGTGCCGACGACGATGAAATCGCCCACCTCAAACGGCTTGTCCACGGCAATCGACAGCGAGGCAAAAACGTCGCCAAGAATGTTCTGCACCGCCAGCGCCACGGCGATACCGCCGACACCAAGGCTGGCGACAAACGCAGTGATGTTGACGCCCAGGTTCGACAGCATCGCCAGCAGAATCACCGCCCACAGCAACACCTTGACGCCCCAAAGACTCAGGGTCGCCAGCGCGCTCGCCTGAAAGGTGCCGGTCGCGTTGTGCCGCGAGAAATAGCGATGCAGCCCCAGCGCCAGCGCGCGGTTGGTCCACAGGCCGACCTGCAACGCCGCGACCACGAACCACAAACTGCTCACGCGCCCGAGCCAGCGCTCCGGCAAATCCAGCAACCCGATGCCGACCAGGATCGACGCCAACAGCAGCAACGTGGTGCTGGTCGCCGCCAACACTTCACTGGCCATGTACGTCAGATGCCCATTGCCGGCGCTGGCCCGCGCCTGCACCTTGCGGAAAACGAAACGGATCGCGGTGGTGGTCAGCAGATAACTGAGTGTCGCGGCGAGAAACGCCAAGACCCAGTTCGCCAATGAAATGCCTAAAATGGTGTGCGTCGTGAAAAAGCCGATGAAATCCTCGGTCATTGAAACCCCCTTGCGAAGCCTGCGACGACGCGGCACCGAAGCCCACCGCCGGCCGCAGCCAGGTAAACGCCGCTTGAATGGCTGTGCCGCCAAGCGACCTGTCTGGGGTTAGTCGCCCTGAGATGCCTGCTGTTCAATCAAATGCAGTTTTCACCGGAGCGAATGGTCAACGCCTGGCCTTCAACTCCGCCGGGCTTACGCCGTAAGCACTCTGAAAATACTGACAAAAGCGCCCGACATTGCTGAAGCCAAAGCGCAATGCCACCTCCGTCACGGAGCCCGCATGCCCGCGCGCTAACGCTTCATAAGCGCGCTGCAAACGCACTTGACGCTGATACGCCACGATCGACATCCCGACAAAACGCCGAAAGCCTTCCTGCAACGCGCGCTGGCTGACATGGCTCAACCGCGCCAGGTCCACACCACTGACCAGCTGCTGCGGATGCGCCTGGATAAACTCCATCGCCACCTTCACATGCCGCGGCGCCACACACGGCGCCGGCCCCCGTAATGCCTCGGTGAAATTGTGCGGCCACGCCTCCAGCACCGCATCGATCAACATCTCGCGCAAACGTGACGGCATCAGCGTGCCGCTGTTGATCAGCGCATCGAACTCAGTGCCCGTAGCCAGATCGATCAACGCCTTGAGGCCCTGGAATGCCGGCGTATTCAGATCCACGCTCGGCTCAAACATGATCTTCTGCACGATCGGTTTCTCCAGCAACGCAGACAAACGCTCGGTGAGCTGCTGACGATTGACCGAAATGCCGTGATGCGCGTGATCATCGACAAAGCGCATCGAACGGATATCCGCCTTGTCGATCGCCAGGCCGACGTGCGCCATACCGATGGACTCGGTGGCGTGGTTGAAAACGATCTTGCCGGCGGTGGGGATGACGAAAGTGATTTCGTTGTGCGGATCGGGGAGGGTGACGCTGAAGTCGCCGTGGTAATGCATACGTCGAAAACTCACGCCGTCGTGCCGCCCGTAGACCCCGCCGATGATGATGTTGGAGGGCGGTGGTGGAGTGTCGGCGTAACGATTGCCGAAAAGCCTGGAGAAGAGCGCGCCGAAGTCGGAGGAGGTGAGATTGTCGGAGCGCAGGATGATGTTTTGCCGGGTTGGGGATGCGATGGCGATTGGCGGCATGTTGGAGTGCGGGCTCGTGGGTCAACGGTAGAGATCGGTAGAGCCTAGGGGGCAGGCGTGACGGTTGAGTGACAAGGCCGGGAGCATGGTGGGCTTTCGACGAAGCCACGTATTTACCTGAGACCTGTCGCATGAGTAGAATGCGATTCATTATCAATCATGTATGTCCCGGGATGCCGATGCGTAGCGACGAAACACTAGGTACTGCAGATCTAGGGCTGCTCTATCGCACCCACCATTCCTGGTTACAGGGCTGGCTGATGCGACGCACTGGATGTCGCGATAATGCAGCAGATCTGGCCCAGGACACCTTCGTACGGGTGCTCAAGGCGCGTCAATCCAGCCCCTTGCGCGAACCACGCGCCTATTTGAGCAGCATCGCCCGTGGACTGATGATTGATCAGTATCGGCGTCGCGAACTCGAACGTGCCTACCTGGAAAGCGTCATGTCGCTCCCTCAACATGAGGTTCCCTCGGAAGAAAGCCGGCTGATGATTCTGGATGCGCTCGAGCGCATAGACCGCATGCTCGGTATGCTCAAACCGAGAGTTCGCCAAGCGTTTTTATTTGCCCGCCTCGACGGTCTGACGTGCGCGCAAATCGCCGAAAAGCTGAGTGTTTCCCGCGCGACCGTGGAACGCGACCTGGCCACTGCCCTGCAACATTGCTATCGCTTGCGTTATGTCGAGTCGTGAGCCGCAGGCGCTGGATCCGGCCATTGTCGACCAAGCGATCCAATGGCAAGTGCGCCTTCGCTTCAATGAAGCCGATGAGCAGACGCAGCGCGCTTTTGAGCAATGGCTCCAGCAGCGCCCAGAGCATGTGTTGGCGTGGCAGCGTGTGGAATCGCTTGGGGATGAGTTCGCAGGCGTACCCACTCAACTGGCCCGACAAACCCTCGAAGGCAGCAACCATGGAATGCGTCGGCGGGAAAGCCTGAAACTCCTGGGCGTATTGGCGACGGTCGGCGCGGCCGCCTGGCTTGGTCGGGACTACACGCCCGTACCGGCCATGCTTGCCCAGCAACGCAGCAGCACCGGCGAGCTACGACGCTTCCAGCTCGATGATGGCAGCCTTGTCCAGCTCAATAGCGATAGCGCCGTCGACAGCGAATTCGACGCTCAGCGACGCCTGATCATCCTGCGCCGTGGGGAAATCATCGTGAATGTCGGGGCGGATCAACACTCGCCTCAAGCGCGACCGCTGTGGGTGCAATCCCGTGACGGGCTCATGCGCGCCCATGGTTCGCGCTTTCTGGTACGCGAGCGTGACGATGGCACGCTGGTCGCGGCTCAGCAGGGATCAGTCACGGTTTTCCCCGGCTCCAGTCAAAACCCTGCGAGCGCCAGCGCCCAGGCGGGCAATCCTCTGCTGTTCACCTCAAGTGGCGCCCGAACGTACAGGGACAACGGTCTTGATCTTTGGAGCTGGGGGGACGGGGTGATCAGTGCGCGCAACATGCGCCTCGATGATTTCATCGTGGAGTTGTCGCGTTATCGCCCCGGGGTATTGCGCTGCGCCGAAGAGGTCGCTGATCGCCGCGTTTCCGGCACCTTCCAGCTGGCTGACAACGATCAGGTCCTCGCATTGATCGCGCAATCACTGCGCTTGCACGTTGATTACCGAACCCGTTATTGGGTGACCGTGTCCGCTGCGACCTGAGGCCATCAGGATTTTTGCATGACGTGAAAAATAATGAGGTGGTTTCTCATTCTCGTTCGACCTTTAAGGAAGGCCGGAATACAGGCCAGTCTGCCGATGTCCTTTCTTGGAGCGAGAAAATGAGTTCGTCCCCGGTTTCACAGCGCCATCCATTGAATCGTGCCATGCACGCTGCGATTTTCGGTTTGATCGTGAGCAGCTACGCATTGCCATCGCTGGCGCAAACCTCGAGCGCTGACCACAGCAATGAGGTCAAGCAGTGGAACATTGCTGCCGGCCCATTGGCGCCGGCGCTCGACCGCTTTGCGCGCGAGGCCGGGATCAGTCTTTCCTTCGACGCGGCGAGTGTTGCGAACCGCACCACTGCTGGCGTGAATGGCACGCTCGAGACTTCGACAGCGCTGTCATCGTTGCTGCAGGGGAGCGAATTGCAGATCGAACAGCAAGGCCCGAATGCTTATCTGCTGGTCCCCCAAGCGAAGACCGCCGGCCCGCTGGAACTCGATGCAACAGATGTCGAGGATTACCGCCTCGCACCCCTCATCATCAATGCCAAGGTCAGGGTCAGTGCCGACGACGACACCAACTCGGTGGTCGCCAAGGAACTTTGGGTCGGCGGCAAAGTGGCGACCAGCATTCTCAATACACCGGCATCGGTATCAGTCGTTACCAACAAGGAAATGCAACAGCGCAGCGTCAGCACCACGGAAGAGGCGCTGCAATACACGCCCGGCGTGGTCAGTGATTTCTACGGGACGGATGACCGCAACGACTATTTCCAGATCCGCGGCTTCCAGGCCACCACCTACCGTGACGGCTTGACCCTGAGTTCGATGCGTGGCGTACGCGAAGATCCATTCGCCTATGAGCGCATCGAGATTCTGCGTGGCGCCAACTCCACGCTGTTTGGCCCAGCGGACCCGGGCGGTTCGGTGAACTTCGTGACCAAACAGCCGCGCTTCGAAAAATTTGGCCAGGGCTATGTGACCTACGGTTCGTTTGACCATGTCGAGACAGGCATCGATGTGGGGGATGCGCTGAACGACGAGAAAACCCTGGCTGGCCGCTTTACGGCCAAAGGCCAGAACAGCGACCGCGAGTACGATCACTCACAGGACGACAACCAGTTGTTTATGGGGGGTCTCACCTGGGCACCGACCGATTACACGTCGGCCACGGTGATCCTCGACTACCTGAAAACCGAAAGCTCGCCCAACAGTGGCGGCTATCCGCTGGACAAGGAATACGACCGCAGCAAGTTTTACGGTGAGCCCAGCTACAATTTCCACGATGTCGAGCGCACCAGCCTCAGCGGTAACGTCACCCATGACTTCGACAACGGCTTCGTATTGCGCAGCAATCTGCGTTACAGCAAGCTGACCGATGATTTTGGCTACGTGTACCTCAGCGACAGCGCCGCCCGTGTCGGTACTACTGTCGATCGATACCTGTTTGGCACGGACACTGATGCCGACCAGTTCAACGGCAATCTGATGCTGCAATACGATGCCCGTTTCGAGAACATCGACAGCAGCAGCCTGGTGGGCGTGGAGTATCTCGATTCGACCACCAAGGAGAGCTCGGTCTACGCCCTGACGACCCCGATCGACATCGCCAATCCCGTGTTTACCGGCGTTTCACGCTCGATCACGCCGTACGCCGTGAACAAGCGAGACGCGACCACCAAGGCCGTATTCCTGCAGCAGAACCTGTCGTTCTACGAGCGGTTCATCGTCACCGGTGGTGTGCGCAACGACTCGATGGACCTGACCAGCAAAGGCTTGCAATCCACCGAGAAAGACACCTTCTCAGAAACTTCTTACCGAGGTGCGTTGACCTATATCGTCAACGATGAAGTGTCCACCTACGTGAGCATGGTGGAATCGGTATCGCCGCCGCAGGTTGGCGTAACACCGCAGACGGGCAGGCAGTACGAAGTGGGCGTGAAGTATGCGCCGATGGGGATGGACGCACTGTTCTCCGCAGCCGTGTATGACCTGACCCAGGAAAACGTCACCATCGCCGTGGTGCTGCCGAGCGGCATCATTGAGCAGCAGACAGTGGGCGAGTCGCGTGCGCGTGGCCTCGACCTGGAGGCCAAGGCGCAGGTGACGCAAAACCTCAGCCTGATCGGTGGCTATTCCTATATGGAGTCCGAGGTACTGCGCGGTTCGTTGTACGACGGCAGTTCTCTCAAGGGGAACGAGTTCTCCACCGCGCCCAAGCATTCCGCTTCGCTCTGGAGTTACTACGATGTGCCCGCCACTGATGTCAGCGTGGGCTTGGGTGCACGCTACGTCGGCTCGTATTACTTCGATGCAGCCAACTCCGGCAAAAGCGACGGCACCACGCTGTTCGACGCCGCTTTCAACTACAAGATCGCCAAGGGCACCGACCTCGCAGTGAACGTCAGCAACCTGCTGGATGAGCAGCATGTGGTCGGTTCCGGCACAGCGAACTTCTACAACCCGGGTCGCGAGATTACCGCCAAAGTGAGTTACAACTGGTAAGCAGGTACAGGATGCGGTGCCCGCTTTGTTGCGGGCACCTGGCATCTGCTTTCGGCCCGAAGCGCACTTCCTGCCAGCGTCATGGGTGAGTCGCTGAGCGTCGCCACTGACCGGGTGAAACATTTTCTCGCTGCCGGAAGGCCCGATAGTACGAGTTGACGTCTTCATAACCGAGAAGATAGGCCACCTCTTTAAGCTCCAGGCTTGTATCAGCCAGTAGCTGAAATCCCACTTGACGCCTCGCCTCGTTGAGCAGTGCATTGAAGGTCGTACCCTCGGATGCCAAGCGGCGTTGCAGTGTGCGCTCGCTCTGCAGCAGTTCTCGGGCGAGATGTTGCAGACTGGGCCGTCCGTTCGCCAGTGCGCGTTTCAGTATTTCGATGACCTGCTCACAGAAGCCTGGCGGCGTTTCGATCGCGCGTAGTGCGGCATCGAGGCCGGGGCTCATCATGTGCAGCACCTGCGGATTGTGTTGCAGAAACGGCCGATCAAGATCAGAGGCGCTTACGATCATCTCGTCATGGCTGGCGCCGTAGCGGATGGGACATGCGAAATAATCCGAGTGAGTTTCCAGCGGTGGCTTTGGCCGTCTCAAGCGTAATGACAGAGGCGCAATGTGTTCACCGCTGCCTCGACGACCGAGCTCCAGTACCAAGGCAAAACACGCTTCCACAGAAAGACAGGGCGCCGGCCCCGTGCCGGAAGGCCACTGAATCGTGAATGACACACTCCCCTGGCGCTCGACCATGGATAACTTGTCGGGACTGCACAGACGCTGCAAGCGCGCCAACCGCGCAAGTCCGTCGCGAAAATCAGCCGCATATAACGCCGTGATGAACGCCATTTTGTGCTTCGCACTGGGCGTGTCGCGAACCATTTTAATCGCAAAAGCGGGGTCTGCCGAAAGCACCTCAATGGCGTTCCAGACAGCGAATAACTGCTGTGTGCTGACAAAGGTCGATTCGTTCAGGTGCAGGTCGCGGGGCAATTGAGCGTGTTGCTCAATCGACGAGGGATTCAGGCCCAGCTGCGCTATCGATTCCCAGAAGACCCTGGGCAATTTACACCGCTCGGTGCTGGTGTGATGGTGCGGCATTTCCAGGCTCCGAACCGCAGGATAGCGGTGATGCGTGATGCAACGCGCCGCCAATGGCGCGTTCTGCAAGTATTCTGGCGCAAGGCGCCCACAGGCTGATACCGCTTCGCTCTTACCATTGTCGTCAACACACCGAGCCAAAAGGAGCTCACGATGACAATGACGTTCTATACCAACCCCAATTCTCGCGGGCGTATGGTGCGCTGGATGCTCGAAGAAATCGGCTGCGCGTATGAGACGGTGGTCATGGATTACCAGTCGACCAGTCAGGCTGACCGTTGGGGTGGTGCCGCGCTGGCAGTGCCAACGATGGCCGACGCTGATGATCGGCGCGTCAGTTTTTTTCGCGACGTGAACCCGATGGGAAAGATCCCGGCCCTGGTGCATAACGGGCAAACCATAACAGAAACTGCCGCCATCTGTGCGTACCTCGCGGAGGCATTTCCCGAAGCCGGGCTGGCCCCGGTGGCAGCGGAGCGCGCCGCTTATTTCCGGTGGATGTTTTTCGCTGCCGGGCCGCTGGAGCAGGCGGTCACCGACCACCGCGCCGGTTTCAACCCGACGCCGGATCAGGAGTTCTTCTTTGGCTACGGCAGCTATGAGCGCACGGTCGATCAGCTCGAACGCGCGGTATCGGCGCATCCGTTTATTGCCGGCGAACGCTTCACCGCTGCAGACGTTTATGTTGGCTCGCACATTGGCTGGGGGTTAGGCTTGCAAACCTTGCCGCCCAGAGCTGCGTTTCTCGCCTATGCCGAGAGGTTGATCAGCCGCGACGCCTATCAACGTGCGGTGGCGAAGGATGAAGCGCTGCTGGGTGCCAGATGACTGACGTGCCTGCCATGATTTTTCGCAAAACTCAGGGAATTTGATAATGCCGCTCAACCGACTCGACTTCACCACACGCTTGCTGATCGACGCGGGCATCGGCAAAGAAATGCGGATCCTCGACGTAGGCTGCGGTTCGGGTGATGTTTCTTTGCTGCTGTGTGATCTAGTGGAAAACGGGGAAGTCATCGGAGTCGATCACGACGCCGCTGCGATTGCCATTGCACGCCAGCGCAGCGCAGGACATGCGCTGACTTTTCTCGAGGCAGACCTCCAGGAATTGCCAGACTCTGTCGGCACTTTCGACGCCATCGTCGGCAGGCGCGTCCTGATGTATCAACAGGACGCGGTGGCGACGATCCGAGCACTGTCGAAGTGTCTGCGCCCCGGCGGAATCATGGTCTTCCAGGAACACGATACGACGCTGGCGCCTGCCAGTGTCGAGCCGTTCCCTTTGCATGAAAGAGCGCAACGCTGGTTACAGCAAATGCTTGCTCGCGAAGGAGCGGATTTGCACATCGGGTTTAACCTGCACGGCATTTTCAGCCAGGCAGGCTTGACCGTGGAAAGCGTACGCGCCGAGTGCCTGGTACAAACGCCTGATGCGCCCTACAGCCTTGGCGCCATCGTTCGAGCGTGCTTGCCGCGAATCATTGCGTTAGGGGTGGCCAGTGCAGAAGAGGTCGAAATTGAAACGTTGCAGGCGCGTCTGGATCAGGAGCGTTCAGGCTCTTCAGGCGTCTATGTTGGGGATGTGATGTTTGGGAGTTGGGCTCGGAAAAATTGACTTCGGTCTTTTTTTATCTGATACGAAGAGCGGCAGTCGGCGAGAGTAATTGGCACTTTGTAAAGGCGATGTCATAAAGCTAATCATGAAACTGGCGATAACCTGTCGGGCGACTCGGCCCCGAGCGTTGTCCTCCCATTCATGAACGGATTCAAAATTGCGCAAGCTCTCGATTGCTCTATGCCTCAGCCTCTTGGCCTTTCTTCTTGTTACCTTCGTGATCGCACTATGGCGAAGCCCTTATAGCCTTACTGCCTTGATCGCCTCAGCCTATGAGGAGGGGCTGATAGTCAGCCGCAACCCTGGCAAAGCCGCAGACTGGTACTTGAGCGCTGCAGAAAAAGGCGACCCCGTTGCGCAATACAAGATTGGCATCATTGAATATTACGGTCGAGGCGTCGAAGTTGATCGACCAAAAGGTCTGCAATGGATAACTGAGTCGGCCGATCAGGGATACGCCGACGCACAATATTACATGGGGGTCGCAAGCATCGCGGGTGGAGAGGTGGCCAGTGATTTTGTCAAAGGTGCGCAATGGTTCAGCAAGGCAGCAGAACAAGGTCATACCAAGGCTCAACGACAACTCGCTATCTTTTATGACAAAGGTTACGGCGTTGAGGCAAACGACCAACAGGCGTTCAAATGGGCTAGCAAGGCAGCCGATCATGGAGATGCCGAGGCTCTGACGCTATTAGGCACACTCTATTTTTCCGGTAAAGGAATTCCAGCCGACCCTCAACACGCCGTCAAATTGCTCACCCAAGCGGCCAATGCTGGCGATAGCTTTGCATTTGAATTATTGGGGGCGGTCACTTTACAAGGCACTGGTACTCCTAAAGACGTACCCACCGCATTGCGTTGGTATACCCGTGCCGCCGATCAGGGTCGGGTCAACGCCCAGTACGTCCTCGGCTATCTCTATAGCAGTGGCGGGGATGTACCGGTGAACTATCCACTTGCCAATCACTGGCTGTTGCAGGCGGCGGTTCAAGGTCACGCTGTGGCGCAGATTACTCTCGCCGTTCATTTCGATAATGGGCAGGGCGTCAGCCGTAACAAGCTCAAGGCTTGCGGATTGTTGCGTGTGGCGCTTAAACAGACGCTGCCGAGCGATATTGCAGACCCCATGCGCGAGCAGCTTGAGAAAGAAGAGAAAACACTTTCGCCGCAGCAACTGGCTGAGATATCGGCTCTGGAGACCCTCTATTCAAGCCCGTCGGGTCTCAGGGGACTCAAAGGTGATCTGACAAGCGAACAGTAAGCTGCAGGGGTGGCCAGCCTGGTATCGCGTTTTTCATTTATCATGCACGCCGCCTGTTCCGGCGGTTTCAGCCAGACGGCTGCATTGCGAATTTCAAATGGAAGGATTCCCGCGTCATGTCCAATACGTTGTTCCGCACACTGGCTTTGTCCAGCCTGTTCGTGCTCGCCAGCTGCACCACTGCAACGCCAACCGCACCGACACCTGTCACCTCCAAAGCGATTGAAGCTTTTATCGACATTTGTCTGAAAACCGCCCCGTCGTTCGCCGGCTCGGCTGAAGCGGCCAAGAGGAACGGCATCACCGAGCTTGTGGACATGGGCTTCACGCGCATCGGCTTCACCGCAGACAAAAATCTTTCCGTGCAACTCTCCGAAAAGGAATGCGTCGTCGCCACTGCCAGTCAGTCGGATGACAGCCTGACCCGACAATTGCTGAGTGCCGCGCAGATTTACTCGCAAACGCCGGTTGCTGATCGTGTGCCGTCAAAGGTGCGTATCCAGGACAACAACTTCATTCTTCAGCATGACCGCAAGGGCGGTGAGACTTATGTGTTGTTGAGGAACAAGTAAGCGGCATGCTTGGTCGATGCCTGAAGAAGCCCGCTTTGCGGGCTTTTTCGTATGGGAGATTGGCTGAGTTGGGCAGCCCCGCGCGACGGCGATTCAGTTCCTGAGTACACATTTCGTTTTAATCGTAAGCAAACTGATCAATCAATCCCAGACGAGGCACACGTGTGTGGGGCCGCAACAAAGCTCCAGGAGCGATCACGGCATTTGCGCCAACCTTGCAGCCGTCACCCACCAGCGCTCCGAACTTGCTGACGCCTGTTTCGATCACCTGATCTTCGTGACGGATCTTGATATCAGCCCCATCCAGTTCGTTCCGGTAGTTGGCAATGATCGCGCCGGCTTCAATATTCACCGCTTCGCCAATCACTGAGTCGCCGACGAAGTTGAAGTGGGCAAGTTTGCTGCCATCGAGCACGAAAGTACTTTTCAGCTCGCAGCTGGGGCCAACGATGCAGTTTCTGCCGAGATACACACCACCACGAAGATAAGCGCCCGCGGCTACAAAACAGCCTTCGCCGATGATGATTGCGCCTTTGAGAACGGCGCCTTGCTCAACGATGGCGGTTTCATGAACGGCACAATTGCCTTGACGCCGGTAGCCGGCGCCGAGCGTTTCAAGCAATGCGAGGATTCGGCTCTCGCAGTCCTGAGTCACCGCCCAAGGGGCAGTCGAGCCGACGCCCAGTAAAGGCCAACTGGCGATGTAGTCGTCGATTTTTGCTGATTTCATAAGCATCTTCCGAACAAGTGAGATTGGTATGCGATCTGCTGCAACATCATCGGCGCGCTCAAACTGTCGACTGTTGGAACGACACGCTGTGCCTGCCAGTCGTACCTGTTTACGAGCATTCTTCAGGTACGACGCAATGGATAAGACAATTACCGTGGATCAACTGGCTACCACTGATCTGGGATCAATCAACGAGATATGGCTCGGCGGAACTCATACCCAGTTATGCCTATGGCGTGCTGAACAGGTCTTCACCCACGAAATGCTCAGCGAGGGTACTCATGATCAGAATGTCCAACGCCTGTGTTTGCAACTGGTGGATCCTGACGATCAGGCCGCAGTGGCTCGCGTTGAAGTGATCGCGCGCGAACGACTGGAAGAACTGGGCAAGCAGGGTGAGTTTTACCCCGCCGAGGAGGCGGACACTTATCAATAATCGCTCTGCATCCGATGAAAAGCGCTGCGGCTAAAGCAGCGCCTCAAGCGGGCTCTTCAAGCCTGCGCACATCACCCAAGGAATCACGCTGCATCGACTGCAAGTTCTTTTCAATGGTTTCGCACAGCGCTTCCATTTGAATCTGGTGTTCGCTGTGGCGGAACGGGCTTTGCAGATCGGTGCCGATGCGTTCGATGGCCAGCAGCATGAACCCGACCACGGTCGACGCCAGGGGCGTGAACCAGCCCAAAGATTCAACCAGTCCCACCGGTACGATCAGGCAGAACAGCGAAATGAACAGCCGTGGAAAATACACGTAAGGGTAGGGCAGCGGCGTGTTGGCGATCCGCTCCATGCCGCCCTGGCTGTTGGACAGGTCCACCAGCGTCGACTCAAGTCGCGCCAGGCGAATACTGTCCAGATGCCCGGCCTTGTATTCCTTGGCGAGTAACGTCGCCGAGCCGGTGAGGATATCGTTGGCAAAGTTATTGGTTGTGCCACTGCGGGCAAACTCTTCGGCGGGAATAAACGCCCGCACCTCGTCAGGACAAGGCTGACCTTGCAGATGCGCGGCAAGGCAATTGACGTAAGCGACGTGGCGGCGCAACAGCGTGGATTTGACCGGATTCACCTCGCCACCCGCATCGTCCAGCAGCGTCAGCACCTGCCGGGCGAAGCTGCGGGAATTGTTGATCATCGAGCCCCACAGCGTTCGGGCTTCCCACCAGCGGTTGTAGGCACTGCTGTTGCGAAAACTGATCAACACGATCAACGCTGAACCGAGCAAGGTCAGCGGCATCAGCGGCAGATTCAGCTTGGCGTTGAGAAACAGCATGAAATCCACGGTGACGGCGATGTCCCAGAGCAGCAACCAGAACAAGGACCAGCCCACGTAGCCGAGGGTCTTGATGATCAGACGGTATTTTTTGACGATGGCAGCTTTCAAACGGAAACCTCGTGGCGAGCAGTTTGCTTAAACGCTTAAGCTCGGACGATGCCTGGCACCGGCAGTTCCCTGGTGAAGCGGTCAACCGTCAGTCAATCTGCGGAGCCGGGCTAGCTGAACGGCTAATATTTTCGAGAAAAATCCTTATCTGTCGACTTGACTGCGTTACGCGGGGGTTTGCCGCGCTGCCGACGCACTGGATTGTCGGTCCGCCCGGTCGCCGAGCCGCCAACCCAGCAGACCCCATAGCAGTGCACACAGCGCGCCGACCAGCGCTGCCATGCCTGCACCTTGGCCGAGGGCGTCCAGCGCGCTTTTCGCCCAGGCACTGATGGCGTCGCCGGCGCGGTAGACCACGGTGTCGATGACGTTCTTCGCCTTGTACTTGCTTTCGGCATCGAGCGGGGCAAACAGCATCTCCCGGCCTGGGCGCACGAAGGCGTACTCTCCGATGCGACGCACGATCATCAGCGCGGCGATCAGGCCGAAGCTGGGCGCAAAAATCAGGCCGATGAACCCTGCGCACATGACCAGCGGCACCATGGCCAACAGCACGCCGACGCCGAGCTTTTGGGCGAGGCGTCCAGTGATGAACAGCTGGCAGAGCAGGGCGCCCGCTTGCACGACAAAGTCGATGATGCCGAATACCCGCACCTGCGCCTCGCGGTCCGGGAAGTGTTCGGCGACGACACGTGCCTGCTCGAAGTAAAGGAAGGTGGAGACTGTCGCCAACAGCACCACAAAGCCGCAAATACCGATCAGATAGGGTGATTTCAAAACGGCCGTCGTACCGCTGAACGGATTACCCGGCAACGGCCTGCGGGGGCTTTCGCTCGGCGCGGCATCGGGGCGTCCTGCGCCACCCCGTTCACGCCAGTGCATCAGCCTGCGCTTGAACAACATCGCAGCGCCGAGCAAAACAGCGGCCAGCAGCATCAGGCCGGACTCACCCAGCGGCCCGATCAGCAACGCGCTCAGCGCAGGACCACTCAGACCGCCGACGCTGGCGCCCGCTGCGATGAAAGCGAACAGGCGTTTGGCCTGGGCACTGTCGAACACGTCGGCCATCAGGCTCCAGGCGACCGATACGACAAACAGGTTGTAGACCGATATCCAGACGTAAAACACGCGCGCCAGCCACGGGCTGTCCTCACCCAGGAACAAGACGGCGAACAACAACAGGTTGGCGCAGAAAAATCCGTACACCCAGTCCACGAAATGCAGGCGCGGCACGCGTGCGCTGAGCCAGGCGAACAGCGGAACGGCCGCCAGCATGACCAGGAAGGTCGCGGTGAACAGCCACTGCAAGTTCTCGACGCCGGCAGTGATGCCCATCGATTCGCGGATCGGGCGGAGCATGAAATAGCCGGCGAACAGGCAAACGAACAGCAGAAAGCCATGGAGCGCAGGGCGCAGCTCGTGCGCCTCGGCATTGATGATGGCGCCGGCGCGGTGGGCGAGAAGAGACGTATCCATGTTGCGCTCCTGTAGGAGTGGCGGGGCAATGGCACGGGGCTTGGCCGTGCCGGCGCAGTCAGCGGTAAGTGACGCCGGTCAGTCGCTCGGAGAGTTGCCACAGTGTGTCCGAATTCGAGCGATCGGCAGCGGCCGGTGGCATCCTGGCAAAGCCCAGCGGCCCGCGCTTCTCGTTGTCTCCGGTGGGCCCATAGTAGGCGCCGCCGACGGCCTCCAGCGCCGTCGCCGCATACAACGTCGGCAGCGCGCCCTGCGCTGCGGAATGATACCTGTCCCGCTCTAAAGCCCATTGTTTGCCGAATTCGCTGTCCAGGCCAGGCCCGCGAGCGATCAGCTCGGTCACGGCAACACCGGGGTGCGCGGCGATGCTGCGTATTCCCCAACCGGCGGCGTCGCTGCGTTGCTGCAGCTCGATACTCCACTTGAGTATCGCCAGTTTCGATTGGCTGTAGCTGGCGAAAGGGTCGTAAGCGCGCTCAGCCTGCAGGTCATCGAAGTTCAGGACTGCGCGCCCTGCGGCGATGCTCGACAGGCTGACCACCCGAGCATCGTCGCTTTTGCGTAGCAGGGGCATCAGCAGGCCGGTCAGGGCGAAATGCCCCAGGTAATTGGTCGCCAGCTGCATCTCGTAGCCGTCGGCCGAAACGCCTCGAACCGGCGGCGACATGATCGCGGCGTTGTTGATCAGCACGTCGAGCCTTGGCAGGCGCCCTTGCAAACGGTTGGCGAGATCGCGCACCGATTGCAGATTGGCAAGATCCAGGGTTTCGAATTGCACTCGCGCCTCGGGCACGGCTTGCTTGATGTTTGCGATCGCTTCGCGGCCGCGCTCGGCGTTGCGTGCGGCGATGATCACCTCGGCACCGGCTCCCACCAAGGCCAGCGCGTCCTCATAGCCCATGCCGCTGGTCCCCCCGGTGACCAGTACGATGCGGCCTTTCTGGCTGGGCATGTCCTGGGTGGACCAGTCCGGCTTCGGCTCCGTTCGGGGAGTGGCCTCCGCAGCCAGTGTGCCGGTCAGCGCGGAAATGGCGAACAGCGTTCGGGCGGCCTTGAGGATGCGTTGGGTCGCGGTATTGCTCGGCGTAGCGGGTGAATGAATCATCGGGGAGTTCTCATTCGCGTCATAGGTTCCCGGTTGGCGGGGCGAGTGAGCAGTATCGGTGTACGAATGCGCGAGGATAAGCCGGGCATTGGTGGATGGCCCGTACGGTATGGCGTACAGTCAGGCGCCTGCGGAGGGAGCATCCATGCGTAAACCAAACCTTACCGATGTGTCGATATTTGCTGCGGTGGTCGAGGCGGGGGGATTTCGTGCTGCGGCGCAGAAGCGCGGTTTGTCCGCCTCGTCGCTGAGCGACTGCATGCGTCGGCTGGAAGGAGACTTGGGCGTGCGCCTGCTCAATCGAACCACCCGCAGCGTCACGCCGACGGCGGCCGGCGAGCGATTGCTCGAGCGCCTGCGCCCGGCCTTGCAAGAAATCGACGCCGCTTTCAACGATCTGGACGACGACGCTCAGCGCCCGGTCGGCACGCTAAAGCTCAATGTGCCAGTGCCGGTGGCACGCTTTCTGTTGCCCGACCTGCTGGCGCGTTTTCTGCGCCTTTATCCAGGGGTCAGTGTCGAAGTCGTCATGGACAACACCTTCGTCGACGTCAACGCTGGCGGGTATGACGCCGGCGTGCGCTATGAAGAGAGCCTGGCCAAGGACATGATCGCCGTGCCCATCGGCCCGCGTCGCCAACGCTTCGTTGCAGCCGCCGCCCCGGGCTATCTGGCTGAACGCGGTACGCCCACTCACCCCGAAGAACTGCCGGGCCATGACCTGCTTGGCCATCGGTTCGAGAGTGGCAAAGTCGGCGTATTCGAGTTTCATCGAGACGGCCGTATCGTGCGTATCCCGCCTCAAGGGCCACTGCTGACGTCGTCCCACGATTTGACAGTTCGCTCGGCCATCAACGGGCTGGGCATCATCTATACCTTCGAGGATTTTCTGCGCGAGCCGCTCTCCGATGGTCGACTGGTGCGGATCCTCGAGGACTGGTGGCAGGCCTTCGACGGTCCGTTTCTTTACTACCACGGACGCCGTCACATGCCTTCGCCGCTGAGGGCGTTTGTGGATTTTTTGCGGGGCGAACGGCAGTCGGCAAAGAACTCAGGCGTTGTCAGCGCCGTGTCGTAAGGCCTGCATCAATCGTTGGACGACGTGGGCTTCAACGGCACCTTCATTGGCTCCCATCTCGAAACCCGCGCAACAGGCTGATGCGTTGCCATCGCAGACTCGGTAAACGGCAATGACACTGCCGGGTCCGCAACCCGTGTGTCCGCTCAGCATCAATCCGCCCTCAATCGAACCCTGCATCAAACCAAGGCCGTACCCCGGAGCGATCCATGGACGTCCTGGAATCGGCCCGCCCAAGGGTTGTGCTGTCTGCATTGCCTGGAGCAACGTCGAGGGAAGGAGTTGGCCGGCGAGGAGCCGATCCAGTAATAACGCCGCTTGCGAGAGGGGGCCAATCAGCAAGCCGTGATAGACCCAGGCGGGGTCGTAGTTCAACGTATTCCCACCTTGGCATTCCTTCAAATCGGCCCGCGTTTTAGCGAAGCGAACGCTCGAAAGGCCTAATGGGGTCAAGACGCGTCGGCGGATGGCCTCTTCAAGCGTCAGCTCAGTGAGCTGTTCAATAAGTCTCACGACGAAAAGGTAACCAACATTCGAGTAACGCCATCCGGTGCCAGGGCTGTATCGAAGTCGCGCACCCTCAAGACGTTGCATCATTTCAATCACCGGCCATGCATCCTCATTGCCAGCGACGGCGGCGTGATATTCAGCCAGCTCGCCATAATCGGCGAGACCTGCCTCATGCCGCAGCAACTGACGCAGCGTAAAAGGCTGGTTGAGAACTGGCTCGTCCAGTTCGATCAGACCGTCACGTACCAATGAAAGCGCGGTCGCTGCCAACACTGTTTTGGTAAAGCTCCACCATGGGGTTATGGGGTCTGAATGGTCGAGGTGGTGAGCCTGGCCGTTCAATACAAGTGAGCTGGGCATTGGCTTTCCTGGGGGTTTGACGAAGCGAGAGTTCGATACGATAGCTTGTCTGGCCGAGGTCGGAAACGGCGATTGACCGCTTCGGTCGCAGCCTTCGTCAGCCTCACGTCGTTGGTCGGGTACGGCAATTCCACCAAGGCGCCGTTCACACGCGCCGCCTCCTAGGTTCAAACCTGAAGGCACGACTTGGCCCCGTTATGCGGCTCATCAAATCACCGCACAGGCGATTGATTGTTCTGTTTCCAAGCTCTGGGAGTCACACCTTCGGTTTGCACGAATATTCGACAGAAGTGAGATTGATCAAAGAAACCACACTCCAGTGCAATCTCCGCAAGCAACAATCTAGACGTCTGAAGCAACTGCTTGCCCCGCAAAATCCGCTGCGCTCGCATCCATTCTTTGGGTGAGACGAGAGTGCTCTTTTTGAACTGACGGGTGAAATGGCTGCGCGATAGCGCACAGGCCTGTGCGATAGCTGCCACTGAAATATCTGCGTCCAGGTTATCGAGCATCAGCTGCTCCGCGCGTTGAATCTGCCAAGGTTTCAATTGCCCGGTCTGTTTAGTCACATCCTTAAGTGAGGACGCGCATGTTTCCTTTTTCATCCTGATTCCTTTTTTCCCAGTAGCCGGTTGATAAGCTCAATCCTGCGGTCAGTCGATGGAAAAAATTTAACGGAATGCGTGTCGTTATGGGGGCGCAATTTTGCGCTGCTGGAGGCGCAAAATTGCGCATTTTCAATAGTGTTTCCGGTGCTAGCCTTTGCCTCCCGACAACTCGAATCGACATCATTCGATTCGTCATCTGCAAGGAGAAAGCAATGGCTGCTTCACAACCGCACGGCAAAAACACCGCTTACTGGGGAGTCTCATGGGAGGAGGGCTACGGCTATCCCCAGGCCAGAAAAGTTGGAAACGAGATCTATATCTCGGGTCAGTTCAACCACGATGAGGAGGGCAACCTGGTTGCTCCCGCGCCTTTGAATAGCGAGGGCAAGCCCAGCGATTTCTCGTCGATAGGAGAGCAGATGCGCGCCTCTTACGACAACATCGCCAAGTTGCTCGCGCTCTATGGAGCAACCCTTAATGATGTCGTCGAAGAAACGCTATACGTATTGGATATGGACGCGGCCTTCGCCGTGGTAGGTGATGTGCGCAAAGCCGCATATCGCACTGAGCGGCCCCAGTGCGCGAGCAATATCATCGGTGTATCCAGGTTGGCTCAACGTTCACAGCTGATTGAAATTGTCTGCAAGGCTGTCATCGGATCTAGCGCCCACTAAGAGACGCTCCCGGTTTCGCGCTGCGCAACCGGGAGATCCAGCTGCCCTTCGATCAAAGGCTTTTGATGCGCTACGGCTGCTGCACAAAAAGTCATGAACGCCTTTACTCTCCATGACTTTCGAATGTCCTGATGCGTAAGCAGCCAGAGCTCATCCTGTAGTTCGCGCACAACTGGCCCGACGCGTGTTAACCCAGGCGTAATGTCTCCCAGCATGCACGGCAGAAACCCATAACCAAGGCCTGCCGCAATGGCGACGCTCGCCGCCGCGACTGAGTCGGTGCGATAAGAAATACAGTCGGCGCTGACTCTGTCCTCGACGTAGCTCTTAGCTTTCAATCCACATAATCCTGCGGAATAGGACACCCACGGTTGGCCTTCTGCGAACGGGATAGTAGTCGCTTGTTTTATGCTGCCATAAGGCGCCCATGCAATCGAAGCGAGCTTGCGCCCGACGAGACTTTCGGCAGGATTTGTGGTCGCTCTCACCGCTACATCAGATTCATCGCGAGCGAGACTTAACGTCTCGTTGCCAACCAGAACCTCCATGGCAATTCCTTCATTAAGCGCCTTGAAGTCGGCGATGATCGGCGTGAGGAAATACAGCAGCAGGGAGTCGCTAGTAGTGATCCTAAGTTTTCCAAGTAGCCCTTGACCTGCCCGAGAAACTCGACGCGTGACGCTCACGATATCAAGCTCGACGCGTTCGGCGAGGGCCCTTAACTCAATGCCCTCGGGCGTCAGCATGTACCCCGAGCGACGGTGGTCAAATAGGGCGACCCCAAGTGTCTTTTCCACTTGAGCCACACGACGCGATACGGTGGATACATTGATCCCCAACCTCTTTGCAGTCGTGGCTCTATTGCCGCATTCACTTAGCGTTTTAATGATTCGCAAATCGTCCCAAGAAAGTTGATTTACAGCCTCGCTTAAATTCTGGGTGACGCCGGTTGGTACGGGCGGAGTGGTTGAAGCTTTTTTTGATGATGATTTCACGCCAAGCATCCCAAACTTAGGTTGCTCATCATACGAAATGGCTTGAGGTGAACCAAGAATCGCGTGCACAAGCAGACTTTGCCCAGCATTCTGGTTGAAAAGGGTGTCAGTCGATGGGGTAGCGAAGATCGGATGTTGCCCTGGTTGGGGCCTGCCGATCCGCCTCGGCGGGAGCAATGCAGGCTGGGTGCCGGTGCGCTCACGGGAGGGAGCGTCTGCGGACTTGGGCGCGCCTGACAGCGAGATTTGCCGAGAAATGGGGATTCGGGGCTCCGGTTTGGAGCTGTAGTTTCAGCTTTCTTTAGTGGTCAGGTCGGATTCTTGCTGCTGGCCGCTTTCGGCCAAAAGCGGACACGTACGCAGGGTTAGCAGCCCTCCTTGAAGATCTTGGGCCGCATGGCGGCCATGGTCAGGATGCGAACGAAGGACGTGGCGGGCGCTCGATCAGGAATATCGGCGGCGGGGGAACAGCGTGTCGAAGTGCATCGACTCGCATCGATGGCATTGGCGAGGTCGCCAGCATCAATGCGGCCGTGAGTTGCGGCGTTTCGTGCTGATGATCAGGAGTCAGTGGCGAGTGATAGTGTTCCGAAAGAATTGAGTGGCCGGATGAAACTTCTTTGCCGTGAGAGTGATGGGCGTCTTGAGTGATCTCCCACGCTGGCTGTTGCGACGGCACCGACAACGAATAGGTATGCCCGGCCCAAGCCATGAACATGGCGAGTGCAAGCGCGATTACCACCGTCGTTGTCAGTGTCCTGTTGAACATGGAATTCGGTTTTCGGCCTGTTTGATGGGGCTTTCTCATGTTTGACCGTATCCCCTTGGGGGGGATAGGATGCGAGCATAATTCATCGAAGCCCGGGCCTCAAGTCATGAGTGAGCAAGAACACGAACACAGCCATCCCCATACCCACCAGAGTCACGAGGCGATCATCAAGCGCCTCAAGCGAGCGGACGGTCATTTGCGCGGCATCATCACCATGATCGAAGAAGGGCGTCAGTGCGTGGATATCGCTCAGCAGCTTCATGCGGTTGAGAAAGCGATCTGCCAGGCCAAACGAACACTCATCCAGGATCACATCGATCATTGCCTGGAGGACACCGTCTCGGCGTTGAACAATGGTGAGCGGGCACCGCTGGAAGCCTTTAAACAAATCACCAAGTACCTTTAGGTCATGCCCGATTTTGCTGAACTCCCACGACAGGGCGAGGCTCAAGTCTGGCTGTATCTCCCGAGCGCTATTTTGCTCGGAGGCTTACGAGGTTGGTCAATAGTAGTATCAAGTCTCCTGGTCACGATCACCGGTTGGGCCATCGGCGATGCTGGTCATCGATCACGTATGGATGTTGGTGATCCGGACCTTCTTGGCCGTGGATGTGTGCGTCATCTTTCGGCAGGTTCTCGTGGGTATGTCTGATCGACTCCTGGTCATGAGCTGGACGCCAAATCACGATACCGACCACCAGCGCAGCACATGCCAACAAAGCCAGCCCGACAAATGACGCAGTGAGACTGATATTCGCGCCCAACCACCCAGCCAATGGGTAGGTAATCAGCCAGCAGGCATGGGATAACGCAAATTGGGCGGCGAACAATGCCGGCCGGTCTTCGGCATGTGCCGAGCGTCGCAATAGTCGACCGCTTGGCGTTTGAGCCAGCGAATAGCCCACCCCCAGCACCAGCCATAGCGGCAGAAGGAAGCTATAAGTGGTCAGGCTGATGCCAACCAGTAAGCCTGCGACCAGTATTCCACCGCCAGCCAGCATGGCCGTTCGATCTTTGATGTTGTTCAGCAGCCGAGGCAAGACCAGTGCTGAAACCATCGAGCCACCTCCAAACGCAGCCAGCGCCAATGCGGTCGAGCTTTGAGGCAGAGCGAAGCGCGATTGCACCAACACCACCGTATTGACGATAACCATGGCACTGGCGGCAGCCACTGTCAGATTGAGAGCCAATAGCCCACGCAAACGCGGTGTGGCCAGAAATATGCGCATACCTCGAGTGGTTCGTTCGTAAATGCTGCGTCGTGGTATCTGCTTCGCCTTTGGCAACAATACCGTGGCAACCAAAGCAGCAGAGGCCAGGAAGCCGATGACCGTGCCGGCGAACAGGTTGTGGAAGCTGATCACGGTCAGCAACGCGGCGGCGAGCATCGGGCTGGCAACACTTTCAAGATCGTAAGCCAGGCGCGATAGCGACAAGGCGCGGGTGTAATCGTCTTCATCCGGCAGGATGTCTGGAATAGTCGCTTGAAACGTGGGAGTGAACGCTGCCGAAGCTGATTGAAGGACGAAGATCAGTACGTAGATTTGCCAGATTTCCGTCACGAACGGCAGAGCCAACGCGACGAAGGCTCGCACCAGGTCCAGCGACACCAACATTGCACGCCGGGGAAGTCGCTCTGCAAAAGCCGCGGCGATCGGCGCAACGCCAATGTAGGCGGTCATTTTGATTGCCAACGCCGTACCGAGTACGGCTCCCGCTTGGGCTCCGGCCAGATCGAACGCAAGCAGGCCCAATGCGACCGTGGCAAGACCAGTCCCGACGAGTGCGATCACTTGCGCAAGGAAGAGATGACGGTAGGTTCGGTTGGCCAGAATTTTCAACATGAGCAATCTCGAATGCAGACGCGTGTGCCTATCTGCTCACTGAGGCTTCCCGCAGAAAAAGAAGCGACGAGCTCTGGTTTGCAGACGATTTTATATCCCCCTGGGGGGGATTATAGGTCATCCTAAGCCAGAGACGGGAGTAGCTCAATAAATAAGCACTCGACCTTTGATCGAATCTCCGGAAAAGTCGCTTGCTCAATGAAGGCACCTGGCCATACGCTGCAATGCGTGAGGCCTCTCACAACAATAAAAACACGAGCATGGAGCAAGCCCTGATGAAACTGTCCGCCATTCTGATTGCCGCCATATTGTCGATTACATCCGTTGCTGCCTTTGCGCACAGCGGTGGCACTGACTCGAAGGGTTGCCATCGCAACCATAAAACCAACGACTACCACTGCCACTAAACGGCAAGAGCCAGCGCAAGGCTGGGCTCTTGTGATGAGCGCGGTGGGGGGCGGGACATAAGCGTACGCCCGACCTTCATCGCTTGTATTTGAAGCTCTGCACCTCACCGGTAACAGGGCGTTTTCGGTTACTCCACCGGCACGACGTTATCCAACGCCTGATTAACCGCCAGCTCGCCGAGCATGACGACCTGCGCGATACCTTGCAGCGTCTTGCGCGCAGATCCTTCAACCATCCCGATCACATCACTCAACATCACCGAGGCCGAGCCCAGCGATTCGCTGGCGTTGACCAGCAATTCTTCGGTCGCGGTTTTCGAATTGGCGAGGAACATGCTGCTGGTCTGGTAGGGCGTGGTTTTGATGATGTCGGTGGGTTTGAGGTAGTGGTCGAGGGCGCGGTCGGCGGCTTCGTGGAGTTTTTTTGAGTCGAGAGATTCGTAGGGCGAGGTTGGGTCCGACTGTGGCGGGTTAGGCGTTACTTTGAACATGGTGAAGCTCCATATGTGACCAAGGGAGCCATCACTCTCGCTACCAAACGAAGGGTGGTGGCCATACGAAGGTTGGTAGACCGGCCCACATGGAAAAACCGGCGCGCTCGAAAACGCCCTGCGCATGGCCACCATAAAACCGATGCGAAAGCATCTGCAGACGGTGACGTTATGCGCCATGTGGAAAGCGGGCTACCAAACCCGATCACTGTTTTTCAGTGACCGGCCAACGATAGAACCACGGCCCGAGGCGCACAAGCCGGCGGATTCTGGCGTAGTCGTAGGCAATGGCGCAAGGCGTTGTAGCTTGCTGGCATGGTCTGGATATCGCTTTTAAACGAGGTGTTTAGGAAATTGGGTTTGGCTGATGTTGTGTGTTGACTGGGCTGGAGTCTTCGCGAGCAGGCTCACTCCTACAGGGGAGGCACTTTGTACTCCGGTTCATCCCATCACAGATTTTGAACTTTGCTTTCGGCGCCATTTCCATTGTTTGAGGTGACAACCCTCCAGCTCCTCCACACCTGAACCAAGGAATGACCGTGACGGCTCCCACTGATAAAACTTCTCTGCGCCGGGCTATCACTTTCCCGATGCTGTTTCTGTTTATTCTCGGCGATGTTCTGGGGGCGGGGGTTTATGCTCTCGCCGGAACGATCGCAGGGGAGGTGGGCGGCGCGATTTGGGTGCCGCTGCTGATTGCGCTGTTCTTTGCCATGTTGACGGCGGGTTCCTACGCGGAGCTGGTGACCAAATATCCCCACGCCGGCGCGGCTTCGGTGTTCGCGGAAAAGGCGTTCAAATCGCCGCTCATCTCCTTCCTGGTCGGTTTTTGCATGCTGGCGGCTGCGGTCACCAGCGCTGCGGGGTTGTCGCTGGCGTTTGCCGGTGATTACTTGAACGCCTTTGTCGACGTATCGCCGCAGATTGCCGCGCTGGTGTTTCTCCTGGCAATCGGCCTGCTCAATGCGCGGGGGATCAAGGAGTCGCTGGGGGCGAACCTGGTGATGACGGTGATTGAGCTGTCGGGGCTGCTTCTGGTGATCGTCGCTGCTGTCTGGTATTTCCGCACAGGCGAGGCGGATCTGGGGCGAACGCTCACGTTCAAGCCGGGCGTCAGCCCCATGCTGGCGGTGCTGGGTGCGGCATTGCTCGCGTTCTACTCCTTCGTGGGTTTCGAAACTTCGGCCAATCTAGCCGAGGAAATCAAGAACGTGCGCAAGGTCTACCCGCGCGCCTTGTTCGCGGCGTTGATCACGGCTGGCGTGGTTTACATGGCGGTGGGTGTGGCGGCTTCTTCGGTGTTGCCTACCGAGAAACTGGTAGCCACGTCGGCGCCTTTGCTGGAGGTTGTCCGCGCGTCGACCCTCGCAATCCCGCCGGCGCTGTTCTCTTTCATTGCGCTGATCGCTGTGGCCAACGGTGCGCTGTTAACCATGATCATGGCCAGTCGATTGACGTATGGCATGGCCAATCTGGGTCTGTTGCCGGGGGTTTTGGGGGCGGTGCTGCCTGAACGAAAAACTCCTTGGGCGGCCATTGTCGCAACCACCCTGGTGGCGATTGCGCTGACACTCACGGGCACTTTGGCAACGCTGGCAGAGACGGTGGTTTTACTGTTGCTGTTCGTGTTTCTGAGTACCAATGTGGCGGTGCTCGTGCTTCGTCGCGACAGGGTCGAGGAGGATCACTTTCGCGTGCCGACCTTCGTTCCGGTGCTTGCGATCGTGTCGTGTCTGGTTCTGCTCAGTCAGCAGGGCTGGGAAACGTGGTTGCGCGCGGGGGCGTTGATCATTGTCGGGGTGTTGCTGCACGGTTGTTCTCGTATCAACTTGTCTGCGATCAGTAAGGCGGGTTAGTGCAGCGGTTCCTGGCTGGGGATTGGTGGTGTTTGGGCTTACGTTATCGCGAGCAGGCTCACTCCTACAGGGGGTGGGTGGTGGTATTGAAATGTGTCACACGTTGTCAGTCGGCGGTGGGGTGAGTAAGCTGCCGACATGAATCAGACTTCAGTTTCCCCATCCTTCCCCGGCCCGCGTGGTCCCGTCGATCACGACATTCGTGATCAGATTGTCGCGGCGGCCAACGAGCATTTCAGCCAGTACGGCTACGCCAAGACCACGGTATCCGATCTGGCCAAGGCCATCGGTTTCTCCAAGGCGTACATCTACAAATTCTTCGATTCCAAGCAGGCGATTGGCGAGGCCATCTGCGCTAACTGTCTGGGCCAGATCGTTGCGGCGGTGGAGCAGGCGATAAACGAGGAAGACCTGACGCCCACCGAGCGTTTCCGCCGTTTGGTGAAAACTGTGATTGCTACGGGCGTGGATCTGTTCTTCAACGACCGCAAGCTCTACGACATTGCCGCATTCGCCGCTGGCGAAAACTGGCCGAGTGCGCAGCGTTACGATGCGCAGATCAAGCGCTTTATCACCGACATTGTCCGTGAAGGGCGCGAGGTCGGTGAGTTCGAGCGCAGGACGCCGCTGGATGAAACCGTCGAATCGATCCACTTGGCGCTGCGGCCCTTCGTCAATCCGCTGATGCTGCAACACAACCTCGACTTCATCGAAGTGGCGCCCACGCTGACTTCGAACCTCATCTTGCGAAGCTTGATGCCTTGACCGTCTGCTGATCCGGGGAGTCGGATCAGTCGCCCCAACCCAATCCTGTTCCTGACGCAACGAAATTTCCGCTGTTCTGGGTGTGACTGCTGACTGGTATGGTCACTCGGACTACATGGCCGCCGCAGCTTGGTTATTTCAGTGCTGCGTACCGGGTTCTCGGTTGATCAGTCTCCGGCCAACAACACCAATCGCGGACCGCGTATTCAACGGCACCTTGGTAGGCAAAGGTTCCTACAGCGCCAAATACAAGAACAGCGCCAGCGGCCTCGGCACTTCCGTCAGCTATCGCTTTTGATTCAGCGCTGAAATCGGACTGGAAACTTTGTGACTGTTGACGGCACTGGTCACAAGACTGAGAATATGATGATCATCCTATTTTCAGTAAAGGAATTCCATGCGCCGGCTCCGACCTTTTCCCCTCGTGGTATGTTTGTTGCCCTTGGCCCTGACGGCGTGCGGGGATTCCTCCAGCGCAAAAGACCCGCGTACCTTGGCGCCGATTGTCAGATCGGCGGCGGTGCAACCGGCAGAAAATGGAACACGATCATTCACCGGTGTCGTGGCGGCGCGAGTGCAGGGCGATCTGGGTTTTCGCGTTTCGGGCAAGGTGCTCGAGCGTCTGGTTGATACCGGTCAGACGGTCAAGCGCGGCCAGCCACTGATGCGCCTCGACCCGATCGACCTCGGCCTGCAGGCGCGAGCCCAGCAAGAAGCGGTGAGCGCCGCTCGCGCCCGAGCCATACAGACTGCCGGTGACGAAGCGCGCAATCGCAAACTCGTCGCCGCCGGCGCTATTTCGGCATCGGCCTACGATCAGTTCAAAGCCGCAGCCGACACCGCCAGGGCGCAACTCAATGCCGCTGTGGCGCAAGCGGACGTAGCGCGCAACGCCTCGGGTTACGCGGTTTTGCTGGCGGACGCTGATGGCGTGGTGGTGGAAACCCTCGCCGAGCCCGGGCAAGTCGTCAGCCCGGGACAACCGGTGGTGCGGCTGGCGCGGGCCGGTCAGCGGGAGGCCATCGTCCATCTGCCCGAGACCTTGCGCCCCGCGCCGGGCTCGACCGCTCAGGCAAAATTGTATGGCGATACGTCGGCTGCCGTGAGCGCAAAACTGCGTCTGCTTTCCGATTCGGCCGACAGCACAACTCGTACCTTCGAGGCGCGCTATGTGCTCGAAGGCAGTTTGGCCAATGCGCCAATCGGCTCGACGGTCACCGTCGAAATTGCCCAGGGTTCTTCGCCAGATCAGGCGCTCAAGGTGCCCGTCGCCGCGATCTACGACCCGGGCAAAGGCCCCGGCGTGTGGGTCATCGCCGGCACACCGGCGACAGTGAGCTGGCGCCCGGTGGAGGTCCTGGGCTTGAGCGATGACTCGGCCCGTGTCGCTGGCCAGCTCAACGTCGGTGAACCGATTGTCGCGCTGGGCGCGCATCTGCTGCGCGATGGCGAAGAAGTACGCTTGCTTGCCCGCGACGATGGCCAGGTTGCCGGGAGCCGTCCATGAGCGAGGGCCGGTTCAACCTTTCCGCCATCGCCGTTCGCCAACGGGCGATCACGGTGTTTCTGATTTTTCTGATCGCCGTTGCCGGCGTCCTGTCGTTCTTCAAGTTGGGCCGGGCGGAAGATCCGCCGTTCACGGTCAAGCAGCTAACGGTGATTACCGCGTGGCCGGGGGCGACCGCGCAGGAGATGCAGGACCAGGTCGCCGAACCCCTGGAAAAGCGTCTGCAGGAATTGAAGTGGTACGACCGCACGGAAACCTACACGCGCCCGGGGCTTGCATTCACCGTGGTGTCGTTGCTCGACAGCACACCGCCGGGCCAAGTGCAGGAAGAGTTTTATCAGGCACGGAAAAAACTCGACGACGAAGCAATCAGGCTGCCGGCGGGTGTCATCGGGCCGATGGTCAACGACGAGTTTTCCGATGTGACCTTCGCGCTGTTCGCCTTGAAAGCCAAGGGCGAGCCGCAGCGCTTGCTGGTGCGCGACGCAGAGACATTACGCCAGCGCCTGTTGCATGTGCCGGGGGTGAAAAAGGTCAACATCATCGGCGAGCAGGCCGAGCGGATATTCGTTTCGTTTTCCCATGATCGGTTGGCGACGCTGGGTTTGTCGCCGCAGGACATCTTCGCCGCGCTGAACAATCAGAACGTCCTGACCCCCGCCGGATCGGTCGAAACCAAAGGGCCGGAGGTTTTTCTGCGCGTCGATGGCGCGTTCGATACGTTACAGAAAATCCGTGACACGCCGGTGGTTGCGCAGGAGCGAACCCTCAAGCTATCTGATGTCGCGACGGTCGAGCGCGGCTACGAAGACCCGGCAACCTTTCTGGTGCGCAACAATGGCGAGGAAACGTTATTGCTCGGCGTGATCATGCGCGAGGGCTGGAACGGTCTCGATCTGGGCAAGGCGCTGGATGCCGAGACGGTCAGGATCAACGAGGAAATGCCCTTGGGCATGTCCCTCTCCAAAGTCACCGATCAGGCGGTGAATATCGACTCGGCCGTCGGCGAGTTCATGGTCAAGTTCTTTGTCGCGCTGCTGGTGGTCATGCTCGTGTGTTTTCTCAGCATGGGCTGGCGTGTCGGCGTGGTAGTCGCAGCGGCGGTGCCGTTGACCCTGGCGATCGTGTTTGTGGTGATGGCAGCCACCGGCAAGAACTTCGACCGGATTACCTTGGGTTCATTGATCCTGGCGCTGGGGCTGCTGGTCGATGACGCGATCATCGCCATTGAAATGATGGTGGTGAAAATGGAGGAGGGCTACGACCGCATCAAGGCCTCAGCTTATGCCTGGAGCCATACCGCAGCGCCGATGCTCGCTGGCACACTGGTCACGGCGATTGGCTTTTTGCCAAACGGGTTCGCCCAGTCCACGGCGGGCGAGTACACCAGCAACATGTTCTGGATTGTCGGCATCGCGCTCATTGCTTCATGGGTCGTCGCCGTGGCTTTCACGCCGTACTTGGGTGTGAAGCTGTTGCCGGACGTCAAGAAAGTCGAAGGCGGGCATGCGGCAATCTACGACACGCCGCGCTACAACCGCTTCCGGCGGATTCTTACCTGGGTGATTACGCGCAAGTGGCTGGTGGCGGGCATGGTTGTCGCGCTGTTTGTCGTCGCGATTCCAGGCATGGGGCTGGTGAAGAAGCAGTTCTTTCCGACCTCTGACCGTCCCGAAGTGATGATCGAAGTGCAGATGCCCTATGGCACGTCCATCGAGCAGACCAGCGCGGCGGCGGTCAAAGTCGAAGCCTGGCTGCAAAAGCAGGAAGAGGCCAAAATCGTCACGGCCTATATCGGCCAGGGCGCGCCACGGTTTTTCCTGGCGATGGCGCCGGAGTTGCCGGATCCATCGTTCGCCAAAATCGTCGTGCTGACCGACGGCCAGGACGCTCGCGAAACCCTCAAGTTGCGTTTGCGCGAAGCCGTCGCTGAAGGGCTTGCTCCAGAGGCACGCGTTCGGGCCACGCAAATCGTGTTCGGCCCGTACTCGCCATTCCCGGTGGCCTATCGCGTGATGGGGCCTGAACCGGCGAAGCTGCGCGACATCGCCGAGCAGGTCAGGGCGGTGATGCAGGACAGCCCGATGATGAGAACCGTCAACACGGACTGGGGGCCGCTGACGCCGACGTTGCACTTCAACCTGAATCAGGATCGCTTGCAGGCGGTGGGGCTGACGTCCAGCGCGGTGGCCCAGCAGTTGCAATTTCTTCTGAGCGGCGTGCCGATCACGGCGGTTCGCGAGGACATCCGTTCAGTCCAGGTCGTCGGCCGTGCGGCGGGCAATATCCGCCTCGACCCGGCACAGATCGAAGGCTTTACCCTGGTCGGCGCGGCGGGGCAGCGCATCCCGTTGTCGCAGATCGGCCAGGTGGAAGTGCGCATGGAAGATCCGATCCTGCGCCGCCGTGATCGCACGCCGACCATCACCGTGCGTGGCGACATCGCCGAAGGCTTGCAGCCACCGGACGTCTCCGGCGCGATCATCCAGCAGTTGCAGCCGATCATCGAAAACCTGCCATCCGGTTACCGGATTGAACAGGCGGGCGCCATCGAAGAATCCGGCAAGGCAGGCAAGGCGATCTTGCCGTTGCTGCCAATCATGATCGCCATGACGTTGCTGATCATCATCGTGCAGGTGCGTTCGATCTCGGCGATGATCATGGTCTTCCTCACCTCGCCGTTAGGCTTGATCGGTGTCGTCCCGACGCTGCTGATCTTCAATCAGCCGTTCGGCATCAACGCGCTGGTCGGGTTGATCGCGCTGTCTGGAATCCTGATGCGCAACACGCTGATCCTGATCGGGCAGATTCATCACAATGAGCAGGAAGGCCTGGCGCCGTTTCATGCCGTGGTCGAAGCGACAGTGCAACGGGCGCGGCCGGTGTTGTTGACCGCGCTGGCAGCGATTCTCGCGTTCATTCCGCTGACCCACTCGGTGTTCTGGGGCACGCTGGCGTACACGCTGATCGGCGGCACGTTTGTTGGCACCATCATTACGTTGGTGTTTTTGCCAGCGATGTATGCGATCTGGTTCAGGATTCGGGCTGAGAACAACCAGCAGGCTGCAACGGTGAGATCAGCCTGAAGCGAAGTACAGGCATAAGAGGCTCGTCACGCGGCGAGTCTTTTTTTTTGGCACAAGAACAGCGCCGCAGAGGCTCTATGACGGTTTGAATGATATCATCCCGATATCACTCTTCGCCGGAAACGGCCGCTGTTGACAAAGCAGCCGTAGGTATCTCAACAAGGAAGAACAATGCGTTCGTCGCTATTCAATTCGCCACTCAAGTTATCTGCGGTTCTGCTGGCAGCCATTTTCACCACCGCCTGCTCCAACTATCACTACAAGGATTACCAGGGCGAATGGGCGCCGGAATCGATGACGCCTTATGATCTTTCCAATAACGCTCCCGACGCCGCGCTTGTCTACTTCGCGACCACTCAATTTCGCGCTATCGGCGTGCCCTTTCACCGACTGCTGCTAGCGACGCAAGTGGATGACCAACCGTTGCCGGGCGCAGGGCGTGCGTCAATTCTCGACGTTTCCGGTAAACAGGCGCTACGCCTTACGCCCGGAAAGCACTCCTTGGGCTGGTGCTGGGTATCGATGAACGGGCTAGGTACCGGCGGCGCAAAATGCGGCTTCGGTGCACGCGATGTCGAATTGCGCGCCGGCCAGCGTTATGTGGTGGACTTCTCCACCAGCACCGCTATCAGCGGACCTCGCGGACGAGAGGTGTCAACCATCAGCATCGAATCCGAGATTCGCAACCTGGACACCCAGCAAGTCATTTACCCCACCGCACTGGCTCAACAGGTGAAGGAATGACTGGCAGACCCGCGAGCAGGGTTTGTGGCAGCGTCAAGCTCCTGCCGACCTGATGCGCGATTTCTTTCGCCGAAACCAGGACGAAGAACAGGATGCGCCTTTTAGTGCAAGGCGCTTCCAGATCGCCAACACCTTTTGAACTTTCAGCCTGCGATTGTCGACGTTTGAGAAAAATTGAACGGCATTCCACCAGCCACGCCTAATACTGAGCCTGTGGGCAATTCCGCAGGCAGTGCGCTAATGTCAGCACTACTCCGAGAGGTGGTTAACGTGGCTAAAGATGACAAGAAGAGCAAAGGTGAGACTTCGAAAGCCAGTAAAGAATTGAAAGACAAAAAGTCGTCATCGGCGAAGAAATCGGATGCGGCTTCGACGCTATCGAAGTCCTCCGACAAGAAAGAAAAGCCCTCTGACAAGAAAGAAAAGAAAAAAGACGCCAAACCCAAGGATTCCGCCAAGAAAGCTGACAGCAAACCGGAGAAGGCAAAGAAATCAGAGAAGGCCGACAAGCCAGCGAAAAAGAAGAAGTGACATTTGCCAGGGCTCTGCGCCCTGCCTTGAGCTCAAGGCAGGGCTACGCTCAGGTTGGTCGCAAGCTCTGACTCTGTGCAGACGCAGGAAAGTAAAATTGAAGCTTCGGTTGCTCGCCAGCGACCCTGTCTTCTGTCTTTTTTAGTAGCGACCAGCCTGGTCGCTACGATTTTTTATCCAGTCACTTCTCTGTTCAGCTCAATCAATTCACCACCGTCCTTTTCCAGCCGCTGCAAAAACACCTGCGCGTCCAGCAACTGATACGGAAAATACAACCCCGGCCTCACAGGCGCTTGCCCGTCCAGCCCAACCAGTCGCTCCAGCAGCATGGCCACGCTGAGCCCGGTCAATGCCGCCGCACCTGCGCGGTGAACCACGGCGTGCCGTGTGCGCAACGCAGATCCCTTGTGATCCGTGCCTTCTATTTCGATCAATATCTCTGTCGACATCGGCTGGCCCTGACGCCGGGTCGAGCTGACGCCGCTGGCGAGGTTGAACTCGACGTTCGGGGCGTCGGTGGCGGCGGCCAGGCCGGTGACGTCGATGGAGGAGAAACCGGCGCCTTCCAGAGTGGTACCGTCGACGGCGCGGAAGCTGACCTTGGCGTCGTCGCCTTCGCGCCAGATGAACTCGCCGTCACGGCGGGTCAGCGCGGCCGGCAGCATTTTGTTCAGGTGTTCGAAATCGACCGCCACGGTCGGGCCGCCGCCATCCTGTTCGTCGACCAGTGCGTGGATGCGGATGTCGTGCACGCGCGCGAAGGCCTTGGCGAGGTGCAGCGTCGCTACCGTGGTCGCGCCGACCATCCATTCGTAGCCGAGCACAATCGGCGCCGCCTCGGGCGAGTGAATGAAACTGGCGATTTGCGGGGCGATTTCGAATACGCCGGAAGAAATGCTCAGGTGCGGCACCTTGCGCTTTTGCGCAAAACGCAGCCCGGCGAGGGCGTGGTCCATGTAGAAAAGGGCGATGGCGCTGACCGGGCGATCACCCAGTCCCAGATCTTCTGCGCGAGCATCGATGACCACACCCTGGGCATTGCCGATTTGCTCGGCGGTTTGCTCAGCTCTGGCGAGGTCGCGCCCGCCGATCAGCAAGGGTACGTCGGGATGCGCCGCGCGCAATGCGCGGGCCGTCTGGTGGCCGATGGCGCCGGAACCGCCCATGAACAGAATGGGATGAAGTGGCATGAATCCTCCTCATTTTTTCCTGGATTGAAACGTGCTTTGGCTAGACACCCTAGCACGCACTTTCCGGATTGCCCGTGCGGTCGTCAGGCGCACCGACGAACGTTCATTTGAGCAAGTACGAAGGGTGTGCCGGATCACAGCGCCACACTGGCTCCGACAGATGCTCGGCAAAGAAGTCGGACAGCGCGCGGATCTTCGCTGGCCGACTGCGTGCAGACGGCGTCACGAAATACAGCCCGCCGCGAGTCATGTGCCACTCCGGCAGCAACACTTCCAGCCGCCCATCGGCCAGGTATTCGCTGGCGATGAATTCCGGCAATTCGGCAATCGCCAATCCCTCGAGCAACACCGGCAGCAGCGCATCGGAATTGGTCACGCGCAACGGGCCTTTCGGCACGACATCTTCCTCGATGCCGCTGTGATGGGTGAAGCGCCAGACTTGCGCGCGCGCGCGGTATGCGTAACTCAGGCACGAACGCGTCGCCAGATCACGCGGGTGCACGGGGCGTCCGTGAGCTTCCAGGTAGCCGGGAGACGCCACCAGCAGTTGGCTCACGGCGCACAGCCGACGCGCGACCAGCGATGAGTCGGGCAGGGCGGCGATGCGCAATGCGGCGTCGAAGCCCTCGGCGATCAGGTCGACCGAGGCGTCATGCAAATGCAGGTCGACGAACAGCTCCGGGTAGCGGCGCAGCAGCTCAGGCAACAACGGCGCGACCCAGCGCAAACCGAATGACATGGGCACGGCGAGGCGGACTTGTCCGCGCGGCTGCACCGAGAGGTCTTGTGCTTCACTCTCGACCTCTTCGGCCTGGCGGTAAATGTCCCCGGCTTTAGCTGCCATGCTCGAACCGAATTCAGTCAGCGCCAATTGCCGCGAGGTGCGATTGAACAGGCGACCGCCCAGGCGCTCTTCGAGCCGCGCCACCGCTCGCGACACCGTGGGTACCGAGACGCCCATGACCCGCGCGGCGGAGGCGAACGAACCTTCCTCTGCAACTTTGGCGAACATCGCCAGACCTTCAAAATCAGGCAGTTTGCTCATTTCAATTCTGCAACGATGAGTTTCAGACAATTCTATTTTGAAAGGTCGGTAGCGTCGATAAGCTTTTCCCAGCTCGAAACCAAACCCCGATTGGCTGTACTCACATTCTGGAGAAGACTCATGACTGGCAAACTTCAAGGCAAAATTGCTCTCGTTACCGGCGGCACCTCCGGCATTGGCCTCGCCACGGCCAAACGCTTCGCTGAGGAAGGCGCTTACGTTTACATCACTGGCCGTCGCCAGGCCGAGCTCGACGCCGCCGTTGCGCTGGTCGGCAACGCCATAGGCGTGCAGGTTGACTCGACGAACCTCGAACAGCTTGATGCGCTGTATCAGCAGATTGGTGCCGAAAAGGGCCATCTCGACGTGCTTTTCGCCAACGCCGGCGGTGGCTCGATGCTGCCGCTGGGCGAGATCACTGAGGCGCACTACGACGACACCTTCGATCGCAACGTCAAGGGCGTGCTGTTCACTGTGCAGAAAGCCTTGCCGCTGTTGGCCAAAGGCGCTTCGGTGATTCTTACCGGTTCCACGGCGGGCAGTTCCGGCACGGCGGCGTTCAGCGTGTATTCCGCGTCGAAGGCTGCGGTGAGGGCTTTTGTGCGCAGCTGGATTCTGGATTTGAAAGACCGCAACGTGCGCATCAACACGCTCAGCCCGGGCGCAACCAAAACCCCGGGCCTGGTGGAGCTGGCCGGTCCGGACGCCGAACAGCAGCAAGGTCTGCTCGATTACATGGCATCGCAAATACCGATGGGGCGTGTTGGCGAGCCGGCAGAAATCGCTGCTGCCGCGGTGTTCCTCGCCTCGGACGACGCTAGCTTCGTCAACGGTATCGAGCTGTTTGTCGACGGTGGTCAGGCACAAATCTGACGCGCAAGGGGACGATGGCAA
The DNA here is from genome assembly GCF_900105805.1 of Pseudomonas moraviensis. Lineage (NCBI taxonomy): Bacteria > Pseudomonadati > Pseudomonadota > Gammaproteobacteria > Pseudomonadales > Pseudomonadaceae > Pseudomonas > Pseudomonas moraviensis. The sequence continues at coordinate 2,265,466 of NZ_LT629788.1, read as the reverse complement.
TCATCGTCCCAGCCTCGCTACTTGGATCCAATCATTGACTGACTATATCGCTCGCCGACAAGCGGTAGGCTCAGGCTATTGCTGAAGTGATGGCGCAATGACATATTGCAGCACCTTCCCTCACTTCAAGATGTACCGAAAATGCGCCCCCTCAAGTCACTTGTTGCAGCGTCGATGCTGCTCAGCGGGTGCAATGGAATGCCAGTCGCTTTTGTTCAGGATCCTGTTTTAGACCAAGCCTTTGTCGTTCACTCCGGCGCGCCTTTGCCTTACGTGCTGATGGGTTCGGCTGTGCAATGGAATGAAGATTACGCCGTGACGGTGAAGCACATTCCTTACCTGTCGGGCACGGTTTTCCAGGGGCAGGCAGACGTGCAGTTCTTCCGCCACAAGGCCAATAGCGTGCCGGGATGGCGCGGCTACAAGCCGGGCGAAGAGCTGACCTCGGTGGGGTTCAATTCGCTGTACATGTCGGTCAAGGGCACCGGTCAGGCATTGCCGGCGATGGTTCGCCTCGACGTCAAAGAGGGCAACGTGCTCTATGGCACTCACAATGGCGCACTGGCCAAAGGCATGTCCGGCGGGCCGGTATTTTCCGCCGATGGCAAGGTAGTCGGCATCAACGTGGCGTTTTTGACCCGCGATGACGTCAGCCGCCTCAAGCGCCCGGACCTGCTTGATCAACCGCGCGTGAGCATTTTCCTGCCGTACGCGGAGATCAATCGCGAGTGGGCGCGCTATCAGGCGAGTATTACCCCGACGGCGCCGCCGGCGACCAAGCTGGCCAGTCGCTGATCAACGTTCGCGCAACGCTTCGCGGGCGCGGTTGAGCGGTTTGATCAGGTAGTCCAGCACGGTTTTTTCGCCGGTACGAATGTCGACCGTAGCGATCATTCCGGGCACGATGGCGAAGCGTTTGCCGGCCTTGTTACGCAGTTCATCCGACGACGTGCGGATGAACACGCGGTAGTAAAAAATCTCCGGCTTGGCTTCGTCCTGAATCGTGTCCGGCGAGATCGTCACCACTTCGCCGTCGAGGCTGCCGTAGATCGAATAGTCATAAGCGGTGATTTTCACTTTCGCCGCCTGACCCGGATGAATGAAGGCGATGTCGCGCGGCGAGATGCGCGTCTCGATCAGCAGTTGTTCATCCAGCGGCACGATCTGCATGACCTGGCCGTTGGGCGCGATCACCCCGCCAATGGTGCTGACTTCGATGTCCTTGACGATACCGCGCACCGGCGAACGCAGGGTCAGGCGCGACAGCGAATCGGTACGACCACGGATCACTGCCTCGAGCATCTGCGCTTCGGCGTTGGCTTTGGCCAGGTCTTCGCGGGCGCGGACCATGTAATCGGAACGGGCTTCGGTGGCCTTCAATTCCAGCTCCGAGCGCTGACGGGTCAGGCGTAGCACTTCGACCCGACTCGAGGCGCCGATCTTCGCCAGATTCTCGGTGATCGCCAGTTCGCTGCGCACCAGTTTCAGCGAGCTCTGAATACCATCGAGGGTTTCCGCCAGACCTTTGCGACGGGTCTGGTAGAGCTCGGTTTCGGCGCGGATCAGATCGGGAAACTCCTGCAGCGAGGCGTCAAAGGCCAGCGGTTTTTCGCTGACCTCGGCCTGCAAGCGGTTGACGCTCGCGAGCGCCGCGCGGTACTTGGCCGCGCTTTCGCCGACGTTGGACTGGTTCTTCACCGGGTCCAGTTGCGCGAGAATCTGGCCGCGCTCGACCAACGCGCCTTCAGTAACGTTGAGCTGCTCGAGAATGCCGCCCTCCATCGACTGAATCACTTGCTCGCGCGAGCTCGGCACCACTTTGCCGGTGCCGGTCGAGACCTCGACGATCTCAAACCACGCCGCCCACGCGACGAAGCAGGCGAGCATCAGCGCGCAACCCCAGATCACCTTTGCACCACCGGCCAGGGCACGCTCATCGCGGCCGTCGAGATAGGACATCGGGTCCGGTACGTCGGTCATCATCGGTTTCATACCGCCACTCCTTTGCCCGGTGCGCGCAGCCGCGCGAGTGCCGCGTCGCGATGGTCGTCAATGACGATGCGCCCGTTGTCGAGAACGATGATCCGCTCGACCAGTTGCAACACGCTGACCCGGTGCGTGGCGACGACCAGCGTTCGGCCCTGAGTCCAGGTCGCGAGTTTTTCCAGCAGCAGTCGTTCGGTGACGTCATCCAGCGCCGCGGTCGGTTCGTCGAGCAACAGCACTTGTGGCTGACGGATCAACAAGCGCGACAGCAGCAAGCTCTGACGCTGGCCGCCAGACAATCCCAGCCCGCCTTCAAGTACCAGGTGATCCATGCCTTTGGGCAACTGCCGGACGAAATCCAGCGCACCGGTGACGGTCAGCGCGGCAATGATCTCCTGATCGCTGGCCTGACCGGCGCCGAGGGTGATGTTGTCGCGCAGGGTGCCGTGAAACAGCCGCGCCTGTTGCGACAACAAGCCCACGTCGCGGCGCAGGTCAGCCGGGTCGAGATGCGCCAGGGCGATGCCGTCCAGGGTGGTTTCGCCGCTGCTCAGATCCATGGCGCCGCCCAGTGCCTGGAGCAAGGTCGACTTGCCGGCGCCGTTACGGCCGAGCAGGGCGATGCGCTCGCCGGGGCGAATGCTCAGGTCGATGCTGTTGAGCGCCGGGGACGATTCCTCGCTGTAGCGGAAACTGGCCTGACGCAGGCGGTAGTCGCCGCGAATCGCCGGCAGGTGCACGCGCTGGCTGCCTTCGGGATGATCCACCGGCATCTGCATGATCCGGTTCAGGCCTTCGAGCGCGACCTTGGCCTGCTGCCAGCGGGTGAGCACATGGGTGAGTTGCGCCATCGGCCCCATCATCCGCGACGACAGGATCGACGCCGCGACCAGACTGCCGGTGGTCAGGTCGCCGGCAATCACCATCGGCGCGCCGAACACGATCACCACCGCAAACACGCCGCCCTGCACATTCTGCGTCCAGGCCACGAGGCTGTTGGTCAACGTGCGCAAACGCAGGCTGCTGTCCGCCGAGGCAGCGTTGTATTGATTCCACTGTTGCTGGAAACGTTGCTCGGCCTGTAGTGCCTTGATGTCGTCGAGGCCTTGAATGCTTTCCACCAGCATGGCGTTGCGCAGCGCGGCTTCGCGCATCGACGCATTGGCCAGTCGGGCCAGACGCGGTTGCGCGATGATCCCGGGCAGCAACATGAACACCAGCGCCACCAGTGGAATCAAGACTAGCGGCCCGCCGATCAAATAGAACACCAGCAGGAACAGCAGGAAAAACGGCATGTCCGCCAGCGCCGTGGCGGTGCTGGAGGTGATCAGATCGCGAATCTGTTCCAGCTCGCGCAGTTGCGAGATGAACGAGCCAGTGGATTTCGGCCGCGCGGAATTGCGCAGGCGCAAGGCATGGCCGAACACCAGATCGGAGACGCGCAGATCGGCGCGCTTGCCCAGTACATCGGTGATGCGCAGACGCAGGATGCGCATGACGAAATCGAACAGCAGCGCCAGCATTACCCCACCGAACAGCACGTACAGGGTCGGCAGCGATTCGGCCGGAATCACCCGGTCGTACACCTGCATGGAAAACAGCACTCCGGCCATCCCCAGCAGATTCGCGACCAGCGAGGCGATCATCACTTGGCTGTAGGGGCGCAGGTCGGTAAGGACGATGCGCCGGAACCAGTGTTCGTCGTACGGCTTGATGTAGTCGTTGGTGCGCACGTCCGCCACCGGTTGCGTCGGGCGCAGAATCACCGTGCGCAGGGCCTGCTCGGCGAGAGCGGCGGCGTCCATGCGGCTCTGCAAACCCTGGTCGCCGCTGAAGCAGATGCCCAGCTCGCCGGTCTCGCCAATGCTTTCAAGCACGCCGACCTGACCATCGCGCAGTTGCACCACCAGCGGCGTGCGCCAGCGGCTCAGGCTCTTGTTGTCGAACACCGCGAACTTGACGCTGAGTCCGGCCTGACGCGCCATGTGCCGAACCACTTCTTCGACGCGGCCTTCGCTGTGCACCGACGCCAGGCGCACGCTTTCCGGGGAGACATCGAGGCGATAGTGGCGGGCGACCTTGAGCACCGCTTCCAGCCACGGTGAATAATCCTCGCGAGCCTCGGCAGCGGCGGGTTCAGCAATAGTGATGCTGGCATCGGTCATGGCAGGATCTCGACATTCTGGATGGCGCTGTGGTCGATGCCGAAGACCCGGCGAATCGCACCGCTGTTGTAGAAGCAGTCGATCTGCAGACGTTGCAGATCGGCTTGGGTGTTGACCAGATCAAAGCGCGACTGGTGGATTTCCTGCTCGGCGTTGAGCAAGTCCAGCAGCGGGCGGGTGCCCAGCTCGAGGTATTGGCGGCCGTACAACATGCGCGCTTCGGTGATGCTGGTCTGGCGAAATTCCAGCGAGCGCAGCCGCCGGTTCAGGCCCGAGGTCTGCGCCTGGGCTTCAGCCAGACCCTGACGCGCTTGCAGGCGCGCGAAGTCTTCGGCCGAGTCCGCTGCGGTCAGCGCATGGCCGGCGGCGCGGCTGCGCGCGCTGATCGCACCGCCCTGGTAGATCGGCACTTCGAGGTTGAGAAAGATCCCGATTTGGGTGCGATCAGCGCGGGAGTTCTGATCATCGTAGTGGTCGTCCAGGTATTGATTGACCGACGGTTGCAGAGACAGGGTCGGGTAGGCTTCGGCCTTGGCCTGGGCCAGTTCGGCCTGGGCCTGAGTGCGTTGCGCAGCGGCCTGGAGGACGGCGGGCAGGGTGTCGGAGATTTGCGAAACGTCACAGGCCTGACTCAGCGTCGGCGCAGCAGCGTCACTCACCGCTGGCGGCGTGCGCCGTCCGAGCAGGCTGGTCAGGGTGGCTTGCCAGCGTGCGTATTGCGCCTTGAATTCCTGCAACGTCGCCGTCGCACCTTCGGCCCGGGACTGCGCCTGGACCATATCGGAGCGGGTGCTGGCGCCCATGTCGCTGCGCTGTTTGGCCAGGTCGACGATGCCGCCAATACCTTGAATCTGTTCGCGCGCAACCTCGAGCAGATGCTGGTAGCGCTGCACTTCGATGTAGGCCTTGGCGGTGTCGCGCGCAATGTCATCGATCGCCAGCAGAATCCCGGCCTGACTGCGTGCCACCCGGGCGCGGGCGGCGTCGACGGAACTGGATACCTTGCCGAAGTCATACAACATCTGCTTGAGGGAAATGTTCACCGACTGGCTGCCGGCATCGCTGCCGTAACCGCTGGTGTAGCCACCCTTGATGCCGCCGGTGACCTGCGGGTAATAGCCGGATTCGGCGACGTTGACCCCTTCGCCTTGCTGGAACAGCGTGCCGATGGCCTCGCCGATCCGTGGGTGCCAGTCCACGGCCAGCCTGACCGCTTGTTCCAGCCCCAGAGCGTCCGCATCGGCGGAGGCCCTGGAAGCAGGGGCAGGGCGCTGACGACTGTCATTGCCTGCCGGTTGTTGCAGTTGCGACGGGCTGATGCTGCGCAAGCTGCTGTCGAAATTGTCGTCGGCGCGAACGCCGACGGTGAAAGCGGGGTAGAGGCCGATGGTCAACAGGACCACCGGCCATTTCTGGCGAAAAACTGACTCCACAGACTTCCCTTACTGTTGAGAGACGGACGTTGCTGATGCCTTTGTTTCAAACCACTTGAATGCCGTTCTGCACCCACAAGTGGTGGCTCGGATCCTCCTGCGCCGTGTATTGAACATAGTCGATGCCGTCGGCTTGCTGCGTGCCATCGGCGACCCAGCCATCGGTCATGTGCACGCTGTCCTTTTCGTCACCCTTGATCAGCAGGGTGTTGTTATCCGAGGACGTGATCGCCAGCAGGTCGCTGAGGTTCAGCGTCAGGGCAACCGCACTGGAATGGTTGAGGTCGAGGATCTCGACGTTGTGGATCTTGCTCTGCAGATCGCCGAGGTTGATCGACACGTCGCCACCGGCCCAGAGCAGGGTGTCGGTGCCGCTGCCGCCATCGACCGAAGCGAACTGCTGGTCGGCGATGATCAGCGTGTCGTCGCCACCTCCACCTTGCAGGGTGACGGCGCCACCGTGGGAGCCGTCGAGAGTGTCGTTGCCCTCGGTGCCCTGGATCAGCTCGCTGCCAGCGGCGTGGGCCAGACCCAGGTCATCGCTGGCCAGCGCCGAGAACGCGGTACTGGCGAAAGCGCCGGCCTTGTTCAGGTCGATGGTCAGCGTCGCGGTATCGACCGTACCGTTCGGGTGGGTGAGCTGATAGGTGAAGGTGTCTTCCTGACCGATCACCGCATCGGTCAGCCCAGCCTTGAGTGTGTAGGTGTAGTTGCCGTTGGCCTGCACCAGCAGGGTGCCGTAGTTGCCGACCAGCGAGACGCCGTTGTAACCCGGCGCCACGTAATTGCCGGCGACCAGTACGCTGAGCAAGGTGTACACCGAGCCCAACACATCGGCACCGCCGCCTGCGGTGTCGGTGAGCAGATTGCCTGACACCGGCGTGTAGCTGCCGACCACGAACTGGTTGTTGTAGGTCGCCACGTTGATCAGGCTGGTGTTGACGCTGGTCAGCAGTCCGAGGCCGCCGACCGCCACCCGCACCTGATAGCTGCCGGCGGTCTGGTCGTCGAACTTGATCCCGTAGTTACCACCGCCGAGGTTGAGCAGGGCGTTGCCGCCGTAGCTCTTGACCAGCACATATTGGTTGGTCGCGGTGTTGAGTTTGTACAGGCCCACTGTCATCGAGCCGAGCAGTGCCAACAGGTTGCTCGAGTTGACCACCACGGTCAGGTCACTGACGGTATCGGCCGCGACCACGGTGTTGTAGTTACCGCTGCCGCCGCCCAGCAGCACATTGAACGTGCCGAGCGCGGAGTTGGTGGTGACTTCGCGGTTGACCAGAGTGACGTCGGTCGAGGCGATGTCCGGCGTCGCATCCACCACCAGTGCCGGGCTGCCGAGGTTGGCGTCATTCCACACTTCGGTGGCTTGCGGGCTGTCGATGCGCACATACAGATTGGCGGTGTCGCTCAAGCCGTTCGGGTGCACCAGTTGATAATTGAACACATCGACTTTGCCGACGCTGCCCACACTGCCGTTCGGTTTGTAGCTGTAGTTGCCGTTGGCGTCGATCGTCAGCGTGCCGTACAGCCCTTGCACGGTGGTGCCGGCACCGGCGCTGACCCAGGCGCCGTTCTTGAAGATCTGCAATTGCGCGCCGTTGTCCGGACCGGTCTGATCGACCGTGCCATCGACCCCGACGTTGGTGATGACGTTGCCGGTCACCGCCGGCCCGGCAATGCCGTTGAACTGGGTCAGGCTGCTGACGTCCAGTTGCAGCTGGGTATTGACCGTGGTCAACACGCCGATGCCGGTGCTCGACACGGTCAGTCGATAATCGCCTGACAGCAGGTTACCGATGTCGACCCGCACACCCTGGCCGGCCAAGGCAATCAGATCGAGCAGGCCACTGCTGCCGTTGACATCCAGGGTGACCCAGTTGCCGCTGGCATCCTTCACTTGCAGGGTATAGACCACGCCATCGATCAGCGAAATCAGGCTGCTGGTAGTCAGCGTCAGGGTCGGATCAAGACGCGTACCGCCGGCGACGGTGAAGGTGAAGGTTTTCGAGAACCCGGCCAGCAGGGTGGTGAACGAATCGTTGAAGGTCTGCGACGCGGTGACCGGGGCCAGCGTGACAGTGCCGACGGCGAGGTTATCGCTGGCGACCACTGGCGCGTTGACGTCGACATCCGGCGCGGTGACGTTGGCGGCCACCGAAACGTTGCCACGTGCGTCGCTGAGATTGACGGTGAGTTTTTCGCCGTTGATCTGCGCACTGTTCAGGGTGACGGTGAACACCCCGAGGTTGTTGACCGTGCCGGTGCCCAGAACGGTGCCGGTGGCCGACTTGATGGTCACCGTGGCGCCGGCCTCACCGGTACCGGTGACGGTCAGGCCGTCGGCACCGACCAGCAGCGCCGTGGCCGCCGCCGGAGGCGTGAGGTCCGGTGCCGTTGCGGTTGCCGCTGCCGATACGTTGCCGCTCGGATCCGCCTGAGTGACGCTGAGCACCTGACTGTTGATCTGCGCCGACGCCAGCACCACCGAGAAGCTGCCATTGGCGGCGACGGTCGCGGTGCCGAGTACCACACCACCGGCGCCACGCACGCTGATCGTCGAGCCGGGCACGCCGACGCCGGTAAGCAAGGTGCCGCTGCCGTTGACGCTGACGCCGGTCGGTGCGCCGGGGGCGGTGACGTCCGGTGCTGTCACGCTGGCGTTGGGCGACAGATTGCCGGCCGGGTCGACCAGGCGCACGGTCAACAATTGCCCGTCCAGTTGCGCGGTGTTCAGGTTGAAGCTGAACGTGCCACCACTGCCCACGGTGGTGGTGCCAAGCAGCGCGCCGCCCGGGCCGTAGACGTTGACCGTTGCACCGGCTTCACCGGTACCGCTCAAGGTCAGACCGTTGGCAGCGAGCGTCAGACCGCTGGCCGCGACTGGCGCCTGCACATCCGCTGCCGTCAGGTTGAATACCGGCGACAGGTTGCCCGCCGGGTCTGCCTGCTGAACGTTCAGCTGCTGGCCGTTCAGTTGGGCGCTGGACAGTTGCACGGTGAACGTGCCGCCGGCATTGACCACGGCGGTGCCGAGCACGGTGCCCGCCGCATTGGTCACGCTGACTGTGGCGCCGGCTTCACCGGTGCCGCTGACGGCCAGGCCGGTACCGTTCAGGGTGACATTGCTCAGCGGTGCCGGCGCTGTCGTATCGGCGACGCTGAGGTTGGTCGCTGGCGAGACGTTGCCCGCCGCATCACTCTGCGTGACGCTCAGTTGTTGGCCATTGAGTTGTGCGGAGGACAAGGTCACCGAGAAAGTGCCATTGCCCGCTACTGTCGCAGTGCCCAGCACCGCGCCGCCGACACCGCGCACGGTGACGGTGGCGCCGGCTTCACCGAGCCCGCCGAGCACCAGACCGGCGCCGCTGAGCACCAGCGCCGTCGGAGCCGCCGGAGGGGTGATGTCCGGCGCGGTTACGTTAAGGCCGGGCGAAGTGTTGCTGGACGCATCGGTCTGAGTCGCATTGAGCACCTGACCGTTGACCTGCGGCGCATTGAGCTGCGCGCTGAAGGTGCCGTTGGCGCCCACCGTCGCATTGCCCAGCACCACGCCGCCAGCGCCGGTGATGGTCACAGTTGCGCCGACTTCGCCGCGACCGGTGACCAGTGTGCCGCTGGCGTTGACCGCCAGATCGCTGAGTGGCGCCGGCGCCGAGGTGTCCCCCGCGGTGATTTCAGTCGGCAGCGACGCGCCGCCTAGTGCGGTGTTGGCGGTAACTTCCAGGCTCTGGCCGTTGGTTTGCGCCGGCGTGAGCACTACGCTGAAGGTGCCATCCGCGCCAGTGACGCCAGTGCCGATCAGACTGTTGTCAGGCCCGTAGACATTGATGGTGGTGCCGATCGCCGCCGTACCGGTCAGCGTCACGCCGTCGGCTGTCAGCACAAGATTGTCCGGCGCATCGGGTGCTGGAACCGCCGGAACGGTCAGGATGGCGTCTGCCGAGACGTTGGTTGCGACGTCGGTCTGATTCACCGTCAGCACCTGGCCGGCGGTGATGCCCGGATCCAGATCGATCAGGAATGTACCGTTGGCCGCCACTGTGCCAGTGCCGACCACATTACCCAGCGCGTCGGTCACTTCGACCGTCGCGCCGGCTTCGCCACGACCGGCGAGTTGGGTCAGATCGCCGCTGATGGTCAGACCGGTGACGGCGTCCGGAGCGGTGGTGTCAGCCGCCGGGTAGAGCAGCACCGGCGATACGTTTTGCGCCTCATCCGTTGCGATCACCGACAACAACTGACCGTTGGCCTGGGGCGGATTCAGGGTGATTGTGTAGGTGCCGTTGCCCAGCGCCACCGCTGTGCCGAGCACGGTGCCGTTGGCAGACAACACGGTGACGGTGCTGCCGGCTTCGGCGGTCCCGGCGAGCAAAGTGCCGGCGCCGGTCAGCGAAGTGACTGTTGGCGCGATCGGTGCGGTGCTGTCCGGCGAGTCGACCAATACCGGCTCGGACAGGTTGTTTTGCGCGTCGGCTTGCACGACGGACAGTGCGCGGCCATCGATCTGCGCGGCGGACAGGGTGACGCTGAAACTGCCGTCTGCGGCCACCGTCGCGGTGCCGAGCACCACGGTGCCGTCGCGCACGGTGACGGTTGCCCCAGGCTCGCCGGTACCGGTTACGGCCAAGCCATCCGGACTGACGTTGAGGTCGGCGACTTCCAGCGGATCTGTGGTGTCGCCTGCCTGCACGGGCGCTGATGGCGAAGTGTTCGACGCCAGATCGGTCTGGTTGACGCTCAGCAGCTCACCGTTCACCTGCGGCGGATTGAGGGTCACGCTGAACGAGCCATTGCCGGCCACGGTTGCCGAGCCCAGCACGGTGCCAGTCGCGCTGAGCACGCGTACGGTGGCGCCAGCTTCACCGGTGCCGGTCAGCGTCAAGCCGTCGGCAGTGAGCACCAGGCCAGTGGGCGCGGCCGGCACGGTGACGTCCGGTGCAGTGACGGGGACGATCGGCGAGGGATTGCCCGCCGCATCACGCTGGATCACCGACAGGGCTTCGCCGTTGAGCAGCGGTTGATCGAGGGTGACGTTGAAACTGCCGTCGGCCTGCACGGTGCCAGTGCCGACGATCGTGCCCAGCGCGTTGGTGACGACCACTTGCGAGCCCGCCGCACCGGAACCGGTGATCAGGCTGCCGCTGGCGTCGATATCGACGTCGGTCAATGCGGCAGGAGGCGTGCTGTCAGGTGCCGTCAGAGTGCCGGCAGGCGAGGCATTGCCGACCGCATCCGCCAACACCACGAACAGCGCCTGGCCATTGGTTTGCGCCGGGGTCACGTTGATCTGGAAGCGTCCATCGCTGCCGACGGTGCCGGTACCCAGTTCGGTGCCGTCCGCCGCTGTCACCCGCACAGTGGCGCCGACTTCGCCGGTACCGGTGAGCGTGTCGCCATCGGCATTCAGCTGCAGCTCGGCCGGGGTCGCCGGCGGGGTCAGATCCGGCGCGACGACGGTCACCGGCGCGCTGACGTTACCGGGTGGATCGGCCTGCTGCACGCTGAGAATCTGTTCGTTGATCTGCGGCGGATTGAGGGTGACGCTGAAGGTGCCGTCGCCGAGTACCACGCTGGTGCCGAGCAAGGTGCCGTTGGCATCGCGCACGGTCACGGTCGCGCCCGGTTCGCCAGTGCCGATGACCAGCGCACCCGACGAGTTGATGTCGACGTTGGCGAGCGGATCGGGCGGAGTGAAGTCCGGTGTGGTCAGGCTCACGGCAGGCGAGTCGTTGCCAGCCGCATCGGCCTGGACCACGGTGATCACTTCGGCGTTGGTCAGCGCCGGGGTCAGGGTCAGAGTGAAGGTGCCGGTCGGGCTGACCACGGCGGTGCCAAGCACGTTGCCGTCACTGTCGATGACTCGAACCTGCGCGCCCGGTTCGCCGCGCCCGGTCAGGCTTGCACCGTCGCCGCCGATGGTCAGTTGCGTGACAGCCGCTGGCGCTGTGCTGTCGACTGAGGTGAACGGTGTGGCCGCCGAAGTGTTGCCCGCCGCATCTGTCAGCGATACGGTCAGTGCCTGACCGTTGGCTTGCGGTGTGGTCAGGGTGATCGCAAACGTGCCATCGATGCTCACGGTGCCGGTGCCGACCAGCGTACCGGCGGCGTTGTACACATTGACCGTGGTGCCGGCCTCGCCGGTACCTGACAGCAGCGCGCCGTCAGCGCTTGCCACCAGCGCCGCTGGCGGATTGGGCGCGATCAGGTCCGGGGCGATCAGGTTGACGCTGTTGGATTCGTTGCCGGCGGCGTCGGCCTGGCTCAGGCTCAAAGTCTGGCCTGCGGTTTGCGCCGGGCTGAGGGTGACGCTGAACGTGCCATTGGCTGCCACTACGGCGCTGCCGAGAACAACCCCGCCGGTGCCGAGCACCGTTACGGTTGCACCAGCTTCACCGCGACCGGTCAACGCAGTACCGTTGGCTGCCAGACTCAGTTCGCTCAGCGGGGCTGGCGCAGCAATATCGGCAGCGGTGTAGTCGGTCGGGGACGAATTGACGCCGGTGCTCGACGTCGCTACGGCAGACAGCTGTTCGCCGTTCAGTTGTGCGGCATTCAGCGTGACGCTGAAGGTGCCATTCGCCGCTACCAGCGCGGTGCCGAGCAACACGCCCGAGGCATTGCGGATGCTTACGGTGCTGCCAGCGGTGGCCGAGCCGGACAGAGTCAGGCCGTCAGCGCTCAGGGCCAGATTGGTCGGTGCGCTTTCCGCCAGATTACCCGGCGCGGTGACCGGGCTGGCCGGCCCGGTGTTGCCAGCGGCGTCGATCTGCACCACGGAAAGAGTCGAACCGGCCACGGCTGCTGGAGACAGGGTGACGCTGAAATTGCCGTTGCTGCCAACGGTGGCGGTGCCCAACAACGCACCGCCGGCGTCACGCACTTCTACGCTGGCGCCGATTTCGCCGATGCCGGTGAGCGTGGCACCGTTGGCGCTGACTGCCAGATCGCTGGCCGCCAACGGGGCGCTGCTGTCGGCAGCGTTGACAATGGCCGGCGCCGATGGATTTCCCGCCGCGTCGGTGGCCGTCACGTTCAGCGCCTGGCCATTGGTCTGCGGGCTGTTCAGCGTTATTTGAAAGGTGCCGTTTGCAGCGGCCGTGGTGGTGCCGAGAAGATTGCCCTGGCTGTCGCGCACGGTCACCGTGCTGCCGGCCTCGGCATTACCGGCCAGTTGCACGCCAGCCGCGTTCAGGGTCAGCGCGCTCGGAATTGCCGGCGCAGTCAAATCCACCGAGATGACTTCAACCGCCGTGGACACATTGCCCGGCGGATCCTCTTGGGTGACGGTCAGCACTTCGGCATTCAGTTGTGGCGCGTTGAGGGTGACGGTAAACGCGCCGCCACTGCCGACTTGTGCGGTACCGAGCAAGGTACCGTCAGCGCTGCGCACAGACACGGTGGCGCCGGGTTCGCCGTGGCCGGTAACGGTGACGCCATCGGCATTCACGGCGACTTGGGTCAGTGCCGCCGGTGGACTGATGTCCGGCGCATTGACGCTGGTCGACGGCGAGACATTGCCGGCAGGGTCGGTCTGGCTGATCGCCAACGCCTCGCCATTGGTCGGTGCTGGCGCCAGGGTCACGCTGAACGAGCCATCCGCGCCGACCACGGCGCTGCCCAGCAGAACGCCGTCGGCGGTGGTGACATTCACCGTTGCGCCTGCTTCACCAGTGCCGCTGAGGGTAATGCCATCGGCGCTGATCAACGGATTCTGCACGGCGGCCGGTGGGGTGCCGTCGACGGTGATCACGCCGGTGGACGGCGAGGTGTTGCCGTTGGCGTCGGTCAGGGTGACCTGCAGGGTTTCGCCCGTGTTCTGAGCATTGGGCAGGGTGACCTGGAAATTGCCGCTCTGATCGACCAGACCAGTCGCCAGGACATTGCCGGCGGCATCGCGCACGGTCACGGTGCTGCCGGCTTCGCCCTGGCCTTTGACCACGGTGCCGACGTCATTGATGCTGACACCGGTAGCGGCGGCGGGCGGTTGCAGGTCCGTAGCGATGATGCTGGCCGGTTGCGACAGGTTGCCGGCGGCATCGCTCTGGACCGCCGTGAGCGCCTGGCCATTGAGCTGCGCCGGGGTCAGCGTCAGGCTGAAGGTGCCATTGCTGGCGACCAGTGCAGTACCGAGCACGGTGCCTGCCGGGTCGGTGACGGTGACCGTTGCGCCGGCCTCGCCGCGACCGGTCAGCGCCGTGCCGTTGGCATTCAGCACCAGATTGGTCACCGCGTCCGGCGGTGTGCCATCGGCAGCGGTGACGGTGCCAGGCACCGACACATCACCGTCGGGGCTGGTGGCGGTGACTTGCAGGACTTGCGCATTGATCTGCTTGACGCTGAGCAGCAGGGTGAAGCGCCCGAAGCTGTTGATCAGGCCGGTGCCCAGGACATCGCCATTGCTGTTGGTCACTGTCACCGTGCTGCCAGGCGTGCCCGCACCGGTCAGGGTGAAACCGTCGGCACTCAACGCCAGATCGCTCGGCGTGGCGACTTGAGTGCCATCGGGACCTGCCAGCGGCACCGCCGGCGAGTCGTTGCCGCCGCCGTCAGTGCTGATCACTTCCAGAGCGCTGCTAGTGCCTGCCGCTGGATCCAGTGTGACGACGAAGCGGCCATCGGCACCTGCCGTTGCGGTGCCCAGGACGCTACCGCCGGCAATGCTCACGGTGACGGTGGTGCCGGGCTCTGCGAGACCGGACACCTGTGTGCCGGCGGGATTGATCGCCAGATCACTCACCGCCGCCGGCGGCGTGCTGTCCGGTGCGCTGACGCTACCTGGCAGCGAACTGTTGGTGCCGTCCGACACCACCACCTGCAAGGCTTCGCCATTGGTCTGGGCGGTATCCAGATTGACCGTGAATGCGCCCGTGCCGTCAGCGGTCGCGGTACCGATGACGTTGCCGTCGGCATCCAGCACCTGCACGGTGTTATTCGGCTGCGTAGTGCCAGTGACTGTGGCGCCTGCCGGGTCGATGACCAGCCCGGTCGGTGCGGGCGGCGCGGTGATGTCGGGTGCCGTGACCGGAGTGACCGGCGAGGGCAGGGCGCTCGCATCGGTCTGGATGACGCTCAATACCTGCCCGTCGAGCTGGGCTGGACTCAGGTTGACGGTAAAACTACCGTCGCTGGCAACTACCGTGGTGCCAAGCACCGAGCCATCCGGCGCGCTGACCGTGACGGTGCTGCCGGCCTGTCCGGTCCCGCTCAATGTCACGCCGTTGCTGCTGAGCACGACGTTGTCAGGTGCGAGCGGCGCCGTGGTATCCGCTGCCGTCAACGGCGTGTTGGGAGAAACGTTCACGCCGTCGGACTGGCTTACTTGCAGTTGCTGACCATCGATCTGCGGGCTGTTCAGTGTCACGGAAAACGCGCCGGTACCGTCGACGATCGCCGTGCCCAGCGTGTTGCCGGCCGCGTCCTTCACCGTCACGGTGGCGCCGGGCTCGCCTGTACCGCTGAGCTCAGTGCCGGTGGCGTCCAGCGCCAGATCCGATGGCGCGGCGGGGGCCTGAATGTCGGGCGCTTCAACCGGTACCGCCGGGGAGCCTGTGGGCGAGCCATCGGTCTGCACGACGCTGAGGTTCTGACCATTGGTTTGTGGTGAGGACAGCGTGACTTCGAAGCGTCCGTTGCTGCCGACCACCGCCGTTCCCAATACCACCCCGCCCGCATCGGTGACGGTAACGGTGGCGCCGGCCTGACCTGCGCCGGAGACCACTGCGCCGTTCGCCGAAATGCTCACATCAGACACCGCAACCGGAATCGTCAGGTCGGGTGCGGTCACATTGACCGGCGCGGACGGGTTGCCACTGGCGTCGGTTTGAATCACTTGCAGTTGTTGCGCGTCGGTCTGCGCGGTCGAGAGGTTGACGGTGAAATTGCCATCGGTACCGACCGTGCCGGTGCCAATGATGTTGCCCGCCGGATCGCGCACGGTGATCGAAGCGCCGATTTCACCCTTGCCGGTGAGCGTCTGTCCCTGACCATCGAGAGTGAGGTCGGACACCGCCGCCGGGCCCTGGGTGTCCGGCGTCACATAATTCAACGGCGGGGAGGTATTGCCGGCGCTGTCGCTTGCACTGATCTGCAACGTATCGCCATTGTTCTGTGGCGTGCTCAGTTGCACGGTAAACGTGCCGTCCGCTGCGACCACTGCCGAGCCGAGCAGATTGCCGTTGGCATCGCGGACAGTCACCGTCGATCCGGCCTGGCCGCGCCCGCTCAATCGGGTGCCGTCCACGCTCAATGCCAGATCGCTCGGTTGGGTCAGGCCATCAAGGTCGACGGCGATGATGGTAACGGCTGGCGAAGGATTGGCGGCGGCGTCGGTGAGCTGCACGATCAGTGCTTCACCGTCGATTTGCGCCGCGCTGAGCTGGACGCTGAACGAGCCGTCGGCTGCGACGAGCGCTGTGCCGAGCACCACCCCTTGCGCATTGGTGACGCTGACGGTGCTGCCGGGTTCGCCACGGCCAGTGACTGACAGCCCGTCATTGCTGACGGCCACCTCGGTTGCAGCGGCGGGACCCGTGATGTCCGGCGCATTCAAGGTGACTGTCGGCGATTGCGCACCGACGCTATTGATTGCCACGATGCTGATGACTTCGCCATTGGCTTGCGCGCGGATCAGCGTGAGTATGAAAGTACCGTCAGCACCCACCGCCGCACGCCCGAGCAATTCACCATTGGCGGCGCGGACCTCGATGGTGGTTCCCGCTCGGGCGGTGCCGGTCAGTTGGCTGCCGTCGCTGCTCAGGCCCAGATTGGCCGGCGTCTGTGGTTCGACGATTTCCGGTGCGCTGACCGTCGTGGCCGGCGACGCATTTCCGGCCGCATCGGTGGCACTCACGCTTAGCGGCTGACCGCCGGTTTGCGCAGGGCTGAGCACAACGCTGAAGGTGCCGTCCGCTGCCACGACGGCGCTGCCGAGCAGGGTGCCATCGGCGCCGCGCACCTGAATGGTCGCGCCGGCTTCACCGGTCCCCCCTAGCCGCGTGCCATCGGCGCTCACACTCAGATTGGCTGGCGCCGTGGGCGCGGTCGTATCGGGTGCGGTAATCGTACCTGGCGTGGACACGTTACCCGCAGGGTCGGTCAGCGTAACGTCCAAGGGTTGTCCATTGTTCTGCGGCGTCCCCAGGTCGACCTGGAAACTGCCATCGGCGCCGACGGTTGCGGAGCCCAGAAGATTACCCGCCGCGTCGCGCACCTGAACCACACTGCCCGCTTCGCCAAAACCACTCAGCACTCGCCCGTCCGCGGACAAGGTCAGTCCGGTCGCAGCAGCAGGGGGCGTCGCGTCGCCAGCGTTATCACCGCCGCCACCACCACCGCCGCCGCCGCCACCCGCAGCGGCCGCCGCACCACCCGCGCCCAACAGACCGAGCCCGGCAATCGCCCACGCGGGCGTTGCGCCGTCGACCACGCCGACGCCGGCGATCAGTTCGTCGAGCGAGTCAATTTCCTCGAAGGTGAATCCGTTGAACGGTTCGGCGCTGTAGCGCGCCTGCCACAGCGTCGCGTCGTCGCCTTGAAAAACAATGTCATTGGGTACGCCGTCAGGGCTGGTGACAAAGAAATTGGAGATTTTGATTTGCTCGCCAGACTTCAGATTGACGATCAAATCCTGACCGCTGCGACTGGTCGACGCCAGTTGGTCCGGACGCACCGGCATTTGTATAACTGACGGCTGACTGAGCTGAACATTGCCCCAGTTCTGGGCAGTGAGCTGAGAATTGGCTTTGTCGGCAATGACGATGTTGTCCATTACTACTCCCTGTAAATGGTGGGCGGACGTCCACGGATGGTTTTAAAACCATAGATAGGGAGTTTGAAATGAGGCTGCCTGATTTTTGGCGATTCCGTTGATTGGCATTTTGCCAACTTTTATCTGTTTGAAATCAATGGATATTCAGGCAGCTACCGTTTGTCGGGACGTTGGATCCAACCGATATTTGGATGCAACAAAATGTGTCGTCTTTTACATTTCCACAATGGCTCGCAGAAAAATGATGACGTGAGGAGTGACGGGTAATGGCCAATCAATATCGGAGTGCCGACTTCCGATGACGACCTGCGCAGTCACCCATCTGCGAAGGTATTAATCAATAAGCGCAGGAAGTGCGAAAGGCTTTGTATAAGAAATCGGGCTTTTTCGTTTCAGCGGATTTTCAGGCTGTCGAGCATTTCATGCGCTAGCTATCGATCGCTGAAGTGATCGAACGATGTCCCGGGCTGATTGATCGGTAACATTTCCGGGGTGTTTATCAAACATATGCGGCGCACCAGGGTAGACATGCAGCTCGACGGCAACACCGGTGCGGGACAGACGCATGGCGAATGCCACGTCCTCTTCCAGAAACAGATCCAGCGCCCCGACGGCCAGAAACGTCGGGGGCAGGTTACTCAAGTCCTCCTGCAGGGCCGGTGAGAACCAGCCGATTCGCGAGTCATCCAGCGCGTGGTTGCCGCGCAGGCACTGCCAGCAGAACTGGTTGGCTTGTGGCGGCCAGCCAATCACTCCGGTCGTACCGTTTTGGTGAGGCGAAGCAGAGCTGCCCGAGCGGTAATCGAGCATTGGATAAATCAGCACCTGGCTGGCGATGCAATATTCGCCGCGATCGCGCGCCAGGATCGCCAGCGCTGCTGCCAGACCTGCGCCGGCACTGTGCCCCATGACAATCACTTTGTCGGCCTCGATATTGAGCGCTTGCTGATGGGCGAAAACCCAGCCGAGGGCGGTGTAACAATCTTCGAGGGGAATGGGGAAGGGGTGTTCCGGGGCAAGGCGATAATCGACGGCGACGATGATTGCCGCGAGTTCGTCGGCGAGATCGGCCAGATAGTCATCGGCCATTTCCGGCCTGCCGAGGACGAAACCTCCGCCATGCAGATAAAGGATGACTGCCGGTTTTTTTTCCCGTGCCGCGCTGGCGGGCCGGTAGAGGCACAGGCGCAAACCCTCGCCGTCGTGGGCCGTTGTCCATAGGCTTTCACAGCGCGCTTGTTGTTCGGATTTGAATGTCCCGTGAACACGTTCTCGAATCGCCGGCAGCGTGTCCAGCGTCCAGGTTTCTGCGCCGGGAGTGAGAAAACTGTTGAAGTCGGGATCAAGCAGTTCATGTGCTTTCACGTTCTGCCTCTCTTTTTACGGATAAGCGGGCGCCCCGAATCGAAGCGCCGCTCCTGATGAAGTTACAGCCAGGCCTTGATCTGCGCGCAGACGGCCGGGGTCGAAATGCCATAGCGATTATGCAGCGTCGGCAGGGCGCCGGCGTCGAGGAAGGCGTCGGGCAAAGCGATCTGTCTGAAGGTGGGCGTCACGCCGTTGCGCAACAACAACCCGGCAACCGCTTCGCCCAAACCACCGATGATCGAGCTGTTTTCCGCGGTGACCACCAGACGCCCGGATTTGCGTGCTTCGGCGAGAATGGTTTGCTCATCCAAAGGCTTGATGGTCGGCACGTGCAGGACGGCTACATCAATGCCATCGGCCTGCAATTGCTTGGCCGCTTCCAGTGAACGCATGGTCATCAGGCCGGTGGAGATGATCAGCACATCATTACCGGTGCGCAGGGTCTTGGCCTTGCCGATCTCGAATTGGTAACCGTACTCGTCCAGCACCAGCGGCACATTGCCGCGCAGCAAGCGCATGTAGACCGGACCTTGGTGCGCAGCGATGGCCGGCACGGCCTGTTCGATTTCCAGCGCATCGCACGGGTCGACAATCATCAGGTTGGGCATGGCGCGGAAAATCGCCAGGTCGTCGGTGGCCTGGTGGCTCGGCCCGTAGCCGGTGGTCAGGCCGGGTAGGCCGCAGACGATTTTGACGTTGAGATTTTCCTCGGCGATGGCCATGCAGATGAAGTCGTAAGCGCGGCGCGAGGCGAATACCGCGTAGGTGGTGGCGAAGGGCACGAAACCTTCGCGCGCCATGCCGGCAGCAGCGCTCATCAGCAATTGTTCAGCCATGCCCATCTGGTAGAAACGCTCCGGGTGCGCCTTGGCGAAGATGTGCAGGTCGGTGTACTTGGACAGGTCAGCAGAGAGCCCGACGATGTCCGCGCGCTGCTCTGCCAGTGCCGCGAGGGCGTGGCCGAACGGTGCCGAGCGGGTCGCCTGACCCTCGGAAGCAATCGAGGCAATCATCGCCGAGGTGGTCAGGCGCTTTTTCACCGGCTCGCCAGTAGAAGTCGAAGTCGAAGTGTTGGCGGCGTTGCTCATTGGTCTTTTCCTTCTGCAAGATTGCTCAGTGCCAGGTCCCATTCGTGTTCTTCGACGCGAATGAAGTGATTCTTTTCCCGGTTCTCCAGAAACGGCACGCCTTTGCCCATTTTCGTGTCGCAGATGATCACCCGCGGTTGATTGCCCCAATGCTGGCGTGCGGCATCGAAAGCAGTCACCAGTGCGTCAAGGTCATTGCCATCGACGCGCTGGGTAAACCAGCCAAAGGCTTGCCAGCGATCGACGATGGGTTCGAACGAAAGAATCTCGCTGGAGTAGCCGTCGGCCTGCTGGTTGTTCACGTCGACGATGGCGATCAGGTTGTCGAGCTTCCAGTGCGAAGCCGACATCACCGCTTCCCAGGTCGAGCCTTCATTCAGTTCGCCATCGGACAGCAAGTTGTAGACGAACGAGGACGAACCTTTGCGCTTGAGTCCAAGGCAAGCGCCGACCGCGATGCCCAGGCCCTGACCCAGCGAGCCGCCGGTGATTTCCATCCCTGGCGTGTAGGCGGCCATGCCCGACATCGGCAGGCGGCTGTCATCCGAGCCGTAGGTTTCCAGCTCATCGAGGGGGATGATTTCGGCTTCGATCAGCGCTGCGTAGAGAGCGATGGCGTAGTGGCCGATGGAGAGATAGAAGCGATCGCGCTGCTCCCATTGCGGATCTGCCGGGCGATGGTTCATCGCATGAAAGTAAGAGACCGCCAGCAGATCAGCCGCGCCGAGGGCCTGACCGACGTAGCCCTGACCCTGAACCTGGCCCATGCGCAGCGCGTGGCGGCGAATGTTGTGCGCGCGTTCGGTCAGGCTCGGCGATACAGCGTGTGAAAGATTAGTCGTCATGATGAAACTCCGTTAACTCAACGATTGACCAAAGCGGCGGGAATGCGCAGGACCAGACTGGCGCCGAGGAACAGCACACCGGTGATCAGGTACATGCCGATGGCACTGGAGCCGGTCAGGGTGGTGATCCAGCCGATCAGATAAGGCGAACAGAAGCCGGCGAGGTTGGCGAAGCTGTTGACCGCCGCAATGCCGGCAGCCGCAGACACCCCGCCGAGCAGCGTGGTCGGTAGCATCCAGAACAATGAGGTGGCAGACAAAATGCCCGAGGCGGCGAGGCACAGACTGAGGATCGACAAGGTCGAATTGCCGCCCATCATCGCTGCCAGGCTCAAGCCGATGGCCCCGGCGATCATTGGCACGATCAGGTGCCAGCGGCGCTCGCGATGTTTGTCACCACTGCGCCCGACCAGGAGCATGGCGGCGATGGCGCACAGGTAAGGCAGGCTGGTCAGAAAACCGATGTGCAGCGGATCGGAAACCCCCGCATTGCGCACCAGTGTCGGCAGCCAGAATGTGATTGCGTATTGGCCCATCACCACACAGAAATAGATCGCCGCCAGCAGCCACAAGCGTCGGTCGCGGATGAACTCGCCGACCGAGGCGTGGGTGACCTTTTGCTGGTCGTCTTCGGCCAGTTCGCGAGTGATCAAGGCTTTTTCTTCGTCATTGAGCCAGGTCGCCTGATGCACGCCGTCCTTCAGATAGCTCAGCACCAGCAGGCCGACGACCACGGTGGGCACCGCCTCAAGGACGAACATCCATTGCCAGCCGGCCCAGCCATGCACGCCGGCAAAATGGTTCATGATCCAGCCCGAGAGCGGGCCACCGACCATGCCTGACAGCGGAATGGCGATGAACCACAACACCGTCATGCGCGCCCGCCGATAGGACGGAAACCAATACGTCAGGTAGAGCAACAGGCCCGGTGCCAGGCCGGCTTCGGCAATCCCCAGCAGAAAGCGCAGGGCATAGAACTGCCAGGCGGTTTCGACGAAGGCGAACAGCGCCGAGACGATGCCCCAGGTGATCATGATCCGCGCAATCCAGACTCGCGCGCCGACCTTGTGCAGGATGATGTTGCTGGGCACTTCGCAGAGGAAATAGCCGATGAAGAACACGCCGGCGCCCAGTCCGTAGACCGTTTCGCTGAGGGCCAGATCATTCATCATTTGCAGTTTGGCGAAACCGACGTTGACCCGGTCCAGATACGCGCACAGGTAGCACAGCATCAGGAATGGCATCAGGCGCCAGGCCGTTTTGCGATAGGCAGAAGAACGCACGGTCGAAACCGCTTCGAGCGACAGGGTAGTCATGATGGTCTGATCTCTTGTTTTTATTGACCGCCAGGCCATCAGGCCCGGCTGCGTCATCGATCCAGAACCGCACGGGCCACGCGGGCCCGCCCAGAGGTACTCAGTGAATCAGCATGCCGCCGTTCACATCGAGGGTGATGCCGGTCAGATAAGCGGACAGGTCGCTGGCCAGAAACAGCGCGGCGTTGGCAACATCCTGCGCTTGACCCAGGCGACCCAGCGGGATGCCTTCGATGATGGCGTGTCGACGTTCGTCCTGCATCAGGCCGCCGGTGATGTCGGTGTGAATCAGCCCCGGGGCGATGGAGTTGACCCGGATGTTGTCCGGCCCCAGCTCCCGCGCCATGGCTTTGCCCAGACCCAGCACCCCGGCCTTGGCCGCGCTGTAATGCGGGCCGCCGAAGATGCCTCCGCCGCGCTGGGCAGACACCGACGACATGCAGACGATGCTGCCGCGAGACTGTTGCCGCATCAGCGGAATCACCGCCTGCGACATCAGCAGTGTGCCGCGCAGGCTGACGTCCAGCACCTTGTCGTAGTCCGAAGGACGAATATCAAGGGTCTTCAGCGGTTGGGTGATGCCGGCGTTGTTGACCAGAATATCAATGCGCCCGAAGTGCTCGATGATGGCGGCGACGGCTTGCTGAACCTGCGCTTCGTCGGCCACGTTGGCCGCCAGGCCGAGATGACCTTCGCCCAGTGATGCGGCGGCGTCCCGCGCGGCGGCGGCATCGAGATCGAGAATCACCACGCGAGCGCCGTGTTGCGCAAACGTGGTCGCGGTGGCGCGGCCAATGCCAAGGGCAGAAGCGGCACCGGTAATGATTGCGACTTTGTCTTGAAGAAGCATGGAGGAGGCCCTCGAATTGTTTTTATTGGGTCGGTCTGTGAAAAACCGATGACTCAGCTTGTCCTTCGAGGGGAGGGTGAGCAATAACGCGAAAATCACTCAATGCTGAAAAAAATTCAGCACTCGTCAGGCCTGCTCGCAGATGGTTGAATGAAACCGGTCCGTACATCACAAGAAACCACCACGGAGTCCCCATGCGTCCTGAGACTGAGGCACCTATCGTCCTGCCACCGCTGAAAGCAATTCAGGCCTTCGAGCAAACCGCGCGCTTCGGCAATGTCGCCAGAGCGGCAGAAGTATTGGACCTGACGCCGTCGGCC
This sequence comes from Pseudomonas moraviensis, assembly GCF_900105805.1. Lineage (NCBI taxonomy): Bacteria > Pseudomonadati > Pseudomonadota > Gammaproteobacteria > Pseudomonadales > Pseudomonadaceae > Pseudomonas > Pseudomonas moraviensis. The sequence goes on along the minus strand of NZ_LT629788.1, from coordinate 2,242,325 downwards.
GTCAGTCACCAACTGGCGAAACTTGAAGGGATGATCGGCCGGCAGTTATTTGTTCGCGCCGCTCGGGGTGTCTCCCTGACGCCGGTCGGCGAGCAGTACCTCAAGGAAGTCTCCGGCATTCTGCACAGCCTCGCCGTTGCCACTGAACGCGCGGCCAGCGACGTCAGCCTGGATTGCCTGCGTCTGCATTCGTCACCAAGCTTTGGCCTGCTCTGGCTGATGCCGCGCCTGGAAGCGTTCCGCGCCAGTCATCCGGACATTCAGATCAATCTGTCGTGTTCCTATGAATCGCTGCACTTCAGTCGCGACAAGATCGACGTCGATATCCGCCATGGTCTGCCGAACTGGCCAAGCTATGAGGTGCGTACGGTCAGGAACGAAACATTCGCGGTGCTGACCTCACCGAAACTGCTCGCGCAACGACCGGTACGCGGCGCGGCGGATCTGCTCGAATGCGACCTGATTTTATCGGAAGCGACCCTGCTCAAATGGCCGCAATGGTTTGCCCAGCATGGCCTGGCGCGTCCGGAACGCCCTTACGCATTGAGCTTCGATCGTTCGTACATGTCGCTGGAAGCGGCGAGTCATGGCTTGGGTTTCGCGCTGGAAAGCACATTGCTTGCGCAGAAGTATCTGGCGGCGGGCACGTTGGTGGAAGTGGCGCCTGAGTCGCTGAGTGCTGCGGTGGCAGCGCACCATTTGGTATTTCCCAAGGCGCATTCCAGCTTCCCACGGGTCCGGCGTTTTCTGGCGTGGATGGAGAGCGAATTGGGCCATGAATTCGCCTATTGAGTCGGAGTCAATTCTTTCAAACTCTCTGACGCGGCCAAGGTCAATCCATTACCGGTCTTGATTATTCACATCAGAGGTGAAGGAATGGATAACTACCACATCAACAAAAACCAGCAGCATTGGGAACTGGTCAAAGAGGGCGCGCAGCGTGCGTCCAAAACGGCTGAGACCAAAGCCGAGATCACCCAGATCGCCAGTGACTATCTGCAGGGTAAAACTGCCTCTCTGAAAATCCACAAAGAGGACGGCACGATCCAGGAAGAGCGCACCTTTCCGCGCGCCGCCGATCCGCGAAAAACCAAAGGCTGAGTCTGCGTATGGTCATTGCATGTCTGGGATGGGGGTCGCTGATCTGGAAACCGCAGGGTTTGCCGCTGGCGAGCGAATGGTTTGCTGATGGCAGCGCCAGGTTGGGGTGGTAATGATGAACGCTCGGCGCCAGGCGCAGATTGTCGCGATCTTTGACCAGTTGTTGGCACTGCGAGAAAGCGTGGACATTCTTCAGCATGTGGAGAACGGTAGCGTTGAGTCGCTTCGTGGCCATCAGACCGTCGACGCCCCCGAATCGCTGGATCTGGTGTTTCAAAAGCTGCATGAGGACATCGCCAGCATGGAGGAAACGTTGGCGACTATTGCCGAGGCTACCGGCGATGTGTCGAAGTTGTGAGGGTTTCGCGGGGTTGCCATTCAAAAGACGAGGTGCCTGATCTGACGCCTTCGCGAGCAAGCGCGCTCCCACAGGGTTTTTCATACACCGCCTGATTGCTGACCCACCCCGAACCCAATGTAGGAGCGAGCCTGCTCGCGAAGGCGGAATGTCAGTAAACGGTGCATCAACTGACAGACTGCTATCGCGAGCAGGCTCACTCCTACAGGGTTTTTCATACGCCGCCTGATTGCTGACCCACCATGAACCCAATGTGGGAGTGAGCCTGCTCGCGAAGGCGGAGTGTCAGTCAACTGGGCATCAACTGACAGACTGCTATCGCGAGCAGGCTCACTCCTACAGGGGTTTTCATGTACCGCCTGATTGCTGACCCACCACGAACCTAATGTAGGAGTGAGCCTGCTCGCGAAGGCGGAGTGTCAGTCAACGGTGCATCAACTGACAGACTGCTCTCGCGAGCAGGCTCACTCCTACAGGGTTTTTCATACGCCGCCTGATTGCTGACCCACCATGAACCCAATGTGGGAGTGAGCCTGCTCGCGAAGGCGGAGTGTCAGTCAACGGTGCATCAACTGACAGACTGTTATCGCGAGCAGGCTCACTCCTACAGGGTTTTTCATACGCAGCCTGATTGCTGACCCACCACGAACCCAATGTGGTAGCGAGCCTGCTCGCGAAGGCGGAGTGTCAGGCAACTGTGCATCAACTGACCGATTGCTATCGCGAGCAGGCTCACTCCTACAGGGTTTTTCATACACCGCCTGATTGCTGACCCACCATGAACCCAATGTGGGAGCGAGCCTGCTCGCGAAGGCGGAGTGTCAGGCAACTGTGCATCAACTGACCGACTGCTATCGCGAGCAGGCTCACTCCTACAGGGTTTTTCATACACCGCCTGATTGCTGACCCACCACGAACCCAATGTAGGAGCGAGCCTGCTCGCGAAGGCGGAGTGTCAGTCAACGGTGCATCAACTGACAGACTGCTATCGCGAGCAGGCTCACTCCTACAGGGTTTTTCATACACCGCCTGATTGCTGACCCACCACGAACCCAATGTGGGAGCGAGCCTGCTCGCGAAGGCGGAGTGTCAGTCAACTTTGCATCAACTGACAGATTGCTATCGCGAGCAGGCTCACTCCTACAAGGGGGCTGGGTCTCTCATCACGCGCAGCGCATCCACCACCAGTGAAAACGCCGGCGACGGTTGGCGGCGGCTGGGGTAGTAGAGGTGAAAGCCGCCGAAGGGTTCGCACCAGTCTTCCAGGACCCTGACCAAGCGGCCTTCAGCCAGATGCGCGCCGAACTCGTCTTCAGGCAGATATGCAACCCCCAACCCGCTCACAGCCGCGTCGGCGATATGCACAGTCGAGTTGAACACCAGTTGGCCGTCGACCCGCACTTTCAGCTTCTTGCCCTGACGCTCGAATTCCCAGGCATCGACACCGTCGTAGGTTGGAAAGCGGATGTCGATGCAGCGATGCGCCGCCAGATCGCGTGGGTGTTGCGGGGCCGGGTGCCGGGCAAAGTAGCTGGGCGAAGCGACCACGGCCATGCGCAGTGGCGGTCCGATCGGCACGGCAATCATGTCCTGGGCGACGGTATCACTGAAGCGCACGCCTGCATCGAAGCGGTCGGCGACGATGTCGCGGAAACCATAGTTGATATCGAATTCGACTTTGATATCCGGGTATTGCAGCAGTAGCGGTGTCAGCTTGGGCAGCAGGGTGGTCTTGATGATGTTGTCGCCGCAGGTGATGCGCACCGTGCCGGCGGGCTTGTCGCGCAACTCGGTGAGAGCGTCGAGTTCGGCTTCGATTTCATCGAAACGATGGCCGACCGTGTGCAACAGCCGTTCACCCGCCGCTGTCAGTGACACGCTGCGTGTGGTGCGCGTTAACAGGCGAATCTTCAGACGTGCTTCGAGCGCCGAGACTACCTGGCTCACCGCCGATTGCGTCACGCCCAGTTGCACCGCCGCGCGGGTGAAACTGCCGGAGCGGGCTACTGTGACGAAGGCGAGCAGATCGTTGAAGTTGGGTTTGGCCATGGTGCGCGCTCGGGTTGATTGATTAGCAGCGTTTATAACCGCATTAAGCACTCATTAGCTAATCAAAGCCTCGAGCCTGCGCAACAATATCTCCATCCCGGCCTCGCCTGGTTTCTCGATCAAGGACGCCCCCATGAAACGACTGTTCGTACTGCTCGGGTTTCTCCTGAGTTCATTCACTGCATTCGGAGCTGACATGTCCCACGGTGCCGATAATTTCTTTAAAAGCGATAAGGTGACCGTGCAGAAGGTCAGCTTCAAAAACCAATATCAACTCACGGTCGTTGGCAACCTGTTCATGCCCAAAGGGCTGGATCCTGCAGCGCGCAGCGCAGCGATTATCGTCGGCCATCCGATGGGCGCGGTAAAAGAGCAGAGCTCCAATCTGTATGCGCAGAAACTGGCGGAGCAGGGCTTCGTCACCCTGTCGCTGGACCTGTCGTTCTGGGGCGAAAGCGAGGGCGCGCCGCGCAATGCCGTCTTGCCGGACATGTATGCCGAGGACTTCAGCGCCGCCGTCGATTACCTCGGCACACGGCCATTCATCGACCGCGAGCGCATCGGCGTGCTGGGCATCTGCGGCAGCGGCAGTTTCGTCATCAGTGCTGCGAAAATCGATCCACGCATGAGGGCCATCGCCACGGTCAGCATGTACGACATGGGCGCGGCCAACCGTGACGGCCTCAAGCACTCGCAAACGCTGGAGCAGCGCAAGCAGATCATTGCGCAAGCGGCCGAACAGCGTTACGCAGAGTTTTCCGGCGGCAAAGTCGAATATACCGGCGGCACGGTGCTGGAACTGAAGGCCGACACGCACCCGATCCAGCGCGAATTCTTCGACTTCTACCGCACCCCGCGCGGCGAATTCACCCCGGCCAGTTCGACCCCGCAACAGACCACGCGGCCAACGCTGAGCAGCAACACCAAGTTCATGAACTTCTATCCGTTCGTGGATATCCAGAGCATTTCGCCGCGCCCGATGTTGTTCATCGCCGGCGCCGACGCACACTCCCGAGAATTCAGTGAAGAGGCGTTCCGGTTGGCTGGGCAGCCGAAAGAATTGGTGATCGTGCCGAATGCCGGCCATGTCGATCTGTATGACCGGGTTGATCTGATTCCTTTTGCCAAGCTGACACAGTTCTTCAAGAGCAACCTGAAGTAGCTTTCAGGCGACGGAGCAGAGGCATGCAAATCTTCGCGGGAATCTGGATGGGATGTGTGCTGATGCCATGGATGTCTTTTGCTCTGTCTGCCACTACCTCTGCGCAGGACACTACGATGTGGATGACTATCGGAAAACAGCGCTTTGCCATTGCCCTGGATGACAACCCGAGCACTCGGGAATTGCTCACGCGTTTGCCGCTGAGCCTGGACATGACCGACCTGCACAGCAATGAAAAATACGCCACCGTGCAGCCGCCATTGCCCACTCAGCCGTACCGGCCGGGCACCATCCACAATGGCGATTTTCTTTTGTATGGCGACGATACGTTGGTGGTCTTCTACAAAACCTTCGATTCGTCTTACCGCTATTCGCGTCTTGGTCGCATCGACCGGCCGCAGGGCCTCGCCGAGGCCTTGGGGCGCGGCGATGTGCGGGTGACGTTCACTTCTGATGAGTGAGGAGAGTCTTTGATGAATCGGAACACGCTGCATCAACGGCGCCTTCTTCGAGCCCTGGCCCTCGGCTGCGCGGTGCTCGCCAGTGCTGCCTGCGTGAATCCTCTTTGCGCCAATCCTTCCCGATCACCGGAGAAACCGATCATGAAAGAACAGCCTTTGACCCCTAAGCAACTGGCGATCGCCCCGATTGCCGCCAACACGGCCGCCGGCGACATGCCGCGTTTGCACGACGCGCTCAATCGCGGCCTCGACGCTGGGCTGAGCATCAGCGAAACCAAGGAAATTCTGGTGCAGCTGTATGCCTACGCCGGCTTCCCGCGCAGCCTCAACGCCTTGTCCCTGCTGATGAAAGTCGTGGAGGAGCGCGCTGCGCGGGGCATCGAAGACGTGCCAGGACGCGAGCCTGGTCCGGTTCCGTCGGGGTATGCGCTCACTGAACTGGGCACCGACAATCAGACCCGTCTGGTCGGCGCGCCAGTGTCCGGCCCGCTATTCGAATTCGCCCCGGCGATCGATCAGTTTCTGAAAGTGCATCTGTTCGGCGACATCTTCGCCCGCGACAACCTTGCATGGACGGATCGAGAGTTGGCGACTGTTGGTGCACTGGCGGCAATGGCTGGAGTGGAATCGCAGCTGGAGTCGCATCTGAAGATCAGTCTGAACGTGGGACTGACGGTCGAGCAGTTGCGTCAGGTGGCGCAGGAACTGGAGGCGCGCGGGGATTTGCAGGCTGCTGAGCGGGTGAGCGCGGGGCTGGACAAAATCCAGCGGTGAGGGCGGTTCGGATTCATCGCTGCCCTCTTAGTGCGATTCTTGTATTGCGCGCTGGCGCCGACTCGCTCCCGGCGAGTTTCCCGTGATGCGCTTGAACGCGCGACTGAACGCGGCCTGGGAGGTGTAGCCCAAGCGTTGCGCCACTTCTTCGATCGGCAGCCTTTCCAGCGTCAGCCACTGACTGGCCAAACGCATTCGCAGTTCGGTGGCGTAGCGCAGCGGCGGGGTGCCGAGGGTGGTCTGGAAGCGTTCGGCGAAGACTGAGCGTGAGGTGTTGCAGAGCGTTGCCAGTTCGGCGACGCTCCAGTCGCGGCCCGGTTGCTGGTGCAAGGCCAGCAAGGCCTGGGCCAGACGTGGGTCGCGCAGTGCGGCGACGAGACCGGAGGCATTGCCGCAAGCGCATTCGACCCAGCCGCGAACGATCATCGCAGCCACGACGTCGGCAAGGCGGGCGAGAATGCCGGCGAAGCCGATGCGCGCTGCGCTGACTTCGCGTTCCATGGTCGCGAGGATCGGCATGAGGCCCGGATAGCGCTGGCCGCCTGCGTCGATCAGCATCAGTCCCGGCATCAGCCGACCGAGGCCTTGCAGGCTGCCGAGTTCGAATTCCATGCAACCACTGAAGAGCAGGGCGCTATCGGGCGAATCGGTGCTCTGCCCGACCTGAACCGCACAGACCGTGTCGCCGAGTGGCGCGGCAACGGCGCTGGCAATGTCCTGCACCTCGGCGCCGGGGTGTGACAGCAACTGGTGCGCAGCACCGTGGGCGATGAATACCGCATTGCCCGCCGACAATTCGTACAGACTGCCGTCCTCAAGCTGCAACACCGTCGAACCAGCGGCCACGAAGTGGAAATACGCATGGCCGGACTTGTCGCTGAAACCCAGGCCATACGGCGGACCGGCGTGGATCCGCCGGTATTGCACGCCACGCAGACGCATGCTGCGCAGCAACTCAGTGATGAGGTCCGAGGACAGTGAAAAGGGATCAGTGCTGCTCATGTTCGGGGTTTCGATCAAAAGTTCAAGACTGTGCATCATAGATCATCCGGTTTGCCACCCATAGACTGCGCTTTTGAAATGTCTGAGGGAGTCTTGCGATGAATGATTGTGTATGTGACGGGCGATCCGCTGTGGGTGCGCACGCTGACGAGGAGCCGCTGGTGCCTGCGTGGATGGCGGTGTTTTCACTCGCGATGGGGGTGTTCGGTCTGCTCACGGCGGAATATCTGCCGGCCAGCCTGTTGACGCCGATGGCGCTCGATCTCGGCGTGAGCGAAGCGTTGGCCGGACAAGCTGTGACGGTGACAGCGGTGGTCGCGCTGTTTGCCGGATTGCTGGTGCCAGGATTGACCCGCAGCCTTGATCGGCGCTTGGTATTGCTCGGTTTTTCGGCTCTGATGATCGCGTCGAATCTGCTGGTCGCATTCTCGTCCAGTCTCGCAGTGTTGCTGATCATGCGAATCCTTTTGGGCATCGCCCTGGGCGGATTCTGGAGCATGGCGGCGGCCGTGGCGATGCGCCTGGTCCCGGCGGCGCTGCTGCCCCGCGCGCTGTCGATCATCTTCAGCGGGATCGCTGTGGGTACCGTGGTGGCGGTGCCGTTGGGCAGTTACCTCGGCGGGCAGTTTGGCTGGCGCAGTGCGTTTTTCGCAGCGGCGGCGGTGGGCGTGGTGACGCTGATGTTTCAACTGTTCACGTTACCGAGTCTGGCGCCGCACCGTCCGTCACGCCTGCGCACGGTACTGGAGGTTTTGCTGCGACCGGGTATTGCCATCGGCATGTTCGGCTGCGTGTTGGTGCACACCGGTCACTTTGCGTTGTTCACCTACATCAGGCCATTTCTGGAAAGCACCACCGGCGTCGGCCCGCAGACGCTGGCACTGATGCTGCTCGGTTTCGGCGTGGCGAACTTTGCCGGCACGCTGTTCGCCGGGTGGCTGTTGCAGCGCAGTCCACGGGCAACCCTGGTGCTGATGCCGGTGCTGGTGGGCGTTGCCGCTCTGGCGCTGGTCGGCTTCCCGGCCTCAGTCACCGGGCAGGCGGTGCTCCTGGCGCTCTGGGGGATGGCTTTTGGTGGTGTGCCGGTCGCGTGGTCGAACTGGGTGGCGCGTTCGGTACCCGATCAGGCCGAAAGCGCAGGCGGCATGGTCGTCGCGTCGGTGCAGTCGGCGATTGCCGCAGGCGCTGCCGCCGGCGGTTCGGTGTTCAGTTTCAGCGGCATCAATGGTGTGTTTGTCGCGGCCGGCATTCTGATGTTGCTGGCCGCGTTGCTGATAGCACTGAAGGTCAATGTCGACGTGCCGGAGCCGGGCTCGGCAGCGGTGCCGGTGCATCTGTGATTTGATCAGAGAGGGCTGCGAGTGGCGGCAATGTCCCAGGTTTGCATGATCCGAGTAATGGCAGCATCGATGCTTTCCAGCGCGGTGTTGTCTCTGGCGAGTATGGATATGCCTTGCAGGAAACTGTCGAATACCGTCGCCATCGCCGCCGAATTTGTGTCGCTGGCCAGCTCACCGGCACTCACAGCGCGCTCGACGCAGGCTTGAATTCCCGCGCGGGTGCGCTGGCGTGAGTGGGTCAGGGATCGCACCACGTGGGCATTTTCCGGGCTTGGTGCGCTCATGACGCCCAAAGTGACCATGCAGCCCTTGGGATGCGCGTCGTCGCACTGCATGCGTGCCGACTGGCGCAACGCGCTCTCGATGGCGTCGCGCGGTGCCAGACTTTCGTCCCACAGGCATTCGGTGACTTGCGCGTAGGTCGTCAGATAACGCTGCACACATTCATCGAACAAGGCTTCCTTGGAACCGAACGCGGCGTAGAAGCTCGGCGCTGAAATCCCTCCGCCAAGTCCGGCCTTCAATTGGGCGAGCGATGTCGCGTCGTAGCCGTGTTGCCAGAACAGCTGCATGGCCTGATCGACAGCGTCGTCGCGATCAAACTGACGGGGGCGACCGGTTCTCGCCATGGCAAAGCTCCTCGTTGAATTCATATAAAGACTAGTCGATACAGAAATTGTTGACAACGCTCCTTGTGCGCCTTCAGGATCTAGATCGATCGGTATTTATATCAGCGAAGGCTTTTCAAGGAGCATCCCGTGACACCATCAATAACGTTGACAGCCACCCCAAAACGCCTTCCCATCGGCGCTTTGCTGGCGCTGGCGATGACAGGCTTCATCTGTATCGTCACCGAAACCCTGCCCGCCGGGCTGCTGCCGCTGATCAGCGAGGGTTTAACGATTTCGCCCTCCATGGCAGGGCAAATGGTGACCGCATACGCATTGGGGTCGGTACTGGCGGTGATCCCGATGACCATCGCCACCCGCGGCTGGCGGCGCCGCAATGTGCTGCTGCTGACGATCGTCGGCTTCCTGGTGTTCAATTCGATCACTGCGCTGTCGTCACACTACGGCGTAACGCTGGTCGCGCGCTTCTTCGCCGGGGTCGCAGCGGGGTTGGCGTGGAGTTTGTTGGCCGGCTATGCGCGACGCATGGTCGTACCCGAGCAGCAGGGCAAGGCACTGGCACTGGCAATGGTCGGTACGCCGATTGCGCTGTCGCTGGGCGTGCCGCTGGGGACGTGGCTCGGCGGGCTGGTCGGCTGGCGCAGCACATTCGGCCTCATGTCGGCGCTGACCCTGCTATTGATCGTCTGGGTGCTGATGAAAGTGCCGGATTACCCGCCGCAACCGGCCCATCAACGCCTGCCGCTGCGCAACGTCCTGACCACCCCGGGCGTTCGCCCTGTGCTTGCGGTGGTGATCAGCTGGATGCTCGCGCATAACATTCTCTACACCTACATTGCGCCGTTCATTGCGCCGGCAGGAATGGCCGATCGTGTTGATCTGGTCTTGTTGGTCTTTGGCATTGCTGCGCTGGCGGGCATATGGCTGACGGCGAAGCTGGTCGAGCCGCTGCTGCGTACGACGGTCCTTCTGAGCCTTGCGACGTTTGCCGTCGTCTGCGTGGCGCTGGGTTTTGGCGGGGGTATGCCGGAGGTGATCTACGTTGGCGTGGCGGTATGGGGTTTGACCTTTGGCGGCGCGGCAACTTTGCTGCAAACCGCGCTGGCGGATGCGGCGGGCGACGGAGCGGATGTCGCCTTGTCGTTGAACGTGGTGGCGTGGAACAGCGCGATCGCTGGCAGCGGTGTCGTCGGCGGCGTGTTGCTCGATCGCTGGGGCGTTGCCGCATTCCCGTGGGCCATGCTGGCACTGGTCGCTATCGGCTTCGCCATTGCCTGGGGTGCCCGGGCCCACGGTTTCAAGTCGGGCCCGCGCTCTGTCGGAGCTTCGGTAGTGGCGGCGCATTGAACCCGCCATCACCCGTTTCTTTAAGCGCGCTTCGGCAGTTTCCAGTTCGGTCGGATGAAGTGGCAGGTGTAGCCATTCGGAATCCGCTCCAGGTAATCCTGGTGCTCGGGTTCCGCTTCCCAGAAGGGGCCGGCCGGTTCGATCTCGGTGACCACTTTGCCGGGCCATAGCTTCGAAGCGTCGACATCGGCAGCGGTGTCTTCGGCGACGGCGCGTTGCTCGTCGTTGAGGTAGTAGATCGCCGAGCGATAGCTCGGGCCAAGATCGTTGCCCTGACGGTTCGGCGTGCTCGGGTCGTGGATCTGGAAGAAGAACTCAAGGATCTGCCGGTAGCTGATCACCGCGGGATCGAACTCGATCTCAATGGCTTCGGCGTGGTTGCCGTGGTTACGGTAGGTGGCATTCGGCACGTCGCCGCCGGTATAACCGACGCGGGTTTTCAGCACGCCCGGGTAGCGACGCAACAGGTCCTGCATGCCCCAGAAGCAGCCGCCGGCGAGAATGGCAGTTTCGGTTTGAGTGGTCATGGTGTGTCCTTCCTCTCGGAGACGATGGGGATATGCATTGTTATGAGGGCGGGTTGAAAGAATCCAAGGGCGCGCTCATCAGAATCGACCACTCGCCCTCTGATCAAGCGACATGCAGACGACTGCGATCTCGTCAGAACGTATTCAACCAAAGCCAAAAAAAGAACGCAGCTTGCTCGGTGACTTGCGTTCGTAGAACGGTTTGGTCTCCTTAAGGAAGTAATCACTCAGCCCGGCTTCTCCCGTCAGCACGCGACAAAAATCAACCGGGCCGCCATCTGGCGCTGTGTTCCCAGCGACGTTGCCGGCTTCGCGCATGACCTGCTCGATATCGCCATCTGCTTCGATGCCGACGATCAGGTGCGGTTTTTCATCGATCGAGGCGTCGTGCATCAGTGCCAGAAATGCGCGCTTCACGTTTGGATGTTTGGCCAGCAGTTGCGAGAGCGAGTGAACCATGGCCGATGGATAGTCCGAAGGTTGTCCAAGCAACACATTGGTTTCTTTCTCAACCGTGCGTTGCGTGGCGGGACGGCCGATTTCACCCGAGAGCAGGTGTTGCACTTCATCCGGGACGAACTCTTTGCCGTAGGGCGACTTGGGATTGAGGAAGAGCAACGCGCCCAAGGTGATTTCGAACAGTGACCGGGCGGGGATCTCAACGTAGCTCTGCTCGCTGTCGATGGATTGTTGCAGTGTTGGCAGCGAGGAGAAGAACGGAATGACCGGCGTGCCATCGGGCTTCTGCCAATGGGCGATGCTGATGTTGCTGCCGGCTTCGAGATTGACATGGCCTTGAGCAGCACCCGCTGTGCCGAGGATGTAGACGGTGGAGTCCAGGAGCATGCGATAGAACTCTGGACGATGCGCAGGTTCGTCGGCGGCCAGTCGGAGTGATGTTTCCAGAGGGTTTTCTTGCGAAGTATCCATGAGGTCAGTCCGTTATTTTCGATGGAATGCGATGATTATCCCGCCGCGACGAATATACCTGCATTCACGATGGGGCTTGTCTGAAGATTCCGGATGTAAGGACTTTCAGACACCAGAACCGGCGCAGTAAGTTGCGCTGCTCTACCCAGCACCACAAAACCAACTGTGGGAGCGAGCCTGCTCGCGAGGGCGTCGTGTCAGGCGAATAATTCATAACTGATACACCGCTTTCGCGAGCAGGCTCGCTCCCACATTGGAATTGGGTTGGGCTTCACAACAAACTCCACGAAACCCCAACATAAACACCCATCCCTTCACCCGGTGTCGACCGTGCGGCATCCAGCCCTTTGTCGTCATACCCCGGGGTGACCGTTGCTGCGTAGCGTTTGCCGGTCAGGTTGCGCATGTCCACCCAGCCTTGCCAGTCACCCTTCGGCGCGTTGTAGCCCAGCGTGGCGCCGAACAGGGCGTACGGGTCGGCGTAATAGCTGTTGGCGTAGTCCACGGCCACTTTGGATACCAGCTGCGTGTTCACGGCCGCGAAGAAACCTTGCGGCCAGTCGTAGCGCAGTTCGCCCTGATAGTAGTGCATCGGCAAACCGGGCAGGCGGTTGTTGCCGAAGCGTTCATCGTCGCGGTAGTGGAAATCGCTGAACGTGTAGGCCTGGCGCAAGCTCAACTGGCGCCCGTCGGCGGCGGTCCAGAGTTTGCTGTCGAGGCTGGCCTCGATGCCTTGGTGAACGGTCGGGCTGGCGTTGAGTTCGTAAGGCGTGACGGCGTTGGCGTCGGGCAGTACCGAGAGCAGTTCGTGACGAACTTGCGCGTAGTACCAGGCAAGGCTCCATTCGCCGAAGGCGCTGTCGCCACGGCCGCCGAGTTCCAGGGTGGTGGCGGTCTGGTTTTGCAGTTCGATCGGGTCGCGCTGGGTGCCGGTGGCGGCACCGTTGCCGGCAGGGAAGCGAACGTTGGAGCTGTAGATCAATGACCACGGATGCGGGGCTTCGACGGAGCGGCTGAGGTTGCCGAACACTTGCACGTCCGGTGTGATCTGGTAGCGCAGGCCAATGCGCGGTGCGTAGTCCCAGTCGTTGAGACTGGTTTTGCCGCCGCCCTGCGGGTAGGTCACGGCGCTCTCGCGGCGGGTGTAGATGGCGGCGAGGCCGGTGGTCAGCCAGAGGTCGTCGGCGATTTCCAGGTCGTTACCGAAATGCAGCACGGTGTCCGACCCCTGATAAGTGAAGTTGCGCATACGCGTGCCCGGTGCATAGCTGGCGGTGTTGCCGCTCGGGATGCGCACGAACTCGCTGGCGCCATCGTTGGGCAGGTGCTTGGTGACGCGCAGCCCGACAGTGCTGCGGCTTTCCAGGCCGAACAGGGTGTCGCGGCGCTTGTAGTCGAAGGTGCCGCTGACGTCGGTGTAAGCCACCTTCAGCCGGTTCGGGCCTTCGCGCAAATCCATCGGGTAGTCGTGGTAGACGAGGCCGGTCTGGATGCTCGAATCGTCGTCGAGGTAGAACGTGGTCTTGTTGCCGATGAAGGTACTGCCGGGTTGTTTGCGGCTGTCGTCGCGCGCCACATACGCCGGGTTGGCTGCCCGAGGACTGTGTTCGATGGAATGTTTGGTCACGCGGCCGGCGAGGTCGTTGTCGGTTTCCCGGTAGCGGAAGTAGAAGCGGGTTTCCAGGTTCGGGTTGAAGCGATAGCCGAAGTTGGCGATCAGGCCTTTGCTTTCACTGGCGGTGTGGTCCTGATAGCCATCGGCGTCGGCACCGGTCAGCGACACGTAGTAATCGAAATCCCCCAGCACTTGCCCGGAGCTGACCTGTCTTTGCTGATAACCATGGCTGCCGGTGGCGTAGCGCACTTGCAGTTTCGGCGCGGTGTAACCGGTGTGGCTGACGTAATCGATAGCGCCGCCCAGCGCCAGCGCGCCGCGATCAAAGCCGTTGGCGCCGCGCAGCACTTCGACATGGTCGACCCATAGCGGCTCGAGCAATTCATACGGAGTGCCGCCGGGGCCGGTCAACGGCAGGCCATCGAGCATCGTATACAGCCCCGAGGCGTGGGCGCCGGGTGCGCGGTTGATCCCCGATCCGCGGATGGAAATCTTCACGCCTTCGTTGCCCGCCGACTGCGCATACACCCCTGGCTGATAGGCCAGCACGTCCTGATTGCTGGCCACGCGGCCCTGCAACGGCTGGCGCATGTCGACCACGTTGCTGCCGCCGGGCACCTGTTCGAGGCGTTCGTGAGCCTCTTCGACCGCTGCATCCGTGCCGCTGCGCTCATCCGCCGAAATCAGCACTTGCCCCAGCTCCAGACCCTGGGTCTCGGCCATTGCCGGACAGGCCAGGGCCAGACCGAGCAGGGCAGTGGGCAGTGATTTGGACGACGGCATCGAAAAACTCCAGCAAACAGGGGATCGGGCAATGAACAGTGCGACGTCAGAACAAATGCAGGAAACACATGATGATCCGGCTTTTTTCCCCGGCAATGGCAAACAACCGGGCGTGGACTAACCTCACGGATCAGGCCTCCAGGGTCAATAAACAATTTCACTGGGCTGTTGAAGCGCGAGGATCGATTCATGGCGAAAGACAGGAAGAAACCCGCAAAGGCCATAGAACGCCCGCGCTTGAAAAACAAGGACTACCTCGACCAGTTGCGCAAGCTGCACGTGGAGCTGGTCAAGCTGCAGGAGTGGGTCATCGCCAAGGGTGTCAAGGTGTGTATCGTCTTTGAAGGCCGCGATGGTGCCGGCAAGGGCGGCACGATCAAAGCGATTACCGAGCGCGTGAGCCCACGAGTGTTTCGCGTTGTCGCGCTGCCGGCGCCAACCGATCGCGAGAAGAGCCAGATGCATGTGCAGCGCTATCTTCCGCACCTGCCGGCGGGCGGTGAAGTGGTGATCTTCGACCGCAGTTGGTACAACCGCGCCGGTGTCGAGCGGGTCATGGGTTTTTGCACCGAGGAACAGGCCGACAAGTTTCTCAAGTCGATCCCGTGGGTGGAAAACGCCATCGTCGATTCGGGGGTGATCCTGCTCAAGTACTGGCTTGAGGTCAGCCCCGAAGAGCAGACCCGCCGGCTCGAAGCGCGAATCAATGACGGGCGCAAGATCTGGAAACTGACGCCGATGGATCTGAAATCCTACAGCCGCTGGTTCGACTATTCACGGGCGCGGGACGAGATGTTCAAGCACACCGATACCGATCGGGCGCCGTGGATGGTGGCCGACTCCAATGACAAACGGCGCGCACGGCTGAACATTATTACCGATCTGCTCAGTCGCATCCCTTATGAAGAGGTGGAGCGTGACAAGGTCGAATTGCCGAAACGGCAGAAGCCGGGCAAGTACCGGGAGCCGGATTATCCGTATAAGCGGGTGGCTGAGCGGTTTTGACATTTGCCGGTTTTTTTGGGGGGGGCTTGGCGGCCTTTGGGCCGACCATGCGCTGGGGTTTTGGGGGGATATCCGTTTTTTTTCGGTGCTGCGGCTGGCGGTTTCGCCCTTACGGCGAGTCACCTTTTCCAGGCGCCGAAAAGGTAACCGAAAAGGCTTGCTCCTGCGTTCGGCCCTCGCAGGCTCGGGTTCCTTCGCTACGGGATCGATCCTGGCGCAGCGGCTCCGGTTTGCTTCGCTGCACCTACACTCGCTGTGTCCGACTGCGTCGTACGGTCGCTTCGCTCCCACGCCCGGATCAATCCCTCCGCTCAGCCTTCCGACGTCGCCCGTAGATCAAAGGCACTCGAGCTTGCGCTCATTGTTGAGTGGTGCGGCTTCGCCGCGGGCAGCTGCGCTGCTTTGCTTTTCTGTGGGAGCGAGCCTGCTCGCGATGGCGGCCTGACAGCCGACCTGCTTTTGAGGTTGTGCTCAATCCAACTGTAGGAGCTGCCGAAGGCTGCGATCTTTTGATCTTGATTTTGCTTTTGCTTTTCTGTGGGAGCGAGCCTGCTCGCGATGACGGAGGCACATTCACATTCAATCTGGCAAATATACCGCTGTCGCGAGCAGGCTCATTCCGACAAGGTTTTGTACATTAACTTCCATCCGTCGTCTGCCCTGAACCTCCTTCTCGCTGTTTTTTCTACCGGGTAAGTCCCTCAGGAGATACCCGTATGTTCGATCAGCAGAAAAAGGCATCACTGGCGGCCTGGCGCAAGATGGCGGAGCAGGCAGAGGCCGCGCTGGATCCGGAGCAGCAATATGACGAGTTGCTCAAGGCCGCCGACGAGATGGAGGAGCAAGGCCTGATTACCAGCGCCGAATGGCGCCAATTGGTGCGCGATGCCGGTAACGTGTTTACCCATAACCAGGAAGAAACGCACGGCTGAAAACTGCCATCGGAGGACTTCCCATGTTCAGTTATCTGTTTATCGGCGCCAACGATGTCGAGCGTTCGGCGGCTTTTTACAAGGCGATCCTGACGCCGCTTGGCTACCGGCATGATCGCGAAGAGCATTACTGTTTCTACCTGCCTGATTGCCTCGACAAGTCCAACGGCCCCGGCAGCGTACACATTTCAAAACCTTTCAATGGCGAGCGAGCAACTCCGGGCAACGGCATGATGCCGGCGTTTCGCGCCGACTCCCGGCAAAAGGTCGATCAGGTGCACAGGGCGGGGGTGGACAGCGGCGGCACCGACGAAGGCCCACCGGGCACTCGCGAGGCCTACACGCCGGACTTTTATGTGGCCTATTTGCGCGACCCTGAAGGCAACAAGCTTGCTGTGTTCTACAGCGGCTGATGAATGGAGCCTGTCGATTCGGCCCTGATGGCGGCCCGCGCCCAGTTTGCGATCACGATCAGCTTCCATATCGTGCTGGCGGCGTTCAGCATCGGTCTGGCGAATTTCCTCATGGTGCTGGAAGCGTTCTGGTTAAGGACCGGGCGCCAGGTTTATCTGGATGTTTATCGCTACTGGCTCAAGGTGTTTGCGCTGAACGTTGCGGTGGGCACGGCGTCGGGATTGATTCTGGAATACCAGTTCGGCCTCAATTGGTCTCGGCTGTCAGTGCAGGCTGGCGATATCCTCGGCCCGCTGATGTTCTACGAGGTGATGGCGGCGTTTTTCATCGAAGCGGGATTTCTCGGCATCATGTTGTTCGGCCTGAAGAAGGTCGGTGCGCGTCTGCACTTTTTCGCAACGTGCGCGGTGGCGCTGGGCTCGCTGATCAGCGCGTTCTGGATCCTTTCCGCCAATTCCTGGATGCACACCCCCGCCGGCTATGCGATGGGCGCCGAAGGGCGTTTCGTCGCCGAGGATTGGTGGGCGATCATTTTCAATCCGTCGTTTCCGTATCGTCTGGTGCACATGCTGCTCGCGGTGTTCATCGGCAGTGCGACGCTGATTGCCGGCATCAGCGGCTGGCAGTTGCGCGAAGCGTCAGAAAACCCGCGCGCTCGGCTGCAATTCTCCATGGCGCTGTGGGTGATCGCCGTGCTGATGCCAGTGCAGCTTGTCGTCGGTGATCTGCACGGTCGGCACAGTCTCCACGCTCAGCCGCAGAAAGTGGCGGCCATCGAAGGCTCGTGGACGCGGCCGGCGCCGGGGGCAGGGGAGCCGCTGCGGCTGTTCGCCTGGCCGGATATGGACGAGCGGCGCAATCATTGGGAAGTCGCCATTCCACGCATCGGCTCCCTGTATTTGCATCACGATTTGACTGGCACCATCGCCGCGCTTGATGAATTCCCGGCTGAGGACATCCCGCCCGTGGCGCCAGTATTTTTCGCGTTTCGGCTGATGGTCGGCCTGGGGCTGCTGATGCTCGGTCAGGGCGTGGTCAGCCTGATCCTTCGCCGGAGCAATCGCCTGTATACAGCGCGCGGATGGCTGGGTGCTTGCGTGCTATTGGCGCCAGCCGGGTTTCTGGCGATGCTCAGTGGCTGGGTGGTTACTGAAGTGGGGCGACAGCCGTTTACGGTCTATGGGCTGATGCGTACGGCTGACAGTCTGTCGTCAGTGTCCAGGGCGCAAGTCGTCGGCTCGACCTGGTTGATCCTGCTGTTTTATCTGTTGGTCTTCGGTATCGGCCTGTGGGTGTTGCTGCGCCTGTTGCGCGAGCCGCCGCAGCCCGATCAACCGGGGCCGCAGCCGACCCTTGCCGACGAAACCGGGCACTGAGGAGGCGCACACATGGACACGGACTGGCTGACGCTATTGTGCGCCGCCGCGCTGGCATTCTCGGTAATGAACTACGTATTGCTCGACGGCACCGATCTGGGCGTCGGCATGCTGATGGGGCTCACAAGTTGCAGCCAGCAACGGCGGGCCATGGCGGTGACGATTCTGCCGGTGTGGGACGCCAACGAGACCTGGCTGGTGCTCGGCGGTGGTGGGCTGCTGGCGTTGTTTCCGCTGGCGTACGCGATTCTGCTGCCGGCGCTGTATGTGCCTTTCATCGTGATGTTTCTCGCCTTGATCGCACGCGCCATGGCGTTGGAGTTCCGCGACTACGCAGCGAACGAACGGCGCAAAAGAATCGTCGACGGCGTACTGGCGCTGGCTTCGTTGCTGACCGGATTTGTTCAGGGCATGGTGCTTGGCACTCTCGTGCAGGGCGTTGCGCATCAGGACGGTCAGTACATTGGCGATGGCCGCGACTGGCTGAACCCGTTCCCGGTGTTTTGCGGTCTGGTGCTGGTGCTGGGTTATCTCTGCCTGGGGACGTGCTGGTTGTACTGGCGCACCGAGGATGAACTGCAACGACGCTCGGCGCGTCAGGCCCGCGTGCTGGCGCTGGTCGTCGTGGCGTTACTGATGGTGCTGATCGGTTGGACGGCAACGTTGCAGCCGCAATACGCCCGGCGGCTTGCCAGTATCTGGCTGTGGCTGCCAGCGGGGATGGTCATCAGCGCTTTAGCGATGGTGTTCATCAATGGTTTGCGCAGCCGCTTCGATTGCGTGCCGCTGTTCGCCGCACTGGGCGTCTTCATCCTGGCCTTCGCACTGATGCTGGTCGCTCTGTATCCCTTCATCGTTCCGCCGGATCTGACCTTGAGCGAAGCCGCTTCCGGCCCGACCAGCCAGATCTTCATGCTGGTCGGTTTCGCCGTGCTGATCCCGATCACTCTGGCCTACAACACCTTCGGCTTTCGCGTATTCAGCGGCAAGGTTCGAGTTGCCGAGCACAGTTGAGACTCAGGTCACCCGGCCTTTTTTGCTGACTGGCGACAATCTCGAAGCGCGTAACAGATCAGCAAACGCCGCTTTGTCGATCGGCCGACTCATGAAATAACCCTGCACCTCGTTGCATTGATCCTTGCCGAGAATCGCCAGTTGCTCCTCGGTCTCGACGCCTTCGGCAGTCACCGTCAAACCCATGGCCTTGCCCAGGCCAATGATCGCCTGCACCACGGCGCGATCATTGGTGCCGCTGCTGATCGAGGCGATGAAACGTTTGTCGATCTTGATCCCGTCGAATGGATAGGCGCGCAGGTAACCGAGGGATGAATAGCCAGTGCCGAAGTCGTCCATGTTCAGGCGTACCCCGAGTTCTTTGAGCTGGTTCATGGTGGTGAGCGCGCCATCGGTGTCGTTGAGCATCACGTTCTCGGTGATCTCCAGCTCCAGGCGAGTGGCGGGGAAGCGCGTGTCGACCAACACTTCGCGAACGTCCTCGACCACATCGCTAAGGGCAAATTGCGCAGGCGAAAGGTTGACCGAAAGGAGAATGTCATGGGGCCAGTCCAGCGCGGTTTCGCAGGCGTCGCGCAGGACCCAGCGCCCCAGCGGCACGATCAGGTCGGTCTGCTCGGCCAGCGGAATGAACACGTCCGGCCCGAGCAAACCTTGTGTCGGATGCTGCCAGCGCACCAGCGCTTCGACCGAAACAATCTGTTTGCCATCGACTTTGTAACGCGGCTGATAGTGCAGAACGAACTCGTTGTGCTTGAGCGCATGGCGCAGGTCATCTTCCATTTGCCGGCGCGTCTGGATCTGATCGCTCATGTGCGCTTCGAAATAGCACCAGGTGTTCTTGCCGTCGGACTTGGCCTGATACAGCGCGATGTCGGCATAGCGAATCAGGTCGCTGGCGACGAAGCCGTGACGACGGCTCAGAGCGATGCCGATACTGGCGCCGATATGCAGCGGATGCTGCTCGTAATTGATCGGCTGATGCAGGCTGCCGATCAGCCGTGTGCAGAACTTGTCGATCTCGTGATGGCTGTCCATGCCGTTGAGCACCACGACAAACTCGTCGCCGCCGAGGCGCGCGACGATGTCGTTTTCACGGGTGCATTCGCGCAGACGCGTGGCGACTTCCTGCAATACCGCATCACCGGCCGGATGGCCGAGGGAATCGTTGATCGGCTTGAAGTTGTCCAGATCGATCATCAGCAGCGACAGCGCCGGCGCGTGTTCTTTCAATATCAGCACTTCATCCAGATACCGCGCCAGTTTGTTGCGGTTGGGCAGACCGGTCAGGGCGTCGTGCATCGACAGGTGCTGGATCTGCGCGTGGGCGGCGACCTCGTCGGTGATGTCGCTGGCGGTACCGCGATAGCCGACGACGCTGTCCTTGTCGAAAATCGGCCGAGCGGAGAGCCGGCAGTGACGCGGTTGCCCGGAGTGGTCGCGGTAGGTGCAGCGCAAATCCCCCGCGCTGTTTTCTTCGCTGAGTTTGCGCAGCCACAGTTCCAGCGGCGTGGTATCGCACGTCAGCAACTCACCAATGTCTTGCCCCAGCCAGAAGGCCTGTGGGTAGCCGGTCACCTCGCTGAACCGCGCCGACAGGTACGTCAGCGCCAGTTGACCATCGACTTCCCAGATCCAGTCCGAGGCCGCTTCGGCAACCGCACGAAAGCGTTCCTCACTGGCTTCGAGCGCATGATTGGCCGTCTCCAGTGCCTGATTCGACGCCTGCATGGCATGAATGCTGTTGTCGACGTATTGCGATGAGCGCAAGGCATGGCGGAAGAAATAGGCGGTGAGCAGCATCAACACCAGAAACGTCGCGCCGAGCGGTGGCACCAGCGACCACAACAATTGCTGGCCGGGTCGTTGCAGGTCGGCGACCAGGCTGTAGCCGGTGCTGTCGAGTGGCACACGCGGCTGACCGGATTCAATCGTTTCGTCCGGGGCAAGGGTCAGATTGGTCAGGCCATAACCGCTGCCGATCTTGCGCAGTTTGGTTGGGGTCAGCTTGTCGACGAACACCAGTACCGAGGTATTTCTCAGTTCATCCAGCGGGCGTTCATCGTTGGGGATGATTGCGGCAGCGGTGATCAGCGCCGGCCAGCCTTCGAACAGCGAATAGCTGCTGACCGGTTTGGTCAGGTCGGGCTGCCCCAGCACTTGCTCGACCAGCGCCGGGGCGGAGGCTTGCAGCACCGTGGACACGTCGGTCTCGACCATCTGCCCTCGAATCACTGCGTACTTGGTGCGCTTGCGATCAAGGACGAACACGCCGTCATAGCCATCGGTGGTGAACAGGGTCTTGCCCATGTTCTGTTCGGTGTACGCCCATTCGGTGTCGACCGGCCCGCTCAACGCCTCAAAGGCGCGGGTCCAGTAGGCGTAGCTGGTGATGTAGTTTTTCGACGCGGTGATGCGGTTTTCCACCGCCCG
The DNA here is from genome assembly GCF_900105805.1 of Pseudomonas moraviensis. NCBI lineage: Bacteria > Pseudomonadati > Pseudomonadota > Gammaproteobacteria > Pseudomonadales > Pseudomonadaceae > Pseudomonas > Pseudomonas moraviensis. The sequence continues at coordinate 2,221,073 of NZ_LT629788.1, read as the reverse complement.
CACGGAATAGAACTGATTCTGTTCCAGGTCCTTGCCATCGAGGGTTTTGGCGATGCCCAGCAAGGTGCTGATGGCGGCTATGACACCGGCAACGAACAGCGCGCCGACGGCGATGGCCAGGCGTCGGGTCACGGCGCGTTGCGGGGTGGGGATTGGCTGCGCAGCGAGAGTTACGGCCATGTGCTCGTCCTTGATCCGGTGTCTTGTGAATCTAGAACAATGGCGCGGGCACAATGTTCAGATTGTTGTTCTATGACGTCGCCTGATTTGTTCAAAGTGTAGCGAATCCCACGGGATTTCCAGCATCGCCGGCCAGCGGCGAATCCCGAAAGGGCGAGACTTCCCGCACAAAAACCGGATAATGGCCGCCATTCGTTTAGCCGTATTCTGGTAATCCCGCATGGAAATCAAGGTCAACTTTCTCGACAACCTTCGACTTGAAGCCAAGTTCGACGACTTCACGGTGATCGCCGATCAGCCCATCCGCTACAAGGGCGATGGCTCGGCACCGGGGCCGTTCGACTACTTCCTGGCGTCGTCGGCCTTGTGCGCGGCTTACTTCGTCAAGCTGTACTGCGACACGCGCAATATCCCGACAGAGAACATTCGCCTGTCGCAGAACAACATCGTCGACCCGGAAAACCGCTACAACCAGATCTTCAAGATTCAGGTGGAATTGCCCGCAGACATCTCCGACAAGGATCGCCAGGGCATCCTTCGTTCCATCGACCGCTGCACCGTTAAGAAAGTGGTGCAGACCGGCCCCGAGTTCATCATCGAAGAAGTCGACAACCTCGACGCCGATGCCCAGGCCTTGTTGATGCCGCAGTCCGATTCCCAAGCGGGCACCTACATTGCCGGCAAGGACCTGCCGCTGGAACAGACCATCGCCAACATGTCGAAGATCCTTGCCGACCTCGGCATGAAGATCGAAATTGCCTCTTGGCGCAACATCGTGCCGAACGTCTGGTCGCTGCATATTCGCGACGCACATTCGCCGATGTGCTTCACCAACGGCAAGGGCGCGACCAAGGAAGGCGCACTGGCTTCGGCGCTGGGCGAGTTCATCGAGCGCCTGAACTGCAACTTCTTCTACAACGACCAGTTCTGGGGCGAAGACATCGCCAATGCCGAGTTTGTGCACTATCCGGACGAGAAATGGTTCAAGCCCGGCCCGAAAGACGAGCTGCCCAGCGAGATTCTCGACGACTACACCCTCGGCATTTACAACCGCGACGGTGAGTTGCGTGGCTCGCACCTGTACGACACCAACTCCGGCAACACCCAGCGTGGCATCTGCTCGCTGCCGTTCGTGCGCCAGTCGGACGGCGAAGTGGTGTACTTCCCGTCCAACCTGATTGAAAACCTCTACCTGAGCAACGGCATGAGCGCCGGCAACACCTTGGCCGAAGCGCAGGTGCAATGCCTGTCGGAGATTTTCGAGCGTGCAGTCAAACGCGAAATCCTCGAAGGCGAAATGGCTCTGCCGGATGTGCCGCATGAGGTGCTGGAGAAATACCCGAGCATCCTCGCCGGCATCAAAGGCCTGGAAGAGCAGGGCTTCCCGGTGCTCGTCAAGGACGCCTCGCTGGGCGGTGAATTCCCGGTGATGTGCGTGACCCTGATGAACCCGCGCACCGGCGGTGTTTTCGCCTCATTCGGCGCGCACCCGAGCCTGGAAGTCGCGCTGGAACGCAGCCTGACCGAACTGTTGCAGGGCCGCAGTTTCGAAGGCCTCAACGACTTGCCGCAGCCGACATTCTCCGGGCAGGCGGTCACCGAGCCGAACAACTTCGTCGAGCACTTCATCGACTCCAGCGGTGTGGTGTCGTGGCGCTTCTTCAGTGCCAGGCCAGATTTCGAATTCGTCGAGTGGGACTTCTCCGGCCAAGGCGAAAACTCCAACGCCGAAGAAGCCGCGACCCTGTTCGGCATCCTCGAAGACATGGGCAAGGAAGTCTACATGGCGGTCTACGAGCACATCGGCGCCAAGGCCTGCCGCATCCTCGTGCCGGATTATTCGGAGATCTACCCGATCGAAGACCTGATCTGGGACAACACCAACAAAGCCCTGCAATTCCGCGCCGACATCCTCAATTTGCACAACCTCAGCAAGGTCGGCCTGCGTAATCTGGTCCAGGGCCTGGAACGCAGCGAGCAGGACGACTACACCGATATCACTACGCTGATCGGCATCGAGTTCGACGACAACACGCCGTGGGGCAAGCTGACGATCCTGGAACTGCGCTTGCTGATCTACCTCGCGTTGCAAAAGTTTGACGAGGCCAAGGATCTGGTGGAGGCGTTCCTGCAATACAACGACAACACCGTTGAACGCGGCTTGTTCTATCAGGCAGTTAACGTGGTGCTGGAGATGGAGCTGGATGAAGACCTTGAGCTGGAGGATTACGAGGCCAATTTCCGCCGGATGTTTGGTGACGAGCGCATGGATGCGGCAATTGGATCGGTGAATGGCAGCGTGCGGTTCTACGGTTTGACGCCGACGAGCATGAAGCTGGAAGGGCTGGATCGGCACTTGCGCTTGATCGAAAGCTATAAAAAGCTGCATGCGGCGCGGGCGGGTGTGGCGGCTTTGTCGCGTTGAAGAGCTGGCTCAGAACGTTTCGCTTTCGGCTTGAGTGTGGCTGCGTGGCTTGAACCGCAGCCCCTCACCCCAGCCCTCTCCCGAGGGAGAGGGAGCCGATTTTCAAGCTTTTCAGAATTTGAGTTCGACTCGGTTTCCCAGGTCGGCGTATTTCCACAAGACACCTCGGTCAGTTCCCTCTCCCTTTGGGAGAGGGCTAGGGTGAGGGGCTTTGGCTTTAGCGGCCATGCGCTGCATCTGCCAACTGCCCCGTATCCACCCGCACAAACACTGAATCGCCCACCGCCGTGAGCACTTCCCCGGCATACACCTCGCAAATCACCCGGGTTTTGCGCCCGACCTCACCTTCGACCCGCGCGCGCAAGAGCAGCGGTACGCCCATCGGTGTGGGCTTGATGAACTTGATCCCGAGGTTGCCCGTGACGCAGTCGATGCGCGGCAGGCTGCCGGCTTCGCGGTTTTCCGCGCGGTAGTGCCAGGCCATCGCAGTCCAGTTCGAGTGACAATCGACCAGCATGGCGATCAGTCCGCCGTAAACCAGATCTGGCCAGCCGCAGTATTGGGCTTCAGGCAGGTGTTCGGCGATCACATGGCGGCCGTCCTCGTCCCAGCGGCTTTTGACGTGCAGGCCCTGCGGGTTGCGGCCGCCGCAGCCGTAGCAAACGCCTTCGGGGGCGGCGAGGTCTTGCAGTGGGGTGTCGTGGCTGGACATGGCGGGGATCATCCTGGGGTGGCAAGGCCGGACAGGCGCAAGCGATTGCGGCCACCGCGTTTGGACTCGTAGAGCGCGGCATCGCCAAGTTCGATCAGCGCATCCAGACTGGCCGGTGGTCTGTCGAACAGGGTAGCGCCGATGCTCAGGGTCACCGCAGCAGACGTGGGATAGGTGTGCGACGCCAAGGCCAGAAACTGTTCGCGCAAGGCATTGCCCAGTTCAAGAATAGCTTCGGCTGAAGCGTTGTTGAGCAGCATCAGGAATTCATCGCCGCCCAGGCGCGCGGTCAGCGCATGGGCCGGCAGCCGGGCGCGGATCATTTCGCTCAAGGCGATCAGCAAGCGGTCGCCGGCGATGTGCCCGTACTGATCGTTGACCAGTTTGAAGTTGTCGATATCGATCAATAACAGCGCACCCGGGCGTTGCGCGCAAACTCCGGCCAGCAGGCGTGGCGTGCGTTTTTCCAGGGCGCGGCGGTTGTAGAGGGCGGTGAGCGGATCGCGCTCGGCGAGGCGGGCGATCTGCTTTTCCCGGCGATAACGTTCGGTGCCGGTCATCGACAGGGCGATCAGCATGATCGCCATGGCGCCTTCGACCAGCGAGATCTGAATGATCTCGCCGCGAAACGCCGCCAGATCGATCAGCGTGCCGGGGATCACTACGGTCAGGGCCTTGGCGACATAAAAGATGCCGTGGCCGAGCAGCACATAACGCAGTTGCACCGCGCCGACGCTCAATGATTTGCCGTGCGGACGCAGCAGCGAACTGGCCTTGAGTGTGGGAATCGCCACCAGCAGCGAGTTGGCCACCAGCATGGCTTTGGACCACAGCGGCCCGTCCGGCAATAACAGCATGATCAGCCACGTCGCGAAAATCAGGTACCACGCCGGCGACAGTCGGGCCTGGGTGAAGCGTGCCACGCCAAGCAGGAAAAAGAAGTGTGCGGTCACCAGCAGGCCGTTGGCGAACCAGATGCCCAGCAGCAGAAAACCACTGCTGCGCAGCAGGGCGAGGGTTGAACCGATAGTGATGGTGGCGAAACCGGCGCTCCAGAACAGTAGCGAAGGCTCACGGATACTGCGCCACTCGACCGCCAGGTACAGCGCGGCAGCGGCTGCGAGGGCGATCGTGATGGTCAGCATCGTTGGCGGGTCGAGCGGCATTTCCGGGCAGGCCTGTCTGTATGGCAATAGGCCTGCGATTGTAAGCGTTTGGTCAGGTTTTTCGCAGGGGAAGCTTTGCCGGGCAGACCACTGGCGCTCCAGCATTCACTCTTGCGGGCGTAGCCAGGTGTCGACAACACGGCGATCGAGCTCTTCCCAGTAGGCCATGCCCAGCACCCGCGTGGTATTGAGCCCGCGCAGGTAACCGCGCAGTTGGTGTGCAGTGTCGCGAATCAATTGCGCATCGTCGGTGTTTTTGTCCAGCAGCACGGTTTCGTACTGGACCAGGTATTCCGCCACCCGCTCGCGATATTCGGGCAGCACGGCGTCACGGATCAGATCAAACGTTCTCAAGGCGAGACCCTCATCATTTTTTTTGGTAGGTCCAGTGTGCATCAGTCTGCGTGGCACGCAACTATTGCTGGAAGTAATAGTGACCATCAAGAAACGCAAGTTCTGCTTTGCCGGCGATCGGCGGAAAATCACCTCCATCGAAGACGCAGCTCAAGGAAATTGCGCGATGAACATTCTGACTCGACTGGCAATGATCGCCCTGCTGATGGGCGGGTTGGTGACCGCACCGGCTTACGCAGACGACGCCCGGTCGTGTCACCTGCAACCCATCGCCGCCAGCACCTCGGCGTTGCAGCACACGCAGACCGTGGGTGTATTGCTCAGCGAAAACACGCTGCAGAACCTGCAATACCTGGAGCGCTACCACGACATGGCGCTGAACGGCGCGAAAGACGCGCTGGACTCGCGAATCCGCGACGCCTTTGTCGGCAGCTCCGATCCGGAACTGGCGCTCGACTGGCTGGTGAGTTCGCTGCAGCAGCAGTTCGTCTCGGTGACTGTTTACGACAACCTCGATGCGCTGGTGCAGGCCCATCCCGATGTGGTGGTCAAGCTCGACACCTTCAATCGCTTGCTGACCCAGCGCAACAGTCTGGTCGAGGCGCGCTTTTCCGCGCGGTTCTACGACGCCGATCTGCAATACATCGGCAAGGCCGAAGGAGCGATCGAGCGAGAGCTGCCTTCGGTCTGGGTGCACAACCAGGCGGCGCCGCAAGTCGCTGCACAGATCAATCAGCAGCGTGACCTGCAACTCGACGCGCTGAAGCAATTCGATGTATCGCTCAAGGCCTTGGTGGCCTCGAGCTGATTCTCAAAAAAAATTGAATGGCAGCGGCGATGCCGTGAAGTCGAACCGTTGCCGGTTGAACCGAACCTTTATTTTCAGGATTACCCCCGATGCGTGCTTTATTCGTGCCTGCCATGGCTTTGGCTTCCCTGTTGCTCGCTGGTTGTGCTTCGGCGCCGAACGATCCGACCCTGACGTTGCAGACCAGCAAGACGCCTGCGCAATACGCTGAATGTGTGGTGCCGAAGTTGCAGGGCAGTGCGTTGAATCCGACGGTTTCGCAGAGTCAGCGCAGTTATCGGATTGTGGTGCCGAGCAAGGTGTCGGCGGATAACGTGCTGGAGGCCTACAAGGCGGGCAAGGGTGGCAAGGTGTTCATTTATGAGCGGCATTTGCTGGCGTCGAATTTGTTGCCGTCGAGTTTTGAGCGGGCGGCTCAGGATTGCATTTGATCTGAGCGCTTGGGTGGTTTTTTACAGAGCTCCTTTGGTTGGCCGCAACCAACCAATTTTTTGGCCCCACATCGGTTTTTGGTTGTGGGGCTTTTTTTTGGGCTTGGCGGCCTTTGGGCCGACCATGCTCCTTTTGGGTTTGGGTGTATATCCGTTTCTGCGGTAATGGCTTCTTATGGTTCCGCTCTTACAGCGGGTCACTTTGGCAGACGCCCCAAAGTAACCAAAGGTCTGTGCCCTGACGTTCGGCCCGCTCGCTTAGGCTCGGGGTTCCTTCGCTGCGGGATCGATCCTGGCGCAGCGGCTCCGGTTTGCTTCGCTGCACCTACACTCGCTGTGTCCGACTGCGTCGTACGGTCGCTACGCTCCCACGCCCGGATCAATCCCTCCGCTCAGCCTGCCGACGGGCTCCAGGATCAAAAGCGGAACTCGAGCTTGCGCTCATTGTTTGTAGGAGCTGCCGAAGGCTGCGATCTTTTGATTTTCTGTAGGAGCGAGCCTGCTCGCGAAGGCGGCCTGACAGACGCCCCATTTCTCACTGAATGTACGCAATCAAACCTGTGGGAGTGAGCCTGCTCGCGAAGGCGGTGTGTGCCGCGATCACGAACAGCGCTCCGGAACCCGTTCATCCAGTCACACACCCAGCCGGCACTTTTCCCGCAAACGTATCTACCAGACTCGCCACCACCATTTCCCCCATCCGCGTACGCGTCTGCAATGTTGCACTCGCCCGATGCGGTTGCAGCACCACCTGTTCGTTGCCAAACAAAACTTCTGGCACATTCGGCTCATCGACGAACACATCCAGGCCAGCCCCGGCAATCTCGCCAGCCGCAAGCGCGGCAACCAGATCCGTTTCGTTCACCAGTTTGCCCCGGGCGACGTTGACCAGGTAACCGTCCTTGCCCAGCGCTTGCAGCACTTGCGCGTCGATAATCGCTTCGCCCTTGTCCGCCGCGGCGGCGAGGATCAGGGCGTCGCTGTCGCGGGCCAGTTGTTTGAGGTCGGCGACGAAGGTGTGGGGGACGTCGCTCATGGGGTGCAGATCGGTGTAGCTGATCGGGCAGCTGAAGGCGGCGGCGCGTGTGGCGATGGCGCGGCCGACGCGGCCCATGCCGACGATGCCGATGCGCATGCCGGAGACTTGTCGGGCCAGGGGCAGGGGCGCGAGGGGGGTTGGGCTTTGCGGCCATTGGCCGGAGCGTACGTAGCGGTCGCTGGTGCACAGGCCGCGGCAGACCGAGATGAGCAGGCCGATGGCGAGGTCGGCGACGTCTTCGGTGAGGGCGCCGATGGTGGCGGTGACGCGGATGCCGCGGTCGCGGGCGTAGGCGAGGTCGACGGCGTCGGTGCCAACGCCGTTGACCGCGACCACTTCCAGGTTTGGCAGTTGCGCCATCAGCGCCTGGCTGATGCCGGTGTGGCCGCCGGTGATGACGCCGCGGATGTTGGCGCCGTGTTCCTCTATATAAGCGGGCTTGTCCGTCTGCTGGAAGTAGCGGCGTACGGTGAACAGTTCTTCCAGGCGCGCGTTGATTTGCGGGATCAGGATCGGGCTCAGTTGCAGGATTTCTGGCTTCATGGCTACCTCGTTACGCAATAAAAAGGCCGGCTCAACCGCGGCCGGCAAACGGCATGGCGCTGGCCATGACGGTCATGTTCAGGACGTTGGCCGACAGCGGCAGGCCGGCGATGTAGCGCACCGCATCGGCGACATGTTTGACGTCGACCATTGGCTCGACGGCGATGCTGCCGTTGGCCTGGCGCACGCCTTTAGTCATGCGCACCGACATTTCCGTCAGGGCATTGCCGATGTCGATCTGGCTGCAGGCGATGTTGAATTCGCGGCCGTCCAGTGCCAGGGATTTGGTCAGGCCGAGCACGGCGTGTTTGCTCGCGGTGTAGGCGCTGCTGAACGGGCGCGGTGTGTGTGCGGAAATCGAACCGTTGTTGATGATCCGACCGCCTTGAGGCTGCTGTTTGCGCATCAGTCCGAACGCGCCACGGGCGCAGAGGAAGACGCCGTTGAGGTTGGTGTCGATCACGTTGCGCCATTGCTCGAACGTCAGTTCATCTAGCGGCACGGCGGGGGCATTGACCCCGGCGTTGTTGAAGACCACATCGAGGCGGCCGTAGACCTCGGCAATCGTCGCAAACAGCACGTCGACACTGGCCGCATCACGCACGTCAGTGGGTACCGCGAGTGCTTGATGACCTTGGCTCTGCGCCAGTTCGACCAGTGCTTGCAACGGCTCGGGCCGGCGGCCGGCGAGCACGAGAGTGAATCCATCGGCCATCAGGCCCAGCGCCACGGCGCGGCCGATGCCACTGCCGGCGCCGGTGACCAGCGCGACTTTCAAAGGGGTGGTCATATTGTTGTTCTCCTTGTCTCAGAATTCGCCGGATCAGGGCCGTGGGCCGACGCGCATTTGCAATTGACCGATGCCGTCGATGCCAGCGCTGATCACGTCGCCCGGTTGCAGGCTGTCGACGCCGGCGGGGCTGCCGGTCATGATCAGGTCGCCGGCGCGCAGGGCCACGGATTGCGAGATGCGGGCGATCACTTCGCTGACCGACCAGATCTGGCTGTCGAGATTGTCGCGCTGGCGTTCTTCGCCGTTGACGTTCAGCCACAACTCGCCCTCGGGATGGCCGGAGCGGCTCACCGGGACGACGGCGGTCATCGGCGCGGCGCCGTCGAACACCTTGGCGCCTTCCCACGGCAAGCCGTTGCTCTTGGCCGCGCGTTGCACGTCGCGGCGAGTCAGGTCGAGGCCGGCGGCGTAGCCCCAGACGTAGGCCAGAGCCTGATCTTCAGGAATGTTGGCGCCGCCTTCGCCGATAGCGACGACCAGTTCGATTTCGTGAACGAAGTCCTCGCACACCGAGGGGAAGGCCACGTCGCCGACGGCATCAACCACGCAACTTGCCGGTTTCATGAAGAACACCGGTGGCTGGCGCGACTGGCCTTGAGTGTCCGGCCACGGGTAGTTGCGGCCGACACAGAACACCCGGCCAACGGGGAATCGTTGTTCGCTGCCGAGTACCGGCAGGGTTACGGGCAGATCCGGGGTAAAGACGTATTCGGTCATGTTCATCCTGCGGGTCATCCTGTTTGAAAGGGCAGCGTACGGCGGCTGGCGTCGGCGAAGTTGGACGAAAGCCGCCTGCGTTTGGACAAATCCGGGTTTTTCCGCTCAGCGCACCTTCAGTTCGATGCGATACAGGCGTCCGAGCAACAACGAGTAGGAGAGCGTGCCGATCAGCGCCACGCCGCCGATGAACCAGAAGGCATAGGCGAAGGTGCCGGTGGCGTGGACGATGGCGCCGATCACGATCGGCGTGACGATGCCGCCGATGTTCGCCGCCAGGCTGGTGATGCCGCCGGTGAGGCCGATCAGCTCTTTCGGCGCTACTTCCGAGACCGCCGCCCAGGACGATGACGCGATGCCTTGGGCGAAGAAGGCGATGGTCAGCACGGCGATGCAGATCAGGTTGGAGTCGGTGAAATTCACCAGCACGATCGACATGCCCAGCATCGAACCGACCACCAGCGGCAGCTTGCGCGCAAACGACATCGAGTAGCCGCGACGGATCAACAGGTCGGAAACGATGCCAGCCAGCAGAATTCCCACCGTCGCACCGACGAAGGGCAGTACGGCGAAGATCCCGGCCTTGATCATGGTCAATTTGCGTTCTTCGATCAGGTAAGTCGGGAACCAGGTGAGGAAGAAATACAGCGCCGAGGTGCTGGCGAATTTGCCGATGCAGATCGCCCAGATCTGCCGATAGCTGAACAACTCGGCAATCTGTCGCCAGTTGAAACGGGTGCGTTCCTGACTGCTCTTGACCAGACCGCCGCCGGTTTCGATGTACTTCAATTCTTCCTGGCTGACTTTTTTGCAGTTCAGCGGATCGCGATACAGGTACAGCCACAGCACACCGAAGACAATGCCGAGTGCGCCGGTGCTGTAGAACACGTGGCGCCAGTCGAAGGTGGTCGCCAGCCACAGCAGCGCGCCGGTGAACAGCGCCGTGCCGAGGTACTGGCCGCACACGTAGATGCTGCTGGCCAGCCCGCGTTCCCGCGCCGGAAACCACACCGTTACGGCGCGGCTGTTGGCCGGGAAGGCCGGGGCTTCCATGGCGCCGACCGCCAGACGCAGGCCGAACAGCGAAGCAAAACCGGTGGCGAAGCCTTGGCAAACGGTGACGGTCGACCAACTGATCAGCGATACGCCGTAGGTGAAGCGCGAACCAAACCGGTCGGCGATGAACCCGGCCGGCACCAGTGCCAAGGCATAGGTCCAGGCGAAGGCGGAAAAGATCAGGCCCATTTCGATCTTGTCCAGGCCCAGGTCCTTGGCCATGAACGGCGCGGCAATCGAGATGTTCACCCGGTCGATGTAATTGATGATCGTCGCAATCAGCAGCAGCGAAAGCATGAACCAGCGCCGCCGGGTGGGCAGGCGCTGCGACGAGACGGCATCGCGTGCGCCGTCAATCACCGGCGGCACCGTGGCACTGGAAGAGTGGGAGTTGGACATGCGGAGACCTCGTTATTGTTAGAAGAGTCGAGATTTTTCGAGCAGCCGACGCCGTTGCCCGCAACGTGTGGGGCAAGGCGATCGAACGGCTTGCAGCGCGGGTTTCAGACGTTCAGGAACGTCTTTCTGCGATTGACTTGAAGGGGAGGTCGGGCGGGGCGGCGAGGGGGAACAGCAGGATCATGACGTGCGCACCTTTGATTGTTTTTGAAAGAGGTTGGGCTGCGTTGTCATTACAGTGGTCGTACAACGGTTCTAAATCAACCGGCGGGTTAGAACGTTTTTTCTTCAAAAATGGGGATTGGGCGAACCTGTCCAAAAAGATAAATACGATTTGTCTTGATAAAAAGGATCACGTAGTCATCTTAAGCGCCTGACTAATAACGGTTATAAGAATTTTGATAGCAATTCAGTTTTTGGACAGGTGCGTCGCGAGGCTTGTCTCATAAAAGCCATTGTCATCGTATGACTCATTGCCGCTGACCGCTCAACCCTGCAAGATGACAGGCGCCACCTCACTGCCCGGAGGACCTCACGCCCATGTCTTCACCCAGCCGTATTCCGACCTACGTCATGCAGCAGCGCAGCGAATTGACCGATTTCTACATTCGCGACAAAAAGGGTCGGCGCGCTGAAACCGCGCCTCACCGGCACGAGTACTTCCAGATCCAGATCAACCTCGGTGGCGACACCGTGCAGCACATCGGCAGCGTGCAGCGGCCGTTCCCGCGCAACACCCTGGCGTTCATCCTGCCCCATCGCGTGCATGTAATTCCGCATCCCGAGGACAGCAATTTCATCGTCATCAACTTTTCCCAGACGTTCCTCTTGCCGCATTTGCAATGCGACCCGATGGATCTGGAAGAAGTGTCGATCCTGCTGGCGCCGGAGCTGTCGCCGTTCCGCTTTCAGGAGCATCTGGATTTCATTCTGGGCGATGAGGATTTCGCTCAGGTCTGCGGCCTGATCGAGCAGATGCGTGCACTCGATGAGAACCGTCAGTTCGGCACGCGGGAAATGCTCAAGGGGCTGTTGCTGCAGATGATTGGCAGCGTGTGTTTTCTCTATGCCGAACCGCTCAAGCGTCTGGCGGAAGAGAATGCCGCCGAGAACAGCCGTCGCGACGCCCTGAGCCGGATGTTCGAATATTTGCGGAAGAACATCGCCGATCCTGATCTCAACCTGATCAAAGTCGCCGCTGCGACCTATCTGTCACCGACCTACCTGACGCACTGGCTGCGCAAGGAGATCGGCAAGACGTTCACCGAGCTGGTGCTGGAGCGGCGCATGCACGCAGCGCGCAATTTTTTGCTCAACAGCACGCGCTCGGTGGGCGAGGTGGCGCGCTTGTGCGGGTTCGCCGACGAGGCCTATTTCTCCCGACGTTTTCGCCAGATTCATGGCCAGCCGCCGGGGCAGTTCCGTCGGCGCCAGCTCAACCCGGACACGCCGCAGACACCATTGAACACTTAGAGCGGCGCTCAGACCCACTTGAAGCGCGCAGGGAAGCGCGCGACGAAACAGGTGCCTGCTTTGCTGTCGGAGGTGACGGTCAAAGTGCCGTTGTGCGCATTGGCAATTTGCCCGGCAATGTACAAGCCCAGCCCCAGCCCTTCGTTGCGCTGACCCGCTTCGGAACGCGAGAACGGTTCGAACAGCAGCGGCATCAGCGCCGGCGGAATCGGCGCGCCCTGGTTGGTCAGGGAAATGACCATCTCGTCGCCCTCGGCATACGCCTTGAGCACGATCGGCTCGGCCGTGGAGCCATGGGTCACGGCGTTGCCCAGCAGGTTCGACAACAGCTGGCTGATGCGCAGCGGGTCGCAATAGACCCCGGTCGGCACTTCAAGCGAATCAATGAACTGCGCCTGCGGGTACGCCACCTGGATCTCGTCCAGGGTCTGGCGCAGCGTTTGCTGCAAGTCATCGACCAGTTTGCGCTGCACCGGAATTCCGCTGCCGAGCCGGCCCCGAGCGAAGTCGAGAATGTTTTCGATCAACACGCCCATGCGTACCGAGCTGGTGCGGATCGCCGACAGCAGCGTGCGCGAGCGCTTGTCCTCGGCCTTGCTTTCGAGCAGGTCGGCACTCATGCGAATGGCGCTCAGTGGCGTGCGCAAATCGTGGCCCAGCACCGCAATGAATTGCTCGCGCAGACGGCCCATCTCGTTGGCATCGGCCAGGGCGGTTCTGGTCGCGTGCAGATGACCTTGGGTATCCAGGCTCATGGCGATCAGTTGGGCGAAGAGGGTAAGGGTCTTTTCGATGGCCGGGTCGTCGAGGTTCGCCGGAACCGAATCAATGGCGCAGAGTGTGCCAAAAAACTCGCCATTGGCCTTGATGATAGGAATCGAAATGTAGCTTTCCAGACCATAGGTTTTCGGCGTGTGGTGCGTGGAGAAAACCGGGTGCTGGCTGGCATGGCCGAAGATCACCGGCTGATGGTGCTGACGGATCTCATGACAAATCGTCGATTCCAGTACCAGTTCGCCGCCGGGCAACAGGCCGAAGTCTATCGAGTCATCCACGGCGCAAGCGATCCACTTGCTCTCGGTGACCCGCGCTACAGCGGCGAAGCGCATGCCGGTCGTATGCTTGACCATGCTCAGGATCACCGGCACAGCGTCAATGCTGCCGATGGCTTGGAGGTCGGAAGAGAAATCTGTCTGGGGCATGGCCGGCGCTTCGCGAAAGTGTCGCCAGAGACTATCGGTTATTGCCGGCCATGCCTAATGAACGTGCAAAAAAGGGCGCCGGGAAAACTCCCGGCGCCTGTCGGCTGCGTGCTGAGCCTGTCGACTCAGAACTTGTACTTGGCCGTCATCATGTAGCTGCGCGGCGTGCCGTAGTTGTCGGTCGAGCCCCACGTCACGTCAGTACCGATGGACGAGTAGTACTTGCGATCGAAGATGTTGTTGGCGTTGACCTGCAGGTCGAGGTGTTTGTTGACCTCGTAGCCGGCCATCAGATCGGTGACCGCGTAGCCACCCTGTTCCAGGCGATAGCTGCTGCCGTTGGCCAGGGCGATATCGTTGTACATGCGGCTCTGCCAGTAGACGTTGCCGCCCACCCGCAGTTTTTCCAGCGGGCCTTTGAAGCGGTACACGGTGGAGACCTTGAACAGGTGCTCGGGCATGTCGGTGTCGAACTTCTGGTTGTTGTTCGCCGGGTTTTCGTCCTTGATGTAGTGGGCGCGGGTATAGGTGTAGCCGGCGCCGACTTGCCATTGCTCGGTCAGCGCACCTTGCAGTTCCATGTCCACGCCCTGGGCGCGAACCTTGCCGGAGGTTTCGTAGCAGGTCAGTTCCGGGCAGCCGAGCTGGGTCGCCGCCTGGGTGGCGCGGTTGGTCTGGTCCATCTGGAACACCGCCACGCTGCCGTTCAGAGCGCCGTCGAAATATTCGCCCTTGATGCCGACTTCGTAGTTTTCACCGACGATCGGCTCAAGCACTTTGCCGCCGAGGTCTTTCTGGGTTTGCGGGGTGAAGATGTCGGTGTAGCTGGCGTAGACCGAGTGATGGTCGTCGAGCTTGTAGATCAGGCCCGCATAACGGGTCAGGTTGCGGGTGACCTTGAAGTCGCCATCGGCCGAGCGATCGTCGTAGTCATACCAGTCCAGACGACTGCCGAGGATCAGCGTCAGCGGATCGGCCAGGCTCAAGCGCGTAGTCAGGTAAACCGCGTCCTGGGTGGTGACGTTGCGCGACTTGCCGCTGCGCACGAAGTCAGGCTTGGGCGCGCCGATCGGCAGGCCTGTGTCGTAGGGCGAGTATTCCTTGGTGGTGGCGTCGTAGACACGATTGCTCGCGCCGACCACTAACTCATGTGTACGGCCGAACGCTTCGAACGGGCCGCTGGCAAAACCGTCGAACGCGCGTTGCTTGTCGGTGTGGTGCGATTGGTAGGCGGTGGTTTCCAGCGGGCCGTCGTAGCGCGACAGGTATGTGCCGGAGAATTCGCCCTCGAGCGTTGAAGTCGAACCGCCGAGGTGCAGTTTCCAGTCGTTGTCGAACCGGTGTTCGACTTCACCGAACACGGTGTCGACCTGCAGCTTGCGGTTTTCCCAATCGGTGCCCGGGTAAGTGGAGCGGGGCAAGTCGAGGTGATGACCGTTTTCACCGATCGGCAGGCCACCCCAGAAATAGTTGGTCTGGTCGTTCTGCCGCGAGAAGCCGAGGGTCGCGGTGGTGCTGTCGCTCAGGTCCGCTTCACCGATGGCATAGAACAGCCCGTGATCGTTTTCTTCCTTGTCGCGGAAACTGTCGGCGCCCTGATACGACGTCACCACACGGCCACGCAGCGTGCCGCTTTCGTTCAGCGGGCTGGAGGCATCGACTTCGCCACGGTAGTCATCCCAGCTGCCGGCGGCGCCAGTGAGGGTCACGCGCTGATCGGCGGTAGGACGCTTGCGCACCATGTTGATCGCTGCCGACGGGTTGCCGGCACCGGTGACCAGACCCGTCGCACCACGGACGATTTCCACCCGGTCGAACATCGCCAGGTTCGGCTGCACCGCCAGGGTGAACGGCGAATACGAGCTGGGCAGGCCGTCGTACATGATGTTGTCGATGTCGAAACCGCGCGCCTTGTAAGTCTGCCGACCCGGGCCGCTGGCCTCGCTGAGGAACAGCCCCGGCGTGCCACGCACCACGTCGTTGACGCTGGTCATGTTCTGGTCGTCCATGCGCTGGCGAGTGATCACCGTCACCGCCTGCGGCGTTTCACGCATGGTCAGCGACAGCTTGGTCGCCGTCTGCATCGGACCGGTGGTGTAGGACTGTGTGTCTTCGGTGGTGCTGCTCATCTGCGTGGCGCCGATTTCGGTCGCTTGCAGTTCCAGCGGGCCATTGGCTGGCACGGTGGAGGCGGCTTCTTCGGCGAGGGCAGGTGCGATGCTGACCATGCCGATGGCGATTGCGAGGAGGTTAGGTGAAAGGTTCGAACGGCGGTGGATGGTGTGAAACGACATCTATCTGCTTCCCCAAGATGACCCAAACGAAACTGATGCGAGTGCATGTAAGAATTATTCGCATTAGTATGTAGGAGGTTTCCGGAGGAATAAACCCGTACGGTTCAGTTAGTTAATGATTTTTTCACAATTGGATTTGATCGCTTCCGCAAACAAATGTGGGAGCGAGCCTGCTCGCGAAGGCGGTGTATCAATCAACAGATGCGTTGTCTGACACTCCGCTTTCGCGAGCAGGCTCGCTCCCACAGGGTTATGCAGTTTTTTTGGAATCAGTCCAGATCCTTCGCCCCATGCCGCTCCGGCACCTGACTGTCTTCATCACCCCACGTGCGGTTCACCCGTTGTCCACGTACGACCGCCGGGCGCTTGGCGATGTCTTCCGCCCAGCGCTGTACATGGGTGTACTCATGGGCAGCGAGGAACTCCGCCGCTGAGTAGACGTTGTTGCGCACCAGTTGCCCGTACCACGGCCATACGGCGATGTCGGCGATGGTGTAGTCGTCACCGGCCAGATAGGCGTTGTCGGCGAGACGGCGGTTGAGCACATCCAGCTGCCGTTTGGCTTCCATGGTGAAGCGATTGATCGGGTATTCGAGCTTCTCTGGCGCGTAAGCGTAGAAATGCCCGAAGCCACCGCCCAGGTACGGCGCCGAGCCCATTTGCCAGAACAGCCAGTTGAGGGTTTCGGTACGACCGGCCGGATCCTTGGGCAGGAAGGCACCGAACTTTTCCGCGAGATACAGCAGGATCGAGCCGGACTCGAACACCCGGATCGGCGGCTCGACACTGCGATCCAGCAGCGCCGGAATCTTCGAGTTCGGGTTGATTTCGACAAAACCGCTGGAGAACTGATCGCCTTCGCCAATCCGGATCAGCCACGCGTCGTACTCGGCCTCGCTGTGCCCGAGCGCGAGCAACTCTTCGAGCAGGATGGTGACTTTGACGCCGTTGGGCGTGGCCAGCGAATACAGCTGCAAAGGATGCTTGCCGACCGGCAGCTCTTTGTCATGGGTCGGCCCGGCGATCGGGCGGTTGATGCTGGCGAAGTGGCCGCCGGAAGGCGCTTCTTGTTTCCAGACCTTGGGCGGAACGTAAGACGCATTGCTCATGAAACGGACCTCGTCGATGCTGGGAGAGAACAGGTAGACACCGTAGGGAAAAATTCCGGCGGGTGCCAGCCCCACAGATTTATCTGCCAACCCAAATCCCCTGTAGGAGTGAGCCTGCTCGCGATAGCGGTGTATCAGGTAGAGAAGTAATGACTGACACACCGCATCGCGAGCAGGCTCACTCCTACAGGGTTATGTGGTGAATCATCAAATCCAATACTGTCCAACCGCACCCCCGACTCCCTGCACCGGATCTGTCTCAGGAAACGCCAGCCCCTCGATCCGCGCCAACTGCGCATCACTCGGCGCCTCCCGGCAAATATCTGCCTGCTGCCCCGGCGGATACGCGCCCACCACCAGAAAATCCTCACTCGAACCCAGATTGCAGTGGCCAGTCCCGGCCGGCAGCAACAACACATCCCCGGCGCTGACGTCGACGACCTGCCCATTCGGCCCGCCCAGCATCAACCGCGCCTGACCCGCCGCCACGCCAAGCACTTCGTGGCCTTCGGTGTGGTAGTGGTGATAGTCATAAATTCCGTAGCGCCACTGCGCTGGCCAGCCGTTGGCGCCGAACATCTGCTCGAAACGCGCTGCGGAATCGTCGCCCTTGATGGTGATCGCGTGGCGATAGATCAGCACCGGCAGACGCGGATTGTTCGGCACCCAGTCATTGCGTTCGAGCAGCAAGGTTTGTACTTCAGTCATGGCGAATCCTCCTTCGATCATTTTTCAATCGACCGCAGGGCAGGGTGCTCGCCTCAAAAAATCATTGCTGCGTAAACACGGGGCCAAAGTCCATGCCCGGACAATCCAGCGAAACTTCACCGCGAAGCGGGCTGTCCAGACCCTTACATGTCCATGCAGCAGCAAATGGCGAGGGTCAAGATGACGAAGACAGTAGGTGATTTTCTGGTGGAACGGCTCAGCGAATGGGGCGTGACGCGAATTTTTGGCTATCCGGGCGATGGCATTAACGGCGTCTTCGGCGCCATGAGCCGGGCCAAAGGCAAGATCGAATTCGTCCAGGCACGGCACGAGGAAATGGCTGCGTTCATGGCCTCGGCCCATGCCAAGTTCACCGGCGAGCTGGGCGTGTGTATTGCCACCTCCGGCCCCGGCGCTTCGCACCTGATCACCGGCCTCTACGATGCGCGCATGGACCACATGCCGGTGCTGGCCATCGTCGGGCAGCAGGCGCGCACGGCGCTGGGCAGTCATTACCAGCAGGAACTGGACCTGGTGTCGATGTTCAAGGATGTCGCCGGCGCATTCGTGCAGCAGGCCTCGGCGCCGTCGCAGGTGCGCCATCTGCTCGATCGCGCGGTGCGAACTGCCGTCGGCGAGCGCCGCGTCACCGCGCTGATCCTGCCCAATGACTTGCAGGATCTGCCCTACGAACAACCGGCGCGCGCCCATGGCACAGCGCATTCCGGCGTCGGTTACAGCAAGCCGAAAGTCGTGCCTTATGAAAGCGATCTGCAACGCGCCGCCGAAGTGCTCAACAGTGGCGAGAAAGTTGCGATTCTGGTCGGTGCCGGCGCGCTGGAGGCGACTGATCAAGTGATCGCCGTGGCGGAAAAACTCGGCGCCGGTGTGGCCAAAGCGCTGCTGGGCAAAGCGGCGTTGCCCGACGAATTGCAGTGGGTGACCGGCAGCATCGGCCTGCTCGGCACCGAGCCCAGCTACAAGCTGATGAGCGAGTGCGACACCTTGTTGATGATCGGTTCGGGCTTCCCGTATTCCGAATTTCTGCCCAAGGAAGGCCAGGCGCGCGGCGTGCAGATCGATTTGCAACCGGACATGCTCAGCCTGCGTTATCCGATGGAGGTCAATCTGGTCGGTGATTCAGCGGAAACCCTCGCTGCGTTGCTGCCGCTGCTGGAACAGAAAACCTCAAGCAAATGGCGCAAGAAGATCGAAGGCTGGCGCGGCAGTTGGGAGAAAACCCTGGAGAGACGCGCCATGGCCAAGGCCGATCCGGTCAACCCGCAACGGGTGGTCTACGAGCTGTCACCGCGCTTGCCTGAGCAGGCAATCATCACCAGCGATTCCGGCTCCTGCGCCAACTGGTACGCCCGCGACCTGAAAATCCGCCGGGGCATGAAATGCTCGTTGTCCGGTGGCCTGGCCTCGATGGGGGCTGCGGTGCCGTATGCGATCGCGGCGAAATTCGCCTTTCCCGAGCGCCCGGTGATTGCCCTTGTCGGCGACGGCGCGATGCAGATGAACAACATGGCCGAGCTGATCACCGTCGCCAAATACTGGCGGCAGTGGCAGAGCCCGAAATGGATCTGCGCGGTGTTCAACAACGAAGACCTCAATCAGGTCACTTGGGAGCAGCGAGTGATGGAGGGCGATCCCAAGTTTGAAGCGTCGCAGAGCATTCCCGACGTGCCGTATCACTTATTCGCGATTTCCATTGGCCTCAAGGGCATCTTCGTTGATCGCGAAGAAGACGTGGCGGCTGCGTGGGAGCAGGCGCTCGCCTCGGAAGTGCCGGTGCTGATCGAGTTCAAGACGGACCCGAACGTGCCGCCGCTGCCACCGCACATCAAGCTTGAGCAAGCGAAGAAATTCGCCACGACCCTGCTCAAGGGTGATCCGGACGAGGCCGGGGTGATCATGCAAACCGCCAAGCAGGTGCTTGGTTCCGTGTTGCCCGGCAAAAAATGACGGTGGGCGCTTGAACGAGCCTGTAATGTTCATCGGTTGTGCCGGCTGGAGCCTCGGTCGCGAGCACTGGCCGGCATTTCCTGCCGAGGGCACGCACTTGCAACGCTACGCCGCGCGCTGCAACTGTGTGGAGATCAACAGCTCGTTCTACCGCCCGCATCGACGCCAGACCTACGAGCGCTGGGCCGACTCAGTGCCACCGGACTTTCGCTTCGCCGTCAAAGTGCCGAAGCTCATCACCCATGAGCAACGGCTGGCGGACAGCGTGGCCGCGCTTGATGAGTTTCTCGGCCAGTGCGAAGGCTTGGGTGATCGACTCGGCTGCCTGCTGGTGCAACTGCCACCGAAACTGGCGTTCGATGCGCCGGTGGCCGAGGCTTTCTTCCGCGCCTTGCGCGAGCGTTTTCAAGGCAGCGTGGTGCTGGAACCGCGACACGAATCATGGACTGACGCTGAGGCACTGCTGGTGGAGCTGCAGATTGCCCAGGCAGCGGTCGATCCGTCACGGATCAGCACCGACACCGCGCCGGGCGGCTGGCAGGGCCTGCAGTATTGGCGCTTGCATGGCTCGCCGCGGATTTATCACAGCGCTTATGACGCGGCTTGTCTGCGGCAGCTTGTTCAGACCCTGCAGAGTGCGAAAGCCGAAGGCAGAGACATCTGGTGCATCTTCGACAACACCGCCAGCGGCGCGGCCACGGCAGATGCGCTGGCTTTGAAGGCGTTGATCGAAGGCCGTTCACGCTGAAACAGCGACGCTTTCGCCACCCACACAAACCATCCGGCTACAGGTAAACTCCGCGCACTTTTTCAAGGAGTTCACATGAGTTACTACCAGCCGGGCATTCTCGCCACCCCTGTTCCTGCGCAAGCACGTCATCTGTTTTTCGCTCTGGCGTCGGTGGAAGCCTTGCCGCAAGCGATCGACAACCTGCTGATGCTGGTGGATGGCAAGTCGGCAGTGGTGGGCTTTGGTGAGTCGTTGACCAAGGCGCTGAACGTTGAGATCGCTGGCCTGCGCAGCTTCCCGGCCCTGACCGGCGTCGGCGTGGACAACCCGTCGACCCAGCATGCGTTGTGGGTCTGGTTGCACGGTGTCGACCGGGGTGAATTGCTCAATCGCAGCAATGCCATCGAAGCCGCGCTGGCCCCGGCCTTGCGCCTGGTGCAGATGCAGGAAGCCTTCCGCCACATGGAAGGCCACGACCTCACCGGTTACGAAGACGGCACGGAAAACCCCCATGACGACGCCGCTGTCGCCGCCGCGTTGCTGAGCACCGGCGCTGATGGGCTGGTCGGAGGCAGTTTCGCCGCGATCCAGCAGTGGCAGCACGATCTCAAGAGCTTTCATCGCCTCACTGCTGGCGCCAAGGACGACATCATGGGGCGTCGCCTGAGCGATAACGAAGAAATCGACGACGCGCCGATCTCCGCCCACGTCAAACGCACCGCCCAGGAAAGCTTCGCCCCGGAAGCTTTCGTGGTGCGCCGCTCGATGCCATGGATCGAAGGCGACCGCGCCGGTTTGATGTTCCTCGCTTTCGGTTTTTCCCTCGATGCCTTCGAAGCACAACTGCGGCGCATGAGCGGTCTGGAAGACGGAATCGCCGATGGCCTGTACCAGATCAGCCGACCGATCACCGGCGGCTACTACTGGTGCCCGCCGCTCGTGGACGGACGCCTTGATCTGCGTGCGCTGCGCATCGGCTGAGGATTGAGCAAAAGGGTAACGTCAAAAGATCGCAGCCTTCGGCAGTTCCTACAGGGCAATCGCATTCAATCTGTAGGAGCTGCCGAAGGCTGCGATCTTTTGCATCTCTAGGGCGAATCTAAGGTTATGCCCAAACAATATTTCTCAAGCTTGTCATAACGTCTCTAAGATCACGTCATAACTCGTTATGACAAGTGATTCCGTGATGACCGACAACGTTCTCTCCCTCAGTAGCGTTCCGCTGCACACCCAGTTGCGCGATGTCCTGCGTGCGCGAATTCTCGATGGCGAATACCCGCAAGATAGTCAGATGCCTTCTGAAAGCGAGCTCGGTGCACTGTTCAAAGTCAGCCGCATCACCGTGCGCCAGGCCCTGGGCGATCTGCAAAAGGAAGGGCTGATCTTCAAGATCCATGGCAAGGGCACCTTCGTCGCCAAGCCGAAAACCTTTCAAAACGTCAGCAGCCTGCAAGGCCTTGCCGAGTCGATGACCGGGCGCGGCTACGAGGTGATCAACCGCCTGCGCAGCTTCAAATTCATCGCCGCTGACAAACGTGTTGCCGAGCGTCTGCAGGTGGCCGAAGGCGAGATCGTCGCGCAGATCAAGCGCGTACGGCTGATCAACCGCGAGCCGATCTCGCTGGAAATCACCTACCTGCCCAAAGCGCTCGGCGAGCGGCTGGAGAAGGCGGATCTGGTGACTCGCGACATCTTTCTGATCCTGGAAAACGACTGTGGCATCGCCCTCGGCCACGCCGATCTGGCCATCGACGCGGTGCTGGCCGATAGCGACCTGACCCAGGCACTCAACGTTGAAGCCGGCTCGCCGATCATGCGCATCGAGCGTTTGACCCACGACGCCCAGGGCCAGCCGCTGGACTTCGAACACCTTTATTACCGTGGCGATGCGTTCCAGTACCGCCTGCGGATCGACCGGCAGAAAGGGGAGCAGGCATGACCCGCAACGTTCTAGAACAGGAATACGACATCGTCGTGATTGGCGGTGGTACGGCCGGGCCGATGGCGGCGATCAAGGCCAAAGAGAAGAACCGCGATTTGCGCGTGTTGCTGGTCGACAAGGCCAACGTCAAACGCAGCGGCGCGATCAGCATGGGCATGGACGGCCTGAACAACGCGATCATCCCGGGGCATTCGACGCCGGAGCAGTACACCAAGGAAATAACCATCGCCAATGACGGCATCGTCAATCAGGCGGCGGTTTACGCCTACGCCACCCACAGTTTCGAAACCATCGAGCAGCTCGACCGTTGGGGGGTGAAGTTCGAGAAGGACGAAACCGGCGACTACGCGGTGAAAAAGGTCCACCACATGGGCGCCTATGTGTTGCCGATGCCGGAAGGGCACGACATCAAGAAGGTCCTGTATCGGCAGTTGAAACGCGCACGGGTGAGCATCACCAATCGTCTGGTCTGCACGCGTTTGCTGACTGACGAGGAGGGCGCGGTCAACGGTGTCATGGGCTTCGACTGCCGCACCGCCGACTTCCATGTGATCAAGGCCAAAGCGGTGATTCTTGCCTGCGGCGCGGCCGGACGCCTCGGTCTGCCTTCGTCGGGCTACCTGATGGGCACTTACGAAAACCCGACCAATGCGGGTGACGGCTACGCGATGGCCTATCACGCCGGCGCCGAACTGGCGAACCTCGAGTGCTTCCAGATCAACCCGCTGATCAAGGATTACAACGGCCCGGCCTGCGCCTACGTCACCGGCCCGCTGGGTGGCTACACCGCCAACAACAAGGGCGAACGCTTCATCGAGTGCGACTACTGGAGCGGGCAGATGATGTGGGAATTCCATCAGGAACTGGAAAGCGGCAACGGCCCGGTGTTTCTCAAGCTCGATCACCTGGCCGAGGAAACCATCCAGAACATCGAGGAAATCCTGCACAGCAACGAGCGCCCGAGCCGTGGCCAGTTCCACGCCAATCGTGGCACCGACTACCGCACGCAGATGGTCGAAATGCATATTTCGGAAATCGGTTTCTGTAGCGGTCACTCGGCGTCCGGCGTGTGGGTCAACGAGCGTGCCGAGACGTCGGTGAAGGGCTTGTACTCGGCCGGCGACATGGCTGCGGTGCCGCACAACTACATGCTTGGCGCGTTCACTTACGGCTGGTTCGCCGGGCACAACGCCGCGGAGTTTGTCGCCGACCGCGAGTTTTCCGCACTGGACGCCGAGCAGATCGCCAGGGAAAAAGCCCGGGTCTACGCGCCGCTCGATCGCGCAGAAGGCCTGCCGCCGGCGCAGGTCGAGTACAAGCTGCGGCGCTTCGTCAACGACTACCTGCAACCGCCGAAAGTGACCAGGAAGATGCAGATTGGTCTGCAACGTTTCAGCGACATCGAACGCGATCTCGAGCAGATGAAAGCCAACAACGCTCATGAATTGATGCGCGCGATGGAAACCAGCGTGATCCGCGACTGCGCCGAAATGGCCGCCCGCGCGTCGTTGTTCCGCGCCGAAAGCCGCTGGGGCCTGTACCACTATCGCGTCGACCATCCGCAACGCAACGATGCCGAATGGTTCTGCCATTGCCATCTGAAGAAGGGCGAGGACGGCCGCATGCGCAGTTTCAAGAAAGCTGTCGAGCCTTACATCATCCCGCTCGACGCCGAGGAAATGCAGGCCTACGACCGCCTGCGGGTCGGCGCTTTCGCCGCTTGAAGCATCATTTTTCAGAGAGTCCGAACCATGGCTTATCAAGCTCAG
Source organism: Pseudomonas moraviensis (assembly GCF_900105805.1). Classification (NCBI taxonomy): domain Bacteria; kingdom Pseudomonadati; phylum Pseudomonadota; class Gammaproteobacteria; order Pseudomonadales; family Pseudomonadaceae; genus Pseudomonas; species Pseudomonas moraviensis. The sequence continues at coordinate 2,197,255 of NZ_LT629788.1, read as the reverse complement.
GAAATCTTCTTCCGCTCCAACGCCCCGGTCACCGTGGACGAGGACAAATGCATCGCCGAAAAGGGCTGCACCGTGTGTGTCGACGTCTGCCCGATGGACCTGCTGGCGATCAACCCGGCCACGCAAAAGGCCTACATGGCCTTCGATGAATGCTGGTACTGCATGCCGTGCGAGAAGGATTGCCCGACGGGGGCCGTCAAAGTCGAAATCCCCTATCTCCTGCGTTGAAACGCTTTCCCCTGTAGGAGTGAGCCTGCTCGCGATAGCGGTGGGTCAGATGTAGATGTGTTAGCTGACACACCGCTATCGCGAGCAGGCTCACTCCTACATTTGGAACTGTGACAAACCAAAGCCATCCGGAAACCCCGGACGCTCGATTCACCGAAAACCCCTCGTTTCCCACCGCGCCCTGATCGCGGCGGAGACGAATCTCAAACCAATGATTCGAGGGGAAACACTCATGTTGCGTGCAGCACTTGCCGGTCTGGTACTGGCTTCGTTGACCTTGTCGGCCTCGGCCGAAACCATCCGCATCGCCATCGGCACTCAGGACACCACCATCAACTGCGCCGCCGGCGGCCTGTTGATCCGTGAACTCGGTCTGCTGGAAAAATACCTGCCCCACGACGGCGCCTACAAAGACGCGAAGTACGACGTGCAGTGGAAGAACTTCACCAGTGGCGCGCCGCTGACCAACGAGATGGTCGCGGGCAAACTCGACTTCGGCGCCATGGCTGATTTCCCCGGTGCGTTCAATGGTGTGGCGTTCGAAACGGCGGGCAAGCACAGCCTGTTCATCAGCGTGCTGTCGGGCAGCATCAAGGGCAGCGGCAACGGCATCGTCGTGCCGAGCGCCTCGGCCGTGCAGAGCCTGAGTGAACTCAAGGGCAAGACCATTTCCGTGCCATTCGCCTCGACGGCCCACGGCATGTTGCTGCGCGCCGTGGCAGAGCAGGGCTGGGACCCGCTCAAGGATGTCAACATCATCGCCCAGCCACCGGAAGTCGCCGGCTCCGCCCTGCAAGCCGGGAAGATCGATGCACACGCCGATTTCGTGCCGTTCGCCGAACTGTTCCCGAGCCGTGGTTTCGCCCGCAAGATCTACGACGGCGCCCAGGCCAACGCGCCGACCTTCCATGGCGCGCTGGTGGATCAGGCCTATGCGAAAAAGTACCCGGAAATTGTCGTCGCCTACCTGCGCGCCAGCATCGAAGCCAATCAACTGCTCGCCGCCGAGCCGGAGAAGTACAGCGAGCTGATCGCCAAAGTCACCGGCGTCGATGCCGAGGTCAACTACCTGTTCCACGGCCCGCTGGGCGTGCAGACCCGCGACCTGAGCTGGAAACCTGAATATCGTCAGGCCGTCGGCACCGCCATCGACACGTTGAAGCTGCTGAAGAAAGCCGATCGCGGGCTTGATCTGAATACTTTCATCGACGACCAGTACATCCGCGCCGCTTTCAAGGCCTCGAACCTCGATTACACCGCGCAACTGGCCAACTACGCGCAGACGCCTTTACCGGGTGTGGATGCGGCGACGGGCAAGGCCATCACCGACGTTAGCCATGTCGCTGAGATCTGGGTGCGCGGTGAGGAAAAAGTCCGCCGTTACGGCTCGGCTGAATCGGCGTTCACCGCCCTGGCTGCGCTCAAGCAGGAGGGCAAGAACATTCGTGCGGTGTATGCGCAGGCCAGTGACAGCGGGATCAAGTTGCTCGCTGAACAAGCCTGGTTTGCCAGCGATGCCAAGGGCCGCCTCAGCGCATTTCTGCTCAAGGGCCAGGCCCAGCAATACGCCACGGCGCAGGGCGGCAAGGTGTTCGATTTCAGCGATGCCACTGCGCAAGCCGTCGCTGCGCGCTGAAGATCAAAAGCCCCTCACCCTAACCCTCTCCCAGAGGGAGAGGGGGCTGAACGGGTTGTTGGTGGGAGATACGCCGACGTGAAATATCGAGTCGAACTCAGGTTTTGAAACCACGCAAATCGGCTCCCTTTCCCCCTCGCCCCCTTGGGGGCGGTCCGACGTTTCGGGAGGGCTGGGGTGAGGGGGTAGATTTCAGCCATCACACAGATCCGCAAGCGGAAATGCCACTCATGAAAACACTACGCTGGGCACCAAGAATCAGCTCCCTGTTGCTCTGCCTGCTCTTCTGGCAACTCGCCGCCAGCCATCACTGGAACCTCGGCCTGGTGACCTTCGCCAACGTGCCGACGCCACTGGCGGTGATCGAAGCCGCGCTGGGCCTGGGCGACTCCGGCAAACTCTGGCAGCACTTGAGCAGCAGTCTCGGTCGCGTCTTTGCCGGCTACCTCGTCGCATTGCTGATCGGCATCGCTCTGGGGCTGGCCATCGGTCGTTCGAAGTGGGCCGAAGACATCCTGCTGCCGCCACTGGAAGTCCTCCGCCCGATCCCCGCCGTAGCCTGGATTCCGCTGGCGATCCTGATGTTTCCGTCCTCGGAGTTGTCGATGGTCTTCATCACTTTCACCGGCGCGCTGTTCCCGATCCTGCTCAACACCGTGCACGGCGTCGAAGGCGTCGATCCACGTCTGATTGCCTCGGCGAAGAGCCTCGGAGCAGGGCGCGGGGCGATTCTGCTGGAAGTGATCCTGCCGGGCGCTGCGCCGAGCATCATCACTGGCCTGGCGATCGGCATGGGCACTTCGTGGTTCTGTCTGGTGACGGCGGAAATGATCTCCGGGCAGTTCGGTATCGGTTATTACACCTGGGAGTCCTACACCATTCAGAACTACGCCGACATTGTCGTCGGCATGCTCCTGATCGGCGTGTTGGGCATGGGCAGCAGTTGGCTGATCAAACGCCTGGGCGGCTTGTTCACGCCCTGGCATCGACCGCGAGGCAAAGCCTGATGAGCGTGATGCAAACCCCGGAAGGGCGGATCGACATCCGCCAGTTGTCCATCGTCCTCGGCCAGGGCCGCGAAGCCTTCGAAGCAGTGCAGGGCCTCGATTGCCAGATCGAACCCGGTCAGTTCGTCTGCATCCTCGGCCCGTCCGGTTGCGGCAAGTCGACCTTGCTCGGCGCCCTGGCGGGCCACTTGAATGCCAGGACCGGCAGCCTGAAAGTCGACGGCAGTGAAGTGGCCGGCCCGTCACCGCAGCGCGGCATGGTGTTCCAGCATCACACGCTGTTCCCGTGGCGCACGGTGCGCGACAACGTCGCCTTCGGCCTGAAGATGCGCGGCGTCGGCAAGGCTGAGCGGCATCGCGCCGCTGACGACATGCTCAAGCTGGTTGGGCTCGAAGACTTTGCCGAACGCTGGCCGGATCAGCTCTCTGGAGGCATGCAGCAACGGGTCGAGATCGCCCGGGTGCTGGTCAATCGCCCGCGTCTGTTGCTCATGGACGAGCCGTTTGGTGCGCTGGATGCGCTGACCCGCTTGAACATGCAGGAATTGCTGCTGGACATCTGGACGCGCATCCGCACCACCGTGGTCTTCGTTACCCACGACATCGACGAGGCGCTGTTTCTTGCCGATCGCTTGCTGGTGATGAGCGCGCGACCGGGGCGGATCATCGAAGACTTGCGTCTGGACTTTCCACGCCCGCGCACCAGTGAACTGGTGACCAGTCCCGAGTTCGCCCGCCTCAAACGCCACTGCCTCGACCTGCTGCGCCACGACAACGACCGACCGCTGCCGCGCCTCAATCCGCTCGGTCTGCCTCCTGAAAACCCTTTGCCGCGATTTGCCCTATGACATCTATTTTTGCTGTGACCGATAACGAAGACATCCTCGCCCTGCAACCGCGCCTGACGGCGGAAGACGCCGGCGTGCGGCGCATTGCCCTGATTGATCTGGCCGATCTCGAAGAACCGGATGGCTTGCTCTGGCTGGTCGATCGACTACGCCAGGATCCTGCTGAGGATGTTCGGGCTGAAGCTGCACGATTGCTTGAAGCGTGGGAAGACGAAGCGGTCGTGCACGCCTTGTGCGAAGCGCTGACGGATCCGTCGCCCGCCGTACAGTCGGCGGCCGCGCAGAGTCTGAGCCTGCTCAAGACTGCAGCGGCAGGGCGGGTGATTCTGCCGTGGAGCGCCCATGCCGACGTCAGTGTGCGTATCGCTGCATTTCGGGCGTTACGAGAATTGCGCTTCGCCGAGGCCGCGCCGGCTGCCCTCGCAGCGTTGGGTGATGCCGATGCCAGTGTCCGTCGTGAAGCGGTCGGGGTACTCGGCTGGCTCAAACAGCTCGACGCACTGCCAGCCTTGGCCTGCCTGGCCAGCGACGATCCGGACACCGAAGTGCGTCGCGCCGCCACCGGTGCGCTCGGTCTGGCCAGCGGCGTCGATGTGCTGCCGGCGCTGCGCCAGGCCTTGCATGATCATGCCTGGCAAGTACGCGAAGAAGCCGCGACCACGCTGGGCAAGGTCGGCCACAGCGACGCCGGCCCGGCTTTGGTCGAAGCGCTGAGCGATGACTATTGGCAAGTGCGGCTGCGCGCCACCCGCAGCCTCGGTCGACTGCGCTTCGTCCCGGCGCTGGACGCGCTGATTGATACTCTCGGCCACCGCATCAGCAACCTGCGCAAAGAGGCCGCGCTGGCTCTTGGAGAGTTGAACGAACGCGGCGCCGTGGCCGCGTTGCAGGCAGCGCAGGACGACGGCGACCCGGAAGTGCGCAAAGCCGTGCGCATCGCATTGAGTCAGTTGCAATGAACCCGTTGTCGGTGGGCAACTCGCAGAGTGCGCGCACGTTGCGGCTGAGTTGGCCGGACGGGCGCGCATCGTTGCTCAAGCACGCCGATCTGCGCCGGCAATGCCCGTGCTCGCAATGCCGCGCGTTTCGCCTGCGCGGCATCACGCCGCTGGTTGATGATCGCGTACGCCTGATCGAACTCAACCCGCAGGGGTATGGCGTGCAACTGGTGTTCAGCGATGGGCATCAACGCGGGATTTACCCGTGGGAGTATCTGGCGCAGCTTGATTCTTCGCCTCCCCGCATTCTTACAGAGACATGAGGATTCTGTAGGAGCTGACGAGTGAAACGAGGCTGCGATCTTTTGACTTTGACTTTGACTTTTAAAAGCAAGATCAAAAGATCGCAGCCTTCGGCAGCTCCTACGCCGACTGGCGGTTCTTGTCATAAAATTCCCGCAGGAGTACAAATGTACTCCATGACAAACCTGACTCCCCGCCGTACCGCCATTCTGACCTTTATCCGCGATCGCATCGCCGAGCACGGTCAGCCCCCAAGCCTCGCTGAAATCAGCGAGGCGTTTGGTTTTGCCTCGCGCAGCGTGGCGCGCAAGCATGTGCTGGCGCTCACCGAAGCCGGTTTCATCGAGGTCAATCCGCATCAGGCCCGCGGCATTCGCCTGCTGGGGCAACCGCCGCGTCCGGAGCTGCTGGAGATCCCCGTGCTCGGTCGCGTGGCCGCCGGTGCGCCGATTGGCGCCGATGCCGACATCCATAACCGTTTGCTGCTCGACCCGGCACTGTTCTCCCGCACCCCGGATTACATGCTGCGGGTGCAGGGCGACTCGATGATCGAAGACGGCATCCTCGACGGCGATCTGGTCGGGGTGCGGCGCAATCCCGAAGCGCTCAACGGCCAGATCGTCGTTGCGCGTCTTGACGGTGAAGTGACCATCAAACGCTTCGAACGGGTCGCAAATGAAGTGCGCCTGTTGCCACGCAACCCGGCTTATCAGCCGATCGTTGTGCGTGCTGATCAGGATCTGGCCATCGAAGGCGTGTTCTGTGGCCTGGTGAGGCAAGGCTGATGGGCGCCGTCGTTGCACTGGATACGCTGTTCAATGGCGGCCAGGTCTGGCGCGGCCGGCCTGCGCCACCGGCGGCGAGCCCGCAGCCGACCGGGCATGCTGCTCTGGACGCGGCCCTGCCCAGCGGCGGCTGGCCGGAAGCGGCGCTGAGCGAAATCCTCCTCGCCGGCCCCGGTGTCGGTGAACTGCAACTGGTCTGGCCGACCCTGGCGCGATTGTCGGCGGCGGGTGAACGCATCGTGCTGGTGGCACCGCCATTTGTGCCGTACCCGCAGGCCTGGGCCAATGCCGGGGTTGATCTGCGCCAGTTGTCGGTGATTCAGGCCAGCGAACGCGATGCCTTGTGGGCGGCGGAGCAGTGCTTGCGCTCGGGCAGTTGCGGCGCAGTGCTGTGCTGGCCGAACAAGGCCGATGACCGAGCGCTGCGGCGTTTGCAGGTGGCGGCGGAAACCGGCCAGACCCTGGCCTTTGCCTGGCGCCCGTTGAGCGAAGCGGTCAACCCCTCACCGGCAGCGTTACGGATTGCCATCGATGCCAGACCGGCGCAGTTACGGGTGCTCAAGTGCCGTGGCGGGCTGGCGCGTGCGGCGCCGATTGCCTTTGCCGTGGGGCACTGATCGTCATGCGCTGGGTATGTATTCTGTTTCCGCAATTGGCCCTCGACGCCGTGCTGCGTCAGCGGCCCGATCCTGATGAGCCGTTGGTGCTGCTCAGCGGCCCGGCCCAGCGCAGGGTGCTGCAAGCGGTGAATCCGGCGGCGCGTAAACTCGGCCTGCGCCCTGGCATGTCGATGACTGCCGCGCAAGCCATGTGCAAAGGCTTTGCCACCGCCGATTACGAGGTAGCCGAGGTCGAACACTGGCAGCAGTTTCTTGCTGCGTGGGCCTATCGCTTCAGCGCGCAGGTCAGCGTGCATTACCCACGCACCGTGGTGTTCGAGATTGAATCGAGCCTCGGCCTGTTCGGCACCTGGCCGCAATTCGAAGCTCGCCTGCGCCAAGAGTTGCAAGACCTCGGCTTTCGGCACCGTATCGTCGCGGCGCCGAACCCGGTGGCCGCGCGGGTGCTGGCCAATGCTTACGATGGCCTGGTGGTGCCGGACGGCGAAGCCTTGCAGCATCACCTCGGGCAATTGCCTGTCGACCGTGTCGGCCTGGAACCCAATGTCGCTACGGCGTTGTCGCGCATGGGCCTGCGCAATCTCAGTCAGGTACAAAGCCTGCCACGTCAGGCACTGGCCCGACGTTTCGAGGCGCAGATGCTCAAACACCTCGACACGCTGTTCGGCGCACGCCCTCTGGCGCTGGCGTTCTATCTGCCGCCAGACCGTTTCGATATCCGCATCGAACTGAATTTCGACGTGCAATCCCATCAGGCCTTGCTGTTTCCGTTACGACGCCTGACCGGCGATCTGTCGGCATTCCTTTGCGGGCGCGACAGTGGCGTGCAGCGTTTCGATTTGCATCTGGAACACGCAGGGCTGCCGGATACGGTGATCAAGGTCGGTCTGCTCAGTGCCGAACGTGATGCGGCAATGCTCTTCGAGTTGGCCCGTGGGCGACTCGAACACGTGCAGGTCGAGGCGCCGGTACGGGGTTTTCGCTTGCGCGCCGAAGACCTGCCGAGTTTCGTTCCGCAGTATCAGGAGCTGTTCGACGACCGCCCGCAGCAGACTTTGCCCTGGGAACAATTGCGCGAACGCCTGCGCGCACGGCTGGGTGATGATGCCGTGCAGGGGTTGCGCTTTCAGGCCGATCATCGCCCCGAGTGCGCATGGCAGAACGCCGTCGATAAACAGCCTTGCACAGGTTTGCCCAGCGTCCAGCGTCCCGGCTGGCTGCTCAACGAACTGCAAAGCGTGCCGGAAGGTTCGGCGCGGATTCTCATGGGGCCGGAACGCATCGAATCCGGTTGGTGGGACGGTGGCGACGTGCGGCGTGATTATTACCTGATCCAGAACCGCGCCGGTCAACAAGGCTGGGCCTGGCGCGCCGTGGGTGAGGGCGGTCCGCTGTGGCTGCAGGGCTGGTTCGCATGAACGCCGGATATGCCGAACTGCATTGCCTGTCGAACTTCAGTTTCCAGCGTGGTGCCTCGAGTGCACTGGAGCTGTTTCAACGGGCGAAAAAGCAGGGTTATCAGGCGCTGGCGATCACCGATGAATGCACCCTGGCCGGGATCGTCCGCGCATGGCAAGCGGCAAAGTCCGTCGAATTGCCGCTGATCATCGGCAGCGAGATGCGCATCGACAACGGACCGAAACTGGTGCTGCTGGTGGAGAACCTTGCCGGTTATCAGGCCCTGTGCGGTTTGATCACCCGCGCCCGGCGACGTACGCAGAAAGGCCAGTATCAGGTACTGCGTGAAGACTTCGACCAAGCGCTGCCGGGGTTGCTGGTGGTGTGGGTGCCGGATTCGGTGGATGACCGGGAAGAAGGACGCTGGCTGAAACAGACTTTCGGCGAACGCCTGTGGCTGGCGGTGCAACTGCATTGCGGGCAGAACGACCAACAGCGGTTGGCGGCACTATCGGGGCTGGCGAATGAGCTGCAGATTCCAGCGCTGGCCAGCGGCGATGTGCACATGCACGCCCGGGGCCGCCGCGCCTTGCAGGACACCATGACCGCGATTCGTCATCACGTCCCGGTGGCCGAAGCGGGTTTGCGTCTGCACCCCAATGGCGAGCGGCATCTGCGCTGTCTTGATGTGCTACGCGAGTTGTATCCGCCGGACTTGCTCGAGGAATCGGTCAAACTGGCCCGACGCTGCACCTTCGATCTGAGCGAACTGCGCTATCAGTATCCGAAAGAACTGGTGCCCGAGGGCCACTGTGCCAGTTCCTGGTTGCGGCACCTGACCGAGGAGGGCATCGCCTGGCGCTGGCCGGAAGGGCCTCAGGCCAAGGTGCTCAAGCAGATTGACGACGAACTGCAACTGATCGCCGAACTCGGCTACGAAAGCTACTTCCTCACCGTGCACGATGTGGTGCGCTTTGCCCGCACGCAGAAAATCCTCTGCCAGGGCCGCGGTTCGGCAGCCAATTCGGCGGTGTGTTTTGCCCTGGGCATCACCGAGATCGATCCGGATCGCACCACGCTGCTGTTCGAGCGCTTCATGTCCAGGGAGCGCAACGAGCCGCCGGATATCGACGTCGATTTCGAGCACGAGCGCCGCGAAGAAGTCCTGCAATACGTGTTCAACCGTTACGGTCGGCGGCGCGCTGCGCTGACGGCGGTGGTCAGCACCTACCATGCCACCGGCGCCGTGCGCGATGTGGCCAAAGCTCTGGGCCTGCCGCCGGATCAAATCAATGCGCTGGCCGATTGCTGCGGCCGCTGGAGTGATGAAACGCCGCCGCTGGAGCGCTTGCGCGAGGGTGGCTTCGACCCGGACAGTCCGGTGCTGCGCCGGGTGTTGAGCCTGACCGGGCAACTGATCGGCTTCCCCCGGCACCTGTCGCAGCACCCTGGCGGTTTCGTGATTTCCGAGCAGCCGCTGGACACCTTGGTGCCGGTCGAAAACGCAGCCATGGCCGATCGCACCATCATCCAATGGGACAAGGACGACCTCGATGCGGTCGGCCTGCTCAAGGTGGATATCCTCGCCTTGGGCATGCTCAGTGCGATCCGTCGTTGTTTCGACCTGCTGCGCCGGCATCGCGAACTGGATCTGACGCTCGCGACGATCCCGCCCGAAGACAAACCGACCTACGCAATGATCAGCCGCGCCGATACCGTCGGCGTGTTCCAGATCGAGTCGCGCGCGCAGATGTCGATGCTGCCGCGCCTGAAACCGCAGACGTTCTACGATCTGGTGATCGAAGTGGCGATCGTCCGGCCGGGGCCGATTCAGGGCGGCATGGTGCATCCGTATCTGCGCCGGCGTAATAACGAAGAGGCGGAAACCTATCCGTCGCCGGCGCTCGAAGTCGTGCTGAAAAGAACCCTGGGCGTGCCGCTGTTTCAGGAGCAGGTCATGCAGATCGCCATCGTTGCTGCCGACTACAGCCCCGGCGAGGCCGATGAGCTGCGTCGTTCCATGGCTGCGTGGAAGCGCCATGGCGGACTGGAACCGCACAAGGAACGTCTGGCCGCCGGCATGAAAAAGAACGGCTACACCCCGGAATTCGCCGCGCAGATCTTCGAGCAGATCAAAGGCTTCGGCAGTTACGGCTTCCCCGAATCCCACGCCGCCAGTTTCGCCTTGCTGACCTACGCCAGTTGCTGGCTCAAATGCCACGAGCCGGCGGCGTTTGCCTGTGCGTTGATCAACAGTTGGCCGATGGGCTTTTACAGCCCTGATCAGATTCTGCAGGACGCGCGCCGGCACCAATTGCAGATCCGCCCGGTGGATGTGCGCGCCAGCGATTGGGATTGCAGCCTCGAGCCGCTGAGTGCCGGGCAACCGGCGATTCGCATGGGCCTGCGCATGATCAAAGGCTTTCGCGAAGAGGACGCCCGGCGCATTGAAAGCGCGCGCCGCCACGGAGCCTTTGCCGATGTCGCGGATCTGGGCGAACGCGCCGCCCTCGACAGTCGCGCGCAGGCCTTGCTGGCGGACTCCGGCGCCTTGCGCGGTCTGGCCGGGCACCGCCATCGTGCGCGCTGGGAGGTGGCCGGGGTGCAGAAGCAACTCGGCCTGTTCGCCGGACTGCCCAACGAAGAAGAAGACAAAATCGTCCTGCCCAAACCCAGCGTTGGCGAAGACCTGCATGCCGATTACGCCACGGTGGGCACCACACTGGGGCCGCATCCGCTGGCGTTATTGCGTGGCGAGTTGCAGGCGCGGCGCTGCCGCAGCTCGCGGGAATTGCTGGATACTGAACATGGGCGGCCCGTGAGCGTGGCCGGGCTGGTCACCGGCCGGCAGCGCCCCGGCACGGCCAGCGGGGTGACGTTCGTGACCCTGGAAGACGAGTTCGGCAACGTCAATGTGGTGGTCTGGCGTGATCTGGCCGAGCGTCAGCGACAGGTGCTGGTCGGTTCGCAATTGCTCAAGGTCGATGGCCGCTGGGAACGCGAAGGCGATGTGCGCCACCTGATCGCCGGGCGCATGAGCGACCTCAGCCCACTGCTCAATGGCATTCACGTGCAGAGCCGGGATTTCCACTGATTCCTGGCACCCAAGCCAAACCCCAACCCCCTTTAGGAGCGAGCCTGCTCGCGAAAGCGGTCAATCAGTCAGAGAGAATTTGCCTGATACGCCGCTTTCGCGAGCAGGCTCGCTCCCACAGTGGAACTGCATACGGCCGGTCCAGCCATTTCATTGGCGTCAAAAAAAACCTGTTCTCAATGATGGCACTTTGTCATAATCCCGCCCCTTTTCAGCTCCCGAGCGCATTACCGTGCCGGGACATCTGCGTTTTTCGAAGGAATATTCAATGAGAATGATCTCCCGGATGCTGGTTTCAAGCGTCGCCATCGCGGTGCTGGGCACCCTCGCCACGACATTGGCCGGCTGCGCCACCGAAAGCTCCCGCGCGCTGCCGGTGGCGAAGGTTGAAAGCGCATCCCAAGTCTGGACCGGGGTTCGCGTGCCAATGGCCGTGGGCAAGTTCGACAACCGCTCCAGCTATATGCGCGGGATCTTCTCCGATGGTGTCGATCGTCTCGGCGGTCAAGCCAAGACCATTCTGATCACCCACTTGCAGCAGACCAACCGCTTCTCTGTGCTGGATCGCGACAACATGGGCGAAATCCAGCAGGAAGCAACCATCAAGGGTCAGGCCCAGCGTCTCAAAGGCGCCGATTACGTGGTAACCGGTGATGTCACCGAGTTTGGCCGCAAAGAGACCGGTGATCATCAGTTGTTCGGCATTCTCGGCCGTGGCAAGACCCAGGTCGCCTACGCGAAGGTCAACCTCAACATCGTCAACATCAGCACCTCGGAAGTGGTCTATTCGACCCAGGGCGCCGGTGAGTACGCCTTGTCCAATCGCGAAATCATCGGTTTCGGCGGCACCGCTGCCTACGACTCGACACTCAACGGCAAAGTCCTTGATCTGGCCATGCGCGAGGCGATCAATCGTCTGGTCGATGGCATGAACGCTGGCGCCTGGAAACCGGGCAACTGATCATCGCCCTCTGCAAGGAGCACTACCCATGAACCCGTTTTTTTCGCGCGCGCTGATGGCGCTGACCCTGGCTGCCAGCACTGTGCTGGCCGGTTGTGCGGCCCCGAAAACCCTCTATCAATGGGAGGGCTACGAGCCTCAGGTCTACGAATATTTCAAAGGCGAAGAGCCTAAGGAAGCCCAGGCCGAAGCACTCGAACGTGATCTGCAGAAGATTCGTTCCACCGGCAAGGCTGTGCCGCCGGGTTACCACGCGCACCTTGGTCTGCTCTATCTGAGCATGGGCAAGGACGACCAGATGGTGCAGCAGTTCAACACCGAGAAAACGCTGTTTCCCGAGTCCGGCACCTATATGGATTTTCTGCTTAAAAACGCCAAGGCCGGAGCCGTGCAATGATCTCGCGTACCTTGAAACTGTTCGCCGGCGTACTGGCCCTGACCGTGCTGGGCGGCTGTGTCGCGCCCAAGACCGTGGATTACGCGGCCTACAAACAGGCGCGGCCCAAGACCATCCTTGTGCTGCCACCGCTGAACACTTCGCCGGATGTGAAGGCGTCGTACAGCCTGTTGTCGCAGGTGACTTTTCCACTCGCCGAAGCCGGGTACTACGTATTGCCGATCACGCTGGTCGACGAAACGTTCCGCCAGAACGGCCTGACCACCCCGGATGACATTCACCAGGCGCCGCCTGCCAAGCTCAAGGAAATCTTCGGCGCGGACGCGGCGCTGTACATCACCGTGACCGAGTACGGTACGCGTTACATGGTGATCAGCAGCGAAACCGCAGTAACGGCGACGGCGAAACTGGTCGACCTGAAAAGTGGTACCACGCTCTGGACCGGAGCGGCGCGGGCATCGAGTGAAGAGGGTGGCAACAACGGTGGCGGTGGGTTGATCGGCATGCTCATCACTGCTGCGGTGAAGCAGATCATCAACAGCTCCACCGATGCCGGTTACCCGATTGCCGGTGTGGCGAGCAATCGTCTGCTGTCGGCCGGACACCCGGCGGGTCTGCTGTATGGACCGCGTTCGCCGAAGTACGGCACCGACTGAGATAACTCCATAAATCCCTGTGGGAGCGAGCCTGCTCGCGAAAGCGGTGGGTCATTCAACGGTGATGTTGACTGACAGAAAGCTTTCGCGAGCAAGCTCGCTCCCACAAGGGAATGGGTTGTCTGTCGGTTTATTTGGCGCAAAGCCAAATCCGTTCGCTACTGCCCACGCTCGCAACGAGTGGTCGGCAGATAATCCATCACCTCGCCAAAAGCGAACTCCCGCGATTGGCCGATGTTCAGCACCCTCATCCGCCGCTGTGCAATATATGAATGCAATTTAGCCATGCGCGGATTAATCTGCGTCTGCCGCTCTTTTTCCATGGCCAGCCATCGCCAAGGGCTGGCTGTCCGATGCCAAAGGAGTGTTCGAATGACCGAAAAGAAACTGGAAACCACGGTCGACCGCGTCTACCAAGGGGTTTACGCGGCGATCAGCAAGCGTTCGTTGCGCCCCGGCATGAAGCTGGGCGAGGCCTCACTGGCCGAACTGTTCAATGTAAGTCGCACCTCGGTGCGCGCTGCGCTCAAACAACTGGAAGCCGATGGCCTGGTCACCACCGAGCCCAACAAAGGCGCGTCGGTGTCGTTGCCCAGTGACGAGGAGATCCGTTCGCTGTTCGAAACCAGGCGGCTGATCGAAATCGGCATCGTCACTGAACTGTGCCGGCGCAAGGACGCCGTGGCGATGCAGGATCTGCGTGCGCACCTGTTGCTGGAAGATGCCGCGCACGCCGCCGGCGACCACGAGCGGCTGATTCACCTGCTGGGCGAGTTCCACATCAAACTGGCGCGCAGTCTGAACAACCCGGTGTTGCTCGACTGGTTCCAGAAGCTGATCTCGCGCGCCTCGCTGTACGCCGCCGCGCTCGACGACGACAGCCATCAGGCATGCCGCGACGATGAACATCTGCGTTTGCTCGAGTACATCGAGGCCGGCAATCAGAGCGCTGCGATCGAGCTGACCTGCACCCATCTCAACGGAATCGAGAAGGCGATTCTCGACGTTGCGGCGAAAATGAAAACCGGCTATCACCCACTCAAACACTTGATTGGCGTCTGAATGGCTCGGCGTCGCAAATCGGCTATACCTCCAATGAAACCAATGCGCTTTCAAAGCCTCGAAACACACGGGCGTCGCGTCGTTGAAGCGTTGCGATAGATCGGAAAACCGCAAAAAAGGACACTGAGTCAGGCGATGCAGTTTTTATCCGAAAGCCACGGCTGTGAGGGCTGGAAAGGCGAAATGGCCGGACGCATACGTGCGTTCGACTGGAGCCATACCGAACTGGGTCCGCTCGCCGACTGGCCGGCCAGCCTGTGCAACACCGTGCAACTGATGCTGGCCTCGCCGCTGCCGATGGTGATGCTCTGGGGCCACGCCGGCTACATGATCTATAACGACGCCTATTCCGAATTCGCCGGCGGCCGCCATCCCTATCTGCTCGGCGTGCCAGTCGAACTGGGCTGGCCGGAGGTAGCCGAATTCAATCGTCACGTCGTCGACACCTGCCTGGCCGGCGGCACCTTGTCCTATCGCAACAAAGAACTGGTATTGCTGCGCGACGGCGTTCCCGAAGACGTCTGGATGGATTTGTATTACAGCCCGGTCGCCAACGACGAAGGCGTGCCTGGCGGCGTCATGGCGATGGTGGTCGAGACCACCGAGCTGGTGCATTCCGAGCGCCTGCGCCAGGCAGCGGAAGATGCCTACCGGGCCGACAATGAGCGCGTGCGACTGGCCTTGAATGCCGGTGCACTGCTGGGCTCGTTTGTCTGGGACATCAAAAACAATCGCTTGTCCGCCGATGAACGTTTCGCCCGCACCTTCTCCTATCCCGCTGACCAGGACCTGAGCGATCTGCAACAAGACATCGCCGAATCACGCATCCATCCTGACGACCATCCCTGGGTGCAGGACCGCGTTGCCCATTGCGTGCGCACTGGCGAGCCGTACAACGCCGAATATCGTGTGCAGCGCGCCGATGGTCAGTACCTGTGGGTGTTGGCCAGCGGCGCCTGTGAGTTCGATGAGCAGGGCAGGCCGTTTCGTTTCCCCGGCGTGCTGATCGATATTCATGAGCGCAAGAACGCCGAAGAATCACTGCTCAAATTCACCCGCAACCTCGAACAGCGCGTGGCCGCCGAAGTCGATGCGCGACTGGCCGCGGAAGAACAACTGCGGCAGTCGCAGAAACTCGAAGCCATCGGCGGCCTCACCGGTGGTGTCGCCCACGACTTCAACAACCTGCTGCAGGTCATCGCCGGCAATCTGCATTTGCTCGCGCGGCATGAACCGAACAATGCCAACGTGCAACGTCGGGTCGGGGCTTCGCTGGCAGCGGTCGAACGCGGTGCCAAATTGTCTTCGCAACTGCTGGCGTTTGCCCGACGCCAACCGCTTTCGCCCGCCGTGTGCAATCCACAACAGATTTTCGAAGGCGTCGGCGAATTGCTGCAACGCGCGTTGGGCGAAACCATTCAGATCGACGTGCAGCTGCCGCCGCAGCCATGGCACATCAACGTCGACCGCAACCAGTTGGAAAACGCCATTCTCAATCTGGCGATCAACGCCCGCGACGCGATGAAGGGCGAGGGGGTTATCGGCCTCAGCGCTGCCAATGTGCGTCTCGACAACGAGTTCTGTGCCGGCAAAGGCATTTCGGCTGGCGAGTATGTGCGCGTGGCGGTCAGCGACACTGGCGTGGGTATTGCCCCACAGATGCTCGAGCAGGTCTTCGAACCGTTCTTCACCACCAAGGCCGACGGACAGGGCACCGGCCTGGGTTTGAGCATGGTGTTCGGCTTCGTCAAACAGAGCGGCGGCCACGTCGAGATCGACAGCCAGCTCGGCGAAGGTACGCGAGTGCAGCTGTATTTCCCCCGCAGTCTGCGTCCGGTTCGCGAAGAGACAGCCAGCGTCGGCGAACGCAAGGGCGGTGGTCACGAGACGATTCTGGTGGTGGAAGACAACGACGCGGTACGCGCTTCGGCGGTGGAGTTGCTGCGGGAGGAAGGCTATCGGGTGATGACGGCCGGCAATGGCGACGTCGCCATGCAGATGTTGCTGGAAGGCATCGAAATTGATCTGATCTTCACCGATGTGGTCATGCCCGGCCTGATCAAGAGTTCCGATCTTGCGGCATGGGCCAAGGTGCAGATGCCACCCGTGCCGGTGCTGTTCACCTCCGGCCACACCCGCGACATCATTTCCCGCGACCACCAGCTCAGTCCCGATACGCATCTGCTCGGCAAACCTTACAGCCCGCAAGCTTTACTGCAGATGATTTGCGAGGTGCTCGGCACCTGACGCCGAGCGCTGCCCCGGTTTTCAACACAAGGCACGCCGATGATTTCCAAGCGCAACTCCAAAGCACCCGCCGGCATGGTTCGCGTGCGCGGCGCCCGCGAACACAATCTGAAGAACGTGGATGTCGATATTCCCCGCGATGCGCTGGTGGTGTTCACCGGCGTCTCGGGGTCGGGCAAGTCGTCGCTGGCGTTTTCCACGCTGTATGCCGAGGCCCAGCGGCGTTATTTCGAGTCGGTGGCGCCGTATGCGCGGCGGTTGATTGATCAGGTCGGCGTGCCGGATGTCGATTCCATCGAAGGTCTGCCGCCCGCCGTGGCTCTGCAACAGCAGCGCGGCACGCCGAGCGCGCGTTCCTCGGTGGGCAGCGTGACGACATTGTCGAGCCTGATCCGCATGCTTTATTCCCGCGCCGGCAGCTATCCGCCGGGGCAGCCGATGTTGTATGCCGAAGACTTTTCGCCGAACACGCCGCAGGGCGCCTGCCCGGAGTGTCACGGGCTTGGCCGCGTCTACGAAGTGACCGAAGCGCTGATGGTTCCGGACCCTAACCTGACCATCCGCCAGCGCGCCGTGGCGTCCTGGCCGCTGGCTTGGCAGGGCCAGAACCTGCGCGACATCCTCGTGACCATGGGCATCGACGTCGACATTCCCTGGAAGAAACTGCCGAAAAAGCAGCGCGACTGGATTCTCTTCACCGAAGAAACGCCGACCGTGCCGGTGTACGCCGGGCTGACCCCGGAAGAAACCCGCGTCGCCCTCAAACGCAAGATGGAACCGAGTTATCAGGGCACCTTCACGGGCGCTCGGCGCTACATCCTGCACACCTTCACCCACTCGCAAAGTGCGCTGATGAAGAAGCGCGTTTCGCAGTTCATGCGCGGCAGCCCGTGCCCGTTGTGCGAGGGCAAGCGGCTCAAGCGCGAGGCGTTGTCAGTGACTTTTGCGGGTTACGACATCGGCGAGCTGTCGCAAATGCCGTTGCTGCAAGTGGCCGAAGTGCTGCGGCCGGTGGCAGCGACCAGTTATCTGGAGCAGGCCGAGGAGAGCGGCGACACCCTCAGCCATGCGCAGACGCGCGAGGCCCGCAAACAGCGGGTCGCCCATGGCGCCAGTGGTCACGCCAGCGCGCCGGACGTGCGTCACACGCCGAATCTGTCGCTGGAAAAACGCCTTGCGGCGCAGCGCATTGCTGAAGATCTGCTGGAGCGCGTCAGCACCCTGACCGATCTCGGTCTGGGTTATCTGGCGCTGGAACGCAGTACGCCGACCTTGTCGTCGGGCGAGTTGCAGCGTTTGCGCCTGGCGACGCAGTTGGGTTCGCAGCTGTTCGGGGTGATTTATGTGCTGGACGAGCCATCGGCCGGCCTGCATCCGGCAGATGGCGAGGCGCTGTTCGAGGCGTTGCAACGGCTGAAGGCTGACGGCAACACATTGTTCGTGGTCGAGCATGATGTCGAAACCATGCGCCGTGCCGACTGGCTGATCGACGTCGGTCCGGCAGCGGGTGAGAAGGGTGGGCGGGTGTTGTACAGCGGTCCGCCCGATGGATTGTCGACCGTCGAGGATTCGCAGACCCGGGCTTATCTGTTCGCCGAAAATCAGCGCCCCGAGCGCACCGCGCGCAAGCCGGGCGGGTGGCTGAAGCTGGAGGGTGTCACGCGCAACAACCTGAATAATCTCAGCGCTGAATTTCCCTTGGGCTGTTTCACCTCGGTGACCGGGGTGTCTGGCTCCGGTAAATCCAGTCTGGTCAGTCAGGCATTGCTGGAACTGGTCGGCGCGCAATTGGGCCGGCCGATAGCCGAGGTCGAGTCGGAAGAACCGAGCCTGGAAGACGACACGCCAACCCCCAGCACTGGCCAGATCACCACCGGCCTGGAGTCGATCAAGCGGCTGGTACAGGTTGATCAGAAACCGATCGGACGCACACCGCGTTCCAATCTGGCGACCTACACCGGGTTGTTCGACAACGTGCGCAAACTGTTCGCCGCGACGCCCGAGGCGCAAGCGGCAGGCTATGACGCCGGGCAGTTTTCCTTCAACGTCGCCAAGGGCCGTTGCGCCACCTGCGAGGGTGAGGGTTTCGTCAGCGTCGAATTGCTGTTCATGCCCAGCGTGTATGCACCGTGCCCGACCTGCCATGGCGCGCGCTACAACCCGCAGACCCTGGCGATCCTCTGGCAGGGCTTGAGCATCGCCCAGGTGCTGCAATTGACCGTCGATGAAGCGGTGGCGGTGTTTGCCGAGCAGGCGGGGATCCGGCGTTCGCTGGAGGTGCTGCGCGATATCGGCCTGGGTTATCTGCGCCTGGGGCAACCGGCCACGGAACTGTCCGGTGGTGAAGCGCAGCGGATCAAACTGGCGACCGAGTTGCAGCGCAGTCAGCGTGGCGCGACCCTGTATGTGCTGGACGAGCCGACCACGGGCTTGCACCCCAGGGATGTCGATCGGTTGCTGGAGCAACTCGACACGCTGGTAACGGCGGGGCACACGGTCATCGTGGTCGAGCACGAAATGCGTGTGGTCGCGCAGAGCGACTGGGTGATCGACATCGGCCCCGGGGCCGGTGATCAGGGCGGCAGGATCGTCGCCGCCGGCACACCGCAGAAAGTTGCAGCGAGCAAGAAGAGCAAGACCGCGCCGTTTCTTGCCCGTGCTTTAAGCCGCTGATTGTGGCGCCCTGCCGGAGGCCTTCGCGAGCAGGCTCGCTCCCACAGGTTTGCAAGGTGTACCCAGAAAGTTGGTCACGCCCCGGATCCCTTGTAGGAGTGAGCCTGCTCGCGAAAGCGGAGTGTCAGTAACAGATGAGTTGACTGACCGGACGCCTTCGCGAGCAGGCTCACTCCTACAGTTTTGCAAGGTGTACCCAGAAAGGTGATCACACCCCGGATCCCTTGTAGGAGTGAGCCTGCTCGCGAAAGCGGAGTGCCAGTCGCAGATGAACTGACTGGACGGGCGCCTTCGCGAGCAGGCTCGCTCCTACAGGGGGATGTGCGTTTATTCAGGCGCCATCGAGCGTGCGGCGGACCTTGTCGAGCAGTTCGCTGATCTGGAACGGTTTGACCAGCATTTCCATCCCTGTGCCGAGGAAGACTTGGCGGTTGATCGCGGTTTCGGCGTAGCCGGTCATGAACAGGATCGGCAGCCCTGCGTTCCAGCCGCGGGCGACATCCGCCAGTTCGCGGCCGCTCATGCGGGGCAGGCCGACGTCGGTCAGCAGCAGATCGATTGACGGGTCATTCTGCAAGCGCTCCAGCGCCGACTCGATATCCGCCGCCTGCGTGCAGCGATAGCCGGCATCTTCCAGCACTTCGTTGACGAACAAGCGAACAGTGGCCATGTCTTCGACGATCAGCACATGTTCGCCACTGCCTTTGGCATCAGGCACCGGCACAGGCACGTCGGCGCCGGTCGGGTCGTTGGTGCCGGGCAGCATGATCGTCACTTCGGTGCCACGCCGGGCAACACTGCGGATGTGCGCGTCACCGCCAGACTGACGGGCAAAACCGTAAATCGTCGACAGGCCGAGCCCGGTGCCCTGGCCCAAAGGTTTGGTGGTGAAGAACGGTTCGAACACCTTGTCGATCACGTTGTGTTCAATGCCGGTGCCGTCGTCGCGTACCGACAGCGCCACGTAAGCGCCATCGGCCAGATTCGGATCGCCGTGGGAATAAGCGGCGTAGGTGTTGACCCAGATATTGCCGCCGGAGGGCAGGGCATCGCGGGCGTTGATCACCAGGTTGAGCACCGCGCTTTCCAGCTGCACCGGATCCACCAGCGCAATCGCCGGTTTGTTGGTCAGTTCCAGCTTCAGGGTGATGCGCTCACCGATGGTGCGCACCAGCAATTCTTCCAGCGAGCGAACGTGCTCGTTGATATCCACCGGCCGGGTGTCGAGCGGCTGCTGACGGGCGAACGCGAGCAGACGATGGGTCAGCGAGGCCGCGCTCATCGCCGAGTTCAGCGCTGCTTCGGTATAGAACTGCACCTTGTCCAGGCGCTCATCGGCCACGCGTTTCTGAATCAGTTCCAGACTGGTGATGATCCCGGTCAGCAGGTTGTTGAAGTCGTGGGCGATACCGCCGGTGAGCTTGCCCAGTGCATCCATTTTCTGCACTTGCAGCAATTGCGCTTCGGCGTGCACGCGTTCGGCAACTTCCTTAGCCAATTGTGTGGTGGTGTCATCCAGTCGCGCCAGATGCGAGCGCTCGCGGTGGCGATGTTCGGTGACATCTTCGACGAATACCAGGCTCAATTCCGGGGTGCGATACGGCGAAATCTGCCACTGCGTTTCGCGAATCTCGCCTTGCACGCTCATGTTCAGCGTGCCTTTCCAGCGCTCGCCGTCGACCAGTCGCAGACGCAGTTCATCGAGGATCGAGCATTGATCTTCGGCGAAACATTCACGCAGGGCCTGTGGGTCACGGTTGTCGACGATCAACTGAGCAAAGGCATGGTTGCATTCATGCACATTCAGATTGGCATCGATTACCGCAATCGGCGCCGAGACGTTGGCGAAAATCTCGCGAAAACGTGCCTCGCTTTCGCGCAGGGCGTTTTCCGTGTCGCGCACCCGCAGCAAGGTGCGCAGCGTCGCCAGCAGTACGTCGGGGTCGACCGGGTGAATCAGGTAGGCATCGGCGCCGGCGTTCAGACCGGTGATGATGTCGCCGGTCTGGATCGAGGCTGCTGACACATGGATCACCGGCAGCAGCGCGGTGCGCGGGTCGGCGCGCAGCAGGCGGACGATATCGAAACCGCTCATGTCCGGCAGGTTGACGTCGAGGATCAACGCATCGAGGGCTTCGCTCTCGATCAGGGCCAGACCGTCACTGCCGGTGCCGGCTTCGAGCACCGCGTAGCCGTGGCGCTCCAGACGCCGGCGCAAGGCGTAACGGGTGGCGACGTTGTCATCGACAATCAGCAGGCGGATGTCACGATTCATCGACGTTCTCCAGAGCGATTGCCAGCGGGATGATGACAAAGAACGTCGAGCCGACGCCCGGGGTACTTTCAACCCCGACTTCACCGCCCAGCAGCGCGGCGAAACGCTTGCACAGTGACAGACCCAGACCGGTGCCGCGCAAGCGTTTCTGCAACGGCGAATCGACCTGGGAGAAGTCCTCGAACAGCGTGTCATGCAGTTCTGGCGCAATGCCGATGCCGGTATCGCTGACGGCGAAGCGCACTTTGTCTTCGCCTTCCATGCGCGTCGAGACGCGCACTTCGCCACGGGTGGTGAACTTCAGCGAGTTGGAAATGAAGTTGCGCAGGATCTGCCCGAGCTTCTTGTCGTCGGTATACAGGCGCGGCAGGCCGAGCGGCTCTTCGAAGATCAGATCCACCGCTGTCGCATCGACGATCGGCCGGAACATGCCGCGCAAGGCGGAAAACAGATCGAACATGTCGAACCAGGCCGGAGAAATGCTGATGCGCCCGGCTTCGATCTTCGCCAGATCGAGCAGGTCATCGACCATGTCGCTGAGTTCCCGGGCAGCAGTGCTGACGAACGCTACCTGCTTGTGTTGCTCGGGACTGAGCGGGCCGTCGAGTTCGTCGGCGAGCAGGCTGTTGATGCTCAGGATCGAGCCCAGTGGCGTGCGGAATTCATGGCTCATGTACGACAGGAACCGGCTCTTCAGATCCGAGGCCTGACGCAGTTCCTCGGCCTGATTGTCGAGCTCGGCGTACAGCGCAAGCACGCCCTGATTGGTTTCATCGAGCTCTTCGCGCAGGGCAGTGGTTTCACGCTGCAACTGGGCGATGAGCGCCGCCTGCTCGGCAGGGCTCAGGGTTGTCGATTCAGCCATGGGCGGCCTCCAGAGCTACGACCAGTACCGTCACGTCATCGCGGCCGCGACAGAAGTCGCGGTGCAGGACGCTGGCTATCACGGCGGGATGGCGATGCACCAGGCCGGGGTAGTCTGCAAGATTCCAACGGGACTGTAAGCCGTCGCTGTACATGATCAATAAATGTCCGTTCACGTGAGCATAGTCAAAGGGTTTGGCTTTACGGTACTGGCCGCCAACGATACCGGGGTGCGAGGCCAGACCGCGGGATTTGCCAGGCTCCAGCAGACTGGCGCCGATGTTACCGACACCGGCGAACGTCAGGCCGTCGCGCTGGCTGTCGAACTGGGCGAACGCCACGGCGCCGCCGCGGGTGCCAAGCATTTCCTGATGCAGGTCTTCCATCAATACCACAGGATCGGCGAACGGTGCCCGGGCGAATGCTTGTGCCCCGGCCAGGCCTGCGCGCTCGGCGTCTTCGCCATGGCCGAGGCCATCGACCACCAGTGCGCTGATCCGCGAACCTTCAAACTTCAGGTGCCAGACATCGCCGCAGGCTGGATCGGCATGCAACGAATGCTGGCTGACCCCGAAGCGGATATCGGCCTGCCGATCGCTGCGGGCAAAGATCCGCGCCAGCAGCACGGCGCCGCGGTGGTCGGCGTAAACATCGAACACATCCGTCTGACGCGACACCGCGCCGAGACCGATGCCCTGCGTACCGCCGGTGGAAAAGCCATCCGCCAGACACGCGTCCAGGTCAAAGCCCTGCGCGCGATCCACGGTCTGCATCTCGATGGCGAAACCGTTGCCCGGTCGTGGCAGTACGCGCAGGTGAAATTCGCCGCGTCGGGCATGCTTGAGCACGTTACTGGCCAGTTCGGTTGCCACCAGCGCCACGCGCCCGGCGTCGTTTTCATCGAAGCCATGCTGCTCGGCGAGTTTCTGCGCAGTGCGTCGTGCGTGACCGATCTGGCTGCTGTCCTCGATCGGCAGGACCTGGGTCAACGACCCGGTGATATTCATGTCCATCGTGTGATCGTAATGCGCGTGCCTTTACCGGGCTCAGTGTCGAGTTCGAATTCATTGACCAGGCGTTTGGCGCCGGTCAGACCCAGGCCCAGACCGCTGCCGGAGGTCCAGCCGTCGGTCATCGCCAGTTTGATGTCAGGGATGCCCGGGCCTTCGTCGCGGAAGGTCAGACGCAGACCGACCCGGCCGTTTTCCTCGAGGACCTGCCAGTCCATGTCGCCACCGCCGCCATAGACCATGGTGTTACGTGCCAGCTCGCTGACAGCGGTCACCAGTTTGGTCAGGTCGATCAGGCGCATGCCGCACTCGGTGGCGAGCTTGCGCGTGGTCTGGCGGGCCAGCACCACGTCCTGTTCAATGAGAATGGGTTGAGTACCGCTGCTGCGCACGGTCATTGTGCAAGTACTCGTTCCCGCAGCAGTTTCATCCCGCGTTCGACGTTCAGTGCGGTACTGACGCCCGGCAATGTCATGCCCAGCTCAACCAGGGTGATCGCCACCGCCGGCTGCATGCCGACCAGCACGGTTTCGGCGTCCATGATTTTCGACAGCCCGGAAATCGTGCCGATCATGCGCCCGATGAACGAATCGACCATGTCCAGCGCCGAAATGTCGATCAACACACCGCGCGCCGAGGTCCGGCTGATGCGCTCGGACAGATCGTCCTGCAGGGTCATCGCGAGTTGATCATGCATGTCGACCTGAATGGTCACCAGCAGGAATTCGCCCATTTGAAGAATCGGAATACGTTCCATGGTCAAGCCGTCTTGACGAGGCTGACACCCAAGCGGGTCAGGGCCAGTTTCAATGCGTCGGCCAGGTTGGCCTTGGTCACTACGCCTTGCAGATCCAGACCGAGGTGGACGATGGTTTGAGCAATCTGCGGACGCACGCCGCTGATGATGCAATCGGCGCCCATCAGGCGGATCGCGGTCACGGTTTTCAGCAGGTGCTGGGCAACCAGTGTGTCGACGGTCGGCACGCCGGTGATGTCGATGATGGCGATTTCCGAACCGGTGTCGACGATGCGTTGCAGCAGCGATTCCATCACCACTTGGGTGCGCTGCGAATCAAGGGTGCCGATCATTGGCAGGGCGAGGACGCCGTCCCACAGCTTGACGACCGGGGTCGACAGTTCCAGCAATTCTTCCTGCTGACGCTTGATCACCGCCTCGCGGGATTTCTGGAAGGTGCCGATGGTGTGCATGCCGACGGTGTCGAGCAGTTCGGACACTTCCAGCAATTGCTCGGCGAGCAGTGCCGGCTGGTCCTGATAATGGTTTTGCAGCAGGGCGAACAACGGCCCCTTCAGAGCGAAGATGAAGTTGGCAGTTTGCTGGGAATCCTGGCCGAGCAGGGCGCGGCTTTGCGACAGCTTTTCAAGGAACTGGCGGGTATCTTCCCAGCCTGCGGCGGCAATCTTGCTGCCATTGCCGTTTTCCAGGCCGGTCAGCAGCAGGCTCAGCAAATCGCGGGTCTGTTGCGCGAGGTCATGTTCCTTGAGGTTGCGCGTGGCGCCGCTGGCTTCGAGGCGTTTGGTCCATTCGCTCAGCAGTTGCGTCTGGTTGTTCTTGATTGCTTCGACTGTGCTGTTCTGCAGTGCTGCCATGTGCGTGTCGCTCCGATACGTATTGGGGGCCGGCGCAGCGAAATGGCCGGCGCGAATTGACTGACATTTGCCGCTTGAAATAGTTGTTCATCCAGCGCTGAATTTTTCTGCCTGCCGCGTCGAACACCCCGGTAACTCTAGTCGGCGTGGCAGCAGGCAACGATCTTTTGAACGAATCTACGGCGTCAGGCTTCGAATCTGCATGCCCGACGTTTTCCAGTCGTGCTGGAAGAGGGAGGCAGGACTATGAATGAGGTGGATATGAACGAGCAAGCGCCGCAACAGCAAAATCAGTCCTCTGAGTCGATTAACCGCAACGATCCGGCGATCGACCCGCAAACACCGGGGCAAACCAAGCCTGCACCGGCCGAAAAAGGGCAGGCCGACAGTGCGGCCAGCGAAGTTGATCAGAAACAGCATCACGACGACAACAACAACGAATTCAGCCCCGGCTTCAAGCCTGACCCGGACCGCCCCGCACCGGGCGAAAGCACCGACGCCGACATCGACACCGATGGCGGTTGATCGGCAGAACGCAAAAAGGCCGCATCGATGGATGCGGCCTTTTTTATTGCCCGGGCGTTTATTTGCTCGGGTGTTTGGCTTGCAGCTCTTTGGCGTGGGCCAGATGTTTTTCCAGCGCCGGCAGCATTTTCTGCGCGAACGCTTTCAGTTCAGTAGCGCCTTTGGCCTTGTCATCGGTCACGGTATTCGCCTGCTTCTTGAACAGCTCGATCGTCTCTTCGTGAGCCTTGACCTGGTTATTGGCGTAGGCCGCATCGAAGGATTCATCGCGCATGTCGAGAATCTTTTCCTTGGCCTGCTTGACCAGGGTGGTGGTGTCCGGGACTTCGATGTCGTTGGCTTTGGCAATCGCCGCCAGTTCATCGTTGGCCTTGCTGTGATCAGTGATCATCTGGTTGGCAAAGGCTTTGATGTCGGCGGACTGGCTTTTTTCCAGGGCCAGGCGGCTGGTTTCGATTTCAGCGATGCCACCAGCAGCGGCGTTATCGACAAAGTCGTTGTCAGTCGCGGCAAAGGCGCTGCCCATGCCGGCAGACAGTGCAACAGCCAGGGCGAGATGACGCAGGTTGAATCCGTCCATTGGGTATCTCCACGCAGGTTTTTGTGAGCGTTATCCAATGGAGCGGGAGGACACGGCAAAGGTTTTATCGCATTTACGACAGGGCGACGAACGGCAACCGCTGGTCTGACAGGGAGTCGACAGAAGCCATTGCCCAAGGCCATGCTGATAATGAGTCAGCGCATCGGTCGCGCTGGTTGTCGATCAAATTGATGGAGGTGTTTCATGCCGGTTTCACATGATCTGTATCAGGACCTGGGCTGCAAGAAGGAAGAGATCGAGCAAAAACGCTCCGAGGATCCGAAGCTGGATTCGTTGCTTAACAAGTATTTTGATGTCGATAAAGCGGTCGTCGAGGCCGAGAACGCCAAGTCAGACGCCCCCACTGACGATGACCTGAAAAAGCTCAAAGAGAAGCGTGTAATCGTCAAGGAGCAGATCGTCGCCCAACTGGCGGGGCAGCCGCTGACGGGCCAGTAATCGCCCGACCCGTGGTCATTTTCCCAAGGGAACGGCTACGGCTTACGGCACCTCCAATGTGCAGAGTCTGCAAACCATCGACTCGTTGCGAGGTGCCACATGAACGACCCCAAATTCCCCAGTGAAGAGCAGGGCGGTTTCGACCCGATTCCCACCCGTCCCGAACCGAACAGCCCGGCGCATACCACCGCGCATCCTGAAGAACCGGTCGAGGAGCTTCCCGAAGACGACGATCCGGACAAGTTCGATAGATCCAGCAACTGACAGACCGCTATCGCGAGCAGGCTCACTCCTACAATTTGAAATGCGTACCCCTGTAGGAGTGAGCCTGCTCGCGATAGCGCAATTCAATTGCGCGCAAATCCCGCTGACTCACTTCAGCGCCGAATCCAACCCTATCCGCCCCATATGCCCCGCCTTCAACGAGCCGAAATACAACCACTGCCCGTACTCGCGCACGGTAGTGATCGGCGAGTAATTGCCATCGCTCGCATCCTGCAGATTGGCGATCACCTTGCCGTCCAGATCCAGACCGAGGACAAACCCACGCTTCTCCACAGGCTTGGGCAAGACCGTCAATGCCCGCACGATCATCTTGCGCAAAAACGGATGTTCAGCCGTGCCGTCGAGCAAGGCATTGCGCGGCGCATACAGGGCTACCCAGAAGCGATTGCTGCCATTGAACGAGAGGTTGTCGGGCAGCCCTGGCAAGTTGTCGATGAACACGTCGTGGGTGCCAGCCTTCGGCCCGCTCAGCCAATAGCGGCTGATGCGGTAGGCGCCGGTTTCGTTGACCAGCACATAGGCCTCGTCCGGGCCAAGAGTGACGCCGTTGGCGAATTGCAGTTTGTCGAGCAGCACGCTGGTCTTGCCGGTCTGAAAGTCGTAGCGCAGCAAGCGTCCGTCGGCGCCGTGCTCGATGATGGCCTCGCCGTCCTGGCCGTAGCCCCAACGACTGGAGGCATCACTGAAGTAGGCGTAGTGGCCTGACTTGTCGACCGCTACATCATCAGTGAATCCAAATGGCACACCGTTGGCCTCGGTGGTCAAGGGAATCATTTGTCCCTGCGCATCCAGCGACAGCAAACCCTTGACCGCATCGGCAATCACCAGCATGCCGTTCGGATGCCGGGCCAGGCCCAACGGGCGGCCACCGGTGTCGGCCAGTACCTTGCGCTGCGTGCCGTCGAGGCTGCTGCGAATCAGCCTGCCGTCATGTAATCCGGTGATGAGGAAATCGTCCTCCAGCAACAAGGCTTCGGGGCCTTCGATGTCGCTCGGCCCGACCTTCGCCACACCTTTGAGGCGCTTGTTGTCCGCGTAGATACCGTCTTTCAGCGAGGGCGCCGGTGGCGGTGTCCAGGCCACCGGTTCGACTTTGGTTGGCAGCAAAAGCAAGAAGGCGATGACGAGAACGATCAGCAGGCCCGGCAGATGACGTAATTTCACGCGCTGGCCCTCGCCGCGCCGATGAACTGTGCGGCCGTGTCGCGCAGGGCGAGCATGGACGCCGCAGACTCGCGTTCGATGCGCCGCTTGAGCAACAGGCGATTGGCGAGGCGCATGAGCAAGCCGTCAAAGCGATATTCCAGCGTACGCACGAAGCGCGTGCCGCCAGCCTCCGCCGAGCACTCGTAAGTCAGCCGCAAGGACAAGCCCTGATCGCTTTGCGCGCGGGCGCACCAGCGCCGTCCCGGCAGATATTCCGTCACTTCCCAGCGCAAATGGCCGGCACGTCCGCCGGCATGAATGTCCTCTTCGAAGCGCGCACCGGCATGCAGCGGACGTTGCGGACCGTCAATCTTCAATGAGGAGGGATGCCAGTCCGGCCAGTGACTGACGCTGGCGGCATAGGCCAGCACGGCGACCGGTTCGCCGGCGATGTCGATCTCGTGCTGCATGCGCGTCATGGGCATTTTCGAATATCTCAAAGGGGCGGGTTCCGGCTCGCGATACAGCGTGCCGAACAGGTAGTCCATCAAGGGCAGAACGATGTTGAAATTGCGTTCCTGCATGCGCTCGCGGCGATGATGCAATTCATGCAGACGGCGCATCTGGCGGATCCACGGCAAACGGCTCAACGGATTTTGCGGCGGCAGATGTTCGCAGGCATGGAACACTTCGTAGAGCAGATATCCAAGCACCATGCACCCGGCGAACAGCCCGGCGACATTGGCGTTGACCTGCGCGAGCAGCCACCACAGGGGCAGGGTGATGAGCAGCGTATGAATGACGATCAGCCAGGCCGGAAACAGAATCACCCGCCAGTCTCGCGCACTGTCGTAGGTCATATGGCCGGGGGTGAAAAAGCTGTGATGGTCGCCGGCATGCCGGGCGTAGAACATCTTTGCGAACGCTTTTTTCTGATGACCGAGATGGCGATGGACCATGTACACGCCGAAATTGAACAGCAGCAGGGTCAACGGCACGGTCAGCCATTCCAGCCAGCTCACCGAATGCACCGTGCGCCAGAACGCAGCGATAGCGAGAATGCCGAACAGCAGCACGAACATGCCGTGCAGCCATGGGTTGTACAAAGGGTGAATGGCCGCACGGTAGCGGCTGCGAAATGTCTCGGTGGTCTGCCTCAACGCTTTCACCTGCGGGTATTGTCGTTATACCCGGCAGAGTAGCCGATCCGCTGATGTCTGCAGGGCCAACCTTGAGGTCACAAGCGCCATGCTCCGGACTGCGCCTGCGGTGTCAGCTCAGAGGGTTCCAGCGCTGCGACCAGTCGTCATCGGTACGGATCACTTCGCGGAGCAGATCGAAGGCCTGCTGCAGCACCGCCGAGTCGCGATCACGCGAATACACCAGGTAGGTCGGGTAGCCGAATTCCGGCGCTTTGGTGACGGCTTCCAGCGCCCCGGTTTCCAGATACGTGCGCACGACCCGGGTGCGGAAATAGCCGCTGCCGCCATGTTCGAGGATGTATTGCAGGGCCAGCGGGCCGAGGTTGAAGCTCAGCGCCGCTTTGGCTTTTTCCGGCAGCGCGGCGTCATGTTGACGGCGGAAGTCAGGGCCCCAGTCGATGTAGACGTAAGGATCAGGGCGCTCGGGCGCGCGCACCAGAATCAGCTTTTCTTCCAGCACTTGTTCGACCTGTAGCCCGGGCCAGTATTCCGGCTGATAAACCAGCGCGGCATCGAGCACGCCGAGTTCGAGCTGACGCAGCAGGTTTTCGCCATCGCGGATTTCCATGCGCAACGCATGTCCGGGGATTTTCTCGCGCAGCTCCGCCGCCCAGCTAAGCATCAGCGGATTGCACAGGCTGACCTCGCCACCGATGTGCAGAACGTTGTGATAACCCTCGGGCAGCGGCAAGTCGCGGCGCGCGGCTTCCCAGGTCTGCACCAGTTGATTGGCGTAGATCACGAACGCTTCGCCATTGGCCGTCAACTTCGCCCCGGCGCGATTGCGCACGAACAGCGTACTGCCCAATTGGCTTTCGAGTTTCTGCACCCGTGCGGTGATCGCGGTTTGCGTGACGAACAGCTTCTGCGCGGCGGCGGCGAGACTGCCGTGACGAACGATTTCGAGAAAAGTGCGGGCGAGGTCGATGTCCATGAGGCGGGGCCGGTGTCTGGAGGTGGCGCGCATTGTAAGTCAAAAGCCCCTCACCCTGGCCCTCACCCTGGGGGAGGGCCAGGGTGAGGGGAAAGCAGACACCACAAGATCAACTGGCCAACTCGGTGCGCTCAAGCAAGCCCACTCGCGCCCAATCCTCTATGAGGCGCGCCGGCGTGCCACACACCCTGCGCTTGTAGACGAAGTGGCTGCACTTTTCGGCAAAGCGATTGCGGTCATGCAGCATGTCCTCCTGCATTTGCTCCAGCTCCGCGTCTCGGCATCGACGGATCAGTGCCTGATCGATCCGCAACTTGCGTTCGCGCACCGCCGCATAAGCGGGATCACTCAATACGCTATTCGCTCGTTGCAGCAGCCACAGGGAAAACTCGTCCGGACAGCGCGGGCCGATCTCCTGAACCATGCCCAGTTGCCAGGCTTGCACCGCACTGATCGGCAGGCAGGCCTGGGTCAATTGCTCGGCGATCGTCGGGCCGACGGCGCGGGGCAGGCTGTAGGTCCAGTATTCCGAGCCATACAGACCCATGCTTTTGTAGTGCGGATTGAGCACGATATCGGCGCGGGCAAACACGATGTCCGCCGCCAGCGCCAGCATCACGCCGCCCGCGCCGGCGTTGCCGGTCACGCCGCTGACCACCAGTTGCCGCGCGCTGAGCAGTTCGGCGCAGACATCGTCGATTGCCTGAATGTTGGCCCAGGCTTCGGCGCCGGGATCCTGCGCGCCTTGAATCACGTTCAGGTGCACGCCGTTGGAAAAACTGCCCCGGCCGCCCCTGATCAGCAGCACTTGCGTATCCCGGGCCTTGGCCCAACGCAGTGCCGCGACCAGGCGCTGGCATTGCTCGGTGCTCATCGCGCCGTTGTAGAACTCGAACGTCAGTTCCCCGACATGCCCGGACTCACGGTAACGAATCGGCTGATACGCTTCGTCGCTGAACGGCTGTGTGGCGATCGACCAGCTCAGCACTGGCACATGGTTGAGTTGTCCGGCCAGCACATGCCGGGCCGGTTGCTTGAAGGTTTCCTCGCTGGGTTGAGGTTTGCGTCGCAGCGCGCCGATCCACAGGCTCTGGTCGCCGGCAGCGATCAACACCGCGTCGTCATGCACCGCAAGAATCTCGCCGGGCGTGCCTCTTCGCGAGTCAAGGTGAGCGTCATACAGGTAATACTGCCCGCCAGCCAGACTTGCCAGCACGCCCGGTTGCCCGTCTGCTGCGTCGATACAGCGCTTGATGAAGCGCGCGCAATCGTGCCAGCTGAAGCTGCGATCAGCCTGTTTCATGTTCGGTTGCAAGCGCCCGCGCACGCTGGGATCGGCGTAATCCAGTTCGACCGGCCGCAACCCTTCGACGAATTTTTCCACCACCTCGCGGATGCACACCAGCGCCGCATCGCTGACGCGGCCGTTGTACAACTCGGATTTGCGCATGCCCGCAGGCAGGTTGAATTCGCAGGTGGCCCACACCGGCCCGGCGTCCATTTCTTCGACCGCCTGCAGCGCGGTGACACCCCAGATCGGCAGTTCGTTGCTGATCGCCCAATCCAGTGCGCTGGCGCCGCGGTCGCCAACGATGCCGGGATGAATGATCACCACCGGACGCCGGGCATCGGCCCAAAGTGCCTGTGGCACACGGTCCTTGAGGAACGGGCAGATCACCAGGTCGGCGCCGCTGTGCTCGACCTGTTCACACACCGAAGCCGGGTCGGTAAACAGCACCACGCTGGGCAAGTGCCCAGCGTGACGCAGTTCCAGCCAGGCCCGTTGCGTCAGGCCGTTGAACGCTGACGCCAGCAGAATGATCTTGAGCGATTGCATGGGATTCTTCCTTGAGTGAGTCGGCCGCAGGCTCCCGGTGAGCCTTCCCTGGCTTTCGATGGAGCGGGAAGCGTACGCAGTGCTTGCACGTCCACAGGTGACCGAGGTCAACGTTGTGTCAGGCAAGGCGAGAATTCACGCGCTGAAATTTCCGTTCAGGTCCTACGGAAACAGGAGTGTTTCGATCAGATACGTGGATATTTCTGACGACTTTTTCAGGTTGGTCGTCGGACGCTGGGGCTATAGCATCAGTCCTGACATTGAAGTCATCGAGCGCACAGATCGCTCCGGACCCGGACAAAGGATGGAACATGCGAATCCCACTGATTGAAAGCCATACGCCTGCTTATTCCCCTCGCCATTACTGGCGCGACGATCGCGCCAGATGCCCCTCGGAGGACGTCGCCATGCCGACTGCCAAAGCGCCCCGGCTCACCGGCTTGAAGAAGCTCGAGGGCAAGCCTCTGGAGTTGCTGTTGCGTGGACAGGACACCGGCGACGACCCGATGCTCGTCCTGCGCTGCACAAGCGAAGGATTCGAGCTGCTCGATGTGGTCAACATGATTGCCTCCTCCGAGCTGTACCAGCAGGGCGAGATGGTCAAACGCATCACCGGCAGATCCGTGAGAACTGTGCGACGTCTGCTCAAGGAAGGCGCGCCGGTGCGTCTGGACACGCCGCAGAGCATCCTCGCCTGGCAATATGCCGCGGCACTGGAACTGGCCACCGAAGTGTTCGGGCGTCAGGCCAAGGCCGAATCCTGGCTGGAGCAACGCGCAACGTACTTCTACGGCTATGTGCCACTCGATCTGGTTGGACATGCGTTGGGGTTCAGGATGGTGGAGGAGTATCTGAACCAGATCAAATACGGGGTTTATCAATGAATCCCTTGCCCTGGGATGATCGCTGGTACGCCTGGCGGCTGGATCGCGCGGTGTACAGCGAAACCTGGGACAGCGGTCTGGGTTCGAAACGGGACGGCGGCCGCTGGAATACGCCTGGACGGCGAGTCGTGTACGCGTCAGTCGATCCATCCACGGCGATTCTCGAGGTGGCCGCCCATGGCAGTTTCGACGCGCTTGATCAGGAACCCTATGTGTTGACCTGTTTTGAAATCGTTCACCAAGCCAGCGTGAGAATCGTGCAGCCGGAGGATGTGCCCAATCCGCACTGGCTCACCCCGATGAAAACCTCGCCCAACCAGCGAAAGTTTGCCGATGCACTGTTGGCTGAACACCCTTTTGTATTGGTGCCTTCGGTGGCAACGAGGCACTCGTGGAATTTGCTGGTGAGTTGCGATCTGGCGGAGGGTCAGTTCAGGATGGTTTCGCAAGAGCGGTTCGGGCTGGATACGCGGTTGTTGCAGGAGGTTTGATCGTATCTCCGCGAGCGGAGGACGAAGCCGAGCCCTGCGCTGATTCCCCTTGCATGAACGACAAATCCCGCCACAAGGGCGGGATTTGTTTGAACCCAGCAGCTTCTTACGAAGGGAACAGCTCGGACAGTTTCATCGACAGCATCATGTCGCCTTCAACGCGCAGCTTGCCGCCCATGAACGCCTGCATGCCGTCGGTTTCGCCGCTGACGATACCTTTCAGGGTTTCGCTGTCCAGCACCAGCGTGCAGTTGGCGTCCGGGTTTTCACCTTCCTGGATGTCGCAGGTGCCGTCTTTGACGATCAGTGCGTATTGCTTGTCTTCGTCGGTGATGTTGAAACCGAAGACCAGGTCCAGACCGGCAGCGGCTGCTGGGTTGAACTTGGCTTGCATTGCTTTTACGGCATCAGCTACGGAGGTCATGGTTCGATCCTTTCTTGGTCATGGGAGCTGGGTGGTTACAGCCAGGGTCACAGTAAGCCGGACTCAGCGAAAAGTGATGAGTTCCGGGGCCTTCAGCAGTTGCAGGTGTGCGTGACTGTTGAAGGAAGCCAGAGCCACCTCGCGACCGCGGAACTTCAGCTGGTTGAGCGAGGTGTTGACGATTTGCCAGTTCAGTTCAAAGGCCTGTCGGGCAGGCATTTGTGTAATCAGGTGGAGCAGGGCGGTGATGGTGCCGCCGGAAGTGAACACGGCGATTTTCTGGTTTTTTTCCGCCACATCGAGAATACGGTGCAGACCGGCCTGAACGCGCTCGACGAAACCCAGCCAGCTTTCCAGCCCCGGGGTGTCATGAGTGCCCGCGAGCCAGCGTTCGACGATCAAAGCAAAGATGCGCTGGAATTCACCGCGGTTCTGCGCGGCATTGCGCAGGATGTCGAGAGCTTCCGGCTCTTCCGGCAGCATCGCCGGGAGCAGGGCGCGGATGACCGCATCGGCATCGAATTCGTTGAAGGCGGAATCGGTTTCAAGAACGGGAACCGGCAGGCCTCTGGCACTGAATTGTTCCAGTGCACTGGTGGCGGTGTGCTGTTGACGACGCAGGTCACCGGCAAGGCAGCGGTCGAAGTTGATGCCCAGATCGGCAAGGTGCTGGCCGAGGATTTCTGCCTGACGCACGCCGGTCGGTGACAGAACGTCGTAATCGTCTGCACCAAAGGAGGCCTGGCCATGTCGTATCAAGTAGATGCTGCCCACGTCCGCGTCGTCCCGGTACGTTGAAGGTCAGGCGAGGTTATGAGGATGGCGGAGAGCTGTCAATGAAAAAACATACGCTTGTTTGAAATGCCCGTTACAGGCGTGTTGCCAGAGGTTTCACGGCTGGCCGACGAGCCGGCGCATGGGTATGCTGGAGCCATTCCGCGTGTGTTTCACGTTCACGCATTGCATTGAGGAGTCTCTGTGGATTTTTTCACCGAATACGCCAGCTTCCTGGCCAAGACTGTCACCCTGGTGGTCGCCATTCTGGTGGTGCTCGCCAGTTTCGCCGCGTTGCGCAGCAAGGGACGGCGCAAATCGGCGGGCCAGTTGCAAGTCAGCAAACTCAACGATTTCTACAAAGGTCTGCGTGAGCGCCTGGAGCAGACCCTGCTCGACAAGGATCAGCTCAAGGCATTGCGCAAGGGCCAAGCGAAAACCGAAAAAACCGCGAAGAAGCAGCAGACCCAGCCAGAGCCGAAGTCCCGGGTATTCGTGCTCGACTTCGACGGCGATATCAAGGCTTCGGCCACCGAGAGCCTGCGTCACGAGATCACCGCGCTGTTGACCCTGGCCACGCCGAAGGACGAAGTGGTTCTGCGCCTGGAAAGCGGCGGCGGCATGGTGCACAGCTACGGTCTGGCGTCGTCACAACTGGCCCGAATCCGCGATGCGGGCGTGCCATTGACCGTTTGCATCGACAAGGTCGCGGCCAGCGGCGGCTACATGATGGCGTGCATCGGCGACAAGATCATCAGCGCTCCATTCGCGATACTCGGTTCCATCGGTGTGGTCGCGCAGTTGCCTAACGTCAACCGCCTGCTGAAGAAGCATGACATCGATTTCGAAGTGCTGACTGCCGGTGAATATAAGCGCACCCTGACGGTGTTTGGCGAAAACACCGAAAAGGGCCGTGAGAAATTTCAGGAAGACCTCGACATTACCCATCAGCTGTTCAAGAACTTCGTCGCCCGTTATCGCCCGCAATTGGCAATTGATGAAGTGGCCACCGGCGAAATCTGGCTGGGGATCGCTGCCCTGGAAAACCAGCTGGTGGACGAACTGAAGACCAGCGATGAATATCTGGCGCAGAAAGCCAGACAGGCCGAGGTTTACCATCTGCACTACGCCGAGCGCAAAAGCCTGCAGGAACGCATCGGCATGGCTGCCAGCGGTTCGGTGGATCGTGTGCTGTTGAGCTGGTGGAGCCGCCTCACCCAGCAACGCTTCTGGTAAACAAGCAGGCATAAAAAAACGCCGGTCAATGACCGGCGTTTTTGTGTCCGCAGTAAACCCGCAGGCTTAGCGCCGACGAAACAACGGCAGCGGCTCGTCACTGGCGG
The DNA here is from genome assembly GCF_900105805.1 of Pseudomonas moraviensis. Lineage (NCBI taxonomy): Bacteria > Pseudomonadati > Pseudomonadota > Gammaproteobacteria > Pseudomonadales > Pseudomonadaceae > Pseudomonas > Pseudomonas moraviensis. Next base: position 2,161,758 of record NZ_LT629788.1, on the reverse strand, counting down.
CCTGGTAGGTCACCGAGAAGTCCTTGAGACCTTCCAGCGCTTCGTACGGATCTTTGTCCGCACGAATGGCAAAGGCATCAAAGCCGCAGCGGTGCATGTAAAACAGCTGGTCGCGCAGCACGTCACCAATTGCCCGCAGTTCGCCTTTGAAACCGTAACGGTCGCGCAGCAGACGGGCATTGGAGTAACTGCGGCCATCGGTGAACGCCGGGAAATTCAGCGCGATCACTTGAAACTCACTGACGTCTTCACCGATCTCTTCGGCTTCCTCGTCGGCATCCAGCCACACGCCCAGACCGCCATCACGGGCCTTGAGCATGCGGCTGTGTTCGCGCCATAACTGCAGAGGAACGATCAGATCGTCGCAGTTGCTGATCTCGTCGATGTTGAAATCCTTGGGCAGCAAGTGCCAGGTTTCGTCGACGACTTCGTTGTTCTTAATGATTCGCTGCATAGACGCGTTCCTTGAAGAGGTCGATGCCAATACGCTGGTAGGTGTCGATGAAGCGCTCGTCTTCGGTGCGTTGCTCAACGTACACGTCGATCAGCTTGGAGATCACGTCCGGCATGGCTTCCTGAGCGAAGGACGGGCCGAGGATCTTGCCCAGGCTCGCATCCCGGCTGGCGCTGCCGCCGAGGGAGACCTGATAGAACTCTTCGCCTTTCTTGTCCACGCCGAGGATGCCGATGTGGCCCACGTGGTGGTGACCGCAGGCGTTCATGCAGCCGGAGATGTTCAGGTCCAGCTCACCGATATCGAACAGGTAGTCCAGATCGTCGAAACGACGCTGGATCGATTCGGCGATCGGGATCGACTTGGCGTTGGCCAGCGAGCAGAAGTCGCCGCCCGGGCAGCAGATGATGTCGGTCAGCAGGCCGATGTTCGGCGTGGCGAAACCGCCTTCACGCAACTCGCCCCACAGGGTGAACAACTGACTCTGCTCGACGTCGGCAAGAATGATGTTCTGCTCGTGGGAGGTGCGCAGCTGACCGAAGCTGTAGCGGTCGGCCAGATCGGCGACGGCGTCGAGCTGTTTGTCGGTGATGTCGCCCGGGGCAACACCGGTCGGCTTCAGCGACAGCGTCACAGCGACATAGCCAGGCTTCTTGTGCGCCAGGGTGTTGCGGCTGCGCCAGCGGGCGAAACCCGGATGCTCTTTGTCCAGATCGGCCAATTGCGCGGTCTGGTTTTCGAGGGTCTTGTAGTCCGGATCGACGAAGTGCTTCGCAACGCGATGCAGTTCGGCTTCGGTCAGCGTGGTCTGGCCACCGCGCAGGTGCTCCATTTCCGCATCGACTTTCTGCGCGAACACTTCTGGAGTCAGCGCTTTGACGAGGATCTTGATCCGCGCCTTGTATTTGTTGTCACGACGGCCATAGCGGTTGTACACACGCAGAATGGCGTCGAGGTAGCTCAACAGGTCCTGCCATGGCAGGAATTCGTTGATGAATGCGCCTACCACCGGCGTACGACCGAGGCCACCGCCAACCAGCACGCGGAAGCCCAACTCGCCAGCAGCGTTATGGACAGGTTCCAGACCGATATCGTGGACTTCAATGGCAGCACGGTCACTGGTCGAACCGTTGACGGCGATCTTGAACTTGCGCGGCAGGTAGGCGAATTCCGGGTGGAACGTGGTCCACTGACGAACGATCTCGCACCATGGGCGTGGATCGATCACTTCATCGGCGGCGACGCCGGCAAACTGATCGGTGGTGACGTTGCGCAGGCAGTTGCCGCTGGTCTGAATAGCGTGCATCTGCACGGTCGCGAGTTCGGCGAGAATGTCCGGGATGTCTTCCACGGCCGGCCAGTTGAACTGCACGTTCTGCCGCGTACTGATGTGGGCGTAGCCCTTGTCGTAGTCGCGGGCAATCCTGGCCATCATGCGCACCTGGCGCGAAGTCAGTTGGCCGTAAGGCACCGCCACCCGCAACATCGGTGCGAAGCGCTGGATGTACAGGCCATTCTGCAGGCGCAGGGGGCGGAATTCTTCTTCGCTCAGCTCACCTGCCAGATAGCGTCGGGTCTGATCACGGAACTGCTTGACGCGGTCCTCGATGATCCGCTGATCGTACTCGTCGTATACGTACATATAAGTCCTGTTCTCAGGCTTGGGCTACTCGGAAAACGCTGCGTTTTCGCTTGCTGGAGTCCGATGATGCCTCTGCAATTCTGCGCGCACGGCCGCGCACTCCTGACGGAGCCGGGGCAATATACCCGTTTGCAGTTATGCGCAAAAGTGATGTTTGAGTATATGGAAAGAACCAAATCGCCTAACACGCATCACTGTCAACTAATCCACATTTGTAGTGCGGACAATCATCGTCTTAACTGTGATCGAGTCTTTGTGCAATCACCGATAAAACCGACAAGAGGCGATGCAATGAGCAACCCGACCAAAGCCAGAAAAAGCGACAGCAGTGTCGACGCATGGGCCATTCTGTTCCTGATCATTCTCGTAGTAGGGACAGCGGTCTTCTGGGTCAGCCACCAGTAAGCCAGGTTCCGGGCCTTTTCCTGGGCCCGGCCCCCTGCGCATCCGCATGAAGCCATGTAGCCAACGCCTCAGCGTGCCGGTTCACACGCCGGCCAGATGCAGCACCAGTTTGACGATGGCAAACAGCGTCAACCCGAACAGCGCCGTGAACAGAATGCCCAACATCACGAAATGACTGGGTTTGCCATGGGTAAAGTCTCGTTCCCTGTTTTTGCCGCTTTGTACGCCGAACGCCGCTGCCATGACGCTTTGCAACATTTGCCAAAAGGTCGGCGGTTTGTTGTCGACTGGATCGTCCATAAATCCCTCCGCTGAAAGTTGTGCCTCTCAAGCATAGTCAAATAGCGCTCGGCTGTTCGCAGACACGTCGTTACAACTGCCGCCTCTGCCTATATCCCTGTACCGCTGAAGCCACCCATACAAGTGATGTGCTGTCGCTCCATTTACAGGAGCGATGTATGTTTCCCGATTTTCTTATTCCTCAAGCCACGGACAAGCCCGCACCACCGCCTGCTACCGAGAGCCTGCACGGGCCTTTTCTGGAGGCTGCGGTGCCGCCATGGCTGATCGATGCTTCTGCTCTGAGAAAGGCCGAGTTCAAACAGGCCAGGACCGTCCTGCCGAACTGGTACAGCACCATGGAACCGGCACACCGTCGTGTTTTGCATGAAAGCTACGGCCACAGTTTCAGCACGCAGACGCGATTGGACCAGACCATGGCAGCGTTCAAGGACATTGATGCGTTCGCCCGGCCCATCCTGATGCAGGCGCTGAAAAGCCGTTTTCAGGTCGAGGTTGATGTCGACAAAACCCTGTTATGCCTCCGGCGCCCCATACGCGCCGGTCTCCTCGGCGAGGAAATCGGAACTTACGAATCCTTGACGCTCCCTTTGCTGCAGGCGGCGCTGCACAACTTCGAAAGTGACGAATGTCGGTACGGGGCGTTTCACCGCAGCTCCGGGTTCGCAATCCAGAACCCTGCCACGGAGGTCTACACGGCTGTGCCGGTAAATGTGTCGGTCAGAAACTTTCTCGGTCTGTGCCGTGAACTGGATATCGGTGCGAAGTATCAGGCCTATCTCGATTCTTTTTTCCATCCCGAAAACCCCAAGGCCGAGGCGAGGTTGCGCCGGCGGTTCATTGCCAGCCAGAAAACAGCCATGCGTGCGGCGGCTGATCGGGCTTTGTTGACCAAGGACATTCTGCCGGAAGACCACGCGATGATCATTTCGGTCATCAGAGGCGAGCGACATCCCAGAATCGGTCGCAATCAGGTCTGGTTTCAGGACCTGAGCCTGATGAGGCACAGGTTGGTGGGCTGTGTTGCGTTCAAGATCGCCGAAAGGAATCGCCCCACCGAGGCAGTGATTCTTTATGTGCCGAATGATCCGGTACATCCGCTGAAGCGCTATACCGGTACGCAAATGCAGAGCACCTTCAAGCGGCTGCTGACCGCTCGTGTTCCAGGGCAGTCGGCAGACATCGAACCGACGCCTTACCAGCGGTTTCTGAGCCAGTTCTTGCCCTACGAAAAACGTCCTTACTACTTCAGCCAGTTCGTGAAGGTTGCCGACTCTGCGTCCGACTGGCTGACGTCGCCCTGGCGCAAAATACTGGAAGCCACACTGACCGCAATCGAGATATGGAAAACCTCGCCCAAATACGCGAAGAGAGTGCCGGAGCCCGATCCCTACATTGCCGCCGCGTTGATGCCCCACGTGCAGGCTTTTCCCTGGGCTGCCAATTCCGACCTCTGGACTTACCTCTATGAAAAGCACCGCGAGAAGGTCTTCGCTGATGCCCGCTGCCACGCGGTTCCAACCGCCGACGTGGACGCCAGTGCACGAAACGCCAAACTGTCAGGCCTGCTGCAATTCGGCCTGCTGGCGCTGAATGTGGCGTCGATGTTTGTGCCGGTGCTGGGCGAGATCATGCTGGTGGTGATGGCCGGCCAGTTGTTGTTCGAAACCATCGAGGGCGTGGTCGAATGGAGCGAGGGTGACAGGCACGCCGCCAAGGCGCACTTCGTGGATGTAGCGGAGAACCTCGCGCAGATTGCAGTCATGGCGGCAGTCGGCGCGGGTTTCAAACGGCTGACGGCGGTAAAGCCGGAGCCGCTGATCGAGCAACTGCATCCCGTGACTCTGCCCACTGGCGAAACCCGTCTGTGGAAGCCCGACTTCAGTGGCTATGAACAGCACCTCACGTTGAGTGGATCAGTGCGGCCGAATGCACAGGGGCAGTACCGGATCGACGGCAAAATCTGTTTCCGCCATGGCGGCAGGTTCTACGAACAGACACTCGATGAGTCAACCGCTCAATGGCGTCTCAAACATCCCAGCGATGCCGACGCTTATCAGCCAGTCCTGAGTCATAACGGTCAGGGCGCCTGGCGGCTGGCGCTGGAGCAGCCGATGGACTGGGAGCGACTGACCCTGCTGCGGCGCATGGGGCATATCACCGACGACTTCAGCGATGAATCCCTGTTGATGCTCGCCGATATCAGCGCCGTCAGTGACAACGCCTTGCGCAAAATGCACATGGATCATCTACCGCCTCCTCCTGAATTGCACGACGCGATGCGCCTGTTTCGCGCCGATAGGGGAGCCAGGCAAATGATCGAGCAACTGCGCGGAGCGAGGCCCATTGATGAGGGGTATCTGTACGCACTGCCTCTGGTCACCGAAATGCCGCACTGGCCGGCTGATCGGGTACTGGAGTTTTTCCTCGGTGCCGAGGGCGAAGGATCGTCGATTCGGTACGGTGCGCAGACGTCACTGCCCGGGTTTGATCGCAAACCGGTCATCCGTATCAGCCGTGCGCAGGTATTGAACGGAGAAATGCCTGCACGAATTCTGGCAGCGCTGCAGGAAAACGAAGTACGCCAGCTCCTGGGCCCGGCCGACGCGCAGTTTCGTCCAGCGAGGCCAGACGCATTCAGTCGCAGGCTCGCCGATTATGCCCATACACGACAGTCGGCCATTTTCGACAGCCTTTACCGAGGCAGCGAACCGCTGGGCATACGCGGGCGCATGCTGCAGCGTGAATGTCCCGGACTCAGCGATGCGGCCGCAGAGGATGTGCTCGATCATGCAACGGCGGCGGAACTGGCTCGAATGGACGCTGCCGGGCGCTCCCCGTTGAAAATGCTCGAAGAGGCTCGCTGGCATGCTCGCCAGGGACGCCAGGTTCGTGCATTCGCCGGTTTGCACAGCGAGAACCTGGCTTCGGCAGACAGCCGAAGGCTGGCACTGTTTGCGCTGGAACAGTTGCCAGGATGGCCGCAGACATTGCGCCTGGAAATTCGCGAGGGCAGCACAACCGGCGCACTGCTCGACAGCATCGGTGGGCCTGCGGCACCGGTGAAACGCTATCTGGTGAAGAACGGGCCTGCTTATCAGGCCTTCGGTGATCACGCAGAAGCGCTCAACAGGTTATCGAATGCAGAGGACAGCTTCTATCATTCGCTCCTGCACGCGCTGCCCGATGACATACGCTTGGCCATTGACTTGCCGGAAGGAAGCCCTGGCAGCGAACTGCAACATAAAATCATCGGCTCGGCCCATGCGCATCGACGCCAAGCTGCGCACGTTCTGGCGCCGCAAGCCAAAGCGTTCAAACCACCGGTGCGGGTGAGCGCGAGGCTCAAGGGCTATTACGCCAGTGGCCGTGGACCAAACCTTTCGCCATCCCTGGAGTCACGGGTGGCGCATCTCTATCCGCAGGCGCGGCAGGCCGAGGCGTTCCTCACCCAGCAACGCGGCAGAAGTAATGCGCAGATCTTCAGCGAACTGGAGTCCCGGCGGGAAGACTGGGAAAGACTCGATACCACCCTGGAGCAATGGCAGGCTGGCCCGACCGGGAGCCAGGCCGCGCTGCACCGGGCGCAAGTGGCTCAGGCACTCAGGAATGCCTGGCGCAATGGCCCGCTGGCCGGGCAAGAAGTCGAAGCCGGGCGTCTCTCGCTGGTGTGCGATACGCCGTTGCCTGCGCTCTCCACACACTTTGCCCATATCAATGAACTGTCCCTGACGGGACTGGGCATAACGGATGCCAATGCGGACAGTTTTCTGGCGGCCTTCCCGAATGTCACGGATTTGTCGATCGGCGAACTGGGGCAACCTGCCGTTGGCCCCATGTCTGGGACCGGCGCGCTGACGACCCTGCCGGAGGCGGTCGGCCGAATGCCCGGACTGACCCGTCTGCGTTTTTCCACCGATGCGGCGTTACTGGCGCCAAGCTTTTCTCAACGGCTCAGCTCGCTTGCCAGGCTGGAAGCGCTGCGCATCGATTACTCAGGAGTCGATTCAACCACTCTGCATGAACTTGACCTGACGCCATTGACCCGCCTGCGCAGCCTGCGCATTGACGCGCCCCGTGCCTTGTGGCGATGGCCCGCGTACGTTGAGCGCCTTGCGCTTCTTGAGCGTCTGGATCTGACGCATACGTTGATAGAGACGCTGCCCGAATCGCTGTATCACGATCAAGAGCAGCTTTGGACCGGGCTGGCGCTCGACTGGTCGAGGGTGACCCCGGCGACCTTCCGGCGCGCTTACGAATACGTCAGCCGATATTCCGGCCCACTGGGCCACCTGCTCGATCTGCATCAGATGGTCGGCGAGTTCTGCCGCGCCGAACTCGACACGATGGCGCCAATGCCGAATTTCACTGACCCGTTATCCGCAGCGTTCAACGCGGCCTGGGGGACACCGCAGGCCAGAGTTACCGCCATCGAACAGCTTCGGGCGGAGCATGAAGCCATTTTCGCGGCGTTCTACACACCCTCCCTGCGGCATGGAACACGCTATGCGACCCTCCGGCGCCAGTGGTCCACGGGGCCCAACGCCGACGTTGTCAACGCGCTCAAAACCAGCTGGTATGGGACGGTTCGCCAACGGTACGGCCTGACCGCCAACGTGGCGACATTTGACCTGCCGGTGACCCGATCAGGCCACGCCATATCGCCGGCTACAGACTTGATCACCGAGTTGCCGCGACTGCCGGCAGCCAGTTTCTCCCACGTGCGTACAGTGCGCCTGGGAAGGCTGGACGTCCCCATTGAACAGGCTCGGCACTTTCTCCGCGCGTTCAGTCATGTCGAATCACTTGAATTCAGCGGTAATACCTTCACCGAGCTGCCCTTTGCGCCGGATGAGCTGTCAGCGCTGACGCATCTGGATGCAGCGGGGAACAGGATCGAGGTTACGCCTGTCGTGCAGCGGCAGATCGACGGGTTGCAGCGTCTCAGAAGGTTGAATTTGAGTAACAACCCGCTGGGCAACATCGATGTCAGCCTTTTGAGCCGATTGCGTGCCCTGAGCCTGAGATCGACGCAGTTGCGAACCTGGCCCGCCGGTGCCGAAAACCTGCCTCGGTTGACCTGGCTCGACCTGCGAGACAACCGGGTCTCGTCACTGCCCCCGTCGGTGTTGACCCATCCCGACGCGCTGATGAGAGCCAACCTGACCGGTAACGTATTCAGTCCTGAGGGTGAAGCAAGCCTGCACGCGGCGCTGCGGCGTATCGAGCAGGAACGGTGGCTGGGGCAGGGCACACTGGCGCGATTCGGCGCAGAACCGGTACCGGAGGCTTTCCCTCCTGCGGAAACAGGCTGGTCGTTTATCGAGCTGATGCTCTCGCTTCCGGAAGCTGCGACGGTGCTTCAAGGGCAAACGGGGCCGTCGACGCAGTTGCAACGACTGACTCGCCTCATGCCGGTCGAGCAAGCGCGGCTTCACTTGCAGAATCTGCGGGCGTCGGGGGCGAGCGATGCGCAGGTCGAAGCACGGATCACCGAATGGCAGCACCTTGGCGAGGCATTGGTCCGTCGGGCGAATGATTGGCTGTACACCCGCGAAGTGCGCACGGACACCTACAGGACCAATGCGCGAGACCGATCGGTCGCGGCGAGGCGCCTCTTCGAAGCCTGGCTGGACGGGCTCACAGAGCCTGTCGACAGGGCCCGGCTGGATCTGGATTTCCAAGGCCTGCAAACCGGTGATTTGCCGGAACTGGCAGTGCCGATTCCTGCAGTCAGAACGCTGGATCTGAGCCGCGTGGGCATGACCACGCGGGGCTCGGACGGGTTTCTCGCCGCTTTTCCCCATGTCGAAACCTTGTACATCAGTGGCAATCCCCTGGGGTCGGTGCCTGCGCCGGTACTGCGAATGCAGCATCTGCAACATCTGGAGATGCAGTATTGCGATCTCGCGGACGCGACGGAGCTTTACCCGTTGCTGGCCCGTGCGCGCCTTCGCAGGCTGGATGTCGGCTACAACGAACTTCGTGTCTTCAACCCGCCCGACTTTGGCGCTGTCCAGACCCTGGACCTGCGTTACAACCACCTGACTGCATGGCCTGGCCGTGTATTCGAGGCGCCGCAGTTGCACAGCTTGAACCTGAGCGGCAACGAGCTCACACGCATTCCCGGGGAATTGTTCAGCGGCGAGCACGAGCGTCTGATCCGGGGGACTGATCTCTCCGAAAATCGACGCTTGTCCCTTTCTGCTTTGCAGGACATGCGCCGCTATGCGCGTGAGCAGTCGGCGTCGCACGTGCTGGGAATGTCACGCCGAAACATTGAAACGATGATCGACACACACCTTTTCGGCGATCTGTTCGGTGGCGCAGAAGCGGCCGGAATTCCCGAAGACGACGTCGGCAATGTGGACCTTGATGATCCTGAGGCCGCTGTCCTGCCTGTCGAAGAGGTCCTGGATCCGCTCAACGATGTGGCCCCGAGATCAAGAGATCCGTGGCTCCAGCGCAGCGACGTGACGCTTGCGGCTCGCAGGGCGGACATCTGGGCGCAACTGGCGCAAGAGCCCGATCACCAGCGTTTTTTTCAGTTGCTGCGTTTGTTGCGCGACACGGACGACTTCCGGCTGGTACCGGCCGACCTGACGCGCAGAATGTGGGATGTCATGCAAGCAGCCACCGAGAGCAGCGAACTGCGCCAGTTGCTGTTTCTCGGCGCTGAAAGCCATGGCACGTGCCCGGACGGGCGGATTCTGACATTCAGCGACATGGAAGTGCGGGTGTCGGTGTATCGGGCACTGCACGACATCCCGGTGCATCGGATGGCTCTAAAGGGCCGGGCTTTATTGCGTCTGTCCCGGCAATTGTTTCGTCTGGACAGGATCGAGACGCTGGCTGACGCCGCAGGGCGGGGCAGGGATCGTGCCGAGGTGCGCCTGAAATATCGTATCGGTCTGACCGGTGGCTGGGGCGATGGGGTGGATCTGCCCGGGCAGCCGGCCTACATGCTCTATGACGAACCCCTCAGCGGTGAACTGCTGACTCAGACCCGGGCCTCGATCCTCGAGGCGGAGCGGACCGATGCACTGCCACTGAGCATGATCGCCCGCGATTACTGGATCACCTATCTGGAGGAACGTCTCCCGCTGGAGATGCAGGCGATTGACTCCGCGGTTGATCAGCAACGCCAAGAACGCTGGAGTGCATTGGATGATCGGCTCTCCCGGGGTGAAATCGATGCGCGAGAGTACGATCGGGAACTGGTCGAGCTGGGCAAGGCCATGGAACGGCTGCTCACCCAGAAACGTCTCGAGCTGACACGTCGGGAGATCGTCGATCTGCAGAGCTTTGCCGATGAGGCCGCAGAAGGAGATCGAGTCACACCGACACCGGGACCTTCGAGCCGCCCTTGACGGGCGCGGGCTGGCGTTGAAGATTGCGCCGTGAGTGATACATATCAGGTTACTCACGGCCGCACCGGCAATACCCGGATACCGCAGATCCGCTGACGGGACATGGTCTGCTGATCGCTCCATCAAACCAGGAGTGATCATGGTCACTATCCCATCCAACCCAGAGACGCCGCACGCTGCGCCGCTCGCACGAGTTGTCGCTGGCAGCCAGCCGACAAAGCTCAATACAACGCAAAGCCTGCACCGGGATTTTCTCGAAAAGTCCATCCCGCCGTGGCTGTCCGGCGCTTCGTCACAACGGCGCGAAGCGCTCAAGAACCTTCCGACTGCGCTGCCAGCGTGGTACCTCGACGCGACGCCGGAACAACGCAAGACGCTGGCCGACAGCATGAAGGCCAGTGTTGTCGCCCAGAACGATCTGGATAGAACCATGGCGACCCTTCAGGACGTCGAGACATTTGCCAGGCCATTGCTGCTCAAAGCGCTCAAGGACCGGCATCAATTACAAATCGATGTCGACAAGACGTTCCTGTGCCTGCGGCGTCCCGTCGAACTGGGCATTGAAAAGATCGAGCTGGCGTCCTTCGAGGTCCTCAAACTGTCGATGCTGGAAGCCGCGCTGCACAACTTCGAAGCTGACGAATGCAAGCAGGGCGCTTATCACCCGACATCGGGTTTCGTGGTAGCCACCTCCACCCCAGATACATTCGAGCACGTGAGCATCGGCCTGACGGTGACGCAGTTCCTGACGCTTTGCCGAGAGCTGGATGTCGGCAAGCAGTATCAGAGCTATTTGACGACATTCTTCCACCCGGACGATGCGGTGGCAGAGGCGGTGCTCAGCGAGCGCTTCATTGCCAGCCAAAAGGCGACGATGCGCGCCGCAGCCGATCAGGCGCTGTTGCAAAAAGACATTGAGCCGACGGATCACGCAATGATTGTGTCGGTGATCAACGGCAACATGCACCCGTGGATGGGCGATAAACAGGTCTGGTTCAGTGACCTGGGCGTGATGAAAAAAAGGCTCACCGGGTGCGTGGTGTTTGTCATTTGCCAGAAGTACCGCTACGGCGACGAGCTGATTCTTTACATCCCTCACGATCCGGAGCACCCGCTCAAGCGCTACACCGTCCAGCAGATGCGCGATGAGTTCAAGCGCTTGCTCACCGCCCGCGATCCCGTCCAAGAGCCCGGCGCAGAACCGACCGCGTACCAGCGCTTTCTCAGCGAGTTTCTGCCGTATGACCAGCGTGCCTATTATTTCAGCCAGTTCAGACAAAAGGCGGCCGGTTCCCCGAGCGATGCCTGGGCAATATGGCGCTCGCCATGGCTGGCTGTGGCGCAGGTACTGGCGGGCGGTTCGGTGTTCACCCGGATCCGTGAGCTGCCACCCGAGCGTGAGATCAGGTGGGATCCTGTGCCGGATCCCTACATTGCGCCATCGACGTTCGGTCGCAGCGGACGGGGGATTTGGGCGCCCAATGAGGATCTCTGGCAATACCTTTACACCCAGAGCCGCGCCAAGGTATTGGCCGACGCACGCAGCCATGCCGTGCCATCGGCGGATGTCGATGCGAAGGCCCGGGACGCCAAGCTCGCTCATCTGCTGCAGATCGGCATGCTCGGCCTGAACCTGGTCTCGATGTTCGTGCCGGTGCTGGGCGAGGTCATGATGGTGGTGATGGCCGGGCAATTGCTGAATGAGACCCTGGAAGGCGCGATTGAATGGAGTGAGGGCGATCGTCGGGCGGCGAAGGATCACCTGATCGATGTCGCGGAGAATCTGGCGCAGATTGCGTTGATGGCGGGGGTGGGGGCCGGGGTGCAGAAAATCTCCAGTGCCAGAGCCGTGCCGGTCATCGAGCGGCTGCAGCCGGTAACACTGCCCGACGGCGAAGCTCGTCTGTGGAGAGCCGACCTGAGAGCCTACGAGTCCGCTGTCACGCTGCCAGACAGCCCCGGCCCGAACCCTGCCGGCCAGCATGTGCTGGAAGGTCAGACCTTCATCCGCCAGGGCGGTAAGGTCTACGAGCAGTTTTACGATGAGTCGATCAGCAAATGGCGCATCAAGCACCCGACCGATGCCCGCGCCTGGCAGCCAGTGCTCGAGAGCAACGGACGCGGTGCCTGGCGGCATACGCTGGAGCGGCCGCGGGACTGGGATCGTCTGACCCTGCTGCGGCGCATCGGCCACGAAACCGAAGCCTTCACCGACGCGCAGTTGATCAAGGCTGCCGATATCAGCGGTGTCAGCGACGCCGCTCTGCGCAAGATGCACGTCGATTCTGCGCTGCCTCCACCGGAACTGACCCAGGCCATGCGCGTGATGCAGGCGGATAGCAACGCGGCACTGGTAGTCGAACAGTTGCGCGGGACAAAACCGATCGACGAACTGTATCTCTATGCGTTGCCGCTGATCACCGAAATGCCGCGCTGGCCGGCGAACCGGGTGCTGGAAGTATTCGACGGCGAGCAACTGTCCGGCAAGTCGGTCAGGTACGGTTTCGCACGGCGCTTTCGCGACGTCGGCGTCAAGGCACCGATTCAGATATCGCGGGCCGATATTCTCAGCGGTGGCCTGCCAGCACATATCCTTGCGGCGCTGGACGAGTCGGAAGTCACCCGGCTCCTGGGCGAGCAAGGCGCACGCGTGCGCGATGCCCGGCCGGCAGAGTTCGGCAAGCAGATCGCCGACTACGCCGACACTCGTCAGCCGGCGATCTACGACAGCCTCTACAAGGGAACCGACCCCATCGATTCCCGGATTGCGCGTTTGCAGAAGGCCTGCCCTGGACTCAGCGAACCCGCGGCACAAACGGTGCTGGCCCATGGACGCCCCGATGATCTCGAGCGACTGGACTCAGGCCATCGAGTGCCGCTACGCCTGCTGGAAGAGGCACGCTGGTACGCCCGTCAAAGCCGACAAGTAGCGGCCTATGCCGGCCTGCGCAGTGAAAACGTCGCTTCGGCGGACAGCCGGCGCTTGGCGTTGCACACGCTGGAGCAGTTGCCGGGTTGGACCGACAGCGTTCGCATTGAAGTTCGCGAGGGCAATGACGCCGGCCTGCTGCTCGACAGCATCGGCAGTGAAACAGCCAGCGAGAAGAAATACCTGATCAAGAAAGGCGCTCAGTTTCAGGCGTTCGACGACCGCGGTCTTGCACTCAACAGCCTGCCGCGCAACGGCGACAACTTTTACTCATCAATCATGCACGCCCTGCCTGATGACGTACGCCGCAGCCTCGGTGTGCCCGAGGTGGGGCAGTCCGCCCGGTTACAGAAAAAGATCATCGATCATGCCGATCGGCATCAGGCAGATGCGCCTGCGCTGCTCGCGCCGCAGGTCAAATGGATCAAGCCGCCCGTGCGTGTGAACACTACGTTGATCGGTTACCCCGCGAGCGGACGCGGCGCCGGGTTGCAAATGAACCTGACCGATCATGTGTGCGATGTCTATCCGCAGCTTACCTACGAACAGGCTAACGGTTTCATTCTCGAGCAGTACCGGACGGGTAAAGACGACAACGCGATTTTCCAGCTGTTGCAATCACGCCGCGAAGAATGGCAGCAGTTGAACAGGACGCTGGATGAATGGGCAGGCACATCCACGGCGGCGCCTTGGGAACGTTCTGCAACGGATCACAAGTTTCGCGCCGCGCAAGCGTTGAAAACCTGCTGGCGCAACGCCTTGTCCACCGGAGTTTCAGGTGCCGATGAACTTTCGATACTCACTTATGACCCCCTGCCAGAGCTGACGGCAGACTTCGCCCATGTGCGTAAACTTTCGATTGGCGGCAATGGCATCACCGACGCCAATGCGGACGCGTTTCTGGCGCGATTTGCCAACGTGCAAAAGCTGTCGCTGGGGGAGCGTGGCAGTCTGTTTGGCGCCTACATGGCGCATGAGCAGGCACTGACGACTTTGCCTCTGACTGTGACCCGGATGTCTGCACTGAGGAAACTCAAGTTCAGGACGGCAGCCACGGTGATGGCCTCCGACCTGTCGAGCAGACTGAGTACGCTGACCGCCCTTGAGGAGCTTCATCTTGCTTTCCTCGACGGTGGGAGCCATGCCGCTGGCCTGGATCTGACGCCCCTCAAACGCCTGAAGAAACTCCGGATCGAAGCGTCGGGCCTGACGCAATGGCCGGCCTATGTGCAGCAACTGCCTGAACTGGAACGACTGGACCTGACGCAGACCGCCATCGCTTCCATTCCCCAATCGCTCTATGTCGGACACGAAAGACTCTGGGCAGGTTTGTCGCTGGACTGGTCCATGTTCTCCCATGAAGCGTTCAAACCCGCTTACGACTATGTGAAAAACTACATGGGGCAGTGGCGACATCTGGTTGATCTGGACTTGATGGTTCGCCGCTATTGCGCCGGAGAACTGCAGTTCCTCACGGGCGAAGCCGGCCGCCTCAACCCGTTGCCTCAGCGCATCATGACCCTCTGGAATACCCCGGAAACCCGGCTCAAGGCTGTGGAGATTCTGCGTGTAGAGCACACCGCGATTTTCCGCCAGTTCTACGAAGCCAGCGCATCCGATGGATTGCGCACTGCAATTCCCGCCGCCCGCTGGCAAGCGCAGCCCAATGCACGGGTGGTACGTGCTCTGGAAAAGAACTGGCGTGCAGCCATCCGCCGGCGCTATCGCTTGAACGACGACGTTCGCCCTTTCAATGGGACGAACTGGGCAGCCAGTATCGATCTCGACGATGCCGGTGTGTTTGAACTGGTGGACACTGCATGGGTACAGGGCGAGGAGTCGGTCAGTGAGCTGCCGCGATTGCCAACCGGTGCGTTTGCTCACGTGCAGAGCGTTCGGCTGGACCGGTTGAATGTGCCGATCGACCAGATTCGCGATTTTCTCCAGGCATTCAGTGGCACCACCAGCCTGGAAGTCACCGCATGCGGATTGACAGAACTGCCGGTCCGGCCCGCCGATGCAAGCCACCTGACGCAACTGGACGTGTCTCTCAACCTTATCGGCGTTACCCCTGAGGTGCAGAGCCAGTTCAATGCCCTGAACAAACTGGAGCATCTCAATGCGCGGCTCAATCGCCTGGACACACTGGACGTTTCTCGCCTGACCGGGCTCAAGACGTTGAACCTCAGCTCCAATGGCTTCAATCAATGGCCGACCGGGGCGGAAAGCCTGCCGCACTTGCGGACATTGGATTTACGACATAACACCATTGGGTCGCTCCCCGATCAGGTGCTTGCCAACGACGCTGTGCTGCTGAAGACCCGTCTGCAGAACAACCGCTTCAGTACTCAAGGCGAGGCGGACATGCGGGCGGCGCAGCGCCGGATTGAAATGTCCGTTGGTTTGCCGGAAGGCGCCTTGCAACGGTTCGACGCGCAAACGGCGTCATTGCCGGCCAATCCAAGCGCGACCCCGCCGGAAAGTGCGCTGGAGCGCGCCGGCCAGCTGTTAGCGCTTGCGCCCGTTGCTGCAACTGGCGCCAGTTCCGACATGAGTGCCCGTGTGCTGGAGATATTTCCCTCGCTGACCCTTGAACAAGCGCAAGCCAGCGTTGCCCGATTGCGCGTTGAAGGCCTGTCCCCGGAGCAAATGGCGGACAGGCTGACCCAGTGGCGAGCAAGTGACGAGACGCTGACGCGTGAGTTGAACGGCTGGATTTTCGGCGCGGCGCCAGGACCTGGTGAAAGCGTGTCATCGTCCACAAGGTTCTTCAACGCGACGAGGATCCGCAATTGCTGGCGGGACGGTCTGACTGGGCTTTCCGAGTCTGCCGGACCAACGCTGAGCCTTTCAGCGGGGGTCATGAGCGATCTGCCCGCGCTGTCAAACGTGTTTGCCCATGTGCGGACACTGGATCTGACAGGGGTCAAGTTTTCAGTCGATAGCTTCAACCTCTTTTGCCCGGCGTTCCCTGAGTTGACCACCCTGAAACTCAACGGCAATGCACTGGAGCGGCTGCCCGAAGCTGTCGGTCGTCTGACCCGCCTGGAACGTCTGGAGTTGAGCGGTAATCGGCTGGCCGTGGCACAAACCGTGTATCAGCACGCGGGTGGGTCGCAGTTGCGCTGGCTCGACCTCAGCCACAATCAGCTGGAGGAGTTCAGCGCCACCAGCTTCCCCCGTCTGGAGACCCTCGATCTCAGCCAGAACGGGCTGGGATTCTGGCCTGATGGCGTGCTCGATCTGGCGCATTTGCAACGCCTGGACCTGTCGGGGAACAACATCATGGTCTTTCCGGATCGGCTGTTGGATGGCAACCATGAAGCGCTGGTGGACGGCACCGACCTGTCCGAAAACTCGCTGTCGCTCAATGGCCTGCAGCAACTGCGCGAATACAGTGCGGCCAACGCAGACCGTGATGTCATGGGTTATTCCCAGGATTTTCTGCAGGGTGAAATTGCCGAACGCGAATTGGAGACCGATAGCGATTCGGATTCTGGCTCCGGTCAGGGATCGGATTCTGACTCCGACTCCGACAGCGATGGCCCAAGTGGGGATGGCGGTGCCAGGCCCGTTGATACCCGCGCCGTCGTGCAGGCAGCGGAGTTCATTGCCTATCCGGCGCGAGATACGGCAGCGCCAGCGATGGCCGCCTGGATGACGTACACCCATGCAGATGCGCAAGCCGCGCGGCAGGCGTTATGGCTGCAATTGGCTGATCAGGACAACCATGAGCCGTTCTTTCATTTGCTCTCGACCTTGCCCGATACCCTCGAATTCAGTTTGTCAGGTGCCGATCTGACCCATCGGGTCTGGCAAGTCATCGAGGCGGCCACGGAAAATGCCCAACTGCGCAACCTGTTGTTTCTCAACGCCGAAACCCACGGCACCTGCCCTGATGGGCGAATCCTGTCGTTCAGCGAGCTGGAAACCCGCGTCTATGAATACATCGCCCTGCGCGATATTCCACGACACCGCCCGGAGCAGCGCGGCAGGGCCTTGCTTGATCTGAGTCGACGTCTGTTCCGCCTGGAAAGGGTTGACCGACTGGCCGAAGCTGCCGCTAGGTACAAGGACCGCGCGGAAGTCCGCCTGCAATACCGCATCGGCATGACTCGCGGCTGGCCGGACGGCCTGGAATTGCCGGCTCAACCAGAGCACATGCTGTACGCCACACCGATTCGCGGGCAGCGGTTGATTGATGCGCGTGCAGCCGTTCTCGCCGATGAAGCGTCGGACATGTTTCTGGAGGATCTGATCGGTCGCGATTACTGGATCCGCTATTTGCGCGAGCGCAACCCCGAGGTATTCGAGACACTCGAAAGCAACGCGAGCCGGCGTCAGGAGGAGGTCGAGGACCTCTACCCGGACAAAGACGATAGCGAAGCGACTCGTAACCGCTATCTGGAGGCGATGGCCGCACTGGAGATCGAACTGGCGGAAGCGCGCATTGAAAAGTTGAAAGAACTGTCTCGCGTGCAAATGCAGAGTCTGGCACTGGCGGGCGAAGGCACGGCACAACCTGATCCTTCTTCACCGCAGCCCGGCCCATCATGGCGCCCGTGAGCGGATGAATGATGAGGCCCGGGAGCAAGGTGCTGTCGGGCCTCATGCATCTCAGCTGTCGTAACCCAGATTCGGCGCCAGCCAGCGCTCGGTCACGCTCAGGTCCTGGCCTTTGCGCGCGGTGTAGCTCTGCACCTGGTCCTTGTCGATCTTGCCCACGGCAAAGTACTGCGCCTGCGGATGGGCAAAGTACCAGCCACTGACTGCAGCAGCGGGGAACATCGCGTAGTGCTCGGTGAGGAACACGCCGCTGCGCCCGGCACGCATTTCGGCCGCTTCCGGGTCCAGCAGGGTGAACAGCGCGGCTTTCTCGGTGTGATCCGGGCAGGCCGGGTAGCCGGGAGCGGGGCGGATGCCACGGTATTGCTCTTTGATCAGCGCATCGTTATCGAGGGTTTCGTCCTTGGCATAACCCCAGTGCTCTTTGCGCACTTGCTGGTGCAGCCATTCCGCGCAGGCCTCGGCCAAGCGGTCGGCGAGGGCCTTGACCATGATCGAGTTGTAGTCGTCGCCAGCGTCCTGATAGGCCTTGGCCACTTCTTCGGCGCCGATGCCGGCAGTGGTAATGAAACCGCCGACGTAATCGGTGACTTCGCTGTCCTTCGGCGCAACGAAGTCGGCGAGGCAGAAGTTCGGTTTGCCGTCGGTCTTGATGATCTGCTGACGCAGGTGATGCAGCCTGGCCAACGGCTTGCCGTTATCGTCGTACAGCTCGATATCGTCTTCGTTGACCTGATTGGCCGGCCAGAAACCGAATACCGCGCGGGCGCTGATCAGCTTTTCGTCGATCAGCTTGGCGAGCATTTCCCGGGCGTCCTTGTACAGCGCGGTGGCGGCTTCACCGACCACTTCGTCCTCGAGGATGCGCGGGAATTTGCCGGCCAGGTCCCAGGAGATGAAAAACGGTGTCCAGTCGATGTATTCGGCCAGCACCTTCAAATCGATATTGTCGAGCACCTTGCTGCCGGTGAAGGTCGGTTGCACTGGCTGATAGCTGGCCCAGTCGAATTGTGGCTTCTTGGCGATCGCGGCGGCATAGCTCAGGCGTTCGGTGCGGGCGCTGCGATTGGACGTGCGCTCGCGCACGTCGATGTATTCCAGACGGGTTTTCTCGACGAAACCGGCTTTCAATTCCTTGGACAGCAACTGCGTCGCCACACCCACGGCGCGCGAGGCGTCGGTCACATAGACCACGGCATCGTTGCTGTACTTCGGCTCGATCTTCACCGCCGTGTGCGCCTTGGAGGTGGTCGCGCCACCGATCATCAGCGGCAGATGGAAATCCTGACGCTGCATTTCGCGGGCGACGTGGACCATTTCATCCAGCGACGGGGTGATCAGGCCGGAGAGGCCGATGATGTCGCATTTCTGTTCCTTGGCGACCTGCAGGATCTTCTCGGCCGGAACCATCACGCCGAGGTCGACGATGTCATAGCCGTTGCAGCCGAGCACCACGCCAACGATGTTCTTGCCGATGTCGTGCACATCGCCTTTCACCGTGGCCATGAGGATCTTGCCCTTGGCTTCCGGTTTGTCGCCTTTTTCCAGTTCGATGAACGGAATCAAGTGGGCCACGGCCTGCTTCATGACGCGGGCGGATTTGACCACTTGCGGGAGGAACATTTTGCCGGCGCCGAACAGGTCGCCGACGATGTTCATGCCGGACATCAACGGGCCTTCGATCACTTCGATCGGCCGCGCAAACGACTGTCGGGACTCTTCGGTGTCTTCGACGATGTGCGTGGTGATGCCCTTGACCAGCGCGTGTTCCAGACGCTTGTTGACGTCCCAGTTGCGCCACTCTTCGGTCTCGGCTTCCTTGACGCTGCCGTCGCCCTTGTACTTGTCGGCAATGGCGAGGAGGGCGTCGGTGCCGTCCGGGGTGCGGTTGAGGATCACGTCCTCGACAGCGTCGCGCAGCTCCACCGGGATCTGATCGTAGATCTCCAGCTGACCGGCGTTGACGATGCCCATGGTCAGGCCGGCGCGGATCGCGTAGAGCAGGAACACCGAGTGAATCGCCTCACGCACCGGGTTGTTGCCACGGAACGAGAACGACACGTTGGACACACCGCCGGAGCTCAGCGCATACGGCAGCTCGTCGCGGATGTAGGCGCAGGCATTGATGAAGTCGACGGCGTAGTTGTTGTGCTCTTCGATGCCGGTGGCGACGGCGAAGATGTTCGGGTCGAAGATGATGTCTTCCGGCGGGAAGCCGACTTCATTGACCAGAATGTCGTAGGAGCGTTTGCAGATCTCTTTCTTGCGCGCTTCGGTGTCGGCCTGACCGGCTTCGTCGAAGGCCATCACCACCACTGCAGCACCGTAGCGCTTGCACAGTCGGGCGTGATGGATGAACTGCTCGACGCCTTCTTTCATGCTGATCGAGTTGACGATGCCCTTGCCCTGAATGCACTTGAGGCCGGCTTCGATGACTTCCCATTTCGACGAGTCGATCATGATCGGCACACGCGAGATGTCCGGTTCGCCGGCGATCAGATTGAGGAAGGTGACCATGGCCTTCTTCGAATCGAGCATGCCCTCGTCCATGTTGATGTCGATGATCTGCGCGCCGGCCTCGACCTGCTGCAGAGCGACTTCGAGGGCTTCGGTGTAGTTGTCTTCACGAATCAGCCGGGCGAACTTTGCCGAACCGGTAATGTTGGTGCGCTCGCCGACGTTGACGAACAGCGAGCTGCGATCGATGGTGAACGGCTCGAGGCCCGAGAGGCGGCAGGCTTTGGGAATGTCCGGAATCTGTCGCGGTGCATAACCGGCCACGGCGTTCGCGATGGCTTCGATGTGCCCCGGCGTGGTGCCGCAGCAGCCGCCGACGATGTTGAGGAAACCGCTCTGGGCGAACTCCTCGATGACTTTGGCGGTTTGCGATGGCAGTTCGTCATACTCGCCGAATTCATTCGGCAGGCCGGCGTTCGGGTGCGCGGAAACGTGGGTGCTGGCCTTGTTCGACAGCTCTTCCAGGTACGGGCGCAGTTCGCTGGCACCAAGGGCGCAGTTCAGCCCCACGGAAATCGGCTTGGCGTGGGCCACCGAGTTCCAGAACGCTTCGGTGGTCTGGCCGGACAGGGTGCGGCCGGAGGCGTCGGTGATCGTGCCGGAAATCATGATCGGCAGTTCGATATGCAGTTCTTCGAACACACCTTGCACGGCGAAGATCGCCGCTTTGGCGTTGAGGGTGTCGAAGATCGTCTCGATCAGGATCAGGTCGGCGCCGCCCTCGATCAGGCCCTTGGTGGCTTCGGTGTAGTTTTCTACCAGCTCGTCGAAGGTCACGTTGCGGTAGCCGGGGTTGTTGACGTCGGGCGACAGCGAGCAGGTGCGGCTGGTCGGGCCGAGCACACCGGCGACGAAGCGCGGCCTGGCCGGATTTTCGGCGGTCTTGGCGTCGGCAATCTTGCGCGCCAGACGTGCGCCTTCTACGTTTAACTCGTATGCCAGCTCTTCCATGCCGTAATCGGCCATGGAAATGCGCGTGGCGTTGAAGGTGTTGGTTTCGAGAATGTCGGCGCCGGCGTCCAGATAGGCTTTTTCGATGCCGCCGATCACGTCCGGACGAGTGATCACCAGCAAGTCGTTGTTGCCCTTGACGTCACTCGGCCAGTCGGCGAAGCGCTTGCCGCGATAATCCTGCTCTTCGAGCTTGTAGCTCTGGATCATCGTGCCCATCCCGCCGTCGAGAATCAGGATGCGCTCTTTGAGGGCTTGCTTGAGAGCTTGAAGGCGGACGCTGCGATCGGACATGTGGACTACTCGAAAAGACCATTACGAAGGAGCGGGATCATAGCAAACCTGTGCGCTTTTAGAGCACGTGCGGCTTTTGCATGAATATCGCTCATGTTGGTACGAGCGTCATAACGGTAGAATCGCAGCCTTTTTTACCATCGGGATCAGCAGCATGCCGTACCGCGTCATCAGTTTATTGTTGCTGGTCCTGAGCGGGAGCGTCGCGGCGCAAGATCCCGCGATGCCGCCTTCGATTTCCTACAGCAGGGACATCCAACCGATCTTCACCGAGAAGTGCGTGGCCTGCCATGCCTGTTACGACTCGGCGTGCCAGCTCAATCTGGGCAGTGGCGAAGGCGCCGCCCGCGGCGCGAGCAAGATGCCGGTGTACGACGGCGAACGCACCCAGGCCGCACCGACAACGCGACTGTTCTATGACGCCTTCGGCAAGCGCGCCTGGCAGCAGAAAGACTTCTATTCGGTGCTCGACGCCCAGGGCAGTCAGGCCGCGCTGATGGCGCGCATGCTCGAACTCGGCCACAAGACCCCGCTGACGCCGAACGCCAGGCTGCCCGAAGACATCGTCCTGGGGCTGAACCGCAACAATCTCTGCGCGATGCCTGGCGAATTCGACGCTTATGCCGGGGCGCACCCGAAAGAAGGCATGCCGCTGGCCGTCACCGGCCTGACCGATCAGCAGTACCAGACCTTGCAGCGCTGGCTGGCGTCTGGCGCACCGATCGACGAGCAGAGCCTGGCGCCGAGCGCGAAAGAAGCGATGCAGATCGCCCAATGGGAAAACCTGCTTAACGCCCCCGGTGCCCGGCAAAGTCTGGTCGGGCGCTGGCTGTTCGAGCACTGGTACCTGGCGCACATCTATTTCAAGGATGGCGAGCCGGGGCATTATTTCCAGTGGGTGCGTTCGCGCACGCCGAGTGGGCAGCCGATCGACCTGATCGCCACTCGCCGCCCCAACGACGACCCGGGCACGCGGGTGTATTACCGCTTGTGGCCGGTGCAGGGGGTGATCGTGCACAAGACGCACATCACGTATCCGCTGAGCGCGGCGAAAATGGCCCGGATCAAAAGCCTGTTCTACAACGGTAACTGGCAGGTCAACGCGCTGCCGGGCTACGGGCCACAGAGCCGCGCCAATCCGTTCGCCACGTTCGAAGCGATTCCAGCCCAGGCGCGCTATCAGTTCATGCTCGATAACGCCGAATACTTCGTCCGTACTTTCATTCGCGGGCCGGTGTGCCGTGGGCAGATCGCGACCGATGTGATCCGCGACAACTTCTGGGCGCTGTTCCAGGCGCCGGAGCATGACCTCTATATCACCGACCCGAACTACCGCGGCCAGGCCACGCCGCTGCTGGCGATGCCGGGGCAGAACGACGACGTCGGCAGCGTGCTGAGCCTGTGGCGCGACTACCGCGACAAGCGCAACGAATACGAAGCCCTGCGCCGCGACAGCTACGCCGATCTGCCGGCGCCGAGCTGGTCGACGCTGTGGGCCGGCAACGACAACGCCCTGTTGAGCATCTTCCGCCACTTTGACAGCGCCTCGGTAACCAAGGGTTTGATCGGCGAGGTGCCGCAGACGATGTGGCTGTTCGACTATCCGCTGCTGGAGCGCACCTATTACCAGCTCGCGGTCAATTTCGACGTGTTCGGCAACGTCTCCCATCAAGCGCAGACCCGCCTGTATTTCGACCTGATCCGCAACGGTGCCGAGCAGAATTTTCTGCGCCTGATGCCCGCCGACTCTCGCGAGGACTACCTCAATGATTGGTACCAGGATGGCGGCCAGTTCAAGATGTGGCTCGATTATGAGGCGATCGACGACGACAAACCGACTGCGCTGAAACTCGACGAAAAAGATCCGAAACGTGATTTCGCCTTGCAGTTGCTGACGCGCTACGGCGATCTGAATGCGCGGCCGGATCCGATCAACCGCTGCGACGGTGCTTATTGCTCACGGCCAAATATCGATCCGGCGTTGCAGAACGCAGAGCAGGCCTTGAGCCGTCTGGCCTCGCGCCCGGCAGCCGGGCTGAAAGTCATCGATCAGTTGCCCGAAGCGACCATGCTGCGTGTTGAGACGGCCAGCGGCAAGCGCGAGGTCTACAGCCTGCTACGCAACCGGGCACACAGCAACGTGGCGTTTTTGCTCGGTGAGTCGCGACGCTATCAGCCAGGGCTCGACACCCTGACGATCTATCCCGGCGTACTCACCAGTTACCCGAACTTCATGTTCAATGTGCCGGCCGCGCAGGTTCCAGCATTTGTCGATGCCATGGAAAACGCCCGGGACGCGAACCGGTTCGAGAAAATCGTCGAGCGCTGGGGCATTCGCCGCAGTCATCCGCAGTTCTGGGAGTATTTCCACGATTTGAGCCAGTACATCCACGAAACCGACCCGGTGGAAGAGGGTGTACTGGACATGAACCGGTACGAAAATCTTTGATCGGCCGTGGGCAGATGCTGTGTGAGCAGCGTTCATCTGTCTTCTGTCGGTGGTGCACGTATTCCTCTGTGCACCACCGAAGCGGCTGAAAACCTGATAAGCCGGGGCGGTCAAGGTTTCAGGTGTTTCCAGTAACTGGCGCCGTAATCGAGAAACAGCTCGCCACCCGCCGGGATTTTTTCCCACGCGACAAAGAACACCATGTACTTGCCGACGCAGATCGAACCGACGTTCTCCACGCCGATATTGGTCTGGCCGGGTACGTTGATGGCGTTGATCAGGCTCAGCACATTGCTGTTGCCGTGCCCGCTCAGGGTGGCGTTCTTGGTTGCCGTTTCGTAAAGATAGGTACTGACTTTCTCTGTGGATTTTTCAAGTATTTCCTCGCGCAGGGATTTGCCGGTGCGGTGCAGTTTGCCGATGTAAGGGCCGAGCACTTCATAAGGTTCGATATCGACCTTGGCGAACACCGATAAACCCCGCTCGGGACCTTCGGTCGGTCTCCTGATCTCGAAAAGTTGAGTCAGCCTCGCATGGTGCCGACCTTCGTCGGCGATCCACTCGTGGATATCCTCGGTGATGCGCCGGGTCATCTCTTTGAGTCTGGCACCCTGGAAGTGCGCAAAGAGCCGGTTGGCCTCAGTGATCGCGATATGTTCGATATCGCCTTCCAGCTTGCGCGTCAGGCTTGTTCGCACATCCGTCGGATCCTGCAGAATGGGCGCGTTGTTGTTGATCTGGTGCCCGAGCGAAGGTGTCAGGTCCTGTGGCAGGGTGGCGGTAACGTCCAGTCGAGGACGCTTGGAAGGGCCAGCCGTGGGTGGCGAGGATGGCCCGTCGCTGTGCGCAGTCGAGGGTTCGGGTGAATGCCTGACAGCCGATTTTTTCGCGGTGCCCGGGGGCAGTGATTTACGCGCGAGCAAGACCTCCGAATCCGTCGCTGCGACCCTTTGCAAGGTTTCCGCTACGGCACTTCTCAGTTGCCCGGCGTCGTTGACGAAGGTTGCCCAGAGCACGGGGTTCAAATTGTTCTCAGCGACAAACGCGTTCATCGTGCTGGCCGACCGTGTCACGTCGTAGCGCGCCCGCCATTGCTGAAGATGCTCTGGGGTCAGCGGGGTGAAGGCCTGGTGGTTTGCATAGGTTGCCAACACGGTGCCCGGCGCCCTGAAGCTGCCATCCATGTTGACATGGGCGAGGAAATCCTGAGGGTCCAGGTTGTGCTCGGCAGCGAATCCTTCGCGGGTCAGGCGGTTGCGACTGTCCTGCGACAGCGTCCGCCATTGCTCAAGATTGTCGAAGGAAATGGCCGTGCGAGCCGTGCCGGCCTGGTCCAGCAGTTGTTGGCCAAGGGGTTTCAACTGGCCCTGGGTGTGGACGAACTGCTGAAACGCCGCCCGATCCAGACCGTGCTTCTTCGCAAAAGCTTTTATGGCGATGTCCAGCATCACTTCGCTGAACTGCGACCACTTTTCCAGGTGCAAGGCTGTTACCGCGTTCGGCTGATCGGGCGCGCCACCAGCCACCCTGATTTCCTTTGTGTACCAATGCCCGGGTTTCACCGACGACAGGTTGATCGACAGGTCGCGGTTGGTTTTCGGGTTGACCAACACCACAGAAAAGCTGTTTTCCCCGGTCTGCGCTGTTTCTGCGATAAACCCGTAGGAGTTGTCCCTGACCTGGTAGACGGCAATGGTGCCGCGCTCGTCGATGTTGCAGATGAATTTCTGGTTATAGTCCGCACGAAAGAATATGCCGCGCGAGTCCGCTTTCAGGCCTTGAATCCAGTGCGGTTCTACCGCGTATCGACGTATCAGGGGGTTGCTGTTGCTGATCACCGTGACGGGTGGCCGGTAGCGCGGGCCGAACGCTTGATGGGAGACAGGGTCGATCAGGCGAAAGTCGGGCGCTGCGGCGGTGCCGACATTGCGCATGGGAATATCGGCGATGCCTTCCACGGTGCACAATTGGTCGCCGGCTCGATGCGGCACCCAGGTCGCAGGATCGACCGGACTGAGATGGCGCGCAGCAATGGTGCCGTCGCGCAGGTGTGCGATGCCCATCCGCACGTGTCGCAAGGTCGCGCTACTCAGTTTGCCGAGAGCAAAGCGACCCAGTCTGAGCAGGGCAATAACGCTCTCCAGAGGATTGAGCTCCCGCAGCGTAGAAACAAGCAACGTTCGTGTCAGGGTGGAGAGCCTTGGCAACGCGAGGCGCAGCCCGATTCTGCCAGCGCCGCTCAACAGACGGGTACAACCCGCAATGTACTTGCCGACGGGCAAGCCGAAAGACACCACATCGGTAAACAGGCCCAGGCCGCCAGACTCGATGCGTCTAGGATCACCCGATGTCAGGTCGTCGATGGAACCCCAGAACGGCACGAACATTTTTCCCCAGAAGGTCATGTCCTCGATAAAGTCCCGACCGATGTCCATGCTGCGCGTCGCTTTACGGGTCTGTTCCAGTAACGCTGGCTCATCCTTGAAGAACAGTTCTCTGGCGATCATCGCGGCCAGTTTTTCAGCTCGCGCCGACGTCAGGTTGTTCGCGGCAAAGGGCAGCGTCCGCGCCGCAACGTCCGGGGTTCGCTGTTCGATTGCAACAGCCTCGAACGTCTCGCCGAACTGTTCCACGATCAATACCGCTTGCTGGTTTTCCCTGGGTTTCGAGCCATCGCGGTAGGCTTCCCAGTCGAAGGGCAATTCAGTGCCTTTTCTGAAGGCGCCTCGGCTGGTCCGGCTGCTTGACCCGACCTTCTCGACGACAATCTCACCGCCCACTTGCAGCGACTTCATCTCTTTGCGCAGGCGCACAACGCCTGCGAACGGGAAAACTTCAATGTAACGTGGGTCGGTCGGGTAGGCAGGGTTGAGCGTGCGCAAAATAAACCCCGAGCGCGCACGAACGGCGTCGGTGTTCGTCCGGTTCTCATGCTCCACCTGGGTGTCATGCAGTGGCAGCCTTAACGAGTAAACGACCACTTCGTCGCGCTCAAGATCGGTGCCGCACGCCGGCAGGTACTGGCTCAGTAATGTTCTGATGAGCGTCGCGTAGGCGGCTCGCGGAGTATCCAGCCAGTTGCGGAAGGCCTCGTCGAATGCCGCGTCGGTGTCGTAACGAAAGCGGCTCGGGGGTCTGGACGCGAGGTTTTGCATTGCACTGACCATGTCGCGTTCGTGCTGCTCGAGTGTCTGCACTGCCAGCTCGACTTCACTCAGCGAGTACGGCGCATGACGAATTCCCAGCAGTCCCGTTTCCACTGCCCAATCCAGCGCAGAACGCGCTTTGGCTGCCGTTACCAGCCGCTGCTGCTCAACATCATCGGCATGCGCCTGATAATGCTCGGCTGGCAGGTTGAGCAGTTGTTCGAACGTCATATGCCGGGATGACCCGGGGGCAATGGTTTCGGCCAGAATAAAGCCGCTCTTGAAATTGGCCCAGGTGCTAGAAGTGCCGTAAGGAAGCTCCTCGGGAATGTCCTCGACCCAGGCTTCGCTGGCGATATTGCTTCTGAAAATCGCGACTGCCAGTAAGGCGGTGGTTTGATTGACGCCAAGCGTTCGTTGGAAATGCTCGACCAGCGATTGCCGTATGCAAGCGTAGCGGCTGCCGGTTTCGATAAGGATCTGCAACTCGTTTCGATGATTACTGTTGGCGTCGGGTTTTACCGTTAACCAGAGCGCTCGCCACAACAGTTTTTTCAACACGCCAGGGGGGCACTGCTGGTTGTCGCCTGCACCGTACCAGTCCAGTTCGTTGGCAATGCGTTGAGCCAGTTGCAGGTTCTTTGCAGAACCCAAAGCGGTTTCCAGGAGAGCGACGGGGGTGGTGTTGGCCAATTTCTCCAGTTTGTCATTGAGTTTTTCCGGCAGCAGGTTTGCCAACAGCGAACGGGATGTTTGCACTTTAATCTGGCGAACAATGCGCATGATCGCTTGATCACCCGCAGCGCCCAACAGGTGCTCAATGTCACTGACGTGCCCGTCATGTCCAAGCAGCCACAGTGCGCGATGGTCAACCAGATTGTGCAGAAGGCGCTGCCAGTCGGCGCTGGTGGCGGGCCGCTGCGGTTGCAGCGAGTAGTAGGCAAGCACCAGATCGAGCCTGACCGAGCCGTCGCTTTTGACGCCGTTGCCGACTTTACGGTGAATATCCAGCAAGACATCGACGTCGATAGACCAGTAGACCGGGACCTCTCTGAGAATCACTGAGTGACCGGCTATGCTGAAAACTTCCGGGGGGGAGGGCGCTGGCGTTTTGGCGGAGCTCAAGTGGAACGATACAAGGTCGTATAGGAAGTCATTGCCTAGAGGCGATTTATCGACGCCGCCCGGCGTTGAAATATGCCTGATAAAGTCTTCATCCTTTTCCAGCTTGTTCAAAACCCGAAATGCTTCCCGGCATTCGCGCCCCAGCGCAGAACTGGCAGGAGGGTGATAGTAAAGGTCGCGTGGGTCACTGTTGAAATGCTCACCAACGAGGGTGTGCAGGTAGCTGATCAGGTGGTTGAGATCCTGCAGTCTGCGCGGTGGCGTTCGGCTATAGAACCCTGATAACGATGTATTCATTGAGCGCCTTTGAAATAAGTGCAATGGAACTTGCAAGTAAACGAAGGCGGTGAATATATCGGCCGAAAAAATCCCCGAGGCATACATATATATGCCTTGTGCCTGTTTCAGTATCCATTTGTTTACGTGGCCGTCCGCGCGCGCAAGCGGGCCTGACGATGCCACGAGGCGCTGGGCGGAACGACGAATCCGGCGTTTTCCGACAAAAATACTAGGACTTTGTCAGCCGCGTCATTTGGCGTAAACTGCGCCCAAGCCTGCGAGGAGTTTTTATGACCGCTATTACCATTACCGACGCCGCCCATGATTATCTGGCCGATCTGCTCTCCAAGCAGAACACCCCGGGCATCGGCATCCGCGTTTTCATCACCCAGCCTGGCACTCAGTACGCCGAAACCTGCATTGCGTACTGCAAGCCGGGCGAAGAGAAGCCTGAAGATACGGCGCTGGGGCTGAAAAGCTTCACCGCGTACATCGATTCCTTCAGCGAAGCGTTTCTTGACGACGCGGTCGTCGATTACGCGACCGACCGGATGGGCGGCCAGCTGACCATCAAGGCGCCGAACGCCAAAGTACCGATGGTCAACGCCGACAGCCCGGTCAACGAGCGCATCAACTATTACCTGCAAACCGAGATCAACCCGGGGCTGGCCAGCCACGGCGGTCAGGTCAGCCTGATCGATGTGGTCGAGGACGGCATCGCCGTGTTGCAGTTCGGTGGCGGCTGCCAGGGCTGCGGCCAGGCTGACGTGACCCTGAAGGAAGGCATCGAGCGCACTTTGCTCGAGCGCATCCCGGAACTCAAAGGTGTACGTGACGTGACCGACCATACGCAGAAAGAAAACGCCTACTACTAAGGCGTTCGCTGTGTACTGAAACGGCGCTGTGGCGAGGGAGCTTGCTCCCGCTTGACTGCGTAGCAGTCACAACTCAGGCGACGCATCTACCCGTGATGAATGGGTTGTCTGATGCTGGGATCGCTCCGCGATCCAGCGGGAGCAAGCGCCCTCGCCACACTTGTTTTCAGGGTCTGTACAGATGCGCATGCCCGGCGCGATACAACGAAGACTCGCTGAACACCTCACTGCCCAACACTCGCCCGACCAGAATCAGCGCCGTACGCCGAAACCCCTTGGTCTCGACCTTCCCGGCAATGTCCGCCAGCGTGCCAACCACCCAGTCCTGATCCGGCCACGTCGCCCGATGAATCACTGCAATCGGACAATCCGCGCCGTAATGCGGCCGCAGTTCGACCAGTATCTTCTCCAGATGATTGACCCCCAGATGAATCGCCATGGTCGCACCATGCTGCGCCAGGCTCGCCAGTTCTTCGCCGGCCGGCATCGCCGTCTTGTCGGCATAGCGAGTGAGGATCACGCTTTGCGAGATGTCCGGCAGGGTCAGCTCGGCGCCCAGCAGCGCTGCGCAGGCCGCTGTGGCGGTGACACCAGGGATTATCTCGAAAGGAATCTGCAACTCACGCAAATAACGGATCTGCTCGCCAATCGCCCCATACAGACTCGGATCTCCCGAATGCACACGCGCGACATCCTGACCTTTGGCATGGGCGGCCCTGATCAAATCGATGATCTGTTCCAGATGCAGTTCAGCGCTGTTGACCACGGTTTCGGCCTGGTGACCTTCCAGCACTGCCGTCGGCACCAGTGAACCGGCGTAGATGATCACCGGGCAATTGCGAATCAGGCGTTGGCCTTTGACGGTGATGAGTTCCGGGTCGCCGGGGCCGGCGCCGATGAAGTAGACGGTCATCGTTGAATCCTTGAGGAGAAGCGCAGCCGCACTTCAAATGAAGTGTGCTCATGATCGATGGCGGGAATTATCCGGATTTTACCCCGCACCGGCCAATGCCAGCGTGGCCTGGGCATATTTCTGCCGGGAAATCAGCAGTTTTGCCGGCGCCTGAATCAGCTGCTCGGCCAGGGCCAGCGCAGCGCTTTCGGCGACGCCGTAGCAACCGGTGCGCTCGAAAGCGATCTGCGAATGATGGCTGAGACGCGGCTGGTAAACGGCCAGTTCGGCACTGCTGAAGTACTGCAACGGCAGATTCAACTGGGTGGCCAGCTCCAGCAGACCCGGTTCGTCGCGCTTCAGATCGATACTGGCCAACGCCTTGATGGCTCGCAGTTCAATGCGATGCGCCTGCAACGCCTGATCGAGCAGCGCGCGCAGCGTACTGGCCGGGCAGCCGCGCTGGCAGCCAAAACCGACAACCAGCGGCTGCGCGGCGCGGTCATCGGTCATGCCTGATAATGGCCCGCGCTTTTGCGGCGGAACAACCACGCACTGATCAGGCCCAGGGCCAGCCAGAACGCTATGTTGGTCAGCTGCGAAGCGATTTTGAACTGGGTTTCCAGTGCCTCGGGCGCGAGCATGGCATGCACTTGCGGTTGCGGCGCGCCGATCACATGGGGCACGGCAAGGATCGCCACACCGAGGATCTTCATCAACCAGTGGCGGCTGAAGGCGAGCAGAGCCAGACCGACCGCGGTCGAAGCGGCAGTGCCGATCCACCAGATCTGCCGCGACGCCAGATCGGCAGCTGCGGTACCCGGCAACTCCGGTGGCAGGCCCAGGGTCGGTGCGAGAACGAACGTGGCGTAACCGGCCAGACCCCAGAGCGGACCTTGCGAAGTCCTGGTCGGCGCGCGCAGGGTGTATAGGCCGGCGAGCATCAGGGCGAAACCCACCGCCACCACCAGATTACCGCCAGTGGTCGAGACCACGCGTTGCCAGCCGTCTTCCGGTTCCCAGGCTTCGGCATCATGGCTGTGGGCAGCGGTGCCGGCGGCGTGCTCGTGGACTTCGGCGACCGGTTCGGATTTCTCGAAGGTTTCGGCCTGAAGAATCAATGGCGATACCCAGAAACTTTGCAGCAGGGTCAGCAGCAGGGCGGCCAGCAAGCCGGTGAAGCCTGCGGTTTGCGCGATACGCTTGATCATCTCGGCAGACCTCAGTGGCACGGGAACGCGGCGCTGTGGCGGGTATCGTGAGCGGCGTTGTGCACCGCTTCGATGTGCGAGAAACCGGCGAACCAGACCAGGCTGGCACCGAGGATCGAGGCGAAGAGGGCGGCAGCCACGCGTTGGCCCAAAGTGGCTGTACTGGAGATGTGGTCAGTTTGGCTGGCGGTATTGCTGATGATCGACATAGCGCTTCCCTCTGAAATGTCAGCGGGTGAATCGAGCGCATGAAAATCCCTGCGAGCCGGGCACGCGGGGATTTCGAACAGCGCCCGCCCACCGCGGGTTTGTTTGTGGTCAGCGGCACGGGTGCGCGCTGGGTGTTGCGGGCCGGTCTCCGGGCTCACGAGGGGTTGGCACCAGGCCGACCTGCAAGCATCACCTTCCCATGCCGGGGCACAGTGGATCTGACGCTTCGCTCGCTTACCGTTGCGGGGGCAGCACCGGACTGACATGGGCTTTGAGTAAAGCACATGATTCACCGGTTTCCCGTTTCACCCTGTGAAGGGCACCCGTAACAAGGTGTGTAGGAGAGCATGGGCGGCGATGGCCGTCAATCGACCGCTAGCGCATTGCGAGCAGCACGTATAACGCCAAAGCGATCAGAAACGCATAGTAGGACTTGATTCGCGTCAGGCTCAGCAACCAGGCCAGCGCCACTGGCGCCACCCACGGCATGTTCTCCGCGTGCTGTCTGACCAGGGGATAAAGCGAACCCGCCAGCAGACTCACCAGCATCGCCACCGAAGTGTATTTGCCCAATCGATCGATAAAGGTGCGGGCGCCGCCCGACAGCCGTTCGACATTGACTGCCAGGGGCAGCAAGCGGCAGATCGCCGACACCAGTGCGCAGATCGCCACGTACAGCCAGAACGTACTAGGGTCGGTCATAGGCATAACTCGTCAGGACCGTGACCGCAAGCACCAGCAACAGGCTGATCTCGCCCAGCCACAACAGGCTCGCGGCGCTGGCCAGGCCGGCAATCCATTGCCCGTGGAAGCTCTGACGGTCGCGGGCCATCTTGCCCAGCGAAGCACTGAGGAAGATCGCGATTACCACGCTGGCGTGATCCATCAAGGCATTGTCGGCCAGGCTGGCGAAGCAATAGCCGGCCACGGTGCCAAGCAGAGCGGCGGCATACAGTAAAAAACACACGGTGTTGGCGTAGCGGCGGCTGAGCGGTTGCTGCTCCTTGCGAATCGACATCAGCGTAAAGGCTGCATTGGCCATCACCGCCAGCGCCGGGATGAACGCTTTGACCGGGCCATCAAGGCTGGATTTCAAGCTCAAGGTGAATACCAGAAAACGCAAATTGATACTCAGCGCCGAGACCAGCACCCCAAAGGCATTGAGCAGATGCGCGGGCGTCTCCAGCAGCGTCAGTTGCAATGGCGAGGCCATCACCGTGCCGCTGAACACCACCATGGCCGGCAACTCCAGGCCATGACGACGCCCGAGCATGCCGATCAGGGTGAAGGTCAGCAAGAGCGAGAACACGAAAGGCAGCGCGTCGCGGATGCCGGTCGCTATCTCGCTGTGTACCGCAGGTTTCGCCAGACTCGTTTCAGCCGGCATGGGTGTTCTGTCGCGCGTCGGCAAGTAAGGTCTCTACGCCCTGTTTGTAGGCCAGGGCCTTCTCCAGGTAATACTCGGTGGAAAAGCGCGGGATGAATTCCTCCACCACCGCCACGCCCCGATAACCATTGACCGCGAAACGATTGAGCACGTCGCTCAGACGCAGGTCGCCTTCGCCGATCGGCAGGTGCTGATGATGCGTGCCATTGAGGTCAGCGATGTGCAGGTGGCGGGTAACCGGTGCCAGTGCGGCGATGGCTGCGAACAAATCGTCGCCGTAGGGCATCAGCGAACAGAGGTGCGTTACGTCGATGGTCACGAAGCAACCCGTCTCGCGATGGAACCGCAGGTGTTCCTCGACCGTGAATACCGGGAACTTCGGACGCTGGCCACCCATGTTTTCCAGGCACAGAGCGATGCCGGTGGTATTGCAACGGGCCTTGACCTGATTGATCGCGGCGATCAGATTGTCCAGCAGTTCACCATTGTCCAGTTGGTCCTTGTAGCCAGGATGGAACGTCACGCTGGTAGCGCCGGCGGTACGGGAGAACTCCACGGCCGCGCTGAGACAATCCACGGCCTGTGCACGCTCAGCCTGATCCGCAGAACACAGGTTGTACTGACGCCCCCACCACCCGGCATGCACCGTGAGCGTGATGCCGTGTCGATGGGTAAAGTCGCGGATCTGGCCTGCCAGCTGGGCACGTTGACCGGTGTCCAGAGACCAGAACACCTGTTCGGCATCCTCGCCGATTTCGAACTCCACCGCCTTGAAGTACCGGGCCAGATCGGTGATCGAACCAAGAATGTCGGCCGGGTTGTCGTATACGTTAGTGGAAAACGAGATCAGCGGAAAGTCGCGGCTGATCGGTCCATCGATGTAGTACAGCGTCTGGTCTTGGGTCATTGCACCTGTCCTTGGGTAGTGAAGGGAGGATTGGAAATCGCGGCATTGAAAAGCGCCGGGTCATCCGCGTCACTGCAGGCCAGCAACACGTAACCGTGGCGATCGGCGGAGCGGCGGATCGGACGGCCGAACCTGTCCTGATTGAGGCTCGCGCGCAGTGCGAACGGCTGCTGCAGGAGACGGGCCTTGAGTGGCTGCGGATCGGTTGCAGGGTCTGCTTCGATGTAGCGGATGGCCATTTTCACGAACTGTTTTGCAGGCGCCGGCAGCGCAATACCGGTCATGCCGGCGATAGTGCTGGCGGCGAGGTGCACGCCTGTGGTTTTCCAGACCATTTCCCAGATCTGGTCACCGCCGAAGCGGGTCTGGGTTTCGATGAAATGCAGGCGTGAACCGTCGAGTTTGATCTCGGTATGCGCCGGCCCCCAACGATTGCCCATGCGTTCGAGCAGCCACAGCACTGCGTCTTCGATCCGGGCGCGACTGGCGCTGTCGAGTGCGGCGGGAAAATCATGCCCGGTTTCGACGTAACCCGGCGCGCCACTGGTGTGTTTGCGGGTAATGCCGAGAATCTGATGGTGGCCGTCCAGGCTCAGGGACTCGACGCTGTATTCGTCACCCCGGGCGAACGCTTCGATCAGATTACGACCTGCGAGCGCCAGACCTTCGGCATCTTCCGCCGTGTCGATGGCGTAGACGCCCAGGCTGCCTGAGCCATCGACGGGTTTGACAATGGCCGGGCCGTGGCGAAGCACGAAGGCGCGAACGTCCTCGACACTGTTGACCGCGCCAGCCGGCAACTCGTAGCGGCTGCCCTGGAGCAACTGGCGGAAGCGCAACTTGTCGCGGCTGACTTCGACGCTGCGCAGGCTGTTGTGGCTGATACCCAGTTGTTCACCCAGTTGCGAGGCGGGCAACAGACCCAGTTCCGAGAACGATACAACGGCGTCGAAGGGGCGTTGCTGGTGCAGCCGCTCGATCGTTTCGCGGTAGGCCGACAGGTCGGCGATATCCGCCGTCAGCACCAGCGTTGCCTGCTGACGCTGGTAATCCGTCACATCGGCTGGCTGTTGCACAAGGGTAAAGCGCAGCTGTCGCGCCGTGTCCCAATCCAGTCCCGAATCGCGCCCGCCGATCACCAGAACATGTCTGGTATCCGCTGCCCTGGCGTTTTCGCCATACACATCGATGTCCGCAACCGCCAGCAGTGACTGGCGCAGGCTTGCGGTGTCGGACTGTCTGAATTCGAGGTAAAGATAGTTTTGAAACCCGTTGCTGACCGGGCCGATGGCCTCTCCCGGATTCACGTAGGCGTACCAGCGCTGAAAACCCGGCACAGCGCTAATGCGTTCGGCGTGATGCAGGCCGTCAAAGAGACGGTCGGAACGGGCAAAGGGTGTGGCGATGCCGAACGGTGTTGGCGTCTGACTGGCCGAAGGCAGCGGTTGTGCACTGAGCGCCCGGTGGTAGCAGACATCCAGTGCCAGGTCCCAGGCTTGACGGATGACGTGAATCCGGCTGCCGCCCGGGCGTGCGCCGACTTCGAGGATTCGCGGGCCGTTGGCAGTGAGAATGAATTCGACATGGGCAAAGGTGCCCTTGAGCTCAAGGGCTTTGACCGCATCGTGGGCCAGGCGCTGGCAGCGCTCGTGCAGATGCGCATCGGCTGCAAGGGTCGAAGGCGTGTAACGGGCGAAGTGGTGGAAATCACCGCGACCGATATCGATACCGGCGATGACATCGACAATGGCAAAGCTGTGGATCGTGCCGTCCGGTTCAATCGCGCAATCAATGGAGTGATTGGACCCCTGAAGGAATTCCTCCAGCAGCAACTCATCGCTCTCGCGGGTTTTGCCGGCGACATACCGCAGCAGCATTGGCCATTCATGGGTCGCGTAATCGAGCAGCTCCTGTCGGTCATGGATGCAGCGCACGAACAGACTGCTGTAGAGGCTGGCCGGTTTGAGAATGAACGGGTAGGGCAGTTCAGCAGGGCGTGCCAGCAGATCGTCGATGCGCACTTCACGTGACACCACGTGCAGATCAGGGTTGTCCGATCGCAGGAAACGTTGACGCTGCAGCACCTTGTCGAGGGTGTTCTCGACGTTGCGGTGCAGATGAGCCAGTGCCGGAATTGCCGCGCACAGCTGCGCCGAGATGGCGACGTAGCTCTCACGGAAGTTCAGCACGCTGGTGAAGCGGTGCTGGTTGAGCAACTGTTGCGTCAGTTCAATCAGTTCGGCCGTCAGTCCTTTGGAAAAGTCGTACAGCGCGACCGGCAAAATCCGCTTCGCGTCGGCGATCTTGCTGGTTTTGCGGCTGTCGGCAATCAGCAGGGGCGTGATGCCCTCGGCCAGCAGGCCCTCGTATTCGCCATCGCGGATGTTGCCAAGAATCAGGCAGGCTGGCGCGCTCATTGGCATGTCTCCTGATCGAAGCTGTAGTGAACCTGGTTCAGGCGCTGGCAAATATGCGCCAAACGGATCCGGTCGACGCCGTTTGCACCGCCATTGAGGACGTTACGGATAATCTGCGCCAACGCCTCGAGATCCTCTGGGGTGATGCCCAGGCGGGTGATTTCCTGAAGTCCGAAGCGCAGGCAATCCCGACCGTTCACTTGTTTGTTGTTGACCCGGATGCCCAGCTCGTTGAGCTGCTGCGCCGCGCGCCTCGCCTGTTCGCCTTCCAGCAGCAGCAAGTGCGTGTCGGTGGGGTGCAGTTTCCAGCCTGGAATGTCGACCAGCGCGTCGTGCAGTTGCTGGCTATTGGCGCACATGCGTCGAGCGTAGGCCTGGCCGAAACACTCGGTTTCCATGAGGGTGACGAACAGTTGCAGCAAACCGGGCAGATTGGGCGACGACACCAGGCCGCCGCTGAGCGTCTGCTCGATCGACCGGGCCAGGTCGGCGCGGCGCGTGACGATCAGCGCCCGGTGCGGACCGGCCATGGACTTGTGGGTGTTGCCTTGCAGGATGTCGGCACCGTCGTCGAGCGGATTCGGGAATGCCTGACCTGCGATCAGTCCGAAAGTGTGCGAGGCGTCATAGAAAATCAGGGTTCGCTCGAGGCCGCAGCGGTCGAGCAATGCGCGCAACGGTCTGATGGCGATGGCGCGGATGGTCAGGCCATGATCGATCAGCACCGCCGAGGGAGGCGCAGCGAGTGACTGAACAACTTGCTGGAAATGCTCGAGATCGATTTGTCCGTCTGCTGTCAGCCTGCAATAAACGCTGTGTCTGCCGATTCGTCGTACCAGAGGTCCAGTGGCAAAATGGCCGCCGCTCTCGGGCGCCAGCGACACAATGGTATCCCCCGGTTCGGTCAGGGCGGCCAATACGCTCAGGGTGCAATGGACGCCGGAGAGTACGCGATATTCAACAAATGGCGCGTTGAACATCGCCTGCGCAGCTTGCGTCGCCAACGCCTTCAATGTCTCGACTTCAGGAAAGTGTTCGATCTGCATACCGTTGAATTCGGCGGCGTAGCGCTGCCCGTCAATGGCCTTGGCGTTGAACAGATAGCGCTCGTAGTGCCGGTTTTGCCCGAGCGTCCGCGCAGTGTCTGACAGGATGTTTTCATTGGCCGTCAACGACAGTGTGGAAGTTCGCCGCGAACAGGCTTGCTGGAACTGCTTCAGAATAAAATCATGGGTGCCAGGCAGGGCGATGGGAAGTGCATGATTTGAATGATTCATTAGAAGTCCGCCAGGTCGAAGTCAATGATCAACATGTCGCGGCTGCCGCGATCGGAATTAAAGCCTGATGTTTGCAATGGAGAAACATCGTGCATAAGTATCCGGTCATTCAACACGATAGTTTCCAGATAATCCGTAAGCGTTGCGTTGAACACACAGCCGCTATCGTCATGGAATATCCGGCTCTCGCCGCCAATGACATGCTGGCGATTGATCAGGTGTTGAAAAACAAAATCATGCCCGTCACGATGCCGGCCCTCGGGCGTGGCGTGCCCGCTATGGCCTGGATCGCAGAGGATGCGGAACTGATGGCAGGTCACTAGCCAGTCACGCCGGCCGACCGTCAACTCCATCAGCGCCAGGTCGGCGGCCAGCAACGAGCGCAATACTGCGGACTCGATAAACGTCGCTTCGCTGCGCTGATAAGTGCGCTGGACGCCGCCCAGCAGCGGATTGTGCGCTTCGGTCTGAAAAAAGTGGCAGTCGGGCAACGGCGTCCACTGGCCTTCGCGGTGGCGATATTCGAACTTGCAGATGCGCCGCTCGCGGGTACCGTTCTCCGCGCTCAAGTACGCATCGGCGCACAAACGCTCCCAGGTCGCATTGAAGTCGCGGAACGCGTCCCGACCGAGCGATGCAAGTTCTGCCATTGGATAATCGTAACTGTGCGCGTAGTGGCAATTACCCAGTAATTCGGAAAGTTGTTTTAATACGGCTTGGTCTGATTGCCGTAATGCATTGCCAGCGCTCACGGTGCTGACTCGCTTACAGTCTGGTTATGAAAAAACAGGATTGAACGCTGACGAAAATCAGGCATGCAGAAAATCCTTTTAGGTGTGATTCATAGTCCGTATGAATATTTATAGTTCATATCCTGTTTCAAATTATCAAATTGGTTTTTGTAAAGAAATGTAATGGGGTTGTTTAATAGCTCTAATTCACGCTCTAGCGCGAGTTGCGTTTTAATGCGTGCATCCATATATGTAGGAAATAACTTACAGACAATTTTTCAAATGAGAACTGATCGCGGCTTATATATGAAAGATTCATGTTCATATAGCGGCGACGTTGCAGCTGTTGACCCGCCTCCCGGGCATGCGTAGCCTTGCGCTTTCGAGGTTCTTCGGCACTTGCCGAAGCTAAGAAGGGAACGCGGTCGAAGCCGCGGCTGCCCCCGCAACTGTGAACGGTGATGTTCGTTGCCACGCCACTGCAGGCTCAAGCCAGCGGGAAGGCGCAACGAATGCCAGGCCCGGCGCCTGAACACCGTCAGCCAGGAGACCTGCCTCGTCACAGATTCTCACTACAACCGGGCGGGGTGATCCGGTGGCGAATGCTTCCGACGCGCACGCGCGCTGCCGGTTCTCGTCCCGTATGCCCGCCGCTTGCCAAAGGGCATACCGATGAAAACACTGGCCAAACTTCCCGTCACCATCGTCACCGGTTTCCTCGGTTCGGGCAAAACCACGCTGCTGCGCCATATGCTCGACAACGCTCAGGGCCGGCGCATCGCGGTGATCGTCAACGAGTTTGGCGAGCTGGGCATCGACGGGGAAATCCTCAAGCAATGCACCATCGGCTGCACCGAAGAAGAGGCCAGTGGCCGGGTGTACGAATTGGCCAATGGCTGCCTGTGCTGCACGGTGCAGGAAGAGTTCTTCCCGGTAATGCGTGAACTGGTTGCCCGCCGGGGTGACCTCGATCACATCCTTATCGAAACCTCCGGCCTGGCCCTGCCCAAGCCGTTGGTGCAAGCCTTCCAGTGGCCGGAAATCCGCAGCGCCTGCACCGTCGACGCGGTGATCACCGTGGTCGACAGCCCGGCCGTGGCCGCTGGCACCTTTGCCGCGTTCCCGGATCAGGTCGACGCCCAGCGCAAGCTCGATCCGAATCTCGACCATGAATCGCCGCTGCACGAGCTGTTCGCCGATCAACTGGCCAGCGCCGATCTGGTCATCCTCAACAAGGCCGATCAGACCAGCCCGGAAGATCTGGCTCGGGTACGCGCTGAAGTCGCCGAAGAACTGCCGCCAGCAGTGAAAATCATCGAAGCCAGCAACGGTCGCCTGCCACTCGACGTGCTGATCGGCCTCGGTGCCGGTTCCGAGGAGCACATCGACAGCCGCCATAGCCACCACGATCACCACCACGACGGTGATGACGACGACCACGATCACGACGCCTTCGATTCGATCTCCATCGAACTGCCGCAGGCTGATGAAAGCCTGCTGCTCGATGCGTTGACGCAACTGGTGGTGCAACACGGCATCCTGCGCGTGAAAGGTTTCGCGGCAATTCCGAACAAGCCGATGCGCCTGTTGATCCAGGGGGTGGGCACGCGTTTCGACAAGCATTTCGACCGCCAGTGGGGCGCCGAAGAAGCCCGCGTCACGCGCCTGGTGCTGATCGGTCAGGAACTCGATGCTGCGCAGCTCGAAGCGCAATTGCGCGCTGCGCTCAGCGTTTAACTCATGCACCTGCTCAGGACCCAGCCCGGCGGATTCGTCTCGGATGACAACATTGCCGACCTCGGACAAACCCCGGCCGAGCTGGTAATCCTGTGCAGCGGCGATTCCAGCCTGGCGCTGCTCGCCGAAGCTGCGCAGCAATTGCCGGAGGATTATCCGAGCCTGCGTCTGGCCAACCCGATGCAGGTGCAGAATCACGCGTCGGTCGATCTGTACGTGGACGAAGTGCTGCGCCACGCCAAGGTCATTCTGATCTCGCTGCACGGCGGCATCGCCTATTGGCGCTATGGTGTCGAGCGGCTGATCGAACTGTCCGAACGCGGCGTGCAACTGATTCTGGTGCCCGGCGACGACCGCCCGGATCCCGAGCTCAGCGACTTGAGCACGGTCAGCGCCGAAGCACGGGATCGCCTCTGGCAATTCCTGCGTCAGGGCGGCATGGGCAATGCGCTGGATTTCTTCCGGTGCCTGGGCAACCAATGGTTCGCCCGCGATTACCCGTGGAGCGAACCGCAGACCCTGCCGCGTACGGCGATTTATCACCCACAGAAAAACAGCGCTGCCCTGAGCGACTGGCAAGCCGAGTGGCTGCCTGCTCAACCAGTGGCGGCGCTGTTGTTTTATCGCTCGCACTTGCAA
Source organism: Pseudomonas moraviensis (assembly GCF_900105805.1). Taxonomy (NCBI): domain Bacteria; kingdom Pseudomonadati; phylum Pseudomonadota; class Gammaproteobacteria; order Pseudomonadales; family Pseudomonadaceae; genus Pseudomonas; species Pseudomonas moraviensis. Next base: position 2,121,048 of record NZ_LT629788.1, on the reverse strand, counting down.
GCGGCGAACACCGCGTTCATCGATGTGTTCTGTCAGCGTTTGCAGGCGGCCGGGCTCAATCCGCTGCCGATCGCGGTGGCCAGTCTGAAAGAACCGGGCTGCCTGTCGGTGGTCGAGGAGTGGCTGGATGAGGTCGAGGCCGGGGTGATTCTCAACACCACCGGTTTTGCCCAATCGAGCCCCGAGGCGCCGCATCTGCGCCCGTTTCGCCGCAACATTCCGGTGATCCAGGCAATCTGCGCCCAGGACAACGAGCCCGGCTGGCGCGACAGCGAACAGGGTCTTGGGCCGCGGGATCTGGCGATGCACATTGCCTTGCCGGAACTCGATGGACGCATCATCAGTCGGCCGATCAGCTTCAAGGATCTGGCCTGGCGCAGCGAGCGCAGTCAGTCCGATGTGGTCTGCTACCGCGCCCAGCCCGAGCGCATGGATTTCGTCGCCGAACTGGCGCGGCGCTGGATCGATCTGGCGCGCGTGCCCAACGGCGAGAAACGCATCGCGCTGATCCTCGCCAACTACCCGACCCGCGACGGCCGCATCGGCAACGGTGTCGGCCTCGATACGCCGGCAGCGGCGCTGAACATCCTGCGCGCACTGCGCGAACACGGTTATCCGGTCACTGCCGAGTTGCCCGACAGCGGCACCGAGCTGATTCAGCAACTGCTCGGCGGGGTCAGCAATGACCTCGACAGCCTTGACCTGCGCCCATGCCAGCAAAGCCTGGCGATGGACGATTACCTGGCGATGTTCAACGCGCTGCCGGAAGCGAATCGCGCTGCGGTGCTCGAGCGGTGGGGATCGCCACACAACGATCCGATGTGCCGCGACGGGCGCCTGATGATCGCCGGCCTGCGGTTCGCTCTGACCTTCGTCGGCATTCAACCGGCGCGCGGGTATCAGGTCGATCCGAGCGCGGTGTATCACGACCCGGACCTGGTGCCGCCGCACGGCTATCTGGCGTTCTATTTCTGGTTGCGCAACACCTACGGCGCTCACGGCGTAATCCATGTCGGCAAGCACGGCAACCTTGAATGGCTTCCGGGCAAAGGCGTCGGTCTATCAGAGAATTGCTGGCCGGACGCACTGCTCGGGCCGCTACCGAATGTCTATCCGTTTATCGTCAACGACCCGGGCGAGGGCGCTCAGGCCAAACGGCGCACGCAAGCGGTGATCATCGACCATTTGATGCCGCCGCTGACCCGCGCCGAAACCTATGGGCCGCTGCGCAATCTGGAGTTGCTCGCCGACGAATATTACGAGGCGCAACTGCTCGATCCACGCCGCGCCCGTGAGCTTCAGCGCGACATTCTGCAACTGGTGCGTGACACGCAAATCGACCGCGAATTGCAGCTGGATGCTGCGCTCGACAGCGATGCCGATGCGGCGATCTGGCTGCCACGTCTGGACACTTATCTGTGCGATTTGAAGGAATCGCAGATTCGCGATGGCTTGCACATCTTCGGTGAGTCGCCGAGCGGGCGCTTGCGCATTGACACGTTACTGGCGTTGCTGCGGATTCCGCGCGGTGACGGCAAGGGCGCGCAGTCGAGCCTGTTGCGGGCCTTGGCCAAGGCGTTTGAATTGGCCTTCGATCCGCTGGATTGCACATTGGCCGATCCGTGGAACGGCCCGCGACCGAGCGAGTTGCAGGCCGTCAGCGATGAACTGTGGCGCACCGCCGGCGACACCCGCGAACGGCTCGAACTGTTTGCCACCGACCTGATCTCCCAGACACTGCAATCCCCCTGTAGGAGTGAGCCTGCTCGCGATGGCGGCGGATCAGGCAATTCAGTGTTGAATGACACACCGCTATCGCGAGCAGGCTCGCTCCTACAGGGATCGGGGTGGTCTGACGTAAATGTAATCATCCAGTCCCTGCGCGAAGTCGTCGCCCCACGCCTCGACGCTTGCGGCCCGGCGGAAATGCGCGGCCTGCTCGACGCCCTCAGCGGTCGTTTCGTCCCGGCCGGCCCCAGCGGCGCACCCAGCCGTGGCCGCCTCGACGTGCTGCCCACCGGGCGCAACTTCTACTCGGTGGACGTGCGAAATCTGCCGACGACCACCGCGTGGCGCATCGGCTTCCAATCCGCCACGCTGATTCTCGAACGGCATCTGCAGGATCACGGCGATCATTTGCGCCAGCTCGGCCTGTCCGTCTGGGGCACCGCGACCATGCGCACCGGCGGCGATGACATTGCTCAGGCCATGGCGCTGATGGGCGTGCGTCCGGTCTGGGCCACGGGCAGTCAGCGCGTGGATGATTTCGAGATTCTGCCGCTGAGTCTGCTCGATCGCCCAAGGGTCGACGTGACGCTGCGGGTCTCGGGTTTTTTCCGTGATGCATTTGCCAATCTGATCCGCCTGTTCGACGCCGCCGTGCAAGCGGTGGCCGCGCTGGACGAACCGGACGACTTGAATCCACTGGCCGCCAAAGTGCGTGCCGAGCGCGAGGTTCTGTTGGAATCGGGCGTCGATGAAGATACCGCGCGGCGTCAGGCCGGGTGGCGGATCTTCGGCGCCAAGCCGGGGGCTTATGGCGCCGGTGTGCAAGGCGCGATCGACGGGCGTCTGTGGCAGACCCGCGAAGACCTCGCCGAGGTTTACCTGAACTGGGGCGCCTATGCTTACGGCAGCGCTGACGAGGGTACGGCGGCACGTGAGCAATTCAGCCAGCGCCTCAGCCAGGTGCAGGCAGTCCTGCAAAACCAGGACAACCGCGAGCATGACCTGCTCGATTCCAACGATTATTACCAGTTTCAGGGCGGCATGCTCGCTGCGGTGGAAAGCCTGCGCGGCGAGGCGGCGGCCAGCTATCACGGCGATCACAGTCAGCCGGATCTGCCGAAGATCCGTACCTTGAAGGAAGAGCTGAACCGCGTAGTGCGCTCGCGGGCAGCGAATCCGAAGTGGATCGACGGGGTCAAGCGTCACGGCTACAAAGGCGCGTTCGAACTCGCTGCGACCGTTGATAATCTGTTCGCCTTCGATGCGACCACGCAGTTGATTGATGATCATCAATACGCGTTGCTGGCGGATGCGTATTTGCTCGATCCGGCGACGCGGGATTTTGTCCGTGAGCATAATCCCCACGCGCTGCGCGACATGACCGAGCGCATGCTCGAGGCGCAGCAGCGGGGGATGTGGCAGGAGCCGGGGGCTTATAAAGAAGCGTTAGAGAACTTGCTCTTGGATATAGAGGAAGACATGTAACCGCTCAGAGCTACCCTCACCCCAGCCCTCTCCCGGAGGGAGAGGGAGCCGATCTTTAGCGCTGTCGAAATGTGTGTCGCACCGATGCATCAGGTCGACGGAACTCGAAAGACCAACACGGTCAGTTCCCTCTCCCTCTGGGAGAGGGCTAGGGTGAGGGCAACAACTGCCACACCTAAATTTCAAGACCACTCACGACCACGAAAGAGAAAACCTGATGACCGACACCCCGCATTTCCCGCTCTCCGCCGTGGTCGGCGCCGATGACCTGAAACTCGCCCTGTGCCTGACGGCCATCGACCCGAAAATCGGTGGCGTGCTGATCGAAGGTCCGCGTGGCATGGCCAAGTCGACACTGGCGCGGGGCTTGGCGGATCTGCTCGCCAGCGGCCAATTCGTCACCTTGCCGCTGGGTGCTACCGAAGAGCGTCTGGTCGGCACGCTCGATCTTGACGCCGCCCTGAGCGACGGTCGCGCGAAGTTTTCCCCGGGGGTGCTGGCCAAGGCCGACGGTGGCGTGCTGTACGTCGATGAAGTCAATCTGCTGCCCGACCACCTGGTGGACCTGCTGCTCGATGTCGCCGCCAGTGGCACCAACCTGATCGAGCGCGACGGCATTTCCCATCGACATTCGGCGAAATTCGTCCTGATCGGCACCATGAACCCGGAAGAGGGCGAGTTGCGCCCGCAATTGCTCGATCGATTCGGCTTGAATGTCGCTCTCAGCGGCCATACCGCGCCGACCGAGCGCGGACAGATCATTCGCCGACGGCTGGATTTCGACAGCGGTCCGCAGGCGTTCTGCGCGCAGTGGGAAACCGAGCAACACGCCTTGCGCTCGCGCTGTGAAAGCGCCCGGAAGCTGTTGGTGGAAATCCCTCTGGACGATGCAGCATTGGCGTTGATTACCGAGCGTTGTTTCGCTGCTGGCGTCGATGGCTTGCGCGCCGATCTGGTGTGGTTGCGCGCGGCCCGCGCCCATGCCGCGTGGCGTGGCGCGGATGCGATTGCCGAGCAGGACATCGATGCCGTGGCCGAATTTGCCTTGCGCCATCGCCGTCGCGAACAACCTTCGGCCAACGCTGAGTCGCCTGCGCCACCGCCGTCAGGTGCAGAGAGCAAACCCGGCGAAGGGCAGGGCCAATGGGGCGAAATGCCGGCCACCGCGCAACTTGCCGGCGCCCGTCGCGAAGTCCCGAGCTGGCCGCCGCAGGCAAAAAAGCCCTAGGCATTCGCCCCCGATCCGACGCGGGGGCGAATGCCAGACCCCGCGCCGGACGCCTCGCCAATGGTCGCCAGGGCCAACGGCAGAGCGCCAGCAGCGGTTCGGTGAACTGGCCGGGGACGCTGCTCAACGGTCGCCCTCGGAACCGCGCTGATCTGCTGTTTCAGCAGCGCACCCGTTCACCCCACGAAGTCTGGTTGGTGATCGTCGATGCGTCGGCCTCGACCCGTCGCCATCGGGCCTTGAGCGACGCCAAAGGCCTGCTCGCGCAATTGTTCGACGATGCCTACCGCCAGCGGGCGCGGCTGGCCTTGCTGACGGCCAGTGGTGCCGTGCCGAAGTGGCAGGTGCAAGGTTTGAAGGCATCCAGTGGCCTGCGTCTCTGGCTCGACGGTTTGGGCGCCGGTGGCGGCACGCCGCTGCTTGCGGCGCTGGAGCAGGCGCAGCAATGGCTGACGGTGCGGCGCAAACACTTTCCCACTGAAATGCAGCGCTGTCTGATCCTGACCGATGGTCGGGTGAAAGACCTGTCGGCGCTGCCAGCGTTGGCGTGCCCGGCACTGCTGATCGACATCGAGCGCGGGCCGATTCGACTGGGCCGGGCGAAGGAACTGGCGACAGCGCTGCAAGCGCAGTATCGGCATATCGATGAGCCGGTTTCTCTCTGATACTTTCTGTGTTTGCTCGGGCCTCATCGCGAGCAGGCTCACTCCTACATTTGGAATGCGTTCCCCTGTAGGCGTGAGCCGGCTCGCGATGGGGCCAACACAATCAACCCATCTCTCCAGGCTGTACAGATTTTGAAATGATTTGCCGCTGTGGAGCGGACCCTTCGACCCTGTACGCTCCAAGGCCATTTTTCATTCAGGATTTACATGAACACCCTCTCGGAGCCTCCCAGTCAGCACTCTCCAACGCGCCTTCGTGCGGCCTTGATCCATTCGCAGCATCCCGTCTTCCGACTCCCGACTATGGTTGTTAACGCGGCTCTTGAGCCTTCGCGTTGCACTTCGCCGTGTCCGGCAGCCTGAATTCACTGAAGAGAGATCGAGACGTTTTATGGAATGGTTAGCGGATCCCACGGCCTGGTTAGGCCTGTTGACTCTGATCGTGCTGGAACTGGTGCTGGGTATCGACAACCTGGTGTTCATTGCAATCCTGGCCGACAAACTGCCGCCGCATCAGCGTGATCGCGCGCGCATCATCGGCCTGTCGCTGGCGTTGATCATGCGCCTGGGTCTGTTGGCGAGTATTTCCTGGCTGGTCACGCTGACGCAGCCGTTGTTCGAGGTGTTCGACAAGAGCTTCTCCGGGCGTGACCTGATCATGCTGTTCGGTGGGGTGTTCCTGTTGTTCAAGGCCACCATGGAATTGCACGAACGCCTCGAAGGCCACGTCGGCGAGCGCTCGACCAACACCGCCTATGCGCTGTTCTGGCCGATCGTGGCGCAAATCGTGGTACTCGACGCGGTGTTCTCGCTCGACGCGGTGATAACCGCCGTGGGCATGGTCGATGAACTGGCAGTGATGATGATCGCCGTGATCATCTCAATCGGCCTGATGATCGTCGCCAGCAAACCGCTGACCCGTTTCGTCAACGCGCACCCGACCGTGATCATGCTGTGTCTGGGCTTCCTGATGATGATCGGTTTTGCCCTGACTGCAGAAGGTCTGGGTTTCCACATCCCGAAAGGTTATCTGTATGCGGCGATCGGGTTCTCGATCCTCATCGAAGTGTTCAACCAGATCGCCCGGGCACGCCGCAAACGCTCAATGCAGGGCTTGCGTCCGCTGCGCGAGCGCACTGCGCATGCGGTAATGCGCTTGCTCGGCGGGCGCAAACTCGCAGTGGAGGAGGTCGGTGAGGAGATTTCCGATTTGCTCGACAACGGTGAAGCGCCGGTTGCCGAGCTGTTCGACCGCCGTGAGCGGGTGATGATCAGCGGCGTGCTGCAACTGGCGGAACGGCCGATTCGCCAACTGATGACGGTACGCGCCGATGTCGACCTGATCGACCTGGCCGATGATGCCGAGACCATTCGTACGAAGTTGATGCATTCGTCCTACTCGCGCTTGCCGTTGATTCGCGATGGCGCGGTGGATGAGCCGTTGGGCTTCGTACACAAGAAGGAACTGCTCAAGGAGTATCTGGCCGGCAACGAGCCGAACCTTGAGCATCTGGCCCGCAAGACCCTCAATCTGCTCGAAAGTTATTCGATCCTCAATGCGCTGGAGCAAATGCGCGCGGCCTCGACGCACATTGCTTTCGTGGTCAACGAGTTCGGTGATTTTGTCGGCGTGCTGACCATGACAGATATCCTCGAGTCGATCGCCGGCGAGTTACCCGATGCCAGCGAAATCGAAGGCCCGGACGTGGTCGAAGAGCGTGGTGGATTCCTCGTCAGTGGTGCGCTGCCCTTGGCACGAGTGCGCCAGCGCACCGGCTTCGGCGCTGAGCCTACCGAGGACTATCAGACCATGGCCGGGTTGGTCATGAGTCTTCTGGATCGCTTGCCGATGATGGGCGACCGACTGGAATACGAAGGCTGGCAACTGACCGTCAAAGCCGTTGAAGAACGACGCGTCACGCGGGTGCTGCTGGAGCGCGCTGCCGCGTAATACTCGCGCTTTTTTTACCAGCTGTGCCGGCCTTTTCGCGAGCAGGCTCGCTCCCACATTGCAACGCGGTTCGATGTGGGAGCGAGCCTGCTCGCGAAGGCGATTTGGCATGCACTTCACATCTCTGGTGAGGCTCGTTCAGAACATCCGGCGCAGGCGTGCAAGTGGGACTGTATGCAAAGTACGGAGTGTTCGGCGTAACCAAGCCAGATCATGCGTTCGTTTGCGCGCGGCAACGGGCGCTTTGGTCTTGCCGATATGCACGGCAAAATCCCGCGCGAGAGTTTCTTCCGTCCCAATGCCTTTGAGTTTTTTGAGCAACCTGCCGTTTTTGTAGAACAGCACTGTAGGCGTGCCGGCCACGTTCGGATGGCGAGGCGATTGGCTGGTGTTGAGCATATAGATGTTGGCGCGCAGCCGGTAAGGCTCGGCAATCTGCCGAAAGATCGGCCCTGCCCATTCGCAGGCGGGGCAGTGTTCATTGGCGAAATAAAGAATGACCGGGCGCCAGGTTTTCAGGGCTTCGCGGTACGTATCTGGCAGGACTGCCATCGGTGCTCTGGAACTCATCGAATGATCCTTTTTTCGAGTGAAACGGTTACGTGCTCGTGGAAAAAACGAGTTGCCCCTGATGACTGGCAACTCTTTTTTACAACTATGCGTCAGAGCAGCTTGGAAAGAGTTACGTCACCGAAGTAGGAACCATATTCACCGTTAGTCCCGTCATTGGATTCCAGTTTGACAGTGAACTTCAAAGTCGAAATCTGCGTCGTGAATTTTTCGGATTTGACTGTCCAGTCCTGACCACCTGCGACGTTGAGGTAAACCGGCTCGCCAGTCGGAACAGGCTGCACGGTAATGCGACCCGCAAATCCGGCCAGCGTTTTCATCCTTGCCGATAACATAAATGTCCCTCCGCCGCCTTCCCCAGTCAGGACCTCCTGACTAATGGAATGCGGAGTTCCAACGATGCAGTGACCGGTCACGAACTTGACGTCAGATGGATTGGACACCCAATGCATGCCCTGTTGAGAGAAGTCGCCGTTCTTGATCAGATTAGCCATGTCAATAGTCCTGTTGAGTGAGAGTCATAAGTGCCGCTGCCGCCCTCGTAAGGGCTGATCCAGTAAGCCTGCCGAGTTCATCGCGCACAACTGTCAACTCTGACAGGTAGACAGCTAAATCAGATAAACGGTATCCACGCAAATTGATCTCAATTGGCGTTTGCGCTCGCCTCATAAACGCTCACAACGTGCTCCCAAATGTGACGTCACTTCCCTCTACTGGGTAGTTATGGGACGCGGGTTTTCGGGGCAGCCCCTTTGCGGGGATGCGCTCTGTCCGTTAACGCACTGAATCATTTCAAGTTTCACGGCTGTCGCATTTTACGCTGAGGCTGTGGCACACTTTCTGCTGTCTATTCCGTAGTAACAAACCGTGTTCCGGTATAGCGGAATAAACACAATTCTGGAGTGCTTGCCATGCATCGCCGTCCTTCGTTATTCAAAGCGTGTGTTTTTGTTCTTGCAGCTTCTTCTTCGCTCGTCGGCCTGGTCCAAGCGGCTGACAGCAAGCTCGACAGTGTTCTCGCCCGTGGCAAGTTGATCGTGGGCACCGGCAGCACCAATGCGCCGTGGCACTTTCAAGGCGCGGACGGCAAGTTGCAGGGTTTTGATATCGACATCGCCAGGATGGTGGCCAAGGGGTTGTTCAATGACCCGAGCAAAGTCGAGTTCGTGGTGCAGTCGTCCGATGCACGGATTCCCAATCTGCTGACCGACAAGGTCGACATGAGCTGCCAGTTCATCACCGTCACCGCCAGCCGTGCGCAGCAAGTGGCGTTCACCCTGCCGTATTACCGCGAAGGTGTCGGCCTGCTGTTGCCTAACAACAGCAAGTACAAGGAAATCGAGGACCTGCAAGCGGCAGGCGATGACGTCACCGTGGCGGTGCTGCAGAACGTGTACGCCGAAGAATTGGTGCATCAGGCGCTGCCCAAGGCCAAGGTCGATCAGTACGACAGCGTTGACCTGATGTATCAGGCGGTGAACTCCGGCCGTGCCGATGCCGCCGCCACCGATCAGTCGTCGGTCAAATACCTGATGGTGCAGAACCCCGGCCGTTACCGCAGCCCGAGCTATGCCTGGAGCCCGCAGACTTACGCCTGTGCGGTCAAGCGCGGCGATCAGGACTGGCTGAACTTCGTCAACACCGCGCTGCATGAAGCCATGACAGGCGTTGAATTCCCGACCTACGCGGCATCATTCAAGCAATGGTTCGGCGTGGACCTGCCATCTCCAGCCATCGGTTTCCCAGTCGAATTCAAATGATCCCGTGAGAGTGGGGCGATTAGCGTCGCCCCGCTCAAGGTACTGCTGACCATGAACTATCAGTTGAACTTTGCCGCCGTGTGGCGCGATTTCGACACCTTGCTGGCGGGGCTCGGTCTGGGCTTGCAGTTGGCGCTGGTGTCGATCGCCATCGGCTGCGTGATCGGCCTGCTGATGGCGTTTGCCTTGCTGTCGAAGCATCGCGCCTTGCGGGTGCTGGCCTCGGTGTACGTCACGGTGGTGCGTAATACGCCGATCCTGGTGTTGATTCTGTTGATCTACTTTGCACTGCCAAGCCTCGGGATTCGTCTGGACAAGATTCCCTCGTTCATCATCACGCTGTCGCTGTATGCCGGCGCGTACCTGACCGAAGTGTTCCGTGGCGGCTTGCTGAGCATCCCCAAAGGGCAGCGCGAAGCTGGCCTGGCGATCGGCCTCGGCGAGTGGCAAGTGAAGGCCTACGTCACCGTTCCGGTGATGCTGCGCAACGTCTTGCCGGCGCTGTCGAACAACTTCATTTCGCTGTTCAAGGACACTTCGCTGGCCGCTGCGATTGCGGTGCCGGAGCTGACTTATTACGCGCGCAAGATCAACGTCGAAAGCTACCGGGTAATCGAAACCTGGCTGGTGACCACGGCGTTGTATGTCGCGGCCTGTTACCTCATTGCCATGCTGCTGCGTTACCTCGAGCAGCGTCTGGCGATCCGTCGATAGGAGGCTGCGATGTACCAATCTCCCAGTTGGTTGCATGAATTGTGGCTCGCCCGCGAGCCGTTGTGGCAGGGCTTTCTGACCAGTGTGCAAGTCTCGGCGCTGGCCATTGTCCTCGGCACTTTGCTCGGTGTGGTTGCCGGTCTGGTGCTGACTTATGGCAAGTTCTGGATGCGCGCACCGTTCCGCGTTTACGTCGATCTGATTCGCGGCACGCCAGTGTTCGTGCTGGTGCTGGCCTGCTTTTACATGGCGCCAGCGCTCGGTTGGCAGATCAGCGCGTTTCAGGCCGGTGCCCTGGGCCTGACGCTGTTCTGCGGCTCCCACGTCGCCGAAATCGTGCGCGGCGCGCTGCAAGCCTTACCGCGCGGGCAGATGGAGGCGGGCAAAGCCATCGGCCTGACGTTCTACCAATCCCTTGGCTACGTACTGTTGCCTCAGGCATTGCGGCAGATCCTGCCGACCTGGGTCAACTCGTCCACCGAAATCGTCAAAGCCTCGACTTTGCTTTCGGTGATCGGCGTCGCCGAACTGCTGCTCAGCACGCAACAGATCATCGCCCGGAATTTCATGACCCTGGAGTTCTACCTGTTCGCCGGTTTTCTGTTCTTCGTCATCAACTACGGCATCGAATTACTCGGCCGGCACATTGAAAAGCGGGTGGCCCTGCCATGACTCAAGCTCACGTTGCTTCACAGGATCAGGCGCTGCTGGACATTCGCGGCCTGCACAAACAGTACGGCGCGGTGGAAGTGCTCAAGGGTGTCGACCTGAGCATGCAGCGCGGCAACGTCGTCACCCTGATCGGCTCCAGCGGTTCCGGCAAGACGACGCTGCTGCGTTGCGTGAACATGCTCGAGGAGTTCCAGGGCGGGCAGATCCTGCTCGACGGCGAGTCCATCGGTTACGACGAGGTCAACGGCAAACGCGTGCGTCACCCCGAAAAGGTCATTGCTCGCCATCGCGCGATGACCGGCATGGCCTTCCAGCAGTTCAACCTTTTTCCGCACCTGACCGCGTTGCAGAACGTCACATTGGGCCTGCTCAAGGTGAAGAAGATGCACAAGGATGAAGCCGTGGTGCTCGCCGAAAAATGGCTGGAGCGTGTCGGCCTGCTGGAGCGGCGCAATCACTTTCCCGGTCAGTTGTCCGGCGGCCAGCAACAGCGGGTGGCCATCGCCCGGGCGATTGCGATGAACCCGAGCCTGATGCTCTTCGACGAAGTCACTTCGGCCCTCGACCCGGAGCTGGTCGGTGAGGTGCTCAATGTCATCAAGGGTCTGGCCGAAGACGGCATGACCATGTTGCTGGTGACCCACGAAATGCGGTTTGCCTTCGAGGTCTCGGACAAGATCGTTTTCATGAATCAAGGGCGCATCGAAGAGCAGGGACCTCCCAAGGAACTGTTCGAACGCCCGCAATCGCCGCGTCTGGCGGAATTTCTCAAGAGCACGCGGTTTTGAATCTGTACTTTTGCAATCAGGAGAAACACCCATGAGCATTACGCGTTACGGCACCGGCAGCACCGCCGCCGGCGGCCAGCCTCGTCCATTCGCCCGCGCTGTGGAAGCGGATGGTTGGCTGCACGTGTCCGGTCAGGTACCGGCGGTGGATGGCGAGATCATTGTCGGCGGCATCGTCGAGCAGACCCACCAGACCATGAAGAACCTGGTCGCGATTCTCGAAGAGGCCGGTTATGGCCTTGAGGACGTGGTCCGTGCCGGTGTGTGGCTGGACGATCCACGGGACTTCAGCAGCTTCAACAAGGTTTTCGCCGAGTATTTCAAACCCGAACACGCCCCGGCGCGCGCCTGTGTGCAGGCGAGCATGATGGTGGATTGTAAGGTTGAGATTGACTGCATTGCCTACAAGAAAAAGGCCTGATACACCGCGGCTCTTGTAGGAGCTGCCGAAGGCTGCGATCTTTTGGCATTTTTGGATGCGCCAGAAAGGCAAGATCAAAAGATCGCAGCCTGCGGCAGCTCCTACAGGGAATATCGAGTGAGTAATGACATGACCGAAGACACCATCAAACGCCGGGCACGCGGTCTGGACCGGGCGTTCGATATCCTCGATTTTCTCAAGGAAATCGGCCAGCCTTTGCGCCCCAATGATATCGCCAACGGCATCGGCAGCCCGAAATCCACGGTCTACGAACTGGTCGCCTCCTTGCTGGAACGGCGCATTCTGGAGCCAGTGGGCAAGGACGGCCACGTCTATCTGGGCCGCCAGTTGTACTTCCTCGGTCAGGCCCATCTGCGTCATTTCGATCTCAGCCGCGAGGCCGATCAGGCCTTGCAGGAGATCGTCAGCCAGACCCGCGAAACCGCGCAGATGTGCCTGCTCAACGGGCGCAAATATACGGTCGCGTTGATGAAGGAGGGTGAGCGGCATTTCCGCATCTCCTCCGACATCGGTGAAAACGCGCCGATCCCGTGGACCGCCTCCGGGCGCCTGCTGCTCGCGCACTTGAGCGATCAGCAGATCATCGACCTGATCGACGAGGACGACTACATCCTGCCCGACGGCGAGCGCCTGCCGCTGGAACGCTTTCTGGCGGAGATTCGTCAGGCCGGCATCGATGGCTTTTTCTCCTTCGACAGCGTCGCCGACACCTTCACCCATTGCTTCGCCGCGCCGGTCAAAGACCCGCAGGGCGTGGCGATTTGTACCCTGTGCATCGTCGCTCCGCGCGCCGATGCGAAAAACAACTACAACGACTATCGCCGGGTGCTGATTGAAAGCGCCAACAGCCTCGCCCGGCGTATCAACGAATAACCGCGGCTGCCTGCGGCCGCGACTGCGAGGATTGGACCATGACCACTGCCATCAACTCTGCCGTAGACAAAGGTGACGCCGCGACTGGCGCGCAACTGACCCGCGACGTCAGCCTGCCCGCGCTGGTGCTGCACCGCGAGGCGCTGGAGCACAACATCCGCTGGATGCAGAAATTTGTCAGCGACAGCGGCGCCGAACTCGCGCCCCACGGCAAAACCAGCATGACCCCGGCGCTGTTCAAGCGGCAGCTCGACGCGGGTGCCTGGGGCATCACCCTCGCCAGCGCCACCCAGACCCGCGCCGCTTACGCCCATGGCGTGCGCCGGGTGTTGATGGCCAATCAACTGGTCGGCACGCCGAACATGGCGTTGATTGCCGATCTGCTCGCTGATCCGACGTTCGATTTCCATTGCATGGTCGATCACCCGGACAACGTCGCCGACCTCGGGGCTTACTTCGCGTCCCGTGGGGTCAGGCTCAACGTGATGATCGAATACGGCGTGGTCGGCGGGCGCTGCGGTTGCCGCAGCGAGCAGGAAGTCATCGAGCTGGCCAAGGCCATCGATGCGCAACCGGCGCTGGCCCTGACCGGTATCGAAGGTTATGAGGGCGTGATCCACGGCGATCACGCGGTCAGCGGCATTCGCGAATTTGCCGCGTCGCTGGTACGCCTGGCCGTGCAGCTGCAGGACAGCGGCGCTTTCGCAATCGCCAAACCGATCATCACCGCATCGGGTTCGGCCTGGTATGACCTGATTGCCGAATCCTTCGAAACGCAGAACGCCGCTGGGCGTTTCCTCAGCGTGTTGCGCCCGGGCAGTTACGTGGCGCACGACCATGGCATCTACAAAGAAGCGCAGTGCTGCGTGCTCGAGCGTCGCAGCGATCTGCACGAAGGCCTGCGCCCGGCGCTGGAAGTCTGGGCTCATGTGCAATCGTTGCCGGAACCGGGTTTTGCGGTGATCGCCCTGGGCAAACGTGACGTCGCATTCGATGCCGGTCTGCCGGTGCCGCTGTTGCGCTACAAGGCCGGCGTGGTGCCGGCGGTGGGGGATGATGTCGGTGCGTGCAAGGTCACGGCGGTGATGGATCAGCATGCATTCATGACCGTGGCACCGGGTGTAGAACTGCGGGTCGGCGACATCATTTCCTTTGGTACTTCGCATCCGTGCCTGACGTTCGACAAATGGCGTGTTGGGTTGCTGGTGGATGATCAGTTGGCGGTCATCGAGACCATGGAAACTTGCTTCTAAGGCTTGAGATTGCGTTGCGGCGGCTGATCGCGAGCAGGCTCACTCCTACATTTGGAACGCATTTCAATTGTAGGAGTGAGCCTGCTCGCGATAGCACCAGAACAGCCACCACCGAACCCCCAGAGATCCCACCCGATGAAAATCCCCCGCAACACCCCGCGCATCGCCCTGATCGGCGAATGCATGATCGAACTGCAACAACGTGCCGACGGCAGTCTGCAGCAAAGTTTTGGTGGCGATACCCTCAATACCGCGGTTTACCTGTCCCGGGCCATGGGCGACAAGGCGCAGGTCGATTACGTCACTGCGCTGGGTGATGACAGTTTCAGCGACGCCATGTGCCAGATCTGGCGCAGCGAGGGCATCGGCCTGGACAGGGTGCAGCGCTTGCCGGGCCGTTTGCCCGGTTTGTACTGCATCCAGACCGATGCCAACGGCGAGCGGCGATTTCTGTACTGGCGCAACGAAGCGGCGGTACGCGATTGCTTTACCACGCCCGCGGCCGAGCCGATCCTCGCGGCCCTGCCGGACTACGACGTGCTGTATTTCAGCGGCATCACCCTCGCCGTACTCGGCATGCAAGGCCGCGCCCGACTGATCAGGACGTTGAGCGAAGCGCGGCAGCGCGATGCGCGCATCGTGTTCGACAACAACTATCGCCCACGCCTGTGGGCTTCGGTGGAGGAGGCGCGGGCGGCGTATCGCAGCGTCCTGCCTTATGTCGATCTGGCGTTGCTGACCGTGGATGATGAACAGGCATTGTTCGGGTTTCCCGACGCGCAAGAGGTGTTCGCCGCCTATGCGCAGTTCGGCACACCGGAGGTGGTACTCAAGCGTGGCGCCGAGGCGTGTCTGATTCGTTGCGCGGGGGAGACGTTTGAAGTGCCGGCGCACAAGGTCGACAAGGTAGTCGACACCACGGCGGCGGGGGATTCGTTCAGCGCGGCGTACCTGGCCAGGCGCTTGCTCGGCGGCAGTCCGGCAGAGGCGGCGCAGGCGGGGCATGAATTGGCCAGCCGGGTGATACAGGTGCCCGGAGCGCTGATCCCCCGAACTTGAAATGCAATTCCTGTAGGAGCTGCCGAAGGCTGCGATCTTTTGATCTTGACCCGCAAAAGCAAGATCAAAAGATCGCAGCCTCGTTGCACTCGTCAGCTCCTACAGCGAGCAGCGATCAATCCCGATAAAACACCTGCACCAGGTGATAGCCAAACTTGCTCTTGATCGGCCCATGCACGGTGCGCAGCGGTTTCTTGAAGATCACCGCGTCAATCGCGCCGACCATCTGTCCCGGGCGCACTTCATCCAGATCGCCGCCGCGTTTGCCGGACGGGCAGGTCGAGAATTTCTTCGCCAGGACATCGAACGCTTCGCCCTTGGCGATGCGCTGTTTGAGTTGTTCGGCCTCTTCGGCGGTTTTCACCAGAATGTGGCGGGCTTGGGCTTTCATCGTGCAATACCTGATAACGGGGTGACAGCGGGGCGCGCGATTATGCCCCAACTCACGGCCTCGGGTTGCTCAACTTGCGGATCTTGCTTGCCAGCACTTCAAGGACGAAGGGTTTGGCGACCATGTCCATGCCTTCTTCGAGAAAGCCCTGACGCTCGGCAGCAATCTGCGCATAGCCAGTCATGAACAACACTTTCAGACTCGGACGATGCTGGCGAGCGATCTCGGCCAACTGGCGGCCGTTCATGCCGGGCAGCCCGACATCGGTGACCAGCAGATCGACGCGTTGCGCGGATTCGAGCAAGGGCAGGGCGGTCTGGGCGTTCTCCGCTTCGACGGTTTTGTAGCCCAGTTCCTTGAGCAGATCGAGCACCAGCATGCGCACTGCCGGGTCATCCTCGACCACGATCGCGGTCTCGCCCGAGGATGAAGCGGCGATCGGCTCGGCGGTTTCGATTGAGGTGGTTTCCGTTGTCGGCTCCAGCAAACGCGGCAAGTACAGGCGCACGCAAGTGCCTTGGCCCGGCACACTGTCGAGGCTTACATGTCCGCCGGACTGTTGGGCGAATCCGTAAATCATCGACAACCCCAGGCCGGTGCCCTGGCCGATCGGTTTGGTGGTGAAAAACGGATCGAACGCCTTGGCCCGAATCGACGGGGTCATGCCGGTGCCATTGTCACTGACCGCGAGCATCACGTATTCCCCGGCCTTCACCGGCTCGAGAATGGTGATGTCGCTGCTGTCGAGATACACGTTCGCGGTCTGGATAAGTAACGTGCCGCCTTCCGGCATCGCATCGCGGGCGTTGATCACCAGATTGAGCAGAGCATTTTCCAACTGACTGACGTCGGTGCTGACCGGCCACACATCGTCGGGCAGGCGCAGTTGCAGATCGATCGGATCGCCCTTGGTGCGGCGGATCAGGTCTTCCAGCGAATGCACCAGCTCGTTGACGTTCAGTTGCTTGCGATCCAGCGACTGGCGCCGCGAGAACGCCAGCAAACGATGGGTCAGCGCCGCCGCGCGATTGGCCGATGAGACCGCCGCTTCGGTGAAACGGCCGATCTCGTCGGCGCGACCATTGGCGATGTAGCGCTGCATCAGGTCGAGACTGCCGATGATGCCGGTGAGCATGTTATTGAAGTCGTGGGCGATGCCGCCGGTGAGCTGGCCGACAGCCTCCATTTTTTGCGCGTGACGCAAGGCATCTTCCGCGCGCTCGCGTTCGAACATCTCGTTCTGCAGACGCTGATTGGCCTGGGCCAGTTGTTCGGTGCGTGCGCTGACCCGCTCTTCAAGCGTTTCATTGAGATTGCGCAAGGCTTCTTCGGTTTTCTTGCGCTCGGTTTCGTCGATCACAAAGATGTAGAAGCCGTTCACCGCACCGTCCGCGCCATGACGTGGCAGATAGTTCATCAAGGCATGACGGATGCTGCCATCGCGGTGTGGGGTGTAGAAACTGAAAGAACAGGAGCGTCCGGCCAGCGCTTCGGCAATGTACGGTGCGCGCAGGAAGTAGGCTTCTTCGCCAACCACTTCGCGGATCGTGCGCCCGTACAATTCCTGCGGCGTCAGGCCGTACCAATCGAGGTACGCCGCGTTGTTCAGGCGGAAACGCTCTTCGGCGTCGACATAGCTGATCAGGATCGGCATGGCGTTGATGATCAGCTGCAGCTCGGTCTGGCTCTGACGCAGCGCCTGTTCGGTGTGTTTGCGTTCGGTCAGGTCCAGCGCCGCGCCGAGAAAGCGCATGGGTCGACCGTGATGATCCTTGTAGCAGCGCCCGCGCGCGAAGACCCAGCGCAGCGTGCCGTCGGCTTGCAACAGGCGGTACTCCTCGGCGTACTCGGTGCCGTTCGTGATGCAGTACTTGATGCCGCGCGCGACCATGGCGCGGTCTTCCGGGTGCACGCCGTGCAGGTAGTCGCTGATCGGCAGCTGTGCGGCGGCGGCTGGATCGACACCGTGCAGTTCGGCAAAGTGCGCGTCGGCAATGAAACGGTCTTCGCCAATGTCCCAGTCCCACGTGCCGACGGCATCAGCCGCGGCCAGGGCCAGTTGCAGGCGTTCTTCGGACTGACGCTGGGCCTTGAGGCTTTCCTCGGAGCGGCGCTGCAATTCCAGGGCGATGCGTCGGCGTTCGTTGGTTTCGATGGCCGTGATCAGAATTCCCGCCACTTGTGCGCTTTCATCACGAATCGGGCTGTAAGTCAGATCCAGCCAGAAGTCGGTTTTTTTGCCGTCGCGCTGTACCGTGAAACGCTGCTCACTGAAGCTGCGAACCTGTCCCTGCAACACCGCCTGATAAATCGGCTCGGAAAAATCCCGCACTTCCGGCCAGACCTCATGCGTCGGCTGTCCGAACGCTTGCGGATGCTTGCTGCCGGCGAGCAGGGCGAAACCATTGTTGTAGATCTGCGTCAGCTCAGGGCCCCATAACAGCAGCATCGGCATCGGTGAATGAATCACGATATCCACTGCCGTGCGCAGGCTCTGCGGCCAGGTGCCGGCAGCGCCCAGCGGGCTGCGGCTCCAGTCGGTGCGGGCAATCAGGGCCTGAGCGTCATCGGTGGTGGGTACAGCATTCATGTTTCAATCCTGAGCGTGGTTCGGTGAGACGAGGTCTATCATTGTTGCAGGAGCCGCGCCAAGCGTAGGCCAAATCTGCTCATCCAATGCTTCGCGGGTGCTTTCAGCCATGGAAATCGATGCACTGTTATCAACATTGTCGCAAAAAAACGGTTCGGATCTGTTCCTCTCCACCGGCGCACCGCCCAGCGCGCGCGTTGACGGTGTGTTGACGGCATTGAACGATCAGCCATTCAAACCCGGCGAAACCGCGGCAATCGCCACCTCCCTGATGGACGCTGAGCAGCGCCGGGAGTTCGACCGGGATCTGGAAATGAACCTGGCAATCTCCCGAACGGGCGTCGGGCGGTTCCGGGTGAACATTTTCAAGCAGCGCAACGACGTCTCGATCGTCATCCGCAACGTCAAACTCGACATTCCGCAATTCGAAGACTTGAAGCTGCCGCCAGTGTTGCTCGAGACGGTGATGCTCAAACGCGGCCTGATTCTCTTCGTCGGCGCCACCAGTTCAGGCAAGTCAACCTCGCTGGCCGCCCTGATCGACCACCGCAACCGCCACAGTGCCGGGCACATCGTGACCATCGAGGACCCGATCGAATATATCCATCGGCACAAGCGTTCGATCATCAACCAGCGTGAAGTCGGCGTCGACACGCGCAGCTTTCATGCCGCGCTGAAGAACACCCTGCGCCAGGCCCCGGACGTCGTATTGATCGGCGAAATCCGTGATCGCGAAACCATGGAACATGCATTGTCATTCGCCGATACCGGGCATCTGGTGCTGTCGACGTTGCACGCGACCAATGCCAATCAGGCACTCGATCGAATCATCAATATGTTTCCCGAGGAGCGGCGCGAGCAGCTTTTGCAAACCCTGGGCAACAACCTGAAGGCTTGTGTATCGCAAAGACTTGTACGCACGGTTGACGGGCAGAGAAGAGCAGCGGTGGAAGTCATGCTGGGGAATCCGACTATTGAAGATCACATTCGGAGAAATGAGTTGGGTGAGTTGAAAGGCATAATGGAAAAATCCATCGATTTGGGCATGCAGACCTTTGATGGTGCTCTTTACAACCTGGTTCTGGAGGGGGCGATCACTATGGAAGAAGCATTCAAGAATGCAGACTCCATAAATAACATCAGGCTGCGATTAAAACTTTCCGGCGAATCAATTGATGCGCAGGGCCGCCATTCTGGCGGCTGGAGTTTGTTGGAGTAAAAAATCGTGTAGTTGCAGTTGTTGTTTTAAGTGTTGAGAAATATCGGTTAATAAACCTTCGCTTGAAGGTTTAATGCGTTTGTTTAAGGTTGCGTTCGTTGTTTAATTGTTGAATAAAGGACGCAATATGAGAGTAAGAAGTGTTTTTGAACAAAGCGCTGTGTTGACCGCAGAAGATAATAATTTCTGCTCGGAGGCTGATCAGTTTGAGCGGGCAGAGATTGTAAGTCGAATTTCCGGTAGTTATCAGGCCGGTTCGTCTTTACCGGATTTTGAGATGTTAAGTCTGGATTTACAGCCAGGTTCATCCATGCATTATGTGCAAAAACCTTTTAGCGATCTGCTCGCGAAGTGTGTAAATCGTTACGAACCGGGCGCGATTGCAATACTCAAGGGCGATGGGTTGTTAATGGCTGATGGGCTTGAGCAGGTGGCGGCTAGAATCAAGTCCGCGCCCGAAGCTCATGACGATTTTGAAGTGCTCAAAGACGGCCTCAATCTGACCGGAGGTCAAATCTGGTCGAATGGAAAGGCGAGTTACGCACAGTGGTTGCGCTTTCATGGTTTGCATGTCCCTACAGACATTGATCAACTGACGAAGTTGGTGGAATTTTTGACCTTGAGGTGGTCAGCAGCGGATCAGCTTCCCGATTACTGGGAGTGCATCAATGGCGGCGTGATCACATTGACCGCTGAAGAATGTAAAGAAATTCGTGATTTGACGACGGAGTTTTTTTCAGGCTCTTTGCTGGACATTTTGTATGAGCAGATCAAGCCGAAGTTGGCGGATCGCATTTCTTGGGAAAGTGCAGGTGATGTTGTTGCCCAGTTGATAGGCCATCAGTATTCACAGGCTCAGGCCAAGCGCTATATCGAAAGGTTGGCGTGGTGGGGGGCAAATAGTGATGAGGCGCTGGACAGTCAAAGACGTTCATCCGTCCTGTACACTGCGATTATTCTTCAGCTTGATCCGTTGATCGGTACCCAGCATAGGAGAAACTGTATTGCTGGTTTCGATATCTATGACCCCGAAACAGCGGCTGATCAATCTTTGAGTGTTGTCCGGGAAAACATTGAGAGTCACCTTGTTGACAGCAAGAAAATTTCTCGCCTGCTTGTTCCACTGGCATCTCACTTACTATTGTCTTCCATCGCCCCGGCGTTGCTGGTTAAAAACATTCCGGCATGGCTTACTGCGGGCTCTATAAGTTGGGTGGTTTTTTCGCAAACGGTTGGCTCTATCGAAATGACTGCCAAAGGCGCATCGCGCCTTATGACATATGACCAGGTTATGAAATTTGCTGATCTGGAATCGATCAGTAAATCAATTAGCGCTCTGCAGGGTCTGGCTTTGATCGATGCCGCTACGGACTGGGGGTTGATCAATGAGGTGATCACGCCCGAGGACATACAGACAACTATTGGAGAAGCAACGCAACGGGCAATGAATGCCTATCAAAACCACGTGGAGACTATTGTCAAAGGCACCAAAGCCTTCACTGCCCCCGTGCCAAATCGCAGGCGGATTGCTTTGGCCGCTCTGGAGCCGGCGCTGCCGAATTGCGATTTTCTGGAAGAGCCGATACTTCGCCCGAATACGTTTTCCGATTTGAGGCACTCTATACTCGAGTTGCAAATAGAGGACGAACTTGCTTCCGGCCAGTGGGACTGGAATAAACAACCCCACATACTTACTCAGTATCCACTGCTGCAATACTGTACTCCCACCCGAGTCGCCTTTTTGGCAGAGACGCGCGAGTATCACAAAAATATTCATGCCGCCATGGAAACAAACATAAAAATGGCGCTGGCGGGTATGCCACGTCAAGACCGGGATGTATTTGAAAGGAGCAGAATTACATTCTTTACAGTCCGTCGAACCGCCGGGACATTTATTCATGAGCCGGTAGATCACAGACAGACAAGTGCCGACCGGCAGGAAACGAAAGTTGTAGAGATCCAGGCTGATAAAGATCGTGCCCGAGGTCGATTTGCGCTGATAATGATCGCATCCCATGGCAATAATGAACTTCTATGCTACGAAATGTTCAGCTTGTTGGGTGAGTGTCGTAGAAATGATGCGCTGGGGGCTTTGATAAAGAATACCGGCAAAATGAGTATGCCATCCAGGCTGGATTATAAGGGCGGGCTTAACGACAAACATCCTCCAGTCCCAGAAACGCATAACGTCCCGATCGACATAAGCAGCTATATGAACGGTACTCAAGCGAACCCGAATTCAGCAGGTTCGATGATAATCGAGAAGCTCGGCACGATCGCAGCACCAATCATCGAGTCTGGCAGCAAAAAAAGTTATTATCAGTACTTCATCAGTGCACAGGCGCAGAATATTGCGAAGTTCATAGTCGCCAATCGTCCTATTGGCAGCGTAGATGAGCTGCTGGAGACATTTACTGATCTTACGGAGAAAGAGAAAAAAGCGCGGCAATACGATGAGGCGGTAACGTTTGTAATCGATCTGATTGTGCCGTTCAAAAAATGCATCGAGGACCTGGCGTCCGCAGAAAGAAATAAAGTTGTCGATGGTATCTACGGTTGTTCCATGGACGCTATTGGTGTTTTGTTTACGCTTGTAGGTGCTCCGGTCAAGGTGCTTAATATCGCTACAAAGTCGATATCGCAGACTGCCAAACTTGCTAAATTCCTGAAGTATGGTTTGCAATTGGCGGTCTCGACCTTCAATCCGATTGATGGGTTACCCTCGACGGGTTACAAAATTTCAAAAATATTAATCAGAAATGGATTGAGCTTGGCGCCCAAGGGGTTGAGGCTTCTAGATGCTGCTTCCTCGCAACTGAAAAACTTCACGGGGGGCAGACATTCCACTGATTTGATTCAGGCTGCCAGCCTTCCAGCGCTCGGGCAGGGGAAGTGGCGACCTCGCAGCGGGGCTCTTACTGCGCTGAGTGTCAGTGCGTTCAAGAAAAGTAATCATTGGTATGCGCTCACCCGGAGCGGTAAGCCTTGGGGAAAAAAGCTGCCGAACTTCGAATTCAAGTGTTCGTTTACTCTCCCAAGTGTACGACCAGAAAGTCTTACGAAACATATCATCGAACACGGCCTGCGCATTTCTAAGCAGAAGTTGGATTCCGCAATTACTGTATTGACGAACTCCCGGATCAATCTGGATACCGACCTGGCGATCGGTCTGTTTTTGGGGACTACGGACAATGGTCGCTCGAAGATCGAGGCACTACTAAAGACTGTAAGACTCGACTTTGCAGGGGTTTCCGCGAGTAATTTCTTTCTTGATCCGCTGAAGACTGATGATCAGGTCGTCAGTGTCGATGTCAATCAATACAACGAGTGGAAAAAAGCAGAGTTGCATGCTCGGAATGAAGTGCAGTTCATGACGGTTAACAATCAGAATCTCAATGTGGGTTTTGAATTCAGCAGATTCAATTATGGAGCAGTTGCCGATGATCTGTTACATGAGATGTGTCGAGCACAGGCCGGAACGGTAGATTACGCTTATGCTCCGGCGGCAATACGAAACAAGACCCAGCACTGTGACGTTAGCCGGTTATTGAATTTCGCTGCAGGGCACATACCTTATATTGGCCCAGCTGCTGGCGATGGTAGCGCTTTGCAAAACGCGGACTCGATTGCAATGCTGGTAGCTTTGCTCAGCCAGAAAGAGTCTGATCCATCAGAATTCAATATGAACATGACACGTCTGAAGTCTGCAGTTAAAAGGAGCGCAGGTCGAAAGATCACCGAGGAAGTCTGGTTGAATCTCAACGATTAAGCGTCCAGACCATTCCCGGGCCATTAGCCTGTGACTCGCGAATGGTCACCTTGACCTTTGCAATATTCACTGCTCAAGCTCCCACCGATCCCGAAACTGCTCCAGCGCTTCGGGATTGGCCAGCGCATCGGTATTTTTTACCGGTCGCCCATGCACCATCTCGCGCACAGCCAGTTCCACGACCTTGCCGCTGATGGTGCGTGGAATGTCTGTCACCGCCACAATTTTCGCCGGTACATGCCTTGGGGAGGTGTTGGCGCGGATCACCTGACGGATGCGCTGCTCCAGTGCTTCATCCAGTTCCAGCCCTTCGCGCAACCTGACAAACAGCACAACCCGCACATCATCCTGCCACTGCTGACCGATGGCGACGCTGTCCTGTACTTCGGTGATCTTCTCGACCTGACGATAGATTTCCGCTGTACCGATGCGCACGCCACCCGGATTCAGCACCGCGTCCGAGCGGCCATGGATCATCATTGCGCCATGGGGCAATTGTTCGGCGTAGTCACCCTGCGCCCAGAAGCCGGGAAAGAGACTGAAATAGGACTGGCGCAGTTTTGTGCCGTCAGGATCATTCCACAACCCGATCGGCATCGCCGGAAAATGCCGGGTGCAGACCAGTTCACCTTTTTCACCGATCACCGGCTGACCAGCGTCGTTCCACACCTCAACGGCCATGCCCAGGCTCTTGCCCATGATTTCTCCGCGGCGGACCGGTGACAGCGGATTGCCGTTGACGAAGCAGGAAACGATGTCCGTGCCACCGGACATCGACGCCAGGCATACGTCGGTTTTGAAGTCGCGATAAACGAAATCATAGCTTTGCGGCGACAGCGCCGAGCCCGTACACAGCAGTGTTTTCAAGCTGCTCAAGTCATGACTGTCACGGGGTCTGGCGCCGCCGCTTTCCAATGTGGCGAGGAACTTGGGACTGGTGCCAAACACGCTGATGCGCTCGTCGTCGATCAGGTCGAGCAGACGCTGAGGGTCCGGGTGGAACGGCGAGCCGTCGTAGAGCACCACGGCGCTGCCCACCGCGAGTGCCGAGACCAGCCAGTTCCACATCATCCAGCCGCAGGTCGTGTAGTAGAACAAGCGATCACCAGGACCGAGGTCGCAGTGCAAACCATGCTCCTTGACGAGTTGCAGCAGCACGCCGCCGGTGCTGTGGACGATGCATTTCGGCACGCCAGTGGTGCCGCTGGAGTACAGCACGTAGAGCGGATGGTTGAACGGCACCGGGGTGAAATCCGGCTCGCAACCCGGTTCGTAGAAATCTTGCCACAGAGTGACTTCGGCGTCGGTCTGGTAGTCGTCGATGCGGGCTTGCGGACGGGCGTACGGCACGATGATCAACTGCTGCAGCGACGGCAGTTGCGCCAGGATTTCGTTGAGCTTTGCGGTCTGATCGAGGGTTTTTCCGGCGTATTGATAGCCCGCGCAGGTGAGCAGCAGTTTCGGTTCGATCTGGCCAAAGCGATCGATCACGCCGTGGGTACCAAAGTCTGGTGACGAGCACGACCAGATCGCGCCAAGGCTGGTAGTGGCCAGCATCGCCACCAGTGTTTGCCAGGTGTTGGGCATGCACGCGGCGACGCGATCGCCGTATCCAATGCCCACCGCGCGCAGGCTGGCCTGGAAGCCTGCCACATGTTCGGCCAGTTCGGCCCAGGTCAGTTGCTCGCGCTGGCCATTTTCCGCAACGGCGACCACCGCCACGGCATCGTCGCGACGGCGCAGCAGGTGTTCGGCGAAGTTCAGCGTCGCGCCAGGAAACCACTCGGCGCTGGGCATCTGCGCACCTTCGTGGAAAACGGCGTCGGGTTGGGTATGGAAGCGGATGTCGAAGAAATCGACGATCGCCTGCCAGAAATCGCCGCGCTGCTCGATGCTCCATTGGTGCAGGGCAGGGTAGTCATCGAGCTGCAGCGAATGCCGCTGATTGATCTCGCGCCGAAACACGTCCATACGCGAACGGGCGATACGCTGCGGGTCGGGTTGCCAGAGGATGTCGGACATGGGTTGGCTCTTCTTATCTGATTCGTACAGGCCACGGAAATCATCTCCTGTGGGAGCGAGCCTGCTCGCGAAAGCGTTGTGTCAGAATCCCGAACTGTGTCTGATTTACCGCTATCGCGAGCAGGCTCACTCCTACAGGAGCGGGCAGGATTATTGCGCCAACCATCCGCCATCAATATTCCACGCCGCCCCGCGCACCTGGCTGCCAGCCTCGCTGCACAAAAACAGTACCAGCTCACCCAGATGCTCCGGCGTAACGAACTCCAGCGAAGGCTGTTTCTCGGCGAGCAGGTCATGCTGCGCCTGCTGCGGATCGACGCCCTTGGCCGCACGATCATCGATCTGCTTCTGCACCAGCGGCGTCAACACCCAGCCCGGACAGATCGCGTTGCAGGTGACATGGCTGGTCGCGGTTTCCAGCCCGACCACTTTGGTCAGGCCGATCACACCATGTTTGGCTGCGACATACGCGGCTTTGCCGGTGGAGCCGACCTGGCCATGCACCGACGCGATATTGATGATCCGTCCCCAGTTTTTCTCGCGCATGCCCGGCAAGCTCAAGCGAGTGCTGTGAAACACCGATGACAGGTTGATCGCGATGATCGAATCCCAGCGCTCGACTGGAAATTCTTCCACCGCCGCCACGTGTTGAATACCCGCGTTGTTGACCAGAATGTCGACGCCGCCAAACTCACGCTCGGCGTAAGCGATCATGTCGGCAATCTGCGCCGGGTCGCTGACATCGGCGGGATGATGGCCGACCTTGCCGCCGAACCGAGCGACCTCGGCAATCACCTTCGAGGCGTCGCCGAAACCATTGAGAATCAGGTTGGCGCCGGCCTGCGCCAGGCTCAGCGCGATGCCCAGGCCGATGCCGCTGGTGGAGCCGGTTACCAGCGCTGTCTTGCCGGAAAGAGTGGTCATGAATACCTCACACAATGCCAGTGGCGTAGAAAGTGCCGATCACCACGAAAACCGCCAGGGTCTTGATCAGCGTAATACAGAAAATGTCTTTGTAGGCTTCACGGTGGGTCAGCCCGGTCACCGCCAGCAGCGTGATCACCGCGCCGTTGTGCGGCAGGGTGTCCATGCCGCCACTGGCCATCGCGGCGACGCGGTGCAGCACTTCCAGCGGAATATTCGCCGCATGCGCCGCACTGATGAACTGCTCGGACATCGCCGCCAGCGCAATGCTCATGCCGCCCGAAGCCGAACCGGTGATGCCGGCGAGCAGCGTCACGGTGATGGCTTCGTTGACCAGTGGATTGGGGATTTGCTTGAGCCAGTCGGCCAACACCAGAAAGCCGGGCAGTGAGGCGATGACCGCACCAAAACCGTATTCGGACGCGGTGTTCATCGCCGCCAGCAACGCACCGCTGACTGCGCTTTTGCTGCCTTCGGCAAGCTTGCTGCGAATCGCCTGAAAGCCGAACGCCAACACCATGAGGATGCCGACCAGCAACGCCGCCTGCACCGCCCAGATCGCCGTGAGCTTGGCGATTTCGGTCGTGACTGGCGCGGCCATGCCCGGCAGGGCGAGGCTGTGGGTCTTGCCATACCACTGCGGAATCCACTGGGTGAACAGCAGGTTCATGATCCCGACCGCCAGCAATGGCGACAGCGCGATCCACGGGTTCGGCAGTTGGAGGTCTTCAGCGGTTTCCGGTTCGTTGCGCAGTTCGGTGCCATAGCCTTCACCGGCACGCTGCGCCTTGTTGCGCTGGC
The DNA here is from genome assembly GCF_900105805.1 of Pseudomonas moraviensis. Lineage (NCBI taxonomy): Bacteria > Pseudomonadati > Pseudomonadota > Gammaproteobacteria > Pseudomonadales > Pseudomonadaceae > Pseudomonas > Pseudomonas moraviensis. The sequence continues at coordinate 2,094,144 of NZ_LT629788.1, read as the reverse complement.
GCTGCAAAAACAGCATGCCGGCGCAGAACACGAATATCGTGCCGATCACGCCCAGCCACGGCGCCGCCCATGCGGTGGTATTGAAAAACGTGCTGGGGATGATGTTCTGGATCTGCGGCGTGCCGGGCAGGGCGTCCATGGTGAACGAGAACGCACCGAGCGCGATGGTCGCCGGGATCAAGCGCTTGGGAATATTGCTTTGGCGAAACATCTCGGCGGCGAACGGGTACACCGCAAACACCACGACAAATAACGACACGCCGCCGTAAGTCAGCAGGGCGCAAACCAGCACGATCACCAGCATCGCTTGCCGGGTGCCGAGCAAGCGAATCGCGGCGGCGACAATCGACCGCGAGAAGCCGGACAGTTCGATCAGCTTGCCAAACACTGCGCCGAGCAGGAAGACGGGAAAGTAGAGCTTGATGAAACCGACCATCTTGTCCATGAACACCCCGGTAAACGCGGGCGCGACGGCGGATGGATCGGTGAGCAGGACCGCGCCGAGGGCAGCGATCGGGGCGAAGAGGATAACGCTGTAGCCACGGTAGGCGGCGAGCATCAGCAGCGTCAGCGCTGCCAGGGCAATGATCACACTCATGGTGTGTCTCTCCAGGATTGTTGTTTTTATGGGGGGAACGGGTGGAGAGGCTGTAGCGATTACTGTGCCAAAACCCTAACCGATTGATATCTATGAATATTCTCTACGGTAAGGTCAGCATCTTGAGTGATTTGTCTCTATTTTGAGACGGCTAAAAGATCGCAGCCTTCGGCAGCTCCTACGTGGATTGTCGTATTTACCCTGTAGGAGCTGCCGAAGGCTGCGATCTTTTGATCTTGAAAAACCTATCTAAAAAAAGAGATTGCTGTCTCTTTAGCGAGACTCAAACGATTCCCAACGCCAGCATTTTCTTGTACAGCGTCGACCGCCCCAGCCCTAACCGCGCCGCAGCCTCCGGCACTTTCCCCGCGCATTGCGCCAGGGCCGACTCAATCAACTGCCGATCAAAACGCGCTCGCGCCTGGGCGAATGTCTCACCTACGGCGGCTTGTACGCCCGGATCGGCCGTGCGCTCAACCGGGGTGAACGACCCAATCGCCCCGCGAATATCCTGCTCGGTCAGCAGTAAGTCATCACTGAGCAGCGCCGCCCGTTCAAGCACATTGCGCAACTCGCGAATGTTGCCCGGCCACGCATGCTGGCCGAGCAGCGCCAGCGCATCGCGGTGCAATTCGTGCTGGCTGCGCAGTTCCTCCAGAATCGCCTCGCTCAGCGCGGGCAGGTCATCAAGCCGCTCACGCAGCGGCGGCACCTGGATTGGCAGGACGTTGAGGCGGTAGTACAAATCGGCGCGAAATTCGCCACGCTTGATCGCCGCCTGCAAATCTGTCGAAGTCGCGGCGATCACCCGCACATCGCTCTGAATCACTTCATTGGAGCCGACCGGTTCGAATTCCTTTTCCTGCAAAACCCGCAGCAGTTTGCTTTGCAGCGGCAGCGGCATATCGCCGATCTCGTCGAGAAACAGCGTGCCGCCCTGAGCGATCTGCAATTTGCCGGTACGGCCCTTGCGATCAGCACCGGTAAACGCGCCCGGTGCCGTGCCGAAGAACTCGGCTTCCAGCAAAGCCTCCGGAATGGCCGCGCTGTTGATGCTGACGAAGGCTTTGTGCGCCCGTGGCGAGGCGCTGTGAATGGCTTGCGCAAGCAATTCCTTGCCGGTGCCGGTTTCGCCGAGCAGCAACACCGGCGAATCAGCGCTGGCACTGCGCCGGGCGCGGCGTTTGACTTCGAGGCTGGCAGCGCTGGTGCCGATGAAATGGGCGAAGTTGTATTTGGTCTGCCGCGCGCGCAGCAGCGAGCGGGTCGAGGCCAGTTCTTCCTGCATGCTCAGGTAGCGCTTGAGCATCGGCGACAGCGTGCGCAATTCGTCGAACAGGGCAAAACCGATGGCGCCGATCACACTGCCGGCGTCGTCATGGATGGGCAGGCGCATCACCACCAGCGGTTCCTTCGGTGTGTCCTGCATGTCCAGCAGAATGGGGCGACCGGTGCGCACCACTTCGCGCAGCAGGCTGCCGGGGATCACGCTTTCGCAGGGTTTGCCGATGGCGCCTGCCGCAGATTCAAGACCAAAGCGCCGGGCGTAGCGCTCATTCATCCAGACGATGTTCGCATCGCGATCGACAATCACCGTGCCTTCACTGGACTGCTCGATGATCTCGAACAGCGAACGGATCGCCAGAGTGCGAACCCGTTGATAGTCCTTGAGGCTTTCGGTGGTGTTCATCTGCAAGGTCCTGAAAATATTTCGCCTGTTGAGGCTTCATCGCGAGCAGGCTCACTCCTACAGGGGGAACGCATTCCAATTGTAGGAGTGAGCCTGCTCGCGAATGCCGCGCCGCGGATTAACAGAAAAAACCTACCCCGGATGCGCCGCCGCCAACAGCTCTTTGGTGTACGGATGCTGCGGGTTATCGAACACGTTGTGACTGGCACCCCGCTCGACGACTTGGCCGTCCTTGATCACGATCATGTCATGGGCGAGGGCGCGCACCACCGCCAGATCGTGGCTGATGAACAGATAAGTCAAACCGTGTTTTTCCTGCAGGTCACGGAGCAGGGCGACCACTTGTTTCTGCACCGTGCGATCGAGTGCGGAGGTCGGTTCATCGAGCAGGATCAGCGCCGGTTTCAGCACCAGCGCCCGCGCGATGGCGATGCGCTGACGCTGGCCGCCGGAGAATTCATGCGGGTAGCGATGGCGGCTTTCCGGGTCGAGGCCGACTTCCCTGAGCACGCGAATCACTTGCTCGTCGCATTCGTTAGCCGTCGACTCACAATGCACTTCCAGACCTTCGCTGATGATCTGCGCCACCGACATGCGCGGGCTGAGGCTGCCAAACGGGTCCTGAAACACCACCTGCATTTGCCGCCGCCACGGTCGCAGTTGCTTTTGATTGAGGCCGTCGAGCGCTGCGCCCTGAAAGCGAATGCTGCCCTCGGAGTCGAGCAAACGCAGGATCGCCTGACCCAGCGTCGACTTGCCCGAACCAGATTCGCCAACGATGCCCAGGGTCTTACCGCGCTGAATATTCAAACTGATGCCGTCAACTGCGCGCAAATATTGCTTGCGCTGGAACAGTCCGCCAGCGACCTGAAAATCGACGCGCAGGTCTGCCACTTCCAGCACGTTTTCACGCTCGTCACGGGGCAGGGCTTCACCTTCGGGCTCCGCGTTCAACAGCACGCAGCTGTAAGGGTGTTTCGGCTCGGTGAACAGGGTTTCGCAGGGCGCCTGCTCGACAATCTCGCCGGCCTTCATCACACAGACGCGCTGAGCAATGCTGCGTACCAGATTGAGATCGTGGCTGATCAGCAGCAGCGACATGCCCAAGCGCTGTTGCAGGGATTTGAGCAGCAAGAGAATCTTGCGCTGCACGGTGACGTCCAGTGCCGTGGTCGGTTCGTCAGCAATCAACAACTCCGGTTCGCAGGCTAGCGCCATGGCGATCATCACCCTCTGCCGTTGCCCGCCAGAGAGTTGATGCGGATAGGCCTTCAGCCGTTCCCGGGGCTTCTGGATGCCGACCAGTCCGAGCAGTTCGAGAATGCGCTGCTGCGCTTGCTTGCCGCCCAGGCCACGGTGCAGCAGCAGGGTTTCGCCGATCTGCTTTTCGATGGTGTGCAAGGGATTGAGCGAGGTCATCGGCTCCTGAAAGATCATGGCGATGCGATTGCCGCGCAGTTCTCGCAAGACTTTCGGATCGGCGCCCAGCAGCTCCTGCCCTCGATAGCGGATGCTGCCACGGGATTGCGCCTCAGTGTCGGGCAGCAGTTGCAGGATCGAATGCGCCGTCACCGATTTCCCCGAACCCGATTCGCCGACGAGTGCCAGGCATTCACCGGGGCGGATATCCAGGCACAGGTCACGCACCACCGTCTGGCCATGGAAGGCGACATTGAGGTTGCGGATTTCAATCAGGTTGTCAGTCATGGTCACGCTTCAGGATCGAGGGTCAAAAGCGTCACGCAACGCTTCGCCGATGAATACCAGTAATGAAAGGATCAGCGCCAGGGTGAAGAACGCGGTCAAGCCAAGCCATGGCGCTTGCAGGTTCTGCTTGCCCTGACCGATCAGCTCGCCCAGCGAAGCACTGCCGGCCGGCATGCCGAAGCCGAGGAAATCCAGCGCGGTCAGCGTCGAGATGGCCCCGGTCAGAATGAACGGCAGGTAGCTCAGCGTGGCGTTCATCGCGTTGGGCAGGATGTGCCGGAAGATCACCTTGCGGTCAGTCAGACCCAGGGCGCGCGCGGCTTTGACGTATTCCAGATTGCGCCCGCGCAGGAACTCGGCGCGCACCACGTCCACCAGGGCCAGCCAGGAAAACAGCGCCATGATCCCCAGCAGCCACCAGAAATTCGGCTCGACGAAACCGGAAAGAATGATCAGCAGATACAGCACCGGCAGTCCCGACCAGACTTCCAGTACGCGCTGCCCGAGCAGATCGACCCAGCCACCGTAATAGCCCTGCAACGCGCCGGCAGCGATGCCGATCAGCGCACTGACGAAGGTCAGCATCAACGCAAACAGGATCGACACCCGAGCGCCAAAAATGACCCGCGCCAGCACATCGCGGGCCTGATCATCGGTGCCCAGCCAGTTGACCGACGTTGGTGGGCTCGGCGCCGGTTTGTTCAAGTCGTAGTTGGGCGTGTCGTCGCTGAACGGAATCGGCGGGAACAATAACCAGCCGCCCTCCTTGCGGATCAGGTTCTGCACGTACTCGCTGCGATAATCAGCCTGGAAGGGCAGTTGCCCGCCGAATTCCTGCTCGGTGTGGCGCTTGAGCACCGGGAAGTACCACTGTCCCTGATAACTGACCATCAGCGGCTTGTCGTTGGCGATCAATTCGCCGCCCAGCGTCAGCATGAACAGGCCGATGAACAACCACAGCGACCACCAGCCGCGACGGTTTTTCTTGAAACGTTCGAAACGGCGGCGCCCCAAAGGCGAGAGCGTGAGCATCAGGCGTTCCTCGCGGCGAAGTCGATACGCGGGTCGACCAGGGTGTAGCACAGGTCGCCGAGCAGTTTTATCAGCAGACCGAACAGGGTGAAGATGAATAGCGAGCCGAACACCACCGGATAGTCCCGTGAAACCGCCGCTTCGTAGCTCATGCGCCCAAGGCCGTCGAGGGAGAAGATCACTTCGATCAGCAGGGAGCCGGCGAAGAATACGCTGATGAACGCCTGAGGAATCCCGGACACCACCAGCAGCATGGCGTTGCGGAACACATGTCCGTACAGCACACGGCGTTCGCTCAAGCCCTTGGCCCGGGCGGTGACCACGTACTGCCGGGTGATCTCATTGAGGAACGAGTTTTTCGTCAGGATGGTCAGGGTGGCGAACCCGCCGATCACCAGCGCGGTGACCGGCAACACCAGATGCCAGAAGTAATCGGCGATCTTGCCCAGCGTCGACAGCGATTCGAAGTTGTCCGAAACCAGTCCGCGCACCGGAAACCAGTTCAGCGAAGTGCCGCCGGCAAATACCACGATCAGGAACATCGCGAACAGAAACGCCGGCATCGCATAGCCAATGATGATCGCTGTGCTGCTCCAGATATCGAAATGGCTGCCGTGGTGCACGGCCTTGCGGATGCCCAGCGGGATCGACACGAGATAGGTGATCAGGGTCGCCCACAGCCCGAGCGAAATGGTCACCGGCATCTTTTCCAGAATCAGGTCGGTGACTGTTGCGCCGCGAAAGAAGCTCTTGCCGAAATCGAGCTGCGCATAGTTTTTCAGCATCAGCCACAGGCGTTCGTGGGCAGGCTTGTCGAAGCCGTACTGTTTTTCGATGTCCTTGATCAGTTGCGGATCCAGGCCACGGCTGGCGCGCGAAGCGTTGCTCGATGTCTCGCTGGCTCCGCCGCCGGCACTGGCACCGCCGATGCCTTGCAGATGGGCGATGGCTTGTTCCACCGGTCCGCCGGGCGCGGCCTGAATGATCACGAAATTGACCAGCAGGATGATCACCAGCGTCGGAATGATCAGCAGCAGGCGCCGCAGTATGTAACCCCACATCAGTGCGGCCCTCCGGGTCTGCTGCGACTGATTTTCTCAGCGGTCATTTGTTGATTGGTCAGCGGTGTCCGACTGATTTCCCACCAGCTCTCGATGGCTTCGTCATTGCTGGCCTGCACTGTCGGAATGCCGAAGCGGTTCCACCAGACGGTCGAGGTGCCTGGCGGGTAATAGTTGGGAATCCAGTAGTAATTCCATTGCAGCACCCGGTCCAAAGCATGGGCGTAATGCAGCATGTCCGATTGGGTCGAGGCGCGGATCAGGCCGTTGATCAAGGTGTCAACCGCCGGGTTTTTCAGCACCATGTAATTGTTCGCGCCCGGATCGTTGGCTGCCGCCGAACCGAAATAGTTGAGCAGCTCGCCGCCGGGGGAGGTGGTGACGGGATAGCCGGTAACGATCATGTCGTAGTCGCGGCTCATCAGGCGGTTGACGTACTGCGAGGCATCGATGCGGCGGATATTGAGTTCGATGCCGATCTGTTTCAGGGTGCGCTTGTAGGGCAGCAGCAGGCGATCCATTCCGTTCTGGCTGACCAGAAAGGTGAAACTCAACGGCTCGCCGGCGCTGTTCACCAGTTGGTCGCCGTCCGGTTTCCAGCCGGCCTGTTCGAGCAGATCGAGCGCTTGCAGTTGCTTGTCGCGGATGATGCCGCTGCCATCGGTCTTCGGTGCTTCGAAGACTTTGCTGAAAACTTCCTCAGGTACCTGGCCGCGCAGCGGTTCAAGGATTTTCAATTCCTGCGCATCGGGCAACTGCCGGGCGGCGAGATCGGTATTGGAAAAGTAGCTCTGCTGGCGGATATAGACGTTGCGCATCATCTGCCGGTTGCTCCATTCGAAATCCCAGAGCATCGCCAGTGCCTGGCGCACACGACGGTCCTGGAACATCGGTTTTTGCAGATTGAACACGAAGCCCTGAGCCGACTGCGGCGCTTCGGTGGCGAGGTGGGCTTTCTGCAAACGGCCATCGCTAAGAGCTGGGCTGTCGTAGCCGATCGAGTAGCCGGTCGCGGAAAATTCGCGGTTGTAGTCATAGGCGCCGCCACGCAACACCTGGCGGGCGACGTCGGTATCGCCGAAGTACTCGATGCTGAAATGGTCGAAGTTGTACAGGCCGCGACTCACCGGCAGGTCCTTGCCCCACCAGTCGCCATTGCGTTCGAAGGTAATGCTGCGCCCGGAATCGACTTTGCCGACCCGGTACGGCCCGCTGCCCAGTGGCGGTTCATAGCCACCGCCGCCAGCGAAATCGCGACTCTTCCACCAATGTTCGGGGAACACCGGCAGGGTCGCGATATCCAGCGGCAGGGTGCGGTTTTCGTTGCTTTTGAAGTCGAAGCGCACGGTCAGCGGCGCTTCGATTTCGACGTCCTTGACGTCGGCGAACTGGGTGCGATAACGCAGGCTGCCCTGGGTCATCAGCAGGTTGTAGGTATAGCGAACGTCTTCGGCGGTGATCTGTTTGCCATCGGCAAAGCGCGCCTTGGGATTGATGAAGAAACGCAGCGACAGCCCGTCGTCCGAACGCTCCATTTTCTCCGCGACCAGACCATAGACGGTGTAAGGCTCATCGAGCGAGCGTTGCGCCAATGGAGAATAAAGGAGCCCGTCGATCTGTGTGACACCGATGCCTTTGTCTATATAAGGCAGCAAATGGTCGAAGTGACCGATTTCGATCGCCGAGCGACGCATCGTCCCGCCCTTCGGCGCTTGCGGATTGGTGTAGTCGAAATGGCTGAAGCCGTCGGGGTATTTGGCCGGTTCACCGTAAACGGTCAACGCGTGTTGCGGCGCAGCGTTGACACCGGCGGCACCCGTGAGCAGGGCGAGGGCGGTGAACAGCAGTGTGGGAAAAACCAGTCGCATCGTCAGCCTTGGAACGGAAAATCGATAAGCGCAAGTTGTACGCGAGCCGCGCGTCACTCGCCAGCCGTATATGTAACTGAAACACAACGGCCCACCAGAAGGCGGGCCGTTATCGCAATCGGACGACGAATCAGTCCTGACGGCTGGTGACTTCCAGCAGGTGGTAACCGAACTGGGTCTTCACCGGGCCTTGCACGACATTGATTGGCGCGCTGAACACCACGGTGTCGAATTCCTTGACCATCTGGCCAGGACCGAAAGAACCCAGATCACCGCCCTGGCGGCTGGACGGGCAGGTGGAGTTGGTCTTGGCGACTTCGGCGAAATCAGCGCCGGCTTCGATCTGAGCCTTGAGTTCGTTGCACTTGTCTTCGCTGGAAACCAGGATGTGGCGGGCAGTGGCTTTAGCCATGGGGAATTCTCCGAACTGTTTCAATAAAAGGTGGAGCCTACCGGAATCAGTGGGCGAATTCTCGGCAAAGTTCCATTCTCGATGGCAGAACCGATTCAGAGATCCGCCGCTCGCAGGCGCCGTGCATGTTCGACATACAGGTCAATCGGATCGGGTGATGGCCCGTTTACGCCAGTGGTACGCCGCAGGCTGGCCAGATGATCCATTGGATAATCAGAGCGGATCACTTGCCCCAGATGGGTACTGAAGCGTCCGACGAAACCGTCGTTCTGCTGGGGTTCGGTGGTGAAGTATTGCGACAGCCGCCGGCATATGTCCTGAACCGGATCCAGCGCTGGCAGCGTCGATTGGGGGACAACCCCGCTCCACGAGTAATAGCGCACCCCATTGACCTGCCCGGGGCCGTGGCCACCCCAGGTTTGCGGCAGTCCCTGCGGAAACCTGTCATTGAATTGACCGACGCCGACCGTGGTCAGTGCGTTGAGCGCGGCCAATGCATTCTGCGGCAGTGCCACATTACCGCTGAGTAGCGACAATAAATCAGCAAACTGCGTCGCCACGTTTTGTGCGACGGCCTCCGGCAGCTTGCCCGGGATCAGCGCATTGCGCAGGAAGTCGGCGAGCTCCGAGCCATGGTTCGGACCACTGACGGAGGTGACTGAAGCGACGACGTTTGGTGCAAGCGCCGCCGCGTAGCGTGCAGCGAGTGCGCCTTGGCTGTGTCCGATCAGGTTGACTTTCTTCGCGCCTGTGCCTCGCAGCACACAGGCAATCTGTGACAGCAATTGCTCACCCCTCATTTCGTTGTTGTGAGTCGCCGAAAGGTGTGGAACAAACAATCGGCAGCCGGCCGATTTCAGCGCGGACTTGACGTCATGGAACAGCTCGAAATGACCGATACGCTCGAACCCGAACAGACCGTGGACCAACAGGATGGGATAACGAGTTGTAGCATTCCGTTGCATGTTCTTACCTTTTTCGTAGAAGTTCATCGGGAAATCACCGGGCCACTCTAAAACACTCATCTCGTTGAAGAAGTACGAAGAGGCTTCACGTTGCGTTTGAAAATGGAATAGGGGGCGTACGAAATTTCGGATACCTGTGAAATCCGAATCGGAAGTTCATTGGGTCGTTTGTCGGCATAAGAGCCCCAAGCCCCCACTTGCCTACTTTGCGAGTAGCGATTACGCCGGCTTCGCGACGTATGCGGCTGACAGCCAGGACAGTCAAAGAAGTCCTCAATGTAGGTGTCGGTGTCGTCATCCAGGGCGGCACGTTATCCATGGAGTGGAGACGAAATGAATCACCATGAAATCGAGTTTTGCTGGCGCATGCATCAGCCGGTCGCGGCTCAAGTGTCAGCCGAACCGCTGTTCGCGCCGACGATCGACGGTCTGGAGGGCAGCGTCCTCGACCCTTCGCTAACCAGGGTCGTCGTACGGATCGCGCCCTACGCCAACATGACCTGTGGCGATCAGTTGGTGCTGTACTGGGAGGGGCTGGATATCGAAGGTTTTGCCTATCAATACGAGAGGATCCGGTTTATCAGCCAAGCCCAGGTGGGCAAAGACGTCATCTTCGTCATCAAGGGCATGCATGTGGCCGCGCTGGACGGAGGTTCGCTGCAGGTCTACTGGGCACTGCAAAGTCCGCGCGTCCCCGGCCCCGTGGAGTCTGCTCGCTTGCAATTGTCTGTGGGGGATGTCCGTCCGCAGCTGTTGGCGCCGCAGATAGAGGGCTCGGTCAACGGGGCGCTGGAGCCGTTGCGCGTTGCCGAAGGCACGCTGGTGACGCTGCAACCTTACGCGCGAATGTCCGTGGGCGACCGGGTGATGTTGTCTTGGCACGGAGATACCTCGCCCGAGATTTTCACCGATGCATTGAAGGTGGAGGCCTATGCGGTTGGGCAAAGCCTTTCATTCTGGGTGCCGGGCAGCTGCATCGAAGCCCATCGCGGTGGCGAGGTGGTTGTCGGTTACCGTGTCGAACAACCCTGCGCAACCATTCGAACGTCAGAGCCCGCCACGGTTTTCATCGGGCCTGCGGCGCGTGCGCAACTGGTTGCGCCGGATGTTGTCGGCGCGATTGAAGACGTGTTGTCAGTGAAGGATTCGGTAGACGGGGTTGCCATTCTCATTGAGGACGCGCAAGTGCAGGAGGATGAGTTGGTCTATCTCAAGCTTGACGGCGAATTTTTCAGCCACCGGGATGACCTTGAAATCACTCCGGAGATGGCCGGGCAACCGCTGAGTTTCACCGTCCCTCACCGCTTCTGGCGCGAACATCACGGCACTACAGTCGAAATTGGCTACACGGTTGAACGCCTGGATGACGTCAGTCAGCAATCCGCGGTGAGACGGATCAACGTAGTGGCATAGCCTGCGAACTGCAGCCCTCCACGCTCTGCGTAAGCGGGAGGGCGCTTGCGATCAACGTTGGGTTTGCGCGAAGCGTCGCGCCGCGTCAGTCAACAATTGTTCCGTTGCGTCGAAGCCGAGGCAGCCATCGGTGATCGACACGCCGTAGCGCAGGGAATTGCTCAGCGGCTGGCAGCCTTCGAAGAGGTGCGATTCCAGCATCATGCCGATCAGCGAGCGGTCGCCACGCAGTCGCTGCTCAAGAACGTCGTTGAAGACTGCTGGCTGACGCAGTGGATCCTTGCCGCTGTTGGCATGGCTGCAATCGACCATGATGCGGCTCGGGATTTTCAGTCGGCTGAGCTCGGCGCTGATCTTGGCCACGCTGGTCGCGTCGTAGTTTGGCCCTTGATGGCCGCCGCGCAGCACCATGTGGGTGTCAGCGTTGCCAGCGGTCTGCACGATCGCTGGATGCCCTTGGCTATCCACGCCGAAGTGCCGATGCGGATGGGCTGCCGAACGCATGGCGTCGACAGCAACGGCGGCGCCACCGTCGGTGCCGTTCTTGAAACCCACCGGCATGTTCAGGCCGCTGGCCATTTCCCGGTGAATCTGCGATTCGGTGGTGCGGGCACCAATGGCCACCCAGCTGAGCAGGTCATCGAAGTAGTTAGCGGCCATGGGTTGTAGCAGCTCGGTGGCCACCGGCAGACCGAGACGGATCATTTCCAGCATGAGTTCGCGGGACAGCGTCAGGCCCGTAGCCATGTCGTCAGTGCCGTCCAGATGCGGATCGTAGGCCAGGCCTTTCCAGCCGACCGTCGTACGCGGCTTTTCAACGTAGGCGCGCATGACCAGCAGCATTTCCTCGCTCACATCCTGGGCCAGGCGAGCGAGTCTGGCAGCGTATTCGATTGCTGATTGCGGGTCATGGATAGAGCAGGGGCCAACGATCACCAGCAGGCGCGGGTCTTCGCCGTTGAGGATGGCGCGCACCGCCTGGCGGTGGGCATTGACCTGCTGATGCAGGGAATGGCTGAGCGGAAATTGCTGTTTGAGTTGCAACGAGCTGGGCAGACGCAGGGTCAGTGCTTCGTTGGCAGAATCGAGTGTTGACAGGGGCAGAGCGGAAACTGAAGAGTTCATGTTCGGTCTTCCTGGGCGGATGGCGGGTATTTCCCGCGCGCTCGGCCCTACTGGGGTGTTCGACAAATGGCCGTACTGGCTAGGGGTGTGTGTTTGCCACCTGTGGGTGACCGATCGGAGGCGGCAGGCTGTCCCGAGCGGAGGCTGGTAAATCGCCAGGCGCTAAAGCTGTCGTAACGGTAATAAGTGGCGTAGTTCATGATGTAATCCTCGAATTGTCTGGTGTGGTGCTGGAAAATATTGGGCCTGAAAAAACAAAACCCCCGATCGGGAAGCCGACCGGGGGTTGAGAAATCTCTGGTAGGCGACCCGTTTTTCATGGGCGCCGTTTGGGTATCAGGCGCGCCAGTGGCTAAACCAATACCCAAAATAAAAACTGGCAGGAGCGCACACGTCATTCACCCGGGCAGGCGCAATCGAGCGCGGGGCGCTGGCGATGCGTGACTGTGCGAGGGCGTTGAACATGGTTTTCTCCGTTGAGTGCGCCGAGCTTACTCGACGCTGGTGCGCATCAGCAATCAGAAAATGCTATTACCAGTTGAGCGAAAGCGCTATCGCTGGCAAATGATTCGGGTTGAGTAAATTTTTGTGATTATGGAGGGGGCTGAATGAGCTACCGAATTCGGCATGCCACCGATGATGACCTGGATTTCGCGCGGGGCCTGACCTGTCGCAACATGCTGCGCTATTACATTGACCACGATCTGTTGTGGCAGGACGAAGCGTTCGACGCAGGCTGGCACTATCGTGACAGCTGGTTGATTGTCCGGGACGAAACCCCAATCGGGTTTTTCAGTCTGAGCCAGGATGCGCGGGCGCTGTACGTCCGCGAATTGCAGATCGATCAGGCGTGGCAAGGGCAGGGCGCCGGTTCCTGGGCCATTGATCAGGTTATCGGCATGGCCCTTCAGGCAAGACGACCGGCGCTGCGGTTGACGGTGTTCGATAACAACCCGGCGCAAAAACTGTATGTGCGCAAAGGACTGCGCATCGTCGGCAGGGATGAGTATTTCCTGAGGATGCAGCTCGATTTAAGTACAGCTGTGCTCTGAAACCCACAGCCGGCAAGCCCTCAATGACGAATTGAAACTTTTTAAATGCGGCTTTCCGCTAGGTCTGTCAGGCACTTTTTGCTAAGGTGTCCGGCATCCCAATAAGACCATATCGCGAGGTGTCTGCTTGATTAGGGTGCTAGTGGTCGATGACCATGATCTCGTTCGTACAGGCATTACACGGATGCTGGCCGATATCGATGGCCTGCAGGTGGTGGGTCAGGCCGAATCAGGTGAAGAGTCCCTGATCAAGGCACGGGAGTTGAAGCCTGACGTCGTGCTAATGGACGTCAAGATGCCAGGCATCGGCGGCCTCGAAGCCACTCGAAAACTGCTGCGCAGCCACCCCGACATCAAGGTGGTTGCTGTCACCGTGTGCGAGGAAGACCCTTTCCCGACGCGTCTGCTGCAGGCTGGCGCCGCCGGTTACCTGACCAAAGGGGCAGGCTTGCCGGAAATGGTCCAGCCCATTCGCCTGGTGTTCGCCGGCCAGCGCTACATCAGTCCGCAGATCGCCCAGCAGTTGGCGATCAAGTCCTTCCAGCCAACCAATGACTCGCCATTCGATGCCCTGTCCGAGCGGGAAATCCAGATCGCATTGATGATTGTCGGTTGCCAGAAGGTGCAGATCATTTCCGACAAACTGTGCCTGTCGCCGAAAACCGTGAACACCTACCGCTACCGCATTTTCGAGAAACTTTCGATCAGCAGCGACGTTGAGTTGACGCTCCTCGCGGTACGACATGGCATGGTGGATGCCAGCGCCTGACCATGACCGAAATATTTGATTCCAGTGCGTTCCTGTCCACCGTCAGCGGTCGCCCCGGCGTCTATCGCATGTTCGACAGCGAGGCGCGTCTGCTCTATGTGGGTAAAGCGAAAAACCTGAAGAAACGCCTGGCGAGCTATTTTCGCAAGACCGGCCTGGCGCCAAAAACCGCCGCCCTGGTCGGGCGCATCGCTCAGGTCGAAACCACCATCACAGCCAACGAAACCGAAGCGCTGTTGCTGGAACAGACGCTGATCAAGGAGTGGCGCCCGCCCTACAACATCCTGCTGCGTGACGATAAGTCCTATCCCTATGTGTTTTTGTCGGATGGGCAGTTTCCGCGCCTGAGCATTCATCGCGGCGCCAAAAAAGCCAAGGGCAAGTATTTCGGCCCGTACCCGAGTGCCGGTGCCATCCGCGAGAGCCTGAGCATTCTGCAAAAAACCTTCTTTGTCCGTCAGTGCGAAGACAGCTATTACAAGAATCGCACCCGTCCATGCCTGCAATATCAGATCAAGCGCTGCAAGGCGCCTTGTGTGGGTCTGGTCGAGCCTGATGTCTACGCCGAAGACGTGCGCCACTCGGTGATGTTCCTTGAAGGCCGCAGCCACGCGTTGACCAATGAGCTGTCCACGGCGATGGAAGAAGCGGCGATCAATCTCGAATTCGAGCGTGCCGCCGAATTGCGCGACCAAATTGCTTTGCTGCGCCGCGTTCAGGATCAGCAAAGCATGGAGGGCGGCACCGGTGATATCGATGTCATCGCGGCCTTCGTCAACCCCGGTGGCGCCTGTGTCCACCTGATCAGCGTGCGCGGCGGGCGAGTGCTGGGCAGCAAGAATTTCTTCCCCCAGGTCGGCATCGAGGAAGAAGTTTCCGAAGTCATGGCGGCCTTTCTCGGCCAGTACTACATCAGTAGCCCCGAACGGGATCTGCCGAGCGAATTGATCGTCAACGTGGTTCACGAGGACTTCCCGGCCCTGATCGAAGGCATCCATACCTTGCGCGGCCGCGAATTGGCGATCAGCCACCGGGTGCGCGGTACGCGAGCGCGCTGGCAGCAACTGGCCGTGACCAACGCTGAGCAAGCGTTGGGCGCGCGGCTGGCCAATCGTCAGCACACGGCTGCGCGATTCGACGCGCTGGCCGAGGTGTTGAACCTCGACGAGCCGCCGCAACGCCTGGAATGCTATGACATCAGTCATTCCAGCGGCGAGGCGACGGTGGCCTCGTGCGTGGTCTTCGGGCCGGAAGGGGCAATCAAGTCGGATTACCGTCGCTACAACATCGAAGGCGTCACCGCCGGCGACGATTATGCGGCCATGCACCAGGCGCTGACCCGCCGCTTCAGCAAACTCAAGGACGGCGAGGGCAAGTTGCCGGACATCCTGCTGGTCGACGGTGGCAAGGGCCAGCTGTCGATGGCCCGTGATGTCCTCAACGAACTGGCCGTGCCCGACCTGATCCTTTTGGGCGTCGCCAAAGGTGCCACCCGCAAGGCCGGTTTCGAAACGTTGTATCTGAATGATGCAGCCCACGAGTTCACATTGCGCGGCGATTCGCCTGCCTTGCACCTGATCCAGCAGATCCGCGATGAGGCGCATCGCTTCGCGATTACGGGACACCGCGCCCGCCGCGGCAAGACGCGCCGCACCTCAACGCTGGAAGGCGTGGCAGGGGTAGGGCCGACCCGGCGCCGTGACCTGTTGAAACATTTTGGTGGATTGCAGGAGCTGTCTCGTGCAAGCATCGAAGAGATCGCCAAAGCCCCGGGGATCAGTAAAAAGCTCGCTGAGTCGATTTATGCGAACCTGCATAGTGAGTAGAATGCCCCTTCACCTCGTAGCCAGTTGTGCCGATGAATATCCCTAATCTGATTACCGTTCTACGCGTCCTGCTCATCCCGATCTTCATTTTGCTGTTCTATCTGCCTTACGAATGGAGTTACATGGCCTCCGCCTCGGTGTTCGCCTTCGCGGCCGCCACCGACTGGCTCGATGGTTATCTGGCGCGCCGACTGGAGCAAAGCACTCCCTTCGGTGCGTTTCTCGATCCGGTCGCCGACAAGCTGATGGTGGCTGTTGCCCTGGTCCTGCTGGTGCAGGAACACGGCAATCTCTGGCTCACGCTGCCCGCAGCGGTCATCATCGGTCGTGAGATCGTGATTTCGGCGCTGCGCGAATGGATGGCCGAGCTCGGCGCCCGGGCACAGGTAGCAGTTTCGAATCTGGGCAAATGGAAAACCGCGGCGCAGATGCTCGCGCTGGTGATCCTGCTGGCCCATCCAAAGGCGTTCAGCTTCTGGGTCGTGCTCGGTTATACGCTGCTGATGGTCTCTGCAGGGCTGACCCTGTGGTCGATGGTTCAATACCTTCGCGCCGCCTGGCCGCACCTGAAGACCGATGTCGAAAAGAAATAAAACTTTTTTGAATCAAGGGGTTGACGGGGCTTCTTAATTCTATAGAATGCGCCACACCAAGCGGGAATAGCTCAGTTGGTAGAGCACGACCTTGCCAAGGTCGGGGTCGCGAGTTCGAGTCTCGTTTCCCGCTCCAATTTGTACAGTGTTTGTTGTTGCGCTACTGACAGCGAATACTTTGAGGCCGAGTAGCAAAATGGTTATGCAGTGGATTGCAAATCCACCTACGCCGGTTCGATTCCGACCTCGGCCTCCACTATCAAAAACCCCGTAGATCAATGATCTACGGGGTTTTTTGTTGTCTGCAAGAAAGTTGGGTAATCCTCGACCAATGAACAGGGCTACTCAGTCAGGCACGCCCCGGTCTTGATATGGGTAACGCCCTCAACAGTCAGATTCGAGAAAAAGATACAGCCGATAAGCCGTGCGAACAGCGTCAATGTTTCTGCCATATCCGGGTTGTCGAACAGCACAGACCTTGAATCCAAAGCACACAGTGCGCCCCACAATCTGCCATCCGGCAGGAAAACAGGCGCGCCTGCGTAGCTCTCGATCGAATACTGCTTCACCACAGGACGTGACGAAAGTCGTCCATCCTGGCTGATTTGTGGAAGGAAGAGGGCTTGAGGATTTCTGCGAAACTCACTGCAAAGCGTGGTTTCCAGATCCAGCGTATCACCGACGTTTATCCCCAGTTCAATCGGATCGTAGGCGGAACAGACGATCCACTCGGTTTCCGTGAATTTGGCAATGCCGGCAAAGCGCGTACCGGTCAGACGGGTGACAAGCTGCAGGATGTTGGTGGTCGCTTCGATCTCGGCGATCGCGGAGCGCTCCTCGGGGCTCAAGGACGCTTTGAGAACGGTGTCACTCATTTGCATAGGGTCAAATCTCCTGATTGCTGGTACATCCCTGAGCTGGGCTCTGGTGACGTGTTGTGGAAGTCAGCGCCCGTGGGGGCGGGGTCGTGGTGAAAGGTGCAGACTGGTTTGGTCCAATCGCTGATTCCGGCGTCATCGTTTAGCGTAGACACCTCGGCGAGTTATGGGTTGCTTCTTCATATCGCCAATGCAGAAAAATCTCTGGCCTGGGATGCGAAAGCAGTGGTAACCTTCTGATCTTATTGATGTTTCGCTTTAATTACGTGCCCGGTTGCCTCGATTTACCGGCAGCTTCGGCTCTACTTCAAGCAGGCTTCGTAGCTCAATGATTCCAATGACTTTTGCTAATCAGTCGCCAGCAAGATTTAGTCTTCAAATCTACCACTGCGAACTTGCTTCACCGGGACGTCATGTATATATTCCCCGCTCGGCTTTTCAAGCAGCCATCCTCTCAGGACCGCAACCGAAAAGCTGAGCAACGCAACACCGCGCTACCGCCCGAATGGCGAAACTGGTAGACGCATGGGACTTAAAATCCCCCGCTCGTAAGGGCGTGCCGGTTCGATTCCGGCTTCGGGCACCATGAATATCAAGGGCTTGCATGACATACCTCATGCAAGCCCTTAGTTCTTTTTTCCGCAATCAAAAAATCTTTTCCGCAATTCGTGACCGTCATTCACTTCGTAGGGGTAACCTTCATCCCCTTGCGCATTCGGATGTACTGTTCTGTCATCCCAACGGTTGTATGTCCTAGCTGGTCCCTAGCTTCTCGGATGCTCCCTGTTGACTCCTCCTTATCCGTCGCCGCTTTTGCTCTTAGGTCGCGCATCTGAAATTCTGCTTTTGGAATTCCGGCTGCTTCCCTGGCGTCATCAAACCGCTTTCTGAGCATGCTGGTCGTCATTGGCTGCCCAGAGTCGATTACTACCAGACGTGTTGATCTGATTTTGTGTCCAGCCTTTCGTGTCATGATTCGATCGATTACGACTTTGAGCTCACCAATGATCTCGATCCTTCGTTTAGCCCCTGTCTTGCCTTGCTGAACGGAGAGCTTTCCGTCTTTTATGTCTCGCTCATCCATCTTCAATGTGTCTGCGATCCTCTGGCCTGTTAGGTAGAACAGGTCCAAGGCGTCCCTCAATGGCTGATCGGCATGCCGGTAGGCTCTGGCAAGTACGTCGTCTTCAACATATATGTCGCGACCGGTTTCTTTATTGCCTTTCACGCCTGAGCAAGGATTTGCCAAGGATGTATAGCCATTCTCGCGAGCAAAGTTCCAGATAGAGCTGAGTAGTGCCTTCTCCCGATTCGCGCGAATAGGTGCTGTCTTGCCACGATGACGAATGGGATCGCGTGCCGCGCCTGGAGCGTTGGCTGACGGATGTCATGGGGGTGAAGGCAACCGACTACACCTCTAAGGTCGGCAAGCGCTGGATGATCTCGGCCGTGGCGCGGGTGATGAAGCCCGGCTGTAAAGCTGACTCGGTGATGATCCTCGAAGGTGTACAAGGCGCCGGTAAGTCGACCGCGATGAGCATGCTCGGCGGTGAGTGGTTTATGGATACGCCGTTTGCCCTCGGTGACAAGGACGGCTTCCAGGCGATCCGCGGTAAGTGGATCGTCGAGCTGGGCGAACTGGACAGCTTCAACAAGGCCGAGAGCACCAAGGCCAAGCAGTTCTTCTCAGCGTCGACCGACACCTACCGCGAAAGCTATGGCCGCAGAACCCTGGACGTGCCACGCCATTGTGTGTTCGTCGGTACCACCAACCAGGACGAGTATCTCAAGGACGCCACCGGCAACCGCCGCTATTGGCCGGTGGCCTGTACCAAGGTCGACGTGGCGTTGCTGCTCGAGATCCGCGACCAACTGTGGGCCGAAGCGATGTTCTGTTTTGAGGCCGGCGATCTCTGGTGGGTAACGCGAGAGGAAGCGCCGATGTTCAGCGAGGAACAGGACGAACGCTTTGTAGTGGACGAATGGGAAACGCCCATCCTGACCTGGCTCGAAGAGTCGCAAATCGGCGAGACCACCACCGGCAGTGAGGTAATGAGTCAGGCGCTCAAGCTCGATCCCGGTCATTGGGGCAAACCGGAGCAGATGCGCGTGGGTGCGATCCTACATCGACTGGGCTGGCGACGGTTCCGTTTGGGCGCCCTGAGCAAGAGCGGCCAGCGGCCTTGGGCGTACAAGAAACCGGAGGGTTGGGGCAGGGCGCCTGCGCTGGAACAACCTGAGTTCGAGGAGCCGTGCTTCGATGATTAAGGCGATCGATATGGCCCTCAAGCAACGGGCACAGGAGCTGCATAGCGATGAGGTGGCCGCCGGTTACTCGGGCGGCAACATGGTCGCGATGATGATGGAAAGCGGGGGCCAGCTTGTGCGCGGAAGGCGCGGGAGCAGGGTGCCGCTGGAAGCCTCACTGGACATCGAACGCATCATCAAGAAGCGCCTCGACCCCGAGCTGATGACGGTGGTGCAGGTACATTACTTCCAGCCTGACGCGCCCTTGGCGACGCGTCTGACGCGCTGTGGTTGCACACGCAACGTCTACTACCAGCGTCTGCACGACGCCCACATTGTGGTCGAGCACTTCCTCCTGGGGGAAGCGGCTTGATCGTGGGCATACCTCTGGCTCACGCCGTCCCACCGACCTGTGTCCGTCCTACTGCATTTGCAGTCGTGGGACGGGCGCAGGCCCCGTCGTTGTTGGGCTGTCCCACCGTCCCACCTTTTTTGCCTCCCACCCGTGTATGCGTAGCGGGTACAGGTAAGCGCGTTCACGCGCACGCGTGCTTTTTAAATTTCTCTCTATACACGAGAAAAGAGAAAGAAAAGTAGGACGGTGGGGCAACGCCCCAATCTGCGGGACTTTCAGACGTCCCACCTTGTTTTAGAGAAGTGGGACGTATGGGACGCCGTTAAATCAACAGAAGCAAAAGCCAGCCGGGTTGAGATATTCACCGACATTCGCCAGCCGTTCACCGGGCGTCACCCACACATTCACCGGATGGCATTAAAACGGTCTTGCTGCCACCAGAATCGAGCTGTAAAAAGGGGCCATCTTCGATGGGTGCGACCGCAAAGCGCGGCAGGCCACCCACCACTGACCCGGCCATAGCGCCGGGTCTTTTTGTTTAAGGGGCAGGGCAATGACGAACGAGCAACAGGCACTGGCAGAGATGCCTATCTGGTTGGTGATTGCCTTGTCCCTGGTTGGCGGCGTGTCCGGCGAGATGTGGCGCGCTGACAAGGATGGGGCACGCGGTTGGGCGTTACTGCGCCGCCTCGCACTTCGGTCCGGTGCCTGCATCGTCTGCGGCGTGTCAGCGATGATGTTGCTGTTCGGCGCGGGCCTGTCGATCTGGACAGCGGGCGCCCTGGGTTGCCTGACCGCGATGGCCGGCGCGGACGTCGCCATCGGCTTGTACGAACGCTGGGTGGCCAAGCGGCTGGACCTGAGCGAGGCCGAGCCGAAGGCATGAGCCGGGCAGGCCGGGTAGGGCGCAGATTTTACGGGTCCTCCCTGAGGGCCGCCCCCTACACGGGTTATCGAACTCGCGGATTCTCTCTAGCTGAAACCTTTGCAGGGATGTCCGTCTTTCCAAGTGGAGGACGGGGCTCAGCACTGATAACGATCACGGATGTGCTGGTTGTAGTAGGCGCCTTTGGACACCGCGGCCATCAAGCCATTGTGGATGGCTGATGGGACGCCGCAGAAATCGTAAGAGTGACCCTGTTCAAAGCGGATCCTCATTCGTCTTGTTGCTGAGTCGTAGCCAACGGCGGTCATCGCACTGGAACGCACGGCAATCATTTCCATGACATCTCTCCCTCTGACGGATCGTCCACTGATGCTAGTCGAGCGAAGCGGATCTGCAGCCCAGGCCACCGAAAAGTCGCCGGGGACCCTGAGGACTTTCGAAGGACACGGGGTCGGAAACCCGCGGGATCGTGTTAGTGGGAGGTCCACCAGCTTACTGAAATTTCAATCCATTGAAATCTTGAAAGGATTCATTGAAAAGCTGCTGAAAAGCAGGGCTCATGAGAGAGTCCAGCTGTCTGTCGAAAAACGCCAAGTGGAGACGGTCGGCAGCTCGCCCAGCGACATCACTAGTAATCATTCGGTCGAGCGCCGAGCGATCCTCCGGGTCGTCTTACCCTTTAAAGCTTAGGCGTCCCAGTTCCCTGGCCAGATCGCGTACAGCGTGTTCACCTGCATCTGTCCACGCTCGTAGGCATAAAACTCTCCCCTCACTTCCCGGGGTTTCGAACGCCATTCAGTCGGGTTCTCGGTCACTGTCTCGTCAGAACGACGATACAGAGGCGTCACCGAGGGCTTGATATAGCGTTTCTCAATGTCTTTTTCCACAGGGCGTAGGTTCGACAGTAAGTGCGCGCCACAATGCGCAGGGAACGCAACCGCAGCTAATCCGTTGTCGTAGGCTACCTGGATAGCCACATCGAAGAACGCATCCACGATTGATGCGGTGGAGTGTGTGGCCAGCATGTCATCCATCGGGTTGATGGCACGAATAATCAAACAGTTTCGGGTAGGGTGCAGGGCCGCAATAGGCTCGAAATAGACAAGCGCCATACCGACAAGGCGCCGTTGCTTCGGGTCGAAGACCACCAGATGCGCATGTCGGGGCTCGTTCCACATTTTCGTGTTGTTACGCGTGCACAGATCGGCGGCATGCTTGGCAAAGAAGCTCGCCGGGTGTTTGGACAGGATGGCGTTCAACTGCGTGGCCATCTTGGCCGACTTGCCCTTGCTGAACTTTTTCCGCTCTCGCATGACCCAGCGCTGGCAAACTTCTAGGACAATCTTCTGGGTTTGACGTAGCGCCTCGCGCAACTGAACATGCCCACTGCTGTCTGGTGGAAGGTCTACTTCACCGATCAGGCGAGTGGCTAGGAACGCGGCATCCGTCTCAGAGAATCGCCGTACAAAGGTATCTACATGACAATCGAGTGCGTCCGGCAGCGTACTCGAGAACATTTTGTCCAACTGTTCCAGTCGTTCGACAACGTCGGGCCCTTCCTGGGGCATATGCACGATAGTTTCTAGATCTTGTGCGATCCATTGCCCAGCCAGTGAATCCCGGTGCGCGGCTGCAAAGAGTACGCCCAAGTGTGCAGCGAGAGACCAGGGGTCACTCGCACTCTGTTTCA
Source organism: Pseudomonas moraviensis (assembly GCF_900105805.1). Taxonomy (NCBI): domain Bacteria; kingdom Pseudomonadati; phylum Pseudomonadota; class Gammaproteobacteria; order Pseudomonadales; family Pseudomonadaceae; genus Pseudomonas; species Pseudomonas moraviensis. Next base: position 2,071,977 of record NZ_LT629788.1, on the reverse strand, counting down.
GGCGCTTGGCACGAAGATATTTGCAGGCATCAAAAATGTGCTCGGATCTGTAAGGCGAAAACTTATCGGCATACAATTTTGCATGCTCCAGTGCTAGCAGACTACTGCGCTCGAGCGGCGCTTTTAACTCGCGAATGGCGCTAACCCATTCCATAACGTAGTTCTGACGCAATACCAGCGCTGACAGATGGGACTGGCACCCATAGACCTCGGGCCAGGTACAACTCACCGAGTTGGTAGTAGTTCGGTACAGCATGGCAACGGCATCCGCCTCCATTTCTCCAAGCTGTGTACAAGATGGACCTCCCCCAGCAAGTAACTCATCAATCAAGGGTGTTAGTGCAGCCAATTGATTTCGCAATACCAGTGGTGGCTCCCAGGCATGGCGTAAAACGCTGCTCAGCAAGATGCCTCCGGTCTCTGCCAGGATCATTGGCAAAATCGGCAACAGCGCAGAGTGCTCAGTGGCGTTCAACGTTGCATAGGACTGATCGTATGCGGCTTGCGCAGCGTCATCAGCCGGGTATGGTCGACGCCCCAATTGCTGGACAGTGCGCTCGCGGATCGCACTGCTTATACAGGCATTGTTGTTCTCAACGAATGAGAAGTTATTCCTGTTGTACGCGTCGTCCAGCAGCAGTGTGTAGGTGGCATCCGTACTACCCCAGGAACGCAGATCGTGTACACCGTGGGCATGAAAATACCACTCTCGAATCGCCTGAACAGACGTCAGTCCCTTTTGTTGGACCAGGAAACTCAGGATCCCACGGCCGAATTTCACAATAGGTTCCGCCCGTTGCATATGCCAGAAATCCGGCAATCCAACGCTTTGGCTCAGATATTGATAGGCATCGCTGTTCCCCCCCTGGAGGGCCTGTCGAATCCATTCGGCGACGGCCTCCAGCGACTGGTCTTTGCCTCGGCTGTCGAGTACTCCAAGCCATCGGTCGAGTTCGGTGGGACGTGTACCCTTGTAGCAGACCTGGAAAGCCATCACCCCCAGCGCATTTCCGTAGCCGTATTGAAGCAGTACTCGCAGATAGTCCGACAGCTTATCTGGCTCGTGGAGATAGTCGGTGCATTGTGCAATCTGCTCGATGCTCAATGAGTATGGTGCGCCCGCCAGAAGCTGGATCTCCGCCAGGGGTACAATACCTTCGGTGCGTTGGCTGATGGCGAGAATCAGTGATTGACACTGGGGTAGTTTTTCTACGGTTGCTCCTAGCGCCTTCAGCACTCGAATCAACGGGATGGATGGTGTTGTTGATGATTGCAGCAACCGCTTGAAGCGTGCGATTTCTGTCGGTGTGCGAGCCATAACTTCATCAACCACACACGACCAGATGCCTGGTTTGGCACGCCACAACAGACTCTTGGATACTTCAAATACGGCGTTAAGATCACCCACACCGGCGCTTTTTAGGCTATTTAGGTTCGCGCTCAGATAGGCAGGGTTGAAAGCAGAAATCTGATGATGAAAAATCCCTGCGATTTGCTCTCGGGCAATACCATAGCCGAGCATCAGGCGGATCATGCGTCGGATGACGTGTCGCGTCGCCGCATTGGTTTCGCGCCGTTGATAGTCCCGGCTTTCCTTATAGACGAGCCAGTCAAACTCTTCAGCGGAGGTGACGATCTTTTCCCGAACAAGAATCCAGGCAAGTTCTCCCTCCAACCGTCGGTGTCCATAATGTGCGTAAGGCAGTACCTCTGCCACCTTGTACAATCCGAAATGGTGCGCCACCTGAATCCATTGTGGATCCATCACCTGTAAATCTTTCGCCCCTGGCGCAGAGGGAGGTTCCAGGCATCGGAGCGACGCGTCGATGCTGGGGGAGTAATAGACGTTCTGACCAAACCTATTAAAACCCAGTACGCGCTTAAAGTGGTTGTCGTATAGGTAGCTCCGCCCCTCGAAGGTCTTCACCTGGGTCATCACACTACGGACATGAGGCCACGTAAGGCGTAGCGGGACGAACCACTGGCCGAATTTTCGGAAGGCTGACCACTCTTCCGCAATCAAAGGCACCGTCGCCGGAATGCACAGTGCCCGGCGGATGTAAGGCTCCGCAGTGGGAGTCTCATCGAGCAGGGGGTGTACGTTGTCGCGAATCCATTCGCGCATCTGACGGACCTGCTCACGAAGTGCCAGAAAAGGATGGGGCTTATCTTCATAATCGGAGTGCCAATGTTTGTCCTGGAAGCGACTCACTTCGAAGCTTTTCAAAACTTTGGCGCGGAATGCACGGTACCCATGCAACTGGGCAATATTCGAGTCGCTCAATGTTCTTCCTTTTTGCTCTTGCTCGTTACCGGTAAAAACATCCGATCAGAAGCTCATGCCATTAACGTCGAGAGTGGCAAAGATGCTTGCTCAACTCCACCGAAGTTAATGCATTTTATCTCCGATCTTCAGCAGCCCGGCTGGCCCATGATCGTGACAGGTGCGTCGGCTGGCGCTGCATGGGCTGAATCTCGACGCCCAACACACTGCCGAATACTTTCGCCGTATGGGGCGAAAGCGGTCAAGCGCCAGCACCTGCTTTCGATCATGAGGAGATATTCAACTGTGTCTAGGAAACACGTGGCAATTCACTGAACCCTGACAGGCAGCTATCAGCCCTGAGTGTGAATACGCTTCGCCAAAATTGAAGTACGCGGGTCTATGTTAAATCTGAAATTAATCGGCACGTCAGCAGATGTGGATTTCGCTTAGAACGCGATTCCCCGTCCAGTTTTGAGTACTTGTCGCGCTGAAAGACGTTTTTCCACAGTCTCGGCCGATTGCTGCCTGCCACGATCAGCTGAAACAGCCCCAGACCTGCCAGTAGCCATCGTCAGAAATCGCCCAAAGGTTTTTGTTGCGAACGTCTGCCACGACTTACGGCAGTCTATGATTTAGCCGCTGGCCGGTTAGCGGACACCAAAGGCGTCAACGGGTTAGAGCCTTGGAAGACAAACGGGGGCAGACCACAATTGCACTGATCATGCTGTTTTCGGCATGATGCAATTATGCCGCGATCGTGGTGATCTTTTTATTTAGAGACTTGATTCGACTTGAGCAGGGACAGCGAGGTAATGCATGGCGCGGGATAAGTATGTATTTAAAGATTCGTCACGGATTTACAAGCAAGCATGCGATCTGGCTCTTGTCTTGCGTAGCAGTATCAACGGCGCCACTGAATGGTTTTCAGAGGCTGTGCAGGAACTGGAATCTCGTGGATTAAACTCCCTTCACGACGATAATCAATGGCTTCAGGCCATTGACTTCGCCAGACAGCGCGTGAACTCTATCGCGAGCTCGATTGACCCCCGCATCGCAATCCCCGCTCTATTGCAGGCGGTGGATGACTTTTATTACCACGACAAAAACTGGAAGCATGAGGTACCCATTTGTGGTTCCGCCATGAAAACTTCAATCGCGGAGATCTGGCCAAATCGCAATGTTCAGACGGCAGTTAACAGAAGCGCTGCGCAACTGGTCAAGTTGGTATCGGCTGTCATGGCCTGGGAGCAATTGACCGGAAGCTATGAACACTACAAGGTTTTTGGATTTGGCCCGGTTACTTTCCAATCCAAGGGCTTTGAATACTCTAGTGATAGGGACAGAGAGGTATTGGACCACTGGAACGCAATGGCTCTGCCCTACGGGACAAACCAGAGAACGCTGGCGCAATCCAAGGCGGTTATTCTTGAGTCTCCGAAGGAGTTTTGCGACGCAGTGTCGCTCGTGCTGAAAGGGCAGAAGCCGAGTTCTATCAAGCTCTTCGCCGGTACCGTATTTGCGCTGGCTGGAAATAACCCGGACTTTTGGTCAGGACTCAATGCCCGCCTGGCTCTCCTGTCATGCGCTGCCCGGTTCAAGTTGGCCGGTTCGCAGGATCACGGCGGAGTCGTGTTGTTCGAGGAGTTTATAGCCGCCTCTGCTGGCTTTGGTCTGGGAGCTGAATCGGCGCAAATGAGCATCAAGGCCTGCTTCTGGCAACAGGACTGGTACCGGGATCGGATGAAGGGCTACCCATCGAACATGTTGGTTGAAAGACCCGCGTTACGCATCGACAACAAGACTTTTGCCACGTCCATTTCGACGATTGTCGACTCGATAAACTGTTTTGTTGAACACTCGGTTTTTCGCTACATGGGTTATGGCGGTGCTCCAGTGGACGAGGAAGCATTCCGGGTACATGTTTCATTGCCGTTTGAGACGGATGCGGTGGAGGTATTCCAAGAGGCTGGCTGGAAGGCCAGTGGGGTTAGCCATGCTGGTTACTGGGCTGCCAACAATTGTCAGTTGATGCACCCTGATGGCTCGAAGGTGCCTGGAGAGATTGATGTGTTGGCTTTGCATCCTTCCGGCCTACTGGCGCTGGTTGTTGAGTGCAAGGTGCTTTCTCAACCTTTTTCAATGAGCAAATTGACTAATGTGGTTGGTAAGCTGGGGGAAGCTGACCAGGATGGCTTTCATGCGAATTTGGAAAAGAAGGTCAACTGGCTGGCAGCTGTACCCGCTCTGCGGGGAGCTCAGGTCGAGGGCGCGCTGTTGGTGGACCAGGGCAGTTTTCTCGGTGAGGGGGCCAAGCATCCGGTTGTTGATCTCGAGCATTTGCGCGTCTTGCTTGGCGATTTAAACGAACAGGTAGCGATGGCCGTTGCTGAGAAATCGTGAGATCAGAATGGCGAGTTTGAGGTGGTGATCAGCTGCACCTTTTCACTAGCTGATGCTGCTTCAGGTCTCAGGCATGCTGTGACGAGCGAGACTCTCAGCAGGACTGTCTTAGTGCTTTGAACGCGGAGTTGCGCCAAGTTTTGCTGGTACAACTGATATTCCATTTACTAGCGAAGTCACGAGTACCAACATCATTGTTGCTATTGCAGCTGGCAAATATTAAATGAGAGCTTTAACCTTTCCTCAGTGGGGATATTTATGGGGGGGCAGTCGGCGTGCTCGCAGCAGGGAGCGTGAAATTGACATAAAGTTTTGGGCTGGGGGAAAACCTGAAGCGCCAGACGCCATATAGCTATGTTTATCAGCTCCACGAGCAAATTTACTGGAAATAGTTTGCGATTGTAGGAGCGGGACTATAAAGTCTGGAGTCCGTAGACAATGCAACAAGCTGCAATGCGCAAGCACTAGGAAAAGGAAGTCCAGTCGAAATGATATACGTTGACTCAACAGATAACACTCTCGATCAAAAAGTCAAAACCGTTTGCGCACCACTTTTCGCTAGTGACCAGTTCTTGCAAAGTGGTCATAGTGAGAGCACTACCAACGCGACAGTAACATTCGTCCAGTTAGATGCACGTGTATATGCTGTCACCTGCCATCATGTCCTTGCTGCATTTCTTAGTGAAGCCTTAAAAACGGGGCATCGAATCGTTCCTTCGATTCATTCGGGGCGCGCTATACATCAGTTCCATTGGTATGGACCCCAGGGGCAATACCGATGGTCATTTACCAGCTGTCGCGACTTTCCTTCGTTCGATATGATCAATGACGAGAAAGCGCTTGCCAATCTTGAACGCCAGAATTTGGAACGACCAGACATCGCGATAGCGGATTTGAGCGATATCTGGCCCGTGCTGCGAGATGTTCGAGGTGCACAGGCTATTAACTTGGACAATTGGGTGGATCCAAACTGGTTAGTGACCCAGCCTGTATGGCTAGCGTTCGGATTTCCCAATGGGCACAAGTACAGTTCTAGCGACATGCTAGCCGCTCCGATGCCACGTGTAGCCGTTGAGCTTGCGTCCTCGGTTCCTTCACCAGAAAAGCCTACATACACACTATGCTCGACACTTGCGGTTGAACACGGTTGGGGATTTAGCGGACTCAGCGGAGGCCCCGTATTAGTTGCCCATACAACCGAAGATTGTTATGCATATGTGGGAATTACTTTTGAAGGAAGCCCCAGCACAAAAGAGATGGAAAGTAACCCGGAATCGTTTCTGGGGAAGCGAGATATCCTCCTGATGGGCTATTATCTGACGCCGAGTATTTTTCGTGAGTGGCTCACACAATTAAAATTTGGTGTGGAACTTTCCTGATATCAAACGTGTTCTCAGCTGCCGCAGAACGCTTGCTTTTGGCCGATTATTGTCTTTGGCGAAGGGCTGCAATCCACAACCCAAAGCTGACACTTACGGAGTGCGTCACTGGAGTGTCTCAAAATATTCGAGAACTCCTGTCTGTGGCTCTGTGGTGAAACTGTAAGTCATATCGCCAGTACACCTTTAACAGTTGACTAAACTCAGGTATGTTTTGCTCATCAGAAGGCAATGCTGCCTATCTCGTCAAGCCGTTTACAGGATAACTACATTAATTTACGATATTCCTCTACCGATATTGTATTTATGTCCGGCAGGATCGTGGGAAAAATAGCATCATTACTAACAATTACATTGTCATGATCGACGAGATATATTGTGTGAAGTACATCTAGTAAGTCGTTTTTTGACGCTGCCTCCCGAAGGCATTTTCTTTTCAAGTCATAGCCAAAATTTGCAAAAAAATATAAATCAAGACTATTATTATAGGTGCTCAATATTTCCTGGTCACTCAGCTTTGAGTCTGGATATAGAGCTTTATAAGTTGCAGGTGCGTCCTTCTGCTTCATGCGCTCCATTATGACCCGTGAAGGATGCAAGTTCTTAGGCAAGTTTTTCAAGTAGTCAGGCGTCTCACGCTCAGGCGAGAACAATTTATCTAAATCTAAGCGAACGGTCTTTGGAGGTGGAGCGGGAACAGCATAGGCTGTAGTTACCTCGGTTTGAAAAACCTTTGTACCAAACTCATACCGCTCAATAACTTTATCGTAATCGTGCTGCGTCAATTCAGTATTTAATAAAATGCTCCGTATCTTATCCTTCACTGCCTCTGATTCAAGCACATATGCTCCGCCTCCAAAGGCCAACTCCATCATCTCAAATGGCATAAAATCTATAAGTCTAAGTTCAGTAGCCTGAATAGATTTAAGTACAGCCAACCTAACATTGCTATCCTTTGACCTGCCGATACCCTTAGTTAGCTCAAAAAGTGAAAAAGTTGACGTATAAGATTGTTTTAGTAGTTCTTTGTTGTCGCCTATGGAACCTCCAAGTGCTCTCAAGGCGTTGGTTTCTAGATAATATTTCAATTCAAATACCCCCGAGTATTCCACTTTAAAAGTTTCTAAAATCTAAGCCCGCAAGATACCAATCTTGCCAACAAAATATTCTTTTTACGCTTCAAAACCTTTTAGGATGTTCTTGGCGTCAAATAGCTGACAGGTCATTAGCTCGATTTAGTTTAGCCTTGAAGGGTGTCATTTGGCCATTATTATTCTCTAGGGCTCTGCTGGCTGGACACTTAACCGGAAGCTGTCTGTTTTGTGTGCCAGCTATGAGCCCCACTGGTCAATCATGAGCGGCCGCTATTGGCCGAGGCTGTGTGAAAACGTTTTTCAGCGCGACAGGTACTCAAAAACCGGACTGGAAATCGCGCTTCTACGTGAAATCCACATCTGCCTGAAGTGCCGGTAAATTTCAGATTTAACGTAGGCGCGCACACTTCAATTTTGGCGAAGCGTTTCTACACACTCTGGACCCAAAGCGGCCGCTCAGGTGGAACTCAAATGACGGTTCGACGAGGCTCAACCGGGGAGTAGAGACTATGCGGAAACGTACTCCTAGATTGATGTTGAGGGGACAAACTGTGCACCTCTTCACCTGCGGAGAACAGATATGTAATCAATCTACTGACTGAGCGTAGAGCAATGCGAGTTTCTGTTCGGTAGCTGATAGTTTACGTCCAATATCATGACGAGCCACCGCACGCGAGGCTTGCTGTCGTGCAGCGGGTGATCAAGCAACGTGGGATGTCTTACCCCAGGCATTGATGTTTGCCGAGCAGTATGTGGAGCTCAATTGCCCGAATTGATGCGGCTATTAGGAGGATATGGCGAAAACACCTATGAGGAGTGTCTCCTGATTGCGTAATTCAAAACCTGAAGTAAAGTCTGCACGCTACACCGAGCCAAATGACTAGATATCGACAGCTTTGTCTGCGGTCCAATTAAAGGCAGTACCGCTTTCGTCGGAGTTTCCGGTACCGACTTGCCCCTCAACGGCGGTTTCTGCGTCGAATCCGCCGCGCATGTCGCCTACGCGCGAGGTTCCGTCCATTTTTTGAAGCACGCAAAGTCGCGAAGCACCGACGCCAATATATGTGTACTTGCCCTTTTTGGTCGTAAAAATGTTGGCTGCCGGACCGACAATGAGCCAAGTCTGCTCCTTCGTATTGAATTCAAAACCTGCACTGTGCGGAGTGCTTTCAATGGTCTTTAAAAGCACGGTTAAAGAGCGGCTCATGTAACCTCCAGGTGAAAAAAATTGCGAAAAAAATTTTGTTATTCACGCACCATAGTACGGTTGCTGGCAATTTCAAGGAGCTATCAGATGTGACGGGCAGAAAGCGTTGGCTCTAACATGAGTAGCAGTGATATGAGTTGCCCGCGTCGGGATTGTCACCAGCCGACCAGCTACCTTCGCAAGAATGGATAGAGTGACGCCCACGTGCCAATCAAAGCACTAAAATCAGCCCTTCACGCAGATCGTACCGCGAGGAGCTGGGGATCAGCACCAAGCGTGACCATTGAGTTGGGTGCGCTCTTGCCGCGGCGTCATTCGACAAGTCGCAGTTCCAATTCATCCCGCCTGCCGCGTTAGCGCGCTTGTGTCAGCATTTTCGTGCAGCACTCAAAAAAATCCATTGTTTTGAAATTTCCGCGAGTTTTTAAAAACGACGATCTTTTTCGGATTATTCAACTAACATTCTTTTTGATCTGTAAATGCACAATTTTCCCGAAAGGAAGTCATGTCACGCAAAGGGGGCTGCATGGTGCACGTCTCGCTCAATAGTACCGCTATCGAGAGTTTGGCTGCTCGTCGACGGAGCGGTCTTCGCCCAGTCCAACAGTCGGAGCTGCCACCGATATCTCGGCGCAACTTCATCAAAGCTATGGTAACAGGTATCGTTGCGCTGTCTTGCAGTCCCTTATATGCGCTCAGCCTGAAGTCGCGCCATGCCAGCGCCCAGCTATGCGCCAACGGTACACCGATCTGGTCGCTCGATACCGGCTGGCTGGCTGGTGCTCCGCTACTTCAAATGGTCGAGCACGGCGGGAAAACGATATTGTCACTGTCCGGTGCGCGCTATCCGGGTACAGACGTCAGCGCCGATTTCGAGGCGACGTTCGACCTGCGCGCCGACATGCCGACCATGTTGCTACGTCACGCGCTCGATCCACGGACAGTTGAGGTAGCCTTGTTTGCGTGGCTGGCCGGCGACGAGGCTGTCGAGTTTCAAGACCAAGCCCAAGTCTTCGCCGGCGCGGCCGGTGCGTTCCTCAATCTGCGCCAGTTGGTGCACGCTCAGGTACGTTTTTTCCCTTCGCTGGCGCTGGCAGCGACCGCGCCGGGAGGCTGGCACCTCGGCGGCACTGAATTTCGGGGATTGGCCGATAGCGTGGTGTTGTCGCGCCCAGCGGAAACGGTGCTGCTCGATTCGCGATCGCCGCTGCTGCGTAGCCAGATGTTAATACATGCAGGCGCCGGTCAGGCGCGCATTGCGCCGCGGATACGAGCAAAACAATGCAACGGTTACTCGGTCAGTACGGTATCAATGGCCTCGTTGCGACTGGAGCAGGCTGAAGACGCTCAAGGCGCAAGGCACCACGCTTTTCTGGCCGAAGGTGTGGGTGCCGCGGTTGTAAGCCGAGAAGACGTCGCAAGTGCGAGGAGCCAAGGCGCCCGCGTATTGGCACGCGACCCCGAGTATGCCCGTTCGGTGACCGCAGACGGCGCCACGAGCGCGTTGTGGCTCGCAGCCCAAGGCCAGGCTGTAACGCCGTTCGGCAACAGTGTTCTGGTGTCGCGACCGGCGGATCCCGGCGAGCCGGTACGTCTGCAATCGGACGCCAGCGGGATTGCAGTCAGCTGTTGCGCGCACCCCCATACCGTCGCAGTCGCTTCCGATGCCAACGTCAGTGTCACAATCCGCTTTCCGAGGGCTCCGCGGGTTCCAGGCGGTACCGCCGCCAAGATCTGCCCGTTTACATTCGCACATAAGGAAATCTCACTTGATGGCGCGGAGATCACTTTTAAACGGCCAGCAAACGCGCTGATTTTACGCTTTTGTCTCGATGGCTTCAGGCTTGTGCGCAACTGGAGGGGTATCAGCCTACGCGCTAGCGAGGGGTGCCGTCTGACCGTATTGACGGGAGCGCAGTCGGTACTTGAGGAAACGTTCTTTGTTCCGCCGCACCAATTCAGCGATAAACCTGAGCTGCCGCAGGACATTCTTACTCGCTATTTAGAGAACGAAAAAAACAAATACCTTCTGAGCGGAAAACCCGCATCAGGTTGGCCGGTGGAGCAACTACTGCTGACGAAAGCCTTGGAAAGGCCGGCCGATCCGGCAACACCTGAATATGAGGCCACGAACAGGTTTGAGTCGCAGGCCGTAATATCGGGCGATTCGCAACTGGTGTACCGACTGGCGCCAGAGCGTAGCCTAGCCGCCCAGGCACGACTGAAGAAACTCACTCTGTCGCTTGGCAGCCTGCTTGATGCCGAACTGTGGAAGCTGGTTGTGGTCCAGGATGCGGCTAGTGACGAGTCCCGACGGAAGGCGGTCACCGGCGCTCCTATTCAAGTGAGCAAGGCCGTGCCGCCGGCCGACGCCACCTATCTCGAACTGCCCACCTCGCTCTATGTGTCGCCAGACGAGGGTGGCCGCTTCCGGCCGTCCGGTCTGGCAACGCCATTGCCCGGCCAACATCACGATATTTTCCGCCTAGTTGGCGATGTTGGTCAGACTCGTTCTGGAATGCCGCTGCGGGCGATCGCGTCGCGCGGGTTTACGCTGAACAAGCAACTTCCCGGGCATTTCGATCCGGTGCATGCCGATAATCCCGATCCAACTGGCTTTCGCACCTCGCTTGACATGCGCGACCGTAGCGAACTGGTATGGCTGACCTCGCAGTGGGATCAGCCCGCGTTGCTGGGCACCCGGGACGTGCGGGCGGACCATGGCGGCACGCACGAGAAGGGCGTCGGCATTTATGTCCCCCAACCGTTCTACGCCGACGCGCTGTTGCTTTCGTCGATGGGCGGAACACTCAAGTCGCTTGGCCGGTGGGACCCACCATCGTTGACGAGTGCCGGTTTCGCACTGAGCGTCGAACGCTGGGAGCATCGCGAGACATTCGGCAGGCTGTGCAGCGAAACTCTTGTCTACAAAGGGTTCTTGTTGCCATTCGGCATTCGCGCATCGCTGCTGAAAGTAACGGAGCGGCGCGAGGTCAAGTTACCGGAGCTTGGCGTGCTATCGCTGCCGATGCAGAAATTTTTCATCGAGATCAGCAACCCGCTGGTGCAATACAGCGAGTCGCTGGCGCCCTACGCTGGCAGGACGTGGCCATTCCTGAAGATCGAGCTCGAGTTGCGCGAGCGCCTGCAAATTGAAGACCCAACACTTTCAGGGCTTTGCGGTTTTGGACAGTCAGCGTTCAAGATCTGCGTCGAGCGTGGTCATGGCTACCTATTCGGTTTTGACATCGACGGTGACCCCAAGCGCAAGGGCACGGCGATGCTAGCGTTCGTGGAAAACACTATCGCGCACAATCTCGCAGCTATGATCGCGGTTACTGGAGCCTTCAATCGTAGTTCGCAGACAACGTGGGGCCACAAGCAGCAAGCATGCGCACCGCTCGGATCAGATGAGCTTAGCCAGTACGACATGAATCTGCTTAATGCCAAGGTGCGCTACGCGCCGCCGCGCACATCTGACGATACCTCGTACGTGACAACACGTATGAGTGTGCGGCTCGGCCTACATGAGAATCTGGTCAACAGTGCTGTTATCGAAGCCAGCGGTAAGCCACCCACTTATCCTGAAATGCAGGGCGCCTCGATCGTCATTCCGGCACTGAACCGCCTGACTGGACAGGACCCACAGATGTCCACCGAGGTTATGATTGCCCCATTGTTCCGGCAAGTCGGGTTCGATGCGCCTGGGGCGGCTACGATGAGTAACGAGAGCGAGGTCTTTCTTAGCCTGCAAACGCCTGTGGCGATGTCGTTTTCCGGCAAAGGTGAGCGAGCAGGGGCAGTCGGCACGCCGAACATGAATGCGCACTTTCTGTCGCGATCGGTTGGATTGATGGGGCAGACGGCCCAAGTGCTGCACACGTCCCCGAGTAGCGCGGGGTTGTCGCAGCTGGCAAGTGGCGCTTCGTCAAAAGTGAGCTTCAGCGGTTCCGACTTGTTTAGTCCAGACGCAAAGCTCCTCGGCGTGCTCAAGTTGGCCGACCTTTGCGAGGTGCTCGATCTGAAGGAAGTGCCGCACTTTATCGAGTCGGCGCGCCACCAAGTGGACGCTGCGGGTGAAGATATTGGCATCAAAATATGCCAGTTCGTCAGTGCCAGCAAGCCTGTACTGGCCGATGTCTTACACGACCTGGCGACGGAATTGGCGAAGTACAAATCGTTACTCCCGCTCCAAGAACATTTGCAAGAGTTTGGCAGTGCTATAAACGCGATCTCTTGTACCGGAAAGCTTGATGTCGCCATCGCAGTTGAGCAGATCGCAGTCGCGGGTGGGGCGCTCGAGAAGGCGCGTCGCTTTGTCGAAAACCTAATGCAGAACCCGGCTTTGCTGCTTCCTACTGATATTACCAGCCTCATCACGAAGTGGCTCAAGCTGGTGGCCGACTTGGAACTTGCATATCGCGACCTCAGGGACGGAGTCGAACAACAACTGGCATTGCTCAAAGCCGAAATCATTGCAGCAGTGCGAGAAATAGAAGCCGAAGCCGGGGCGGCGGTATCAGTGCAGCTAAATAGAGCCTGCGCTGAACTGGTCGATTACCTGTATAGGCTGGTCACCCTCGTGCTGCCGCCCGACCAGCAGGTAGAGCAACTTCTCGTACTCTATCAGCAGTTTCAGAAAGTCTACCTCGATGTCTTCGGCTTGTATCGGGAGCTGAGTTATTACTGGGAGGTTTGTGAGCCTTCGCTGGCAGCCGTCGCCAGAGATTGCCTGCTAGCCGCGGCCGGTGCTGCAAATAGTTTCATCAGCCAGCTTTGCAGAGCTATCGAAGCACCGTTGCACAAGCTTGATGAGGTGCTGCGCAGTTGGCCAGAGAGTGAGTATGAGGAGGCGCGCGCTTTTTTTCGCCGGGTGGAACCGTCAGTGGACGAACTGACGGCTGCTTACCTCGCGCTGAGCACTTACGATCCAAGTAATTTTACGCGGGTGGTTGGACATCTCGAGCGGTTTTGGCGTGCGTTGATTGATATCGACCAGGTGCTTGGTCAGCCGCGAACCACCAAACTTCGTTTGTCCGGTGGCGCAACGGCCTACCTGAATGTGGTGCGCGACCAGGTTACGGATGTCCGCACGATACTGGCCGATACGTTCCGGAAACTTGGACTCCTGAGCGTGGAGGTGGCGGGCAGCGGGCGACGAGAAGTCAATCAGATCTTGCAAGACCTGGTAAGCCAGATTGGCGCCAGCGTACGGGCTATCTCAGCTGTGCTGAATGGCGCCACTCAGATGTGGCAAAACGCTTCGCTTAACGATAACGAAGTTATCGGTCGTGGCATCGAACTGGTCAAACTTTGCGTCATTGTCCAGGGGCGATTGCAAAATATCGCAATGCCATTGCCGAGGCCGTCGCTGTATATCTTATGCCCTCCGTCGATCAACGCACTGCATGCACGGATCATGATAGTGCTGCGGGTTATCGACGAAAAACTACGGGCTTGGCTGCTGGCACTGGTACCCACCGTCGACCCCGATTGGCTGAAAATGGTGAACGAGTTCGAATACCTACTCGGACCGGATGGCGCTGCACGTTTGAAAAAACTGGTCAACGCACTCTACAACACTCGCCAGACGCTAGTGACCGACAGCGCTAAGCTCGACAATATTGGGGGGCCGCCCTTCGATGATGTAATCAAAACGATTGAAGAAATTCAGCTCAGCTGGCGGGAACTAGGAGCAGAAATCAAGCGCATCGGCGAAGCTCCGGACCGCCACGTCATCATGCTAATTGAAGGAAAGCTCCGCGATATGGCGTCGCAGCTGATTCCCGCTGAGATCAAGCTCGATTTCGATTTCAAGACCATCATCAAGAAAGGCGTGGCGATCTTTGAGCCTGGTAGCGCTTCGACTCCAAACGAGGCGACACTGAAATTGTGTGCGCATATTCGCCACAATCTACTCAGTGGTGCGTCATCTTCCGACTTTACCGGCGTACTCACTAGTTTCCGTCTGAACCTGCTTGACCTGTTGATCATCAGTTTCAGGGAAGTGAAATTTGAGTCTATATCCGGTTCCGGATCGAAATTGTATCCTCCCCAAATCGACGACGTCGGGTTCAAGGGGTGCCTCAGTGTCGTCGATGGACTCAGAGCTTTTTTCAAGGGAGGCAACGGACCGTACGTGCTTCCGGTGCCAAATGGCATGCGCGCCGGCTATCGCATCAACCCTGGCACGATCCCGTTAGCCGGCATGATCATTCAGAATATGGTTATCGACGCTGGAATCGAAATTCCGTTCGACGACCGCGCAGCGGTTACGACGTTTAGCGTGTCGTCCCGCGCCAGCCCAGCCTTACTATTCATCGCTCCATATGGCGGTACGATGTTTTTCGGTGTCGAGATGGCCGGCGACCGGCTCGTATCGATCGAGGCGGAATTTGCCGCCGGCCTGGTAGCGGCATTTGACCTTGGCGCTGTCAAAGGCGATGGCCGAATTACGCTCGGCTTTTATTTCAAACAGTCGAGCTCTGGGCCGCTGCTTAGTGGGTTCTTCTTCGCCGGCGGCTCAGGAAATGTGCTTGGTATTATTTCAATCAGCGTCGCGTTGCGTATTGCTCTGGTGTACGAGAACTCCCGAGTTACTGGTCATGGTGAGTTTTCGGTCGAAATCGGCTGCTCGCCCTTTGAGTGGTCACTTAATTACAGCGTCGATTACGCCGTTTCCAACGCGGCTGCGAGTCGTCGGCTGCTGGGCCCTGACACTGCGCAGGTGCCTGAAAAACATATTTACGGTAAGCAGGAGCCGCTGTCGGTATTCCTGCACGAGCCGACCTGGCGCAAGTTTCAGGCGGCGTATACCAGACCTGGGGAGGTCGCGTGCCCAATTTGAATTGCTCCACCCAGGCCAATAGTTCAGAAGACCCGATCACGATCGGATGGATTGTCATTCCCAAGGGCGTTTCTACGCGCAGTAAGGGTTCCGGTACGGTCCAGGTGCTGGCGTTAACGACGATGGCGCTGTTCAAGCAGCAGACGTTTTCCGACCGTGGACCGTTCGATGCCGCAGGCGTCGTCCAGAACTGGCCAGAATGGGTCAAGAAAAATCTACGGGCATTTGAGGTCAGCATTGCCGTTGACAGTGGAGCGCCGCCGCTGCATATCGAGCACGTGCTACCCCAGGCGGTGCTCGATACCATCTCCACCAACTTGTGGGACACCTTCTTCGCCCACGTCACGCGGCCGGCGACCAACGTCCACAATGCATTTGCAGCGAAGTCTACTCCGATTACGCTGCGCGACCCCGTTACCGCATTTGCGCGGGGCGCGCAGGATATTGTCGCCCACCTTGTTACGCACCAGATGACGCAACTAGTGCCGACGGCGCAAGCGTTATCCGGTCATCCCCCCGGAATGTCCGCAGCGATCGACAGCCTTTTCCCACGAGTGGAAGACAATGCGGTCACTGCAGACGCCCACGAATCCTGGCAGCGCGTCCTGCGAACTGAATACGCCGCGCTAGCGAATATTTTTCTCCCACCCAAGCCAACCCTGAGCGAACTGACTGCAGCCCGTACCCCGCAGGATCGCTCCATGCTGTCGAGCGCCGAGCAGCAGCTGCTACAAAATATCGACGCGGCGTATCGGCCGCAGTTGGCCCCAACAACAGCGGGCAAACCCGACGTAGCTATGGTCACTACAGTGTTTTCGGCCAATTCGCGCAACCAGTTGTTGAAAAGCATATATCAGCTCAATGTGGCCAAGGAAACGGACTCGCGCTTGTTTTCCAAGTGGGTTGAGCCCCAAAAGAGTCGCGATAATGAGTGGTGGAAGCTGGCCGTTGCGCAACTGGTCACTGGACTGCCGTACAAGCCAGAAGTGAATAGCACCGCCTCGGACGAGGATCGCTACAACAGCGCTCAAAACCGGCTAGCAATGCTGATGGCAGAGCCGGGCATGCTGAGCAGTATCGGTATGCTGTTCGACTTCGAAATCGAAGTACCAGCTCTGGCGCAGGAGTCGCAGATATCGGTGCAACCGCAGTGGCGCAGCGTCGCTGGTTTCTGCGATAGCGGTCAGGCTTGCGTTATGGGACCCGAGGGCACCCCGTTGCCACGAGCGGAGGCTTCCACGTCCGTAAAGCTGGACACGCGGTCGCAGGCAATGCGGGGCGTATTCGACCCCCGCGGCTACCTGCGGCTGGGTGCCGACTATTCGAAGAGCGGGCCACAGTTCATGCTATCTGACTTTCGCGTTGATGAAGCGCTGATGACACTACAGAACGGGGCCCAGACCGACCGTAACCGTATGCCGGAATATTCGCCCGGCGCCAACCGCTTCACCCTTCCGCCGGTTGCAATTGGTGAAATACACTCGCATGACTTGATCCTACACTGGATAATGCGACCCGATTTAGCAATTGCGCAACGTAGCCAAGCGAACACACTGGTGTTTCTCGACGACTTGGTGATAGGCATTCGCCCGCATCTCGGGCGCCTATGCGGTGACCGGATCGACTGGTTCGACCTGACCTCACGCACCGTTAGTTATGCAACCGTGAAACGGGCACGCTCACAGGCCGACCTGGCGCGCGACGCTGGCTTTTCGCCTCTGGTGCAATCGGATAAGCGCGATCAATCGACGTCGAGCGTATCGGAAGCTTTGTGCAACTGGAACGGCTGGGGCATTGGCAGCCGGCAACCCAATGCCGTTGCCTCGTCCGTGTTTGGGAAGGAGGAATCGGTGACGCCGAGCTCGCTTCCACCGTTTCGCTTTGGTGACCAGGTGTACATGGGCGCGCGCCTGGTGCTGCGCGATGGTTCCTCCCTGAAGACCGCGCAACAGGCAGCCGTTGCGTTCGGACAGAGCGACACCGGCCGAGACCCACTGCTGAGTGTGGGTAGCCATGCCGGCGGTAAGCAGGAGCCATTCCGGTTGCTTCGCTGGGAACGGCTGAAGGCGCCAGTGGTGTTGCTCGCAGGAGCAATGGGACCGCCCGAATGGTGGCCGGCCGAGCACGCCACTCGGATGGTGGTGGCCACCGGTCTGCAGAATGGGCGTAGCAACCACCGGCATTCGCGCCGCTTCATCGTGCCAGGTAAAGAAGAGGACATGTATTCCACGTGGAAAAACGGCATGTTCGAGCAGGTCAAGCCGAAAGAGTCCGCGTTCGCCAATGTCGCGATGGACGACAAGGGGCAATTCGTGCTGGTGCCATCCGCTGGCGCTGGCGCTGACGGACGCGAGCCCGCCTTCAAACGCACTGGCTTGTCCGGCGGCAAACCGCGGAGTATGCCGTATCATCCTGATCCCCTTGTCACTCGGATCCGCATCTACGCGGCGCGCCGTTCGTGTCCCGGCAGCGGCCACTGGATCCCGGTATGCGACCGCGCGGGCAAGCCGGTACTCGCCGAGTTCCAGCTTTACCATAAGCGCCGTTGGCCGAATGCGCGGGAAGTCCAAGTGGACCTGCACGCAGCCGAGCGGGACGGCCACCTCCTGTTTGTCGCCGACCACCAGCGATCGGTGCTCGATGTGTACCTACCGCAGGGAGAGTCAATGGTGCTGGTGGTAGCCCCGCTCGGTGATCTCGACATACTGGACCAGCGCCACGCCTTCGGCCCCCGCCGCGTAAAGGCGATGCTGGCAAAGGTCGGCAGCCCCACGTTGCAAGCGATGGACGAAGGGATGTTACGCTCGCTTGACTCCGGACTGATGCAATTCCTCGCTAACCAGACAATGATTGACATTGAGCACGTATTGGACCGGCCTGCTCAGCTTCCCCTGTTACAGCTGAAGCTCGACGGGCGTGGGGAAAACGACACCAGTCAACTTTTCGAAGCCAGCCTTGAATTTGATCCCGGTAGCACCGGCACGATCGAGGTGTACGGTAGTTGGGTCGAGTACGAGGGCAGCTTGGCGAGCCTGATTAAGGCGCACGCGGAAGGGCGGGGCGGCGAACCGCCGCGTTCATTCGTGCGCGAGGCACAGCGTTATGAGCACCATGAACTCGGTTCCGACATCATCGGGGGCGATCCGGTCAACAACACTGCGGTGCGCCCGCTGATGTCGAAGACTCTGCCGTGCAGGCATGAACTGCATGACCAAAAACACCGCGAAATCGTCTACTGGGCGCGCGGAATCAGCTCTGTCTCGAGCCTGGTAGACGACGCGACGCGCCGAATGGTGGGGGACAGTTTCGCTTGGCCGACGCTTACCTCGGGCCACTTCGACGCCCTTGCCGAGCTCGCAAGCCAGCCCGGCCCTCGCCATCACCACATCCTGGCGTCGAGGAAGCCGAAGCCACCTTCGTTGATGGCCGTGCTGCCCGCTTTTGCGTTTCGAACCGAAAGGACTTCGACGGCTATACGCCGCACTCGCACCAGTGTGCTGGCGGTTCACATGGACTGCGACTGGTTCGACAGCGGAAACGGTGAATTGCTGGCACTGGTGCTACTCGGGCAGGTGGACCCGGCCGACCGGTTCGGTGATGTCCGCGAGCGCTTCGAAAAGCTGGCCTCGTTTTGGGGGGCAGATCCGACTCGACAAGGGGGGGAGAGTCTAGCGCGCCTGCCCGACTATCTCACCGCTAGCCACTTGGGCGGCGCACCGCAGGTGGTCGACTATCCACTCGACGTTTCCGACCGTAAAGGTGCGCAAATGCGCATGGCGCTGTACCAGCCGGTGTTCTGTGCTGAAGAGGGCAGCTGGCGAGCCGAGATTGCGGTCGTCAATCCGAGCGCGGTGTCGCGCCCGTTCGTGCGCCTGGCATTTTGCCGTTATCAGTTCCATGGGCTGCCGCTGTGCCAGGTATCGGAAATTGTGGTGGCTGACTACGCTCAACTGTCGGACGAGCGCGAGGCGGTAATCATGCGCGACCGCGGCAACAAGGAGTTGCTTAAGGTGACGGTGTTCGGCGTTTCGTTTGAAGGAAACACGCAGAGCGTGCAGCCGCGCATGTTCGGCTGGTTGGAACGTCGCTGCGCCCATCACGAGGGTGGTGGCGAGTCTGCGTGGGTGGCGGATGGGGAGCCCTCAGAATGGCCACGCAGTGTGCGCGAAGGCCAAGCCTGCTGGCATGGAGAGTTGAACACGGGGAAGGTGCCCGGCCGCGACCGGCTCCGGGTGGCGATCCTGGAGGAGGAGCACTATCGACGCGCCGACAGGGCCGACAGCCACGGTGCGATTACGGTGTACTTCGATCTGGTTCCGCTCGATGACCGAGATTGATCAGCTCCTTTTTTACTGTGGCAGACTACACGCTGGCAACCTGTGCGGGCATTCTCCTAGAGAAATCCGCTGTCGGCCGATAGCTGCCCTTCGCGACGGGCTGCTATCGGCCGAATGCGGTTATCCGATTCGTTAATGCGTGCGGCTCATTTGTGCTTATCGAACTTTACCAGCTTCAAATTTGATGCGGAGTCTGACCTTGTTAGCCTGGAAAATCTGCGCTCTTAATATCTGTCCACCAACGTCGGAACAGGCCACAGTTTCTCGTTTAGTCGCACCATCCACACTGACTCGAGTGCCAATCCAACGCTTCTGGGCTTACTCGGTGTGAATTTTGTTTTGGCTGACGAAGCGGGGAACCATCCAACTTTCCATAATCGGTACCTTCCAGTTTTGGTGACACCTGTACGACCATCGCCTCGGATTCGATGGCGATCAGTCCTAGATCGAACAAGGTATGGATGTCCGCTCGTAAAAGCAGCCCATTGGATACAACGTTTGTGTGGCCTACTTTGTAGGGGTGGATGTGCGCGGCCTCGAGCACGGCGGGCAAGTTGCAGCCCGTGATGGCACAGGCGTCGCCATAGGCGTCCATTAGAGCTTTGCGGAAAGCGGGTTGCCCTCTGCGACGGATGATGTCGGCGGATACGCGCTTTCTGGCATCGACTACGTCTGTGGGGTCAAAGATGGCTGCTTGTTCAGCAGTATCCTCGGCGACTGCTAGTGCTTCTTCGACAGGATTCGAAACCCGTCGAATAGAGACGCCAAATCGGCTCCCCGATGATGTGTCGGGGTAAATTTCCCAAATGCCATGCTGAGCCGAATCGTAAGTCTCAAAGATGCCCTTGCCGACCTTGAACAGCCTGTCGTAGCGGTTGCCCTGGTCAGTCCTTCGAGGCTTTTCATTTTGTGAGTAGCCAGTGCGGGCAGGGGAGTTAACAGCCATCATGTAGAGGTCTGCCAGGCTTTTGGTGTTGTACCCCGGATCACGGGTGAGGATCCAATCTTCGACCTGCTTTCGACTGGCGGTGCCTCCAAGTTGAGTTACAGTGGTAAGAGCTTTCTCCCACGTGCGACTGTCTTCAAGTTTGTTTGCTCCTGTGTCTTCTTCAGGAGTCTCCCCTTGAATGAGTCGGATCATTCTGGCCTTCATGTCCGTCCCAACATTAACAGCAGGCTTTAGGCCTGGTATCCACGCCAAATCCAGCTCATTGCGCACTGCAGATATGTTCTGCATTCGATATTCGAATGCTTTTGTAGAGCGATCAAACCGCAGCCAGATCCTCATAAACCTGCTTCTTTGAGAAACTAACTCCTGACTCTTGCTTCTCTGCCATTCGGCGGTAGGCCTCGACAGCCGCGAGTAGCTCTTCGTTGCTCCAACCCTTGGTCATAGCTCGTCTTCCTTCGAATGTTTTTCTGCTTTTAGGCGAACTGCTGGTGAGCACGCTGCCACAGTTCGTGCGCACTATCGATCAGGCTGACTGCAATCGACTCTCTCGTCTCCGGATCTCGGAGGAGCACCAGATCCTCATTTGAAGGAGCATGGAAATTCACATTGACCTCAGGGTACTTCCAGAACAGGTAGCCCGAATTGCGAGCGCTGGGCGCGATCTCTTTACTTAGCGCAAATAGTCGCTCCCGGTCTTCCGGGAACTGCTCACCGTCACAGTAGTAACCACAGTAGAGACGGTGGTTGAGCTCGATGTACACGCCGCCCTGCATAAAATTGAAGGGGAAGTAGAGACCGATGAATTTACTGTTTTTGATCTTCTTGTAATAAGCGGAAACTGTTTCCTTCGTGGCCGTAACTTCTGGCTTGCCGAGGTACGGATACTGGCTTGCTTGGCAAGCCGCCATGCGCTCCCAAATATCGAACTGCAGGTCGGCCAGTACGGACTTGAATGCATGGTTGATGTCGGCAATTACGAAAAGGTTCTCGCCCTGCAGGATCTGTTCTTTCAGCTTGCTCATGTAGACCTCGCCCTGATCACTGGATGTCAACTTTTGGAGTAGTTCGATGTACTGGAAAACGCTTTCCCGCACGCCGGGCTCGCGGGCAACCAGTGGGATACAGTCCTTCAGCCAAGCGATGATCTCGGTTTCGTAGCTGAGAAGAATTACAGGCAGGGACTTGCTACTTTGTTCGCTGGGCCCGGCACCATCCAAGGTGAGGTATGTGGTCCAAATCTCGCGGTAGCCTTCCACCTGCATTCGCTGGTGGTAACGCCAGAGCTGCTCGTCTTGGTCGCCGGCGTAGATCTTGTTTTCGATGATCACTGCCTGCTTAGATTGGTTGCGAACCAGGATGTCTATGCTCCGATACTCGGCTTCGACAATCGCATTCTCCGAATCGAAGTTCTGGATACCCACTCGCTTCAACAGCAGATTTAGCAGCGCTGTTCCCTGGTTATGGGTAGCTTTAGGGTCGAGTAGGAAGGCGAGGAAGCGTGAGTGAAGCCGAACCTCATCACTTGAGCTGCGGAGTACGGAGAAGAGGTTGAAGCCTGCCGGGCGCTGATACCTCGCACGCAGTAGAGCCACGGTTTGCAAAAAATCGTCCATGAAAGAGAGTCCCTAATTAAGGCCGAGTTACGGCGCGTAGTATCAGGCAAAGCACGCTCTGATGTAATGGCTATTTGATGTCTATGGCTTCGAGTAATCCGGAATTAGCCCCGGCTTTTCTAGACACTCGATGACCCGGTTTGGCTGTTTAAAGCTGCCTATCGAAATGCCATCGAACGCATTCTTCATTATTGGTAGCGCTGCTTGATTCGGCGGGAGAAGTGGCATCGTAGGGTCGGGGTTGCGGAAACGACCCAAATGATGCGGAAATGATCCAGAAATGGTGGAACAGAAATCGTGAGTTCCAGAAACGACAAAGCCCTGAATAATCAGGGCTTTGTCGTGCTTAAAATGGCGGAGGCGATGGGATTCGAACTCATGGACCTGTTACAGTCGACGGTTTTCAAGTCTGATGAATAATCTTTATATTTTAGTACCTTAGGGCGATTGGTTTCCGCATAAACAGTGTTGGTCAATGCTTGGGCAAAATCTAAAAGAAATGGATGGGAGCCTATTTTTGGAAACAATTCTTGGTGTTTTTATCTTAATCGTGGACATAAACTCTCTAAAAAATTCGCTAGTTCGAAAAATCCCCGGCCGAAAACAGCTCATGAGCACAGAGTTAGGCATGCTCTGTCATTTGATGGTCGATTTTCTTGGTGATAGATATAAAGCACCATGAGTACCTATGTCTTCGCCTGTTGACACCGCTGACAAATGAAGCTGCTCTGTGGCTCAAGAATGTCTATGGAGATATAAATGATCGCTTCCGAAAAAATGATTGATGCGATGCGTGATGGAAAGCTGGAGTTGCACTGTGTGAGTGTATCCATTACTCAAAAATGTGTAGGCGGTCTTTGCCTTAGAGGTTATGGGGTTATAAGGGTTAATCAGGTAGGAACTATCTATCTTGAGTTTATTTGTATGGAGGCTAACAATAAGCCACCTTCTAATGTAAGTGGTTTTCATGTGTCATTCCCGAATGATTCGTTGGATAAAAATCAAAAATTATATTTGGAGGCTAACTCGCTAGAGGGTCATAAAATATTTGCTGAAGGGTTTTCGTTACGTATAAGTGTGTTTCATATGCGGGCGCCTTATAAGATTCATGTTTTTATTAATGAAGTGTATTTTGTTGAGGAGGATATAAGCAAGTCTGACTCGAAAAACTATATGTATTTTGAGCTTTTAGAAAAACCCAGGATTCCGACAAATAAAATGAATTCTGAGTCGGACAGTTATGGAGGGGAGTCGCATACATGGAATGAGTCAGATTTGCAGATTGAAGGTGCTACAGTAAACGTTATAAACAAGGAGAATAGAGTTGAGGTTCGGGTGAGGGGCGAATTCGTCGCGGATGAACTTTATCGATCATTACTTTTTTATATTGGTCTCTCCTCAGGCGTAATGCCACAACCCTACTGCGTTATCAAACGAGTAGGCAGCGAAACAGTTATGCATTTCAAGACTGTACGCAACAGCTTACGAGGAAAGGCGATGCCAGCGCCTATAAGTGATTCGGTCGTCGGCGAAGGTTTTCCGGCGTGCCATTACGCAATTCTTGCTTCAATGCTTAGAGTTAAGCGAAATAATCCGCTGCGTTTCGAGAGTGCATACAGTCAATGGCAGCGTGTCTGGCATTCTTTTCAATCCGAAAATAATATTTCTATTCTCACCCTTGCAGTAGCAGTTGAGGGGTTGCTAAACGATGTATTTATACCGGAGTTAAAGTTGGCTAGCTCAGATGGGGAGTTAGAGACTGCGAAAGTGGCGTTGATTGATGAGCTTGGAAAGTTAGATGTGCGGGATGATCATAAGCAAACATTGATTTCAAGTGTTGTGCGTTGGGGGAATATACATCCTGGTAAGGCGCTAGGGATCCTCATCGATAAAGGATTGGTATTGCGGACTGAAAAAAAAGCATGGAATGATCTGCGTAACTCAGCTGCGCATCCAATGTTTAAGGAAAATGATAATTTAAACCAACTCAAGGAGCAATGGCGGATTTCAAATACACTCACACTGTTTTATCGATTAGTGTTGAACATTTTTGAATATGATGGGCCCATGTATGAGTTTCGGGCGAATGAGAAGCCTAATTTTTTCAAGAGGGAATATGTGCGAGTATTAGATGTTGAGTACTCCGGTACGTGCGGCGGAGACAATAGATGAAGGTAAAAACCAGGTGGATGACTGGGTTGGGTAGGAGGGTGATATGCAGTACGTCGCATATTCCTCTTTTCGCCAATAATATCAAAATTGCCTCAGTTGCGGTCCGTTCAGAGTTTGAACATAGGGTATGCTTGCCGAAGGGGCGACCATTCGCCTGGCTATCGATAATGGACGTGGAGTTCGGATAGAAATGGAGTACGGCTCAAGCCCGGCCTCGCGAGGGCCGGCCGGCGCTTATATTGAGGGCGAACTTGGTGCCCTCTACTTGCTCGCACTGCTGACGGGTAATCGTGCACCAGGTATGCCAACCGCACGTGTCGCCAGCGTCCGATTTCAGGGCACAGAGCAAGGGTTTGAGCTTGATGACCTAATCATTTCTGGCGTGGGGCGAGACGGCGACGCCATCCTCGAAATTCAGTCGAAGCGGGATATCACTTTCTCGCCGGGCGACAGCGTCTATCAAGGAGTCGCCTTCCAAATTGCGCGGAGTGTTGCACGTACTGTTTCGGCGGATCGACACCTTCTCGGAATCGCGACGCAGCGGACCAGCCGCAAAATTTCCGGCGCTTATCAAGATGTGCTTAAGTGGGCTCATTTGATGGAGAGCGCGACGGTCTTTTTTGCTCGGCTAGATACTAAAGGCGTCGCGAGCAAGGATATGCGTGACTTCGTCGAGACGACGCGAAAACATCTGGTAGCCGGCGGTGTTCCCGATGACGATGATGTGATCTGGCGGCTATTACGACGGATAGTAATTCTCGAGTTTGACTTTGAAGCGACGTCTCCAATCACCCGGACTTATGGACTTGCGCTAGCACGGATGGCGCTTAGTGACGAGGACGTTAATCGTGCTGAAGCGCTTTGGAGTCGGCTGGTCGACTTGTCAATTAAGATCGGGACTACCGGTGGTGAAGTCGACCGAAAAACCTTAGGGGCCAATCTGGCCGAGGCAGGTTTCCGGCTTGCTGGCGACCGCGAATATGGTCCGGCACGCATTAAACTCGCGGAGCTTGTGCAGAACACGCTTGCTCATATTGGCACGACTGTAGCGGGGGTAACCTTGCCGCGGCAAGAAGCAATCGCTGCGTTCGACGAGGCTCCCGAAGTGCATCGTTTCGTCGAGGTCCGCGGGGATCCCGGCGTCGGTAAATCCTGGGTTCTTCGCCATCTCGCTGAACGTGTTTCGCGCCAGGCACCGATCATCGTCCTCGACCGGGATTCAACGCCTCCAGGGGGCTGGCTGCCGTTTTCAAACAGTCTTGGTATCCCAGGATCGGCTGTCGAATTCCTGACAGATCTGGCCGCAAGCGGCGGAGCGGTCCTCTTCATCGATGGCCTGGACATGTTCGACGATCCCGGTCGCCAGCGCACTATCGCTGAGCTCATGAGGGCAGCGAGCGCGATCCCAAGCTTCAAGGTGATTGTCACAACACGCACGTGCGGCAACATCGATATTGAACGCTGGCTCGACGATCAAATCACTGCCGCAATGGGGGGGGCGTACTCGATTCAGGTCGGGCCCCTATCGGAGGGTGAAGTTGCGACACTTGTCGATCAAGCGCCGAATCTCCGATCGCTGTTGGACTCGAGGTGTCCAGCCGCTGGGCTAGCCCGAAATCTTTACCGTTTGTCCCGGCTTCTCAAAGTGCCTAGCTCTACTGGGGTCAGGACCGAAGCTGCGATGGCTGATTTCTGGTGGAAGAGTGCGGATGGCGCACCTGCGCATGACACCCGCGCTGCGCAGCGGTTGATAGCCGGGCTTGCCGCAAGTGCCCTAAGGGGAGAAGGAGGGATTGAAGTTTCCGAAGATTCGGCAGCGCGTTCACACTTGATTGAGACTATGACGCTCAGGGAGATACGACGCGACCGGCTCGACTTCTATCATGATGTATTGCGCGACTGGGCAATAGGCAGTTATATCGCCGAGAACCCACAGCAATTGGACGCTCTGGACATTAGCGTACCGGTCTCGCCGCGGGTTGCCCGTGGTATCGAGTTCGCCGCTCGCCTCGCGCTTGAGTCGGATGCAGACTGCCGCGGATGGCTCCAGTTGCTCGTGCAGCTCTCGGTACCAGAGGCGCATGGGTCGTGGCGGCGTCAGGCGATCCTTGCTTTGTCGCGTTCAGAGGTCACATACGAATTGCTCGAAAAGTGCAGCACCGAATTACTTGCGGACGGTGCGGCCCTCCTCGTTGAATTGTGCACAACGATTGCTGCGGTCGAAACCGTTGCGACTTCCGACCTGATGACGATGTCGGACTCTACCAAGATCGATATGCCGCGTTCCTTTCGGACAGACGTCACCGGTTCTTCCATTGTGGTGCTGCGGTGGATACTGACGCATTCGGCCGAGATATCGATATCAGCAATCTCCGCAGTGATAGAGCTGGTAAAAATTCAGCTCTATTTTCTCAGCCATCTTCAGATGTTCGCCCATCAAACGGCTGTCATGCTGTTCGGTTGGCTGCGACAGCTAGATATTCGCGATGTCGCGGTGACGATCCCAGGAGAGCGATACCCTAAACGAATAGCGGGCGACTCGCGAAGTAGCATGATCGAGCAACTTCGCCTAACGGCTCTATTGCTCGGAAAGTTCGCACCTGATGAGCTCAAAGCCTATCTCAGGGAGGTCGGCAGCGAACGGGACATCTACAAAGTCGATGCAATCCGGCAATTTTCGAAAGTGATTGCGCCGGTTGCGCCAGCCGAACTGGCGGATCTCGTGTTAGCGAGCCTCCTTAAGACACATGACCAGCGTGGTCTTCGTGGCCGCATAATGGAGCAGGCCTTCACTTTCGCCGACAGCAAATACTTGCCGGCTTCGCCAGCGCAGCCCCCATTCCTCGATCTTTTGGAGTCCGCGCCCAACGAAGGATTAAAGCTGATCCGGAGACTAGTCAAGGAAGCGATTGCATTCAGCACTGACTCGCATGCAACCGAAGATCCAGGCTTTAAACTCGTTTTCGGCGCTAGTCCCCGCGTGTTTCCCCATGCCGACAGCTATCTCTGGTCGCGGGATCAATGCCGCGATTATGCGACGGCCTCCGGGCTTAAGGCGTTGGAAGCGTGGAGCCAGCAAAGGCTCGATGATGGTGTCCCGGTCGATGAAGTGCTCGCGGATATTTTCGGTCCCGATGGGAGCTGTGCGGCGTACGTTCTAGTTGCGGTCGATACGCTACTTTCGCATTTGGAAGTATCCCGCGATGCGCTTGCGCCGTTGATCGCAGATCCGGAACTGCTGGCCACCGACCGCATGCGTCGAGATCATGATCAGCTTGGGTTGCGTATTGATCAGTTCGCAATTGCGAAGGAGCCGAACAACAAGGTCAGGCTTGCTGACTTGAAGAGTCGCCCGTCTCGACACATAACCTTGTCCGACGTGGTGCACTTTTATCTGGGAGACGATCCAGTGGCGAACCGTCTGCGCGAGCAGTTGGGTAACGCTGTCGCCAGCCTCGAGCCCATCCAATCCTACTCGAACTGGAGCGACGCGCGGTTCGTTGCGCGGGTTACCAACAATATGCTGCAACGATCGAACTGGACTGACATCGGGGGCGGAAGACTAAGCTACCGACCGCCTGCGGACGAAGCTGCACATCTCGAAGCGATGGAGAAACAACGGATAGCATTCATGCGTTCAACCGAGATTGAATCGAGCATCGAACTCGCGATCGCCGGCGGCAGTGAATACGCCAACGCCGCAACGGCGCGCGATGAGGTCGCACATGCGGACGGCGATCTTCCTGACGATACCGATACCGATGCACTCAGGTCGCGATCAACTCGCCTTATCACGACCGCCTTGCTAGTGGCTCGGGATGGAGACGACGGACTACTTGACACCAATGAGGGGTGGGTCCGCGAAGTCGTTGCCATCGCGCTTGAGGAGCATTCCGACCGAGGTTCCGGATCAGAAGATATGCTGCGCTTCAATCGGCCGGCTATTGCCATCCTCACTCTAATCCATCTTTGGGCGCGGAAGGGGAAAGAGACGGACCGGAACTCCCTGATTCAACTAGCGACGCGAGAGGACCGTAGCGCAGCGCCAGCATTCGCAGCCGGACTCGGTCGGGTCCTGAAAACTGAGCCCAAACTCTTCAAGGCAGCCATGCGCGCTGCGTTCGCAAGCATGATTTGGCGCTGGAAGAGCTACGACGAGGAGGATGAGGCAGAGCATGCGCGCTTCGACGCTGAGCGGACAGCGGCGGTTGATGGCGCGGTAGCGGCCGAAATCGCCTGGCTGGATGGCGAGGCCGAACCTGCATGGCCGGCTTGGCCAGAAGAACACCCGCTGCTGCGACGTAGTTCGCGACTCCACGTTTCTCGACTCGTCACGCCGACAGAGTTTGAGGAAGACAACGTGATCCAATCTGCGGAGGTCGAGCCATCGTCGGTCATCCACGTCAACAGTAAGGCGGCAGCGCAATGGCTGGCGATGGTACAGACCGCGCGCAAGGGTTCAATCGATTGGCGGCAGGAGGTGGTCGAAGTTTATGTCGACTGGACCGCTCGGATGAACGGACTAGGTCTACCCTTAGATACTGAGATTGATCACGATCCGGGCGATTGGAATACTCAGTACTATGCGCTGTTCGCTGAGCGCCTACTCGAGGCTACTGATGCAGCGTTCGAAACTGATCTGAAACTTGTGACGGATCTGCCGGATTTGCCGTTTAGCGAGGTCGCGCAAACTGTCATCCACTCGGCTGACATTCTTTATTTCAATGATCCGCAGCGCCCAGCCGCAAGGCCAGCGGGTTTACGTGTCCGTTTGGCACAACGCGTGATGACACTCCACAGGTGGCGATATGCCGATGACCCGGCCAACTCACGGATTGACATGCAGAGCGGTGGAATCGTCGCAAAGATATTGTTAAATACTTACAACCCTTTCAACGGGACGCAGAGTTATTTACCACCCGTATTGTTCGATCGCCTTGACCCGCTCCTTCCAGCGCTTAGACCGCTGCTGCCTGGTGGGCCGACGGCATTTGTCGCAATGTGCACGATGAATCTTCTCCTAGTTGCGACACGCACGCGCCATCTCGACTTTCTGCTTGACGCCACTGAAGCATGGTTTGATCGCACTCAGGCACCTGCGCTGTGGGTTGACCGTGGTATTGGACGCAAAGTGGTCAAATGGCTGGAAGCAGCGTTCATCCAAGAGCCGGCGCTACTAAATCCTGGACATCCATTACGCACGAGAATTGATCGCGCGCTTGGTCGATTAGTCAGTATTGGTATTGCCGAGGCACGCGATCTCGAACTGAAAGTGGAAGGCGCGGATGACGCTGAATAGGCAAGAAATTTTAGCTGAGTAGGCGCTGGCAGCAATCATTATTCTTAGCCGGTATATGATCACCAACATTTAGCTCGATTTGGGCTGAGCGACAATAGCGTGGCGTTCCGCAATTTTTTTTGAGCGCCTGATTGTATTGATTAAAAAAGGTGTGGGAAATCGCAATAAGCGGAAAATTTATCGAGCTAACTGTCTGATTTTTATAGATAAAATTATGGACTTAAAATCCCCCGCTCGTAAGGGCGTGCCGGTTCGATTCCGGCTTCGGGCACCATCTTTCAACAAGGGCCTGCGAGCGAAAGCGACGCAGGCCTTTGTGCATTTCCGCTTCCCTGTTTTTGCTCTCTCCGCCTCGGGTGGAGCGATGTTCGAAATCCGGAACTGCCAGCCCTTCGCCGATGCCGAAATAGCAACGACAACGACGAGGGCCGACACATGACTGACGAAAAAACCGAAGCGCCGGAAGATCTCCCCGATGAACCGACCCCTGCGCATTCCACTGAAGAAGAGCGCGAGCGCTTGAAAGACTTCAACAAGGACGGGATCCCGCCGGGGAGTTGCTGATCACAAGGAGTCAGGCGTTTCCCCGACGTCTGACTCTTCAACTCCCAGCGGCACTCGACTCGGCCTGCGTCACCAATTCCCCGCTGATCGCATCGACCATGGCCGGATGCTCCTCTGCTGCCACGCGCAAATCCTCGGTGACCCGTAACTCTGCACCCGTCGGCGAAAAAGTCGCTGCCGCTGCGAAGGGGGCAGGGTTGGCCGGCACCGGGCGTTTGCCGCGGCGCCAGAAGAAAAAGCTGACCATGCACAGATTGACCATTGCGAATACCCAGAACAGGCCGTTGGCGCCGAACGAGTTCATCACCGGCGAGATCATCATCGGGCTGATGGCCGAGCCCAGCGAGTTGATCAGCAGCAAACCCTGAATCATCGGCACCAGCGCTTCGGCGGGGGCGCGGTCGGCGGCGTGGCTGACGGCAACCGGGTACAGCGCGAACACGCCGCCACCGAGCAGAAACAGCATCGCTGCGAGCATGGTCGAGGACAGCGGCATCAGCACGATCACCAGCGATAACGCAGTGCACGCCACCGCCAGCAGGGTCAGCACTTGCAAGCGATCCGTGCGGTCGGACCAGCGGCCGACCGGGTACTGCAGAAGCATCGCGCCGAGGATCGTCCAGGCCATCATGCTGCCGACTTCACCGACATCCAGACCGCTGCGTTGCAGATACAGCGGCAGCAAGGTGTAGATCGCCGCGATGGTCACCCCCGAGCCGAAACAGCCGACCAGCCCGGTCGGCGTTACGCCCAGCAGTTGTCGAGGCTTGAGCGGCTCGACCTGATCGAGCAGCGGCGACACCCGTGGCAGGATCACGATCGGCAGCACCGACAGCGCAGCGAGCATGCCGGCGACCATGAACGGCGCGCTGTCGCTCATGCCGGTGATGGTTCCCAGCGTGGCCTGGCCCAAAACGCCGGCGCCATAGAGGACGATCATGTACAGCGCGAGCAAGCGTCCGCGAATCTTCTCGTCACCCGCCAGCAGCAGCCAGCTTTCGATCACCAGAAACACCCCGACCGTGGCCCAGCCATTGATCAGGCGCAGGACGAGCCAGCCCCAAGTGTGATAGAACAAGCCCTGCATCAGGATCGTCACGGCAATCAGTGAGGCGAAGCTGCCGTAGGCGCGAATGTGGCCGATGCGCAGGATCAGCCGGTCATTGAACACCGCGCCCAGGGTCAGGCCCATGAAGTAGGCTGATGAAACAATCCCGATCATTGTCGCCGAGGCACCGGCGGCGTCCAGGCGAAGGGTGGTCAGGGAGGAAAGAAAACCGTTGCCCAGAGCAATAATGAACAGCCCGAGCAGGGGCGCCAGCGCCATGGCCAGCAAACGCGGAGACATAAAAACCTCAAGAAATCGAACAGCGCAACGTGCGCCTCTGCGCGTGCGGTTGCCAGGCTGGAACAGGTGTTGGGCAAGTGTCTGCCGGTCGGGCAGGGTTGTGGTGTCGGACGACATGGCCGCCCCTCTAGTTCGCGTCTGCGACAAGACAGCCGAATGCAGGAGCGCGCGGGATTCTAAGGCTTGTGCAGGATTTGCCAATAGCTGAAGGCTGCGACGTTAGGACGCAGGCCTCAGAGACTGTCGATCCGCCCCAATGGGCGCCGCGTCAAGCCTTGAGAAACCTCGCGGCGCAACTGACGAACAGCAACAGCAACACCACGCCACCCAGCGCGAAGACCAGCGAACTGAAATGGGCGAGCATGCCGATGAACGCCGGCCCCATCAGAATCCCCGCGTAGCCCATGGAAATGATCGCCGGAATGGCCGTGCGCTGCGGCATGCGCTGTTGCCGACCGGCGGCGCTGAATAATACCGGGACGATGTTCGAGCATCCGGCGCCGACCAGCGCGTAGCCCAGCAATGACGCCGGCCAGCCATCGAACACCAGTGAAACCAGCATGCCGACTGCCGCGCAGATGCCGCCCAGTGTCACCACGCGAATGCCGCCCAGTCGTCTGACAATCGCGTCTCCGGTCAGCCGTCCGAGGGTCATTGCCGCGGCGAAACAGGCGTAGCCCAAACCTGCGTAGCTCGCTGGCATATCGCGCTGTGAAGCCAGAAACACCGCGCTCCAATCGAGCATTGCGCCTTCGGTGAGGAACACGATGAAGCAGAGGATCCCCAGTAGCAGGACGATTCCGCGCGGAATCGCGAAGATCGGCCCGTCGCGTTCGGTGCCATAAGGCAACAGGTTCGGCGCAGCCTTGTACAGCGAGGCAACGATGATCGCCACCAGGCACAACACCGCCAACAGCGGATCGAGCCCGAGGCTGAGCATCGCCGTCATCGCGCCAGCACCGGCGATCCCGCCCACGCTGTAGAGCCCGTGGAAACCCGATTGCAGGGTTTCGCCGCTGTTCTTTTCGACGATGATCGACTGGATATTGATCGCGCAATCGAGCATGCCCATGCTCGCGCCGAACAACAGTACGGTGAGCGCCAGCCCGGGCAACCACGCCAGATGGCTCAGCATCGGCAGCACCGCACACAAGACCAGGGTTGAAGCGATGATCACCGGCCGGCAGCCAAATCGCGCGGTCAGGTAACCGGCGAACGGCATGGCCACGATCGAACCGATGCCAAAGCCCAGCAACAACAGGCCCAGACCACCTTCGTCCAGGCCGGTGCGCGCTTTTACCAGCGGAACCAGCGGCGCCCACGCCGACATGACGATGCCAGTGATCAGGAAAACGATCCGCGTGGACGCGCGTTCGCCGTGGTTTTCGCGAATTGCCAGGGACGATGTGCATCCACTCATGGACAGATGCGCCAATCAACCAACCGACTTCAACGAAATCGGCCCTTTCAGCCGATCCATCATCGTCGCGCAGTACCAGTCATCGAACTGACAGACCCCGGTTTCGGCGGTTTCCGAATACGGGCCGGGTTCGTAGGAAGGCGAGGTCACCCCGCGTTGGGTGCCTTCGACCAGCGTGCGGTCCTGATCGTTGGTGGCAATCCACACTTTGGTCAGGCGCTCGATGTCGTAGTCAACGCCTTCAACGGCCGTGTTGTGCACCAGCCATTTGGTGGTGACCAGTGTTTCGGTAGCGCTGATCGGCAGCACACGGAAACTCAGCGCATGGTCGCCAAGGAAATGGTTCCAGGTCGACGGGTAGTGGAAGTACAGCAGCGCGCCGATGTCGGCTTCGGAGGTTTTGTCGAGGCGACCATTGACCGCCGGCTTGCCGTCCATGGTGTAGCTGACGGCGCCGGATGAAAGCGGGATGCGCGTCATGCGGAACTGGCCATTGATGTCCATTACCAGACGGCTGGGCAATCCGGCCTTTTCGCACTTGGCCCAGTACGCCGACAGCTCGGGATCATCTTCACCGCTGATGCCACCGACTGACAGGTTATCGACAAACGAATGCAGGAGTTCTGGGTGTGAGCCGTCGCAGTGATAGCACTCGCGATTGTTTTCAAAAACCAGTTTCCAGTTGCCTTTCTCGATGATGTTCGACTCGAACGCGACTTTGCAGTCCGCAAGGTAGTGCGGCGCGACAAAGGGGCTGACGGCCTTGCGGAAACCTTCGAAGTCCGGCGCCTTCGCGGCCACGCAGACATAAATGTAGGTATCGACGATTTCGCAGTGCACGCTTTTCAGGTTGTATTGGGACTTGTCGAAGTCCTGCCCCATGTTGCCAGCGAATAACAGGTTGCCATCCAGCTCGTAAGTCCACTTGTGATACGGGCAAACCATTTTCGCCACTTTGCCATGGTCGGCCTCACAGATTTTCGCGCCACGGTGCCGACAGGCGTTGTGAAAAGCCCGAACCTCACCGTCCTTGCCGCGAACGACGGCCACCGGGTAGTCACCAATCTGCAGGGTGAAGTACTGCCCCGGTTTGGTGATTTCGAAGGTGTGGCCGGCGAAGATCCAGTCCTTGTGCCAGATCTGCTCAAGATCCTGACGGTAAACGTCCTCACTGCGGTAGAGCGCGCCCGGCAGCGAATGCCACGGCTTGCGTTGTGCGATCAGGTCATAAACGCTTTGCTTGTTGTTCATTGTTATCCTCCCAGGACTTCGATCTTGAGCGGTCACCTTTAACCGTGACTTTCTACATAAGCGAACGATAAGCCTCAGCCTATCGGGCGCAGGACAAACGCCACAACCGACATTTGCTGCGGGCAATTAATGATTTGCGGTTATCGATGGACGGTTCACGGTGACGACGGTATCGCTTGAAAAACAGGCTGCAGGGCGGTGATCGCGCAGCGGGCCTGGGCGATGTCCCTGATCGCCGTTTTCACAGCGGTACTGCGCTCATGGCCGAGACCCTGAGCGAACAGATCAAACTTTTGCTGCAGCTCTTCGACGCTCAAAGGCGTGTGCGGATCGCCGCGCGCAGCGGTGATCGGGCTGACCAGCACTTGGCCATTTTTCAAGGTAATGCTCAGCCGCGAGAGGATTTCCTCTGGGAATCGCGCCGAGATATCGGCGGCTTCAACGATATCGATGCGGGCGCTGAGGGCGAGAATATTCGGCGCAGAAATCGCCGAACCGGTGACTTCCTCAGGACCGACCTTGCCTCTGACAACCAGCGCTGCCAGCGGAAATGCGAGGGCGTATTGCGCTTGATCGGCGTCCTTCGGCGAATGCCCCTGCAGGCACATCGATTCATAAAACGTTTCCACCCGGATGGTTTCGATCGAATCGGCAGCAAGCAGCGGATGTTGCCGTTGCAGCTCGAGCATCGCCGTCAGCGCTGGTTGCGCCCAGCGGCAGACCGGCCAGGGCTTGAAGTACTGGCTGTCGATTTCCCAACGCTGACCGAGGTCGCGCCAGTGTTCCGCGACCGTAACGTCTTCGACCGTTTCCGCCGGCGCCCCGGTGATGCCTTCCATGGCCATGAACAGCGCGTTCAGACCGGCGAATGCGCCTGCGCCGTGTGCATCACGCAGCATTGTCGGCGCCTGCACCACGCGCATCATCGGGCAACGCGCGCTGAAGTATTCGGCAATGCCCAAAGCGTGGCGAAAGGTGGCCTCATCCAGACCCAGCAATCGCGCCCCGGCGCAGACCACCCCCAGCGCGGAAAAGCCACCGGAAGCGTGATAGGTGGGCGAGGTCGCCATCAGTGCCGAGCCGGCACGCAGTGCGGTTTCGTAACCAATGCACAGAGCGCTCAGCAGCTCATGCCCAGTGATGGATCGGCCCTGATGATGCAGCGCATCGGCGAGGGCAAGCACGGCGGGTACCACGGTTGCCCCGGCATGGCCCTTGGATTTGAAGTGGCCTTCATGGGCATCGAGGCTGTCAGCGCTGAAGCCGCCGGCCCAGGCTGCGCCGAGCACATTGACGCGCTGCCCGGCAAAGATCATGCGACTGCTATAGAGCCCGGCCGGATAGTGCCGTTCGGCAAACCGGCGCATGGCGACAGTGGTGTCATTGCTCGCCGCGCCGGCCATGACACCGATGATATCCAGCAGACTGTTTTGCACGATGGCGCGGGTTTTCTGCGGAGCGTCGAGAAAATCAAAATCGCGAGAGAATTCGAAGAGTGACATGCAGCAAGCCCTTCCTGTGTGTTGAGCGCGACCGTGCTTGGTCGGCGCCGCTCAACAATGGGTCAGGCGAGGGAGCTGCTCCAGCGACATTTTCGTCGGGCTATTGATAACCAAAACGCCCGACGCTGGCGCAGCGCAGATCAACGGCGGGGAAACTTCGCCAGAATCCATTCGCGAAAGCGCCGCAATTCATCTTCATTGTCGGAATTTTCCCGGCAGCTCAAGTAGTGCCAACTGTTGCGCAACTGCACCTGTTGCTCGATCGGTCGCACCAGCAGGCCCTGCTGCACCAGCGAGGTGACCAGATGATTCCAGCCCAGCGCGATGCCTTGGTGAGTCAGGACCATGCTGATCAGCAGGTTGTAATCGTTGGCGTTGAAGATCTGCGGACTGTTGGTCGGGCGGTCGTCGATATCGATCGCCTGAAACGCCAGCCACACGCCCCAGTCGACGTGTTCGGCGACCTGCGAGCGGCCGTAAGGGCTGAGATTCAGCAACGCCGAATCGCGCACGCCCTCGATGGTGGAGATTTCCGGGTGCTGCTCCAGGTACTGCGGCGTGCACACCGGGTAGATCACGTCGTGGCACAGCGGATAGCTTCTATAACCTTCGCGGATCCGCGAAATCTTGGTGATGAAGATGTCCGGCTGCACGCCGGGCTCCATGGTCAGGAAGTTCTGCGTGGTGATCAGATTGAGTTCGATGTCCGGGCACTGAGCGAAGAATTCCTGCAAATGATTCGACAGCCACAATGCGGAAAAGGCCGGTGAGCAGCAGATCGTGAGCACCTTCTTGCTCGACTGGCTGCTGCGGATGCGTTCGGCGGCCTGGGCGATGTTGACGAACGACAATTGCGCGGCATCGAAGAACACCGCACCGGCGGCGGTCAGTTCGACCGCGCGACCCACCCGGGTAAATAGTTGCGCGCCCAGATAGCTTTCCAGTTCGCGTATCTGCCGACTGATCGCCGCTTGCGAAACGCACAACGCCTCGGCGGCGCGGGTGAAGCTTTCGTACTTGGCGGCCGCGACAAATGCCTTCACAGCCCGCAAGGACGGCATTTTCAACAGGATGGTGTCAGGGTCGACATGCTTGGTCATTCGTACACTCTCCTAACGATACAGCTCCCCAACGAAGCGCGAGGAGGGTAACGGAACGCTCTTCGCAGGGCCACGCCAGCGTCGCTTTGGGAATAGACCCGGTCGCTCACGGTGCGAAGCCGAAGGATCAGCCATGGCCGACCCTGCAACCGATAACCCGACGTTATCGAATTGTCCCTGTAAATGTAGTTGGATTAAGCGAGGTGATGCTAATAGATTTGCAACATCCCCTCTTTCCTGGGCACCCAAAAATAATAAAAGGAAACCCGTCGTGAAGACATTTATTGATTACCGCTGCCGTTCAAACATGGTTTCACTCAATTGCTCGTCGTTTAAAGCGATCGAAGTGCGACACGAAGGAGGCATGGTATGACAAGTTCCGACGAGATCATCTGCGTAAAGAATGTTTTCAAAGTCTTCGGCAACCAGCCAGCGCTGGCCATGAAGATGATTGAAGAGGGCGCCTCGAAAGCTGAAGTATTCAAAAAGACCGGTCAGGCAATTGGTGTATTCGACGCCAACTTTTCCGTTCGACGAGGCGAAATCTTCGTGATCATGGGTTTGTCCGGCTCCGGCAAATCGACCATGGTCCGCCTGTTCAACCGGTTGATCGAGCCGACCTCCGGCAAGATCTTCCTTAACGGCAAGGAGATCACCGGTCTGGCCGACAAGGACCTGCTGCAAGTCCGCCGCAAGGACATGGGCATGGTCTTCCAGTCGTTCGCCCTGATGCCGCACATGAGCGTGATCGACAACGTCAGTTTCGGTCTGGAAATCAGCGGCGTCAGCGAGAAAGAACGCTACTGCCGGGCCATGGGCGCACTCGAGCAGGTCGGGCTTTCCGGCCAGGAATTCAGCTTCCCCCATCAACTTTCCGGCGGCATGCAGCAGCGCGTCGGCCTGGCTCGCGCGCTGGCCAACGACCCTGCCATTCTGCTGATGGACGAAGCGTTCTCGGCACTCGACCCGATGATTCGCAGCGAGATGCAGGGCGAATTGATCAAGCTTCAGGCCGAGCAGGATCGCACGATCATTTTCATCTCCCACGACATTGAAGAAGCGGTGCGCATCGGCCATCGCATCGCGATCATGGAGGGCGGGCGCGTGGTGCAGATCGGCACGCCGCGTGAACTGCTGTGCAATCCGGTGAATAAATATGTGAGGGATTTCTTCAATGGTTTCGACACCAGTCGAATATTGAAGGCCGGCGATATCGCTCAGCAGGATTCGAATGTTGTTTATTTGCCGGGCAGTCAAGTAACCATCAAGGCTGAAGCCTCATTGCGCGACATCTTTCATATAGTCGCGGCTTCGGCAACGCCAATGCCGGTAGTGGATGAAGTTGGACTTTATAAAGGTTCGATTTCCCAGGGGCATTTACTGAGCTGCCTGAGTAACAGCTGAACTCCGAACAGTCAGAATTGATTAAGCAGTTTCTGCGGGCGAGGTAGCACCATGTCAGATTTCAATATTCTGGATCCTTTCCAGAGCATCAATATTCCCTTCGGTGCGTGGGTCGAAACCGCGCTCAAATACCTGGTCGGTAACTTTCGCGAAGTATTCCGCTCGATCCGCTGGCCGGTCGACCAGGTTCTCGACGGCGTGCAGTGGAGCCTGCTGTCGGTGCCGCCGACGGTGTTCATCATCATTGCCGGGCTGATCAGTTGGCAGATCGGCGGCAAACGCATCGCTCTTTTCAGCGTCGCCACGCTCACCGGCCTCGGCCTGATCGGCGTGTGGAATGACGCCATGGTCACTCTGGCTCTGGTGCTGACCTCGCTGTTGTTCTGCGCGGTCATCGGCATTCCGCTGGGCATCCTCTGTGCGCGCAGTGATCGCACGGAAATGATCATCCGCCCGGTACTCGACGCCATGCAGACGTTGCCGGCATTCGTCTATCTGGTGCCAGTGGTCATGCTCTTCGGCATCGGCAACGTCCCCGGGGTGATCGTCACCATCATCTTCTCGGTCGCGCCACTGGTGCGCCTGACCAACCTTGGCATCCGCCAGGTGCCCGCCGACAAAGTCGAAGCGGCGAGGGCCTTCGGCTGCACGGCCACGCAAATGCTGCTGAAGGTGCAATTGCCACTGGCGGCGCCAACGATGATGGCCGGGCTCAACCAGACGCTGATGTTGTCGCTGTCGATGGTGGTGGTCGCCTCGATGATCTCGGTGGGCGGTCTCGGCTTGATGGTATTGAGCGGCATCGGTCGCCTCGACATGGGCCTGGCCAGTGTCGGCGGCGCCGGGCTGGTGTTGCTGGCGGTGTTCCTCGATCGATTGACCCAGGCCATGGGTGAACGCAGCAGTGACCTGGCCACCGGTCAGCGCTGGTATGAGAGCGGCCCGGTGGGGCTGCTGATGAAACTGAAGAAAAAGAAGTCCATTGCACGTCCCGTGACCAATTGAGTTTGCCTGCTCACCCATAAACACTTTCAAGCGTGGTGAAACATGAAACTGACAACTCTCAAGAAAAGCCTGATGGCGTCGCTGTTCGCTACATTGCTGTGCTCGGCGGTCCACGCGGCAGATGCCAACAAACCGGGCGCCGGTGTGTCGATCACGCCGATTTTCCCGAGCATCGCCGAAGAGCGTTTCCGCGGTGAGGTGGTGCTCGCCGGACTCAAGGAATTGGGCTACGACGTCAAAGCGCCGAAAGAAGTCGATTATCCGGCGATGTTCCTTGCGCTGTCCTACGGCGATGCGGATTTCACCGTGCATGAATGGGAAAACCTGCACCAGGCGTTTTATGAAAAGGCCGGCGGCGACGATGTGATGGTAAAAGTCGGGCAGGTCATGAAAGGTGTGCTGCAGGGCTACATGATCGACAAGAAGACCGCCGACGCCTACCAGATCAAGGACCTCGCCGATCTGAAGAAACCGGAGATCGCCAAACTGTTCGACAGCAACGGCGATGGCAAGGCCGACCTGACCGGCTGCAACCCGGGCTGGGGCTGCGAAATCATGATCGAGCATCACATGAAAGCCTATGGTCTCGGCCCGACCGTGGTGGATAACCGCGGCTCGTATTTCGCCTTGATGGCCGACACCATCGCGCGCTATCAGCAGGGTAAACCGGTGTTGTTCTTCACCTGGGTGCCGCAGTGGATTGCCGGCGTGCTGGTGGAAGGGCGCGATGTGGTCTGGCTGCCAGTGCCGTTCACCTCGCTGCCGGATGGCAAGGAAAGCAAAGACACCTTCCATGACGGCAAGAACCTCGGGTTCCCGGTGGACACGATCAATGCCGTGATGAACAAGGAGTTCGCCGAGAAGAACCCGGTGGCGCGCAAATTCCTCTCCGAGGTCAGCATCCCTCCCAGCGCGGAAAGCGAGCAGAACCTGCGCATGCAGAAGGGTGAAAAATCCCTCGCCGACATCAAGCGCCACGCCGCGGAATGGATCAAGGCCAATCAGCAGGCTTATGACGGTTGGTTGAGCGACGCACGCGCGGCGGCGAAGTAATCGGTTCGACCACAGTGTGCGGCGGCTCAGCCCGTCGCCCACGTTACGGTCGCAGGTGTCAGTGAACGGCGAG
Source organism: Pseudomonas moraviensis (assembly GCF_900105805.1). Lineage (NCBI taxonomy): Bacteria > Pseudomonadati > Pseudomonadota > Gammaproteobacteria > Pseudomonadales > Pseudomonadaceae > Pseudomonas > Pseudomonas moraviensis. Next base: position 2,031,691 of record NZ_LT629788.1, on the reverse strand, counting down.
TGAGTGAGCGAAGATGGAAACCTTTCAGAGCCCGTTGAAGCAGCAAAACACCGGCTTTCGCCAGTCCGCATCCGTCTCCGGACAAGCGCGCGTGGTGCGAGTGGCCTTCGTATTGCTGGACCATTTCTCCCTGACGACGCTTTCCACGGCAATGGATGCATTGGCCACTGGCAACCTGATTTGCGGCGAAACGCAGTACCGGATCTCGACCTGGTCGCTTCAGGGCGGATCGGTCGAAAGCGATGTCGGCGTGCCGGTGTCTTCGCAACGACTGGTTGCAGAAGGCTTCAACCATGACGCGGTGATCGTGATCGGCGGTCAGCGCGTCAGGCTGGCAGCGCATCTGCTGCTGCGCCGTGTGCTGAAGAAAACCGCGGGCAAGGGCATCGTTGCCGGATGCTGGAATGCGGCGTTCCATCTGGCTGATGCAGGGTTGCTCGGCGCCGAGGAGTTCGCCTGTCACAGCGACAGTTGCGGTCTGATCGGCGAGTACTTCCCGCAGTTGAAAGCGTCCAGCCGTGAATTCATCTTCGCTCAGCGCCGAGCCACCTGCGCCAACGCTCACTCGGCTCTGGATATGACCCTGGCGATCATGCAGGAACTGGGTTCGCGTAACGATGCGACGCTGTTAGATGAAATCAGAAGGGTGCATCAGCCGGCACGGGGCAAACCTGCGATGACTGCCGACGGTGTTCGGCCTGCAGCGATTCCCAGGCCGCTGAACATCGCCATCGACCTGATGGAAAACAACATCGAGGAGCCGATGGAAATTGATGCCATCGCCAGCCATGTCGGAGTGTCGCGCCGGCAACTGGAGCGGCGGTTCGCGCGCTATCTGAATGCCGCGCCCAATCGCTATTACCTGGAGTTGCGCCTGACCCGGGCGCGGCAATTGATTGTGCAAAGTGATCGCTCGATGACCGATGTGGCACTGGCGACGGGATTTGTCAGTTATCCGCACTTCTACAAGCGCTTCAAGGATCTGTTCGGCTTACCGCCGATGACGTTCAGGGATTACTACTACGCCGGCGACGCTGCCAGCAGCGGGCGTTATGCCGTAGCCGCCAACTACTGAATAACGCGCGCGAACTGACTGTTTGCGCCAGTAACGGTTTTTATCAGTTCCGGATCAACGCCACTGCGTGCGTTCGCTTTGTGCCGCGTGCGTTTTGCAACTTCAACGATTAACGGTTCAACACTATGAAAGTCAGTTCATTACCCGCCGACGATGACAGTTGTGGCTGGTTTCATCTGAGCAAACCGCGCAGCCCCGAGCCTGCGCACCGTGGGCAGCGTTCGGCGCGGTGGGTGATCATCGGCGCCGGCTTCACCGGACTCGCCTGCGCGCGGCAACTGGCGTTGAATTTTCCCGACGACGAAGTGGTCTTGGTCGAAGCGCAGGAAGTTGGATTGGGCCCCTCGGGACGCAATGCCGGTTTTGCCATTGATCTGCCGCACGATATTGGTGCCGATGATTACATCGGTGATATCGCACTGGCCCGGACCAGTCTGAAACTCAATCTGGCCGGCCAATCGATCCTGCGGGATCTGGTCGATCAATACCGCATCGACTGCCAGATGAAGGCGTGCGGCAAATATCAGGCAGCCGTGGAGAATCGCGGTATCGCCGTACTCGATGCCTACCGCCGCGGTCTGGAGAAGCTTGACCAGCCGTTTCAAATGATCGACGCCGATGAATTGCCAGAACATCTCGGTACGCATTTCTATCGCAAGGCGTTGTTCACGCCGGGTGCGGTGTTGCTGCAGCCTTCCGGGCTGGTCAAAGGCCTGGCCGATAATCTGCCGGCCAACGTCACGCTGTATGAGCGCACGCCAATTCTCGAAGTGGAGTACGGCGCGAAGACCGTGCTCAGACATGCCCACGGCAGCATCACGGCCGACAAACTGATTCTGGCGAACAACTCGTTCGGCATGCGTTTCGGTTTCCTGCAGGGACGCATGTTGCCGATCTACACCTACGCCAGCATCACCCGGCAGTTGACCGAGGAAGAGCAGGCGCGCCTGGGCGGCAAACCGTTCTGGGGTGCCATTCCGGCAGACCCGTTCGGCACCACGGTACGCCGCACGCCGGACAACCGCTTGCTGATCCGCAACAGTTTCACCTTCAACCCCGACGGCCGCAGCAACCGCAAATACAACGAGCGTTTCGTGCGTCGGCACAAAGCCTCGTTCGACCAGCGTTTCCCGATGCTGCCCGACGTCACGTTCGACTACACCTGGGGCGGCGCGCTGGCCATGTCGCGCAATCACAACGGCTTCTTCGGTGAGCTCGCACCCAACGTCTATGGCGCGCTGGGCTGCAACGGCCTCGGCGTCACCCGCGGCACCGTCACCGGCAAGTTGCTGGCCGACTGGCTGGCCGGCCAGCGCGACGGACTGATCGATTTCCTCTTGCAGACGCCCGGCCCCAACAGCAACCCGCCTGAACCGTTCCTCTCGCTCGGGGTGAACATGAACCTCAAGTGGGGGCAGTACCGCGCCGGCAGAGAAAGCTGAAACACCTGAAGCCCGAATCCTGAATATTGAACCCTGGAGAAAACGCGATGAACTTTGATGGAATCTTTACCCCGGCCATTACCCCGTTGTCCGCCGATGGCCAGATCGACTATGCGGCGTTCTCCGAGGTGATCGAATACCTGATCGAGTCCGGGGTGCACGGCATCGTGATCGGCGGGTCGACCGGCGAGTATTACGCGCACACCGCAGAGGAGCGGGTCGCCGTGGCCCGGCGCGCGAAAGAGGTGATTCGCGGGCGCCTGCCACTGGTGGTCGGTACCGGCGGCATCCGTACCGAGGATTCGGTGTACTTCGCCGAGCAGGCCAAGGCATTGCAAGCAGACGCGATCCTGGTCGGTTCACCGCCCTATGCCTTGCCGACCCAGAAGGAGATCGCCGCCCACGTGCTCGCCGTGGACAAGGCCGCCGGTCTGCCGATCATGCTTTACAACTACCCGTCGCGGATGGGCGTGGCGATGGGCGACGAGTTCTTCGCCGCCATTGCCGACTGCAAGAACATCGCCGCGATCAAGGAAAGCTCGGGCGAGACCAGCCGCCTGCATCGTCTGGCTCACTCGCACCCGCAGATTCAGTTGTCCTGCGGCTGGGATGATCAGGCGCTGGAGTTCTTTGCCTGGGGCGCGCGCAGCTGGGTCTGCGCCGGTTCCAACTTCATCCCGCGTGAACACATTGCGCTGTACCAAGCCTGTGTTCTCGAGAAGAACTTCGACAAGGGCCGGCGGATCATGTCGGCGATGTTGCCGCTGATGGATGTCCTCGAAAGTGGCAAGTTCGTCCAGTCGATCAAGCATGGCAGCCAACTCAGCGGCCTGCGTGCCGGCGGTGTTCGCGCGCCGCTGCAAGCGCTTGAGCCTGCCGAGAAAGAGCAACTGAAAAGCGTGATTGAAACCCTGCAGAAGAATGTCGCGCGCATTGTCGAGGAGGCTTGAAATGGCAGACCTGCTGAGTAAAGAGCAATACCGTGAACTGGCAGCCAGGCTTGAGTTTCGCCATCAGGCATTCATCAATGGCCGGTTTTGCCCGGCAAAATCCGGCAAGACGTTCACCACGAACAATCCGGCCACCGAGCAGGTGCTGAGCGAGATTGCCGCGTGTGATGCCGAAGATATCGATCAGGCCGTCGCCGCAGCGAAAGCAGCGTTCGATGACGGCCGCTGGCAGTCACTCGCACCCTCGGCGCGCAAGTCGGTGTTGCTGCGCTTTGCCCAATTGCTGGAGGACAACGCCCATGAACTGGCGGTGCTGGAAAGCCTCGACAGCGGCAAGCCGATCCGCGAATGCCAGACCATCGACGTGCCTGAGACCATCCATACCTTGCGCTGGCACGCCGAGCTGATCGACAAGATTTACGACGCCACGGCGCCGGTCGGTTCTGGCGCGGTGACCATGGTCGTGCGCGAGCCGATCGGCGTGGTCGGGCTGGTGCTGCCGTGGAATTTCCCGCTGCTGATGCTCGCCTGGAAAATCGGCCCGTCGCTGGCCGCAGGCTGTTCGATCGTGGTCAAACCGGCCAAGGAAACCACCCTGAGCACCTTGCGCGTTGCCGAACTGGCGCATCAGGCGGGGATTCCTGCCGGCGTGTTCAACGTCGTCCCCGGCGGCGGTAAAGAGGCCGGCGAGCCATTGGGTCGGCACCCCGACGTGGCGATGGTCAGCTTCACCGGCTCGACCGACACCGGGCGGCTGTTCCTCAAATACTCAAGCGAATCCAACCTCAAGCGCATCGTGCTGGAGTGCGGCGGCAAGAACCCGGCGGTGGTGATGAATGATGTCGAAGACATCGATGTGGTCGCGCAGCATGTGGTCAATGGCGCGTTCTGGAACATGGGCGAAAACTGCTCGGCCTCGTCGCGGCTGATCGTCCACGCCGAGATCAAGGAGGAACTCTTGCAGCGCGTGCAGGCGCACCTCGGCGATTGGAAAATGGGCGACCCCCTTGACCCTGAGAACCGCTTGGGTTCGATGATCAGCAAGGCGCATTTCGACAAGGTGCGTTCGTATCTTGATATTGCCCGCGATGAAAACCTTAACGTGCTGGTGGGCGGCCAGACCCGCAACGATATTTTCGTCGAGCCGACCATCGTCGATGGCGTCAGCCGTGACAGTCGCCTGTTCCAGGAAGAAATCTTCGGCCCGGTGCTGAGCGTCACGACTTTTCAGACCGTCGATGAAGCCATCGCGCTGGCCAATGACACCGCCTATGGATTGGCCGCTTCGGCGTATACCGGCAACCTGCGCCACGCGCTGAAACTGTCGCGCGGTATTCGCGCCGGGATCGTCACGGTCAATTGCTTCGGCGAGGGCGATGCCTCGACGCCGTTCGGCGGCTACAAGGAATCGGGTTTCGGCGGCCGCGACAAGTCGATCTGGGCGCACGACCAATACACTGAACTGAAAACCATCTGGATCGACGCGTCGTAATTGGCGTTTGGATTTACCCGAGGGCCTGCCAGCACACCCTGCGCAGGCCCTTGCGCGTATCAGCCGCCTAGGTATGCGAAATCAACAGATCACTGATGGGCCCTTGGTCGGCGCGGACAGTTGCAGCGAGCCGTCCGGCAGCATCGAGACGATACCGGGGAACTGCGCAATGGCCTCGGCGCCGTTGAGTTCAAGTGCAACCGGGTTGGTTGCCGAGACGGGAACCGGAGTGGAGAGGGTGAGATTGCTGATATTTACGGCCATGGTTTCTACTCCTGACGATAAAAATCATTGGCGCTTCAAGCCTTAGGTAACTCCTGAGCCGCACATTTGCCTGCGCGGACTTTCACCACCTATCGGACTCAGCAGCATGGCGACGCACGCGGCCGCCGCAAAAACACACAAGGCAACGATCACGCCAGCAGCCTCCAGCACCGCGCCGAAGATTGGCGTGCCGGCGGTCTGACCGAGTGCCAACAGCAAAAACGGAATGCCCAGCCCCAGGTCCGGGCGATCCGGCAACAGGCTGATGCCTTGCAGCAGATAAACCCCTGACGAAACGATATACGCCGCGCCAAACAGGCACATCGCTGCAAGGCCCAAGCCGGCCGAGACGGAAGCAGCGGCGAGCCCCAGCGTGCCGAGGGCGATGCCGGCCAGCGCCAGATGCTGCATGCGTGCGACACCGAAGCGCCCTGTGAGCACGCCGGTCATGCAGCCGCTGATCCCCGCCGCGCCCAACACGATCCAGGCCCATGCAATCGACTGATCGCTGAAACTGGCCTGGCTGCGCAGGATATCGGCGCCGAATGTCCAGACCGCGGTGCTCGCCAATCCCATCAGGAAAGCGCTGGCGCACAACGGCAGCACACCAGGCCGACGCAGCATGAGCAGCGAAAAACTCTGCGAGGCCTCATGCTGAACCCGGCGCGGTACGGCAAACCACAGCCAGAGCGTGACGCCGATGCCGATCAAGGCAAACAGCGCATACAGCTCGCGCCATTGCCCGGCGGCCCCGATCGCGGCCAGGCCGGAAAAAACGATACCGACCGCCGTCCCGGCATTGATAAAGCCATTGGCGCGTGGGCGGTCCGCATCAACCAGACGCGCCGCCACCGCACTGGCCAGTGGCGGCGAGGTCAGACCCGTGCTCAATCCCGCCAGCGCCACGCCGCAGCCCAACGCCAATCCCGACGAAGCGATAACCACCAGGCCCATCCCCAGCGTTGCAGCCGCGCCGGCCATGACCGTCAACCCGCGCGGACTGACCTTGCCGTTGCAGACAAACGTCGCAACGATGCCTACGCAATAAGCGGCAAAAGCGCTGCCGCCGATCCAGCCGGCAGCGGACACGCTCAGCGCCAGATCCTGACGGATCTGCGGCAGCAACAGTCCATAAGCGAAGCGCGCCAGGCCATAGGACAACGCCGTCAGCGCGAACGCGGCCGCGACCAGATTGAGGCTGCGTCGATCAAGACTCACGATGAAAGCGTGTCGATGGCGCGAGGGTCGTATGAATAGTCAACGCCGCACCCGCAGGTACATCCCGCGCGGGCGCAACGGGAGGGGGAAAGATCAATAGCCATCAGTGTCCTCGAGATTGTCTGTTGCTGAAGTCGTTACCGCTTCTGATAACGGACCTGCCTCTGGGTTTGATGATTTTCCACCGTACCCGATGGATGGTAGAGCGAAGGGCGAGGGCAGCACCCCGTTCAGCGGCGTCAGTGCGCCAGCATGTTGTGGTGGATGCTGCCCATGCGAAAACCTGCACCACACCCAGCGCGACCACCACCCAGGCGGTGACGCTGCGCGGCAGGGTCGGGTACATGACCAGGCCAAAGGGAATCACCGTAAGGATCACCGAAATGATGAAACCGACCATGTACGAACGACTGGTGCCATGGCTGGTGCCGGCACTGCTATGAATCGGGCTCTGGTTAGACGGCGACGTGGAAATGTTCATCAGCGTCTACACCGCGACCGGCGAATGCGCCTACGAGCGCATCAGGAAACTGCCCGGCATCGAATGGGCGGTCGAGGATGCGCTCAAGCGCGGTATCGATCAGGCGGAACGCATCGCTGGCGGCGAGTCCGGGCGATTAACGTGTGCCGACGCGCACGGTCACGACAATGAATGACCGTGCGCAACGTTCAATTGGCCTGGCGCACGTCGACCTGCCCAAGCTGATTGCACTGCCAGCGCCAGGCATCGGCGAGCATGCACGGCAATGAGCGGCTCGCCTGCCAGTCCAGTTCTTCGAGGGCTTTATGCGGGTCCGCCCAGCACTGCGCGATGTCGCCCGGGCGCCGCGCTTCAATACGCAACGGGATCTTGATACCAATGACCTGTTCGAACGCGCTGACGACCTCCAGCACCGAATAGCCGCGCCCGGTACCCAGGTTCCAGACGCTCATGCCATGGCGATCGCGCAAGGCGTCGAGCGCGCAGACATGACCGAGCGCAAGGTCGACCACGTGCAGGTAATCGCGAATACCGGTGCCGTCCGGAGTCGGGTAATCGTTGCCGAACACTGACAGCTGCGCGCGTCGACCACTGGCGACTTCCAGCAGATAGGGCAGCAGGTTGTTGGGCGTGCTGGTGGGCGCCTCGCCGAGCAGGCCGGAAGGATGCGCACCGATCGGATTGAAATAGCGCAGCAGACCGATCGACCAGCGCGGGTCGGAGCTGGCGACACTCTTCATGATGTTTTCCGACATCAGCTTCGACATGCCGTAGGGATTGGTCGGCTGGCCGGTGGCGCAGTTTTCGTTGATCGGCAGGGTGGCGCAGTCGCCGTAAACAGTGGCCGATGAACTGAACAGCAGATGGAACACTCCAGCCTGGGCCATGGCCTGGCACAAGGTCAGGCTGCCGCCGACATTGGTGTCGAAATAGCGCAGGGGCTCGCGCACGCTTTCACCGACCGCTTTCAACCCGGCGCAATGCACCACGGCATCGATCGGGTAATCGTGCAAAAGATTATCGAGCAGTCGTCGATTGCGCACATCACCCTGAATGAACTCCGGTCGTTTTCCCGCCAGCGTACTGATGCGCTCGATCGCTGCGCGCTGGCTGTTGCACAAGTTGTCGAGAATCAACACGTCCACGCCCTGGCCCAGCCATTCCAGTGCGACGTGCGCACCAATGTATCCCGCACCACCGGTAATCAAGATCATGCGCCCGCCCTCCCAAGTACTGCCATCGGCCGATGGCTTTGTGCATGGTTTCGAGGCGCCTGTGCGGCGGCAAAAACCATGTTGTCCTGGACGGTAGGGGATGGATTGTCCGGCGAGTTCAACTTCGTTTGCCGGCCGGTATGTGCAGTTCATCGGCTGCGCCCAAGGTTGGGCTGAACGACGTGTGAACGCCGCTATTCCAACCTTCAAGAGCCTTACGGCCTCATCGAGAAATGCCCTGCACTTGCAGTGCCGACAAGTGAGACGGCCCGGTGGCTCGGCACTGTGTCGACTTGTTTTCCCCGATGAGGAATTTTCGCCATGAACCTTGCAGAACAACCCGAGGCGCTCGCACTGGCGAGTGCGCAGAATGCTCTCGAAACATCCCTTCAGGTGCGGCCCACGCTGGTGTGCCTGTCGCATTTGCGCTGGGGCTTTGTCTATCAGCGGCCGCAGCACGTCATGTCGCGATTGGCCAAGCACTACGACGTGGTGTTTTTCGAGGAACCGGTATTTATCGCAGACGCCACGCCCAGACTCGAACTTTCGAATCCAGCAGCAGGGATAGAGGTCGCGGTGCCGCAGTTGCCCCTCGGCATGAGTGGCGAGGCGATTGCTCAGGCGCAGCGGCAATTGCTCGATGAACACCTCGCCGGCCGCGTTCAGGGCGATCTGCTGCGGTGGTACCTCACGCCGATGAGCCTGCTGTTTACCGAGCACCTCGACGCTCGCGTCACCATCTATGACTGCATGGATGAACTGTCGGCGTTCATGGGCGCGCCCGCGCAATTGATCGATATGGAGCAGCAACTGCTGGCCCGCGCCGACGTGGTGTTCACCGGTGGCTACAGCCTGTGGGAGGTCAAGCAGCGCCAGCACGGCAATGCCTATCCGGTGCCGAGCAGCGTCGACATCGCGCATTTCGCCGCGGCGCGGCAGGCATTGCCGGAACCGCCGGATCAGGCAGCGATTGCGCGGCCACGCCTGGGCTTTTTCGGCGTGATCGACGAACGCTTCGATATCGAGTTGATCGAGCGCGTGGCGACGATGCGCCCTGACTGGCAGATCGCGCTGATCGGGCCGGTGGTGAAGATTGATCCGCAGACGCTGCCGCAACGTCCGAACATTCATTATCTGGGTTCGAAGCAATACACCGAACTGCCGGATTACCTGGCGGGTTGGGACGTGGCGCTGATGCCGTTCGCCCTCAATGCGTCCACGCGCTACATCAGCCCGACCAAGACCCCGGAGTATCTGGCGGGCGGTTGCCCGGTGGTGTCGACGCCGATTCACGACGTGGTCAGCGGCTACGGCGAGAGCGGCGCGGTGTTCATTGCCGCCACTGCCGAGGCTTTTGTCGAGGCGATCGAGAAAGCTTTGGCACTCAAAGGCACGCCGGAATTTCTGCAGTGCGCCGATGCCGCCATCGCTGGCATGTCGTGGGACAACACCAGTCGCTTCATGCAGGAGCAGATCGAATGCCTACGATAAGCCTGGAGCGCGCAAAGTCCTGCCCATCCTACGACTACCTGATCGTCGGTGCCGGGTTCGCCGGTAGTGTCATCGCCGAGCGTCTGGCCGAAGGATTGGGCCGTCGGGTATTGCTGATCGACCGGCGCCCGCACATCGCCGGCAATGCCTACGACCACTACGACGCCGCCGGCGTGATGGTGCATCGTTACGGTCCGCATATCTTTCACACCAATGCCCAGCGCATTGTCGACTACCTGTCGCGCTTCACTGAATGGCGACCTTACGAACATCGCGTCCTCGCCCAGGTAGACGGCCAACTGCTGCCGATTCCGATCAATCTGACCACGCTGAACAGGCTCTACGGCTTGTCGATGTCCTCCGAGGAAGCCGAGGTGTTCCTCGCCGAGCGCGCCGAACCGGTGGCGACCATTCGCACTTCCGAAGATGTGGTGGTCAATCAGATCGGCCGTGAACTCTACGAGAAATTCTTTCGTGGCTACACGCGCAAGCAGTGGGGGCTGGATCCGTCGGCGCTGGATAAATCGGTGACCTCGCGCATTCCGACGCGAACCAGCGAAGACGACCGCTATTTCGGCGATACCTTCCAGATCATGCCCATGGCCGGCTACACGCAAATGTTCGAACGCATGCTCGATCACCCAAACATCGATCTGTTGCTCAGTACGGATTTCAAGGCTGTGCGCGACGAGGTGAAGTACGAGCATCTGATCTACTGCGGCCCGATCGACGAATACTTCGATTTCCAGCTGGGCCACTTGCCGTATCGATCCCTGCGTTTCGAGCACCAGACACTCGAACAGGAACACTATCAGCCGGTAGCGGTGGTGAATTATCCGCACCCGGACGTGCCGTACACCCGCATCACTGAATACAAACACCTGACCGGGCAAACGCACCCGTGCACCAGCATTACTTACGAATATCCGTGTGACGACGGCGACCCGTATTACCCGGTGCCCCGGGCGGAAAATACCGAACTTTACAAACGCTACCGCGCACTCGCCGAGCAGACGCCGAACGTCACGTTCCTTGGGCGGCTGGGCACCTACAAGTACTACAACATGGATCAGGTGGTGGGGCAGGCGCTGGCCCTGTATCGGGATATTCAAGCGGCGCAGGCACCCGCCATTGCCGCAACCGAGACCGATGCTTCATGACCGCGCAGCCGAAAGGCGACGAACCCGAGCCCGGCGCAGGCGCTCATTCGATCTTCAGCAGCTTCGTCATGGCCGGTTTCGAATGTTCCAGTCAGCGCCGCCAGGATGGTCGGCGCCTGGACCTGCTGGCCGACACCGGACACGCGCGCTGGGTGGACAAGGATTACCAGCGACTGAGCGGGTTGAACATTCGTTGTGCCCGCGACGGCTTGCGCTGGCACCTGATCGAACGCAGCCCCGGTCGCTATGACTGGAGCAGCTTCGTGCCGATGCTCAAAGCCGCGCAAGCGCAGCAGGTGCAAGTGGTCTGGGATCTGTGCCATTACGGTTATCCGGATGACCTGGATTTCTGGCGCCCGGCATTCGTCGAGCGTTTTGCCCGTTTCGCCGCTGCTGCAGCGACGGTGATGCTGGACGAGGGCGTCAGCGTGCCGTTCTACTCGCCGATCAATGAGATTTCGTTCTGGAGTTGGGCGGGGGGCGAGGTCGCGTACTTCAACCCGACCGCACGCGGGCGCGCGCAGGAACTCAAGCATCAACTGGTGCGGGCGAGCATCGCTGCGATCGAAGCGATTCGCGAACGGGCGCCCCATGCTCGGTTCGTCCAGTGCGATCCGTTGATCCATGTGATCGCCGGCTCCAGGCGCAGCGACGATATCGAAGCGGCCGAAGCCTATCGGCTGTCGCAATTTCAGGCGTGGGATCTGCTCACTGGCCGTGAATGGCCCGGCCTGGGCGGGCAGGAGCATTACCTGGATATCATCGGCGCCAATTTCTATGCGCATAACCAGTGGTATTACCACGGCCGGCGCATCCTTCGCGGCGAGCGCGACTTCCGACCGTTGTCGGGCATGCTCAAGGAACTGCACCAGCGTTATCAGCGGCCAATACTGATCGCTGAAACCGGGGCCGAAGATGAAGAACGCCTGCCGTGGCTGGCTTACATCCTTGATCAGACGCTGCTGGCCCTCGAACGCGGTGTGCCGGTGCAGGGGATCTGCTGGTACCCGTTTCTCGATTACCCAGGCTGGGATAACGGCCGGTATTGCCCGACCGGAGTGTTCGGCTACCCCGATGGCGAGGGCGAGCGCGCGGCATTTCACCCGCTGCACGTCGAGCTGGCGCAGGTGCCCGAGCGGGTTGCCGCCTGTTTGCGCAGGGTCAATGGCGGGCACATTGAGGGGCGCGGGAGATGAACTTCCAGCAAATGCGCGATGAGCCCTTGCCGGCGTCGGCCGCTGCCTTCTTATGGCGCTACATCAGAATTCGTCCGGCGCACTTCATCGCCATGGTCGCACTGGTGATGGGCGCGGCGTGCTGTGCGGTAGTGGTGCAGTACGGCATGAAACTGCTGGTCGACGCCATGGCCGCGGGGTCGGCGGCGGACCAGGTCTGGCACGCGTTCGGCCTGTTCATGGCGTTGATCGTGATGGAAAACCTGCTGTGGCGCCTCGGCGGCTGGGTCGGCTGCCACACTATCGTCGGCAGTTGCGCCGATTTGCGGGTGGACCTGTTTCATCACCTGACCGGCCACCCGATGCGCTATTTCAAGCGGCACTTCTCCGGCTCGCTGGCCAATCGCGTCTCGGCGATCGGCGCTGCTGCCGACAAGGTCTATGGCGGGTTGACCTGGCGCATCGTGCCGCCGTGCGTGGATTTCATCGGTGCCGTGGCTTTGCTGTTGGCGGTGCACGGGGGCATGGCACTGGCCCTGATCGGCTGCGTGATCGTGGTCGCTGCGCTGATCACCGTGTTCGGCGTGCGCGGCCGCAGCCGACACATCGCTTTCGCGTCGCAGTCGGCGCGGGTCGGTGGCGAGATTGTCGATCTGGTGTCCAATGTCTGGACGATCAAGGCGTTCTCCGGGCGGCAACGCGAGCGTCTGCGCCTGGAGCGCGAGATCGGCATCGAGGCCGATTCGCACCGCAGCAGCTGGATGTACATGGAGAAGGCGCGGGTGCTGCACGACATCTGCCTGACCGTGATGGCGGGCGGCATGCTCGGCTGGGCAATCCTGCTCTGGCGAGCGGGGCAGGTCACGGCGGGCGATGTGGTGATGGTCAGCGCGTTGACCTTTCGCATCCTGCACGGTTCGCGCGAACTGGCGCTGGCCCTGGTGGAAACCAGCCAGCAGATGGGTGTCATCAGCGAGACGCTGGGCATCGTCGCCCAGCCCCACGAACTCAGCGACACCGCGGAAGAACTGGCACCGACCCGTGGCCATATCAAGATGCTCGACGTGGGCTATGCGTACCCGGACGGGCGCAAAGTCTTCGAGCATTTTTTCCTGGATATCCCGGCGGGACAAAGCGTCGGCATTGCCGGCACTTCGGGCTCGGGAAAATCGACGTTGCTCGGTTTGCTGCAACGCCTGGATGACGTGCGCAGCGGGGTCATCCTGATCGACGACCGCGACATCCGTTCGGTCAGCCAGGACAGTTTGCGCCGGCAGATCGCCGTGGTGCCGCAAGAGCCCACGCTGTTCAATCGCAGCATTCTGGAAAACATCGGCTACGGCCAGCCCCATGCCACCGAGCAGCAGATCATCGCAGCGGCGCATCAGGCGTTTTGCGACGAATTCGTCCAGGCGCTACCGCAGGGTTATCACACCCCGGTCGGTGAGCGCGGAGTGACCTTGTCCGGTGGCCAGCGCCAGCGTCTGGGGTTGGCGCGAGCGTTTCTGAAGGACGCACCGATCCTGATTCTCGACGAGGCGACCTCGGCACTGGATTCCGATTCGGAAGCGATCATCCAGCGTGCACTGAGCAACCTGATGCGCGGCAGGACAGTCCTCGCGGTGGCGCACCGCCTCTCGACCATCGCCAATTTCGACCGGGTGCTGGTGCTGGAGGACGGCGAGATCGTGCAGGACGGCACGCCGCAAGAGTTGCGCGAAAGTCAGGGACGGTTCCGCACGCTCTGGCAGATGCAGGCGATGGTGCACAACCGTTGAACGCGGGCCTATTGCGCTGAGCGTGTCCAGACCCTGACGTAATCAATGCGAAACACCGACGGCAGGTCAGCATCGTCGACCACCCCGAACCAGTCCCACATCGCTTCGCTGTCGAAAACGATTTGCATGGGGAAGTGCCAATAGGTGTTCTTCGCCTCCCGGACCAGAACGCCGTCGACGTACCAGCGCAACGTCTCGGGTTGCCAGTCGAAACCGTACACATGAAAGGTACTGGCCAGCCGCCAAGGGGCGTTCCAGGTGCTGCCGGAACTCAGGTGTTGATCATTCTGCGGTCTGGCCCAGACATGGGCGTTCATGTTGTACCGGCGGTCGAACGCTTCGTTGCGGGTTTTGCCGCCGATTTCGAAGATGTCGATTTCCGTGGCGTTGTCCGGCAGCCCGGTCCACGCCAGCCAGAACGCACTGGAGCCGGCAGAGTTCATCGGCTTCGCCCGGGCTTCGTAATAGCCGTACATCCCCCGTTCATGGGTGCGGACCATCGCCGAGCTGTAGTCCTTGTAGCCCAAGGCGACGTATTTCTCCGGGAGGGTCTGCTTGCGGAAAGTGATGTTCAGATTACCGCTGCCGACCTTGGCGTTCTCCGGTAAAAACAGCGCCGGTTTGCGCCCGAGGGAATCGGTGCCGGTGGCGTTGTTGACGTGCCAGCGTTCGGCATCGAGCGTGCTGCCGTTGAATTCGTCGGACAGCCGCGTATCGAGCTTCCAGCCGCCGGCATTGGCCTGATCCGACAACGGCAGATCGGGGGTAACGTGCGTCGGGGTCGGGCCTAACGGGCCAACCCGGGTCCACGCATCGGCCTGCTGCGGAACCACGACCGCCCACTTTTGCGCCAGATACTCGAACACGGTGCGGCGTTCGTCCTGATTGCTGAATGGACGGTCATACACCAGCACTTCGGCGATGTCGCCACGGAGGATTTCCGAGGTGCCGACCACGTTGCGCGCCACCGCGAACGGGCCGATCGGCACGTCACTGGTTTCCAGCAACGCCAGCGCCGGCTCGTAGGCGCTGGTCTGCTGCACGCTGATGCCGAAATTCGGCGCGACGTTGTCGTTGTCCGCCAGTTGCGGGCGGGAGCTGAACAGTCGTTGCCAGGCCTTGCCGCCGGCCTGCTCGGGCAGACGTCGCGAGACGACGAACACCGTCACCGGGCCTTTGCTTGTGCGAATCGCCTGGCCCATGAACGCTGCGGTGCCGCTGAAACGCACCACACCGTGGCCGTTGAGGGCGTTGTCGACCCGCGTCGGCAAGGTCGTCGCCGCGCGGTTGTCGACGGTGACGTCATTGCCCTTGCCGGATTTATCCAGCCAGCGCACGACCTGGTTTTGCCCCTCCAGTGTCATCGCGGCCGGGTCATTGCCGTCCAGCCACAACACCAGGCCTTCAGTGACCGGTCCTGGAATATTGGCGTTGGCGCCAGCGCTCAGCAGCAGCAAGACAAACAGCATGCATGGTGATCTGTTCATGAGTCGTCCCTAACGTGAGTTGGCGGCGTTGTTACGTACCCACCGCCAGCAGCGGCGCCGGTTGCGGGCGGTAGCCCCATGGGTTGCTGGTCTGCCAGCGCCAGCTGTCGATGAGCATTTGTGTCAGCTCGCGTTGCGCGCGCCAGCCCAGTTCGCGCCCGGCCTTGCTTGCATCGGCGCGGCATTCGGCGACATCACCGGCGCGGCGCGGGGCGAAGCGGTAGGGGATGCGCAGACCGGTGACGTCTTCGAAGGCGCTGATGATCTGCAACACGCTGTAGCCGGTGCCGCTGCCGAGATTCCAAACGTGCAGGCCATGCTCGTCGCCCTGCAAAACCTCCAGCGCTTTGAGATGACCAGCAGCCAGATCCAGCACATGGATGTAATCGCGAATACAGGTGCCGTCGACGGTCGGATAGTCGTTGCCATAAACGGTCAACGCCGCGCGCTGGCCGCTGGCAACCTCGGTCAGGCACGGCAGCAGGTTGTTCGGCCGACCGTTGGGCGCCTCGCCGATCAGCCCGCTCTCGTGCGCGCCTATCGGGTTGAAGTAGCGCAGCACGGCAATGTTCCAGCGCGCGTCGGCGACGGCGAGGTCGCTGAGCAATTCTTCGATCACCAGCTTCGAGCGTCCGTAAGGATTGGCCGGTTTGCCGGTGCCATGCGATTCCACGATCGGCATCACGGTCGACTCTCCGTAGACAGTGGCCGATGAACTGAACACCAGATTGAACACGTGGGCGCGGGCCATCGCCTGACACAGGTTCAGCGTGCCGACCACGTTGTTGGCGTAGTAATCCATCGGCCGACGCATGCTTTGCGCAACCGCTTTGAGACCGGCGAAATGCAGCACCGCGTCGATCGCGTAGGTGCTGAAAATCTCCTCCAGCAACGCCGCGTCGCGGATATCGCCTTCGATGAAATCGATGTGCGAATGACTCAACAGCTCGAGCCGTGTGATGGCCTCGCGGCTGCTGTTGCACAGGTTGTCGAGGATCAGAACCGAGTGTCCGGACTCGATCAACTGCAATGCCGTGTGCGAACCGATGTAGCCGGCACCGCCCGTGATCAACGTGGTTTTGCGCATGACGACGTGCTCCATTGCGAGGAAATCCGGCTCAGCGGGCGGTGAACACCAACTTGAATTCTTGCGGCCAGCGCGGGTGCAGCAGGCTGTAGGCCAAGGCGTAGGTCAGCGTGCCGATGGCGATGTCGCCCGCCAGGTGCGCATAACCGGACAGGCCGGTCTGCCGCGACAGCCACATCACCACCACGACCATCACGACAGAGGCAAGCAGGCTGCGGTAACTGGACTGGAAGAAGCTGCGCCAGTCGTAACCGATGGCGGCGTGCAGGCCGCGCACCTGCAATGGCGTGATCAGCAGCATGCGCAGCAGCAATGCCAGCGCCGCCGCCATGCCGCCGTAGCTTGCCCCGAGCAGATACACCAGCGCCAGCGCGAGCAGGGTGGTGGCGACTTCGGCCTTGAGCGTCAGATGTGTGCGATTGACCGCCACCAGCGCAGTGGTCGCATACAGCGCCAGATTGCCCAGCGCCGCCGTGCCGGCGAGCACTTGCAACAAGGGAATCGCGTCGGCCCATTTCGCGCCGAAGATCAGCAGGATGATGTCTTCGGCGGTCAGGGCGATGCCGAAAAACAGCGGGGTCAGCACGAAGCCGCTGATTGCCGTGGAATCGCCGATGACGCCGATCAGCCGCGCCGGTTCGGCACTGCGCCGGGCGAACACCGGCAGGGCGTAGCTCATCAAGCCGTTGTAGATCGCCGAGCGCGGCAGGTCGATGATGCGCATCGCCAGGTTGAACATGCCCACCGCGTGCGCCCCGGCAGTCAGGCCGAGAATCAGGTTGACGCCGCGTTGCAGGGTTTGCGAACTCATGACATTGACGCAGACCGGAAGTCCGGCGCGCAGCAGTTCGCCCAGCACCTGGCGGTCGATCAGCAAGGGAATGCGCCGACGCTCGCTGCGCATCAGCACCAGCGTGGAAATGCCGTCCATGATCAGCGCCTGCGCGACCACCGCCCACGGGCCGAAACCCAGCAGCGCAACAGCCACGCCGCCAACCCCGCCAGCGACTTTGCCGAGCAAGGTGCGCGAGGCCAGCAGCTTGAAATTGCCGCTACGGCGCATCTGTGCCACATACACCCGGGCCATCAGGGTGAAGAGGATTTTCACCGAGGCCACGGCGGTCATCCAGCGCAACGCGGTGGACGGCGTATACAGCACCACCGCCAACGAGATCAACGCAATCGACAACAGACTGACCAGCACCGCAAACCAGAACACGCTGCTGATGTGTTTGTCTTCCATCCGCTGCAGGCGCACCAGCGGGTCTTCGAGCATCGACGAGAACAGAATGCCCACCATTTCGACCACGGCGATGATCAGCGTGCCGATGCCCAGCTCGGTCGGCGTCAGCAAATGCGCGTAGACGACAAAGGTAATCATCGACAGGAAAATCAGGCCGAACTTCTCGGTGAAAATCCATACGAGGGTCATCAGGCGACGGTTGGCCATGGCGCGATCCCCGACACTCAGCGGCTGTTGCCCAGGCTTTTCAAGCAGGCGTAGAGGTAGCGCAGGGTCGGTTTGCCCTGGGAGAAAAACAGCGTCTGCCACGAATGCCCGAGCATCTGCCGGAACACCTCGATGACCCGTGGGTGATCGCCGCGCCGGGAAAACGCATTGAGAAACTCCGCGTGATTGGCGAGGACGAAATAGATCCGCTGCTGCTTGTTCAGCCGGGTGCCGTAGCGTGCCAGGTACAGCTGAATGAAGCGCAGCTTGTGCGGGTAATACTTGTGCGGTTGCGCGGTGATGTTGGCGGCGTTGACCGCGCGCCAGTGCAGGATCTGCGGCACGCTGTGGATCTCGCTGATTTCCGCGATGCGCGTCCACAGCAGACGATCCTCGGCGAAGCGCAGGCTCTGATCAAAGCCGCCAATGGCGACGATGATTTCGCGCAGGGCGAGTACGCCGGAGGTGCCGTTGATGATGTTTTCGCGCATGAAATCGGCAAAGTGGTCACCGTGTTTGCAGCGGTCCTCCAACTGGCGTTTGCCGTCACTGAATTCGCTCATCTGAAAACAATCGATCAGACCGACCTTGCGCCCCTGTTGGCGCAGTTCGGCGTGCAGGGTCAGTTGTTTTTGCAGTTTCTCGGGATGCCAGCGGTCATCGGCATCGAGGAAGGCGATGAAGGTTTCCTCGGCACTGAACACGCCGCGATTGCGCGCACTGGCCGGGCCTTGGTTGGGCTGCTGCAACAGCACGATGGGAAAGGGCGCGGCGTACTGCTTGACGATCTCTGGCCCGGCATCGCTGGAACCGTCATCGACGACGATGACTTTGTCCGGCAGGCGGGTTTGTGCACTCACCGAATCCAGCGTGCGTTGGATGCTGGCGGCGGCGTTGTACAGCGGAATCACCACGCACACGGTGACGGCCGAGGGATCATTCAGCATGGGCGTTGCTCCCTGAAAGTGGTGCGTATCGGCCGAGCGCTGGCGACTGGCAGCGGCTGCGTACGGGCGACGAGGTGGTGGCGGAAGGTCAGGCTGAGCACGCAGAAAATCAGGAACTCGCCCGAGCGATAGTTGGGGATCACATAGGCGACGTAATTGGTGACCACAAACAGGCCGATGATCACCAGCGCACAGGCCTGATAGCGCGCCGACTGATCCGCCGTGATCGCCCGATAACGCTTGCTCAGCGTCTGGGCAAACATCAGCAGCAGAGCAATCAGCTGAATCAGGCCGCCGTTGAGCAGGGTTTCGACGTAGCCGCTGTGGGCATTGCCGATGTAGCCCCAGCGGGTAATGAACGCATCGGCATCTGCGCTGGCCCAGAACGCGCCGAAGCCGTAGCCCTTGAGAAATTGCGCATCGATCAGCGGCTGCAACAGCTCCCAGATCAACGTGCGGTCAGTGAGTGACGGGTCGCGGCCGACCAGTTCCAGCAGCATGGCGTAGTTGGCGTAAAGCACCCCACACAAGAGGAAGAACACCAGCGTCGCGGCGGTGAAGGCCAGCAGGGAGCGGTTGATGCGCAAGCGGATCAGCGTGATGAAGTAGGCGTAACTGGCGGTGCCGGCGACGATCAGCGCAATCGCCGTGGCCGACTGCGCCAGGCCAATGGCGATGAGCGCGAACAGCCCGTAGAGGATTGCCAGCGGGTTGCGTTGGCGGATCATCGGCAGCAGCAACAGGATCGCAATCGCGTTCAGGCGTGCGCCAGCGTTCTTTTCCGCGAACACGCCGCGAAAGGCACCGTCACGGATGCCACCGGAAATGAAGGCGATGTCCGGGCGAATCACGGCGAAGATCAACCCGACCAGCGCCGCCGCACCGATCACGCAACCGAACAGAAAAGCGATCCGCTCGATGCTGTAGCGCCAGGCGATGAAACCGGCGAAGAACACTACGCTGAGCAGCGCGACGAAACGCTTGAAGCTGAGCATCGGCTCGCTCGACCAACTGATCGACGCCGCCACGCAGCCGAGGAACACCAGCAAAAACAGGTTCTGCCGGTAGAAGCTCTTGCTGAGAAAAACCTTGTGGCGGATGAAAAAGAACAGCGGCACCAGCAAGGTCAGCAAGCCGCAGACCTGATTGGCCAGATTGCCTTCCAGATCCTGCTGCGCATCGTCCAGCGTGCTGACATTGCCCAGGCGCAGAAAGAAGCCGATCACTTGCGTATAGAACAGCACGCCAAACAAGGTGAAGGCGTCGGCCAGCGTCGAATAACGCACTTGCAGGCGGTTCATCTCAGCGCCTCCCGAGTAACGCCTTGAGGTAGGTCTGCACCGCGCGAGCGCTGACAAAACGCGAGGCAGCATCGATGCGACGCTGGCGATGCAGGGCGCGCGGCGCGGACATTTGTGCGCTGATCGCGGCGGCGAGAGCGTTCGGGTCGTCGACCTCGACCAAGGGCGCGACGGCGCCGTCGGCGAGAATTTCCTGCGGGCCATACGGGCAGCGCGTCGCCACTACCGGCGTGCCGGTCGACAAGGCTTCGACCAAGGCATTGGGGCTGCCCTCGAAACGCGACGACAAGACAAAGCAATCTGCCCGAGCGATCTCGGCGATTGGATCACTGGCGTAACCCGGCAGATCGCAACGCTGTGCAACGCCGAGCGCTGTCGCTTGGGCCAGCAGTTCGCCGCGCAGGGCGCCTTCGCCGAAGATGATCAGCCGCGCATCGCCTCGCGGCAGGCGGGCGAAGGCGTCGATCAGGGAGTCGAACCCTTTTTGCTGCGCCAGCCGACCCACGGCGACGATCACCGGGGTGGTTTTGTCCTTGAGCCAGGGATGGCTGGGCGCGGCGGCAGGTTTTTCGCGAAAATCGTTGTCGAGCACCGGGTTGTCGGCGGTGGTCACATCGCGCGGACGGGCGATGGTGGTGTCGACCAGATCTTCGGCAACGCCTTGCGACACGCAGATCACCGGGTTGGGAATCAGCCGGTATAGCCACGGCGCCAGCCAGTAGGCGAGCTTCACCGACAGGGCCGGGTTGACGTGCTTGTCCCGCGAGAATGCATTGCGCTCGCTGACATGCAGCCGCGCCAAAGTCCCGGACAGCACAGCCGCGGCAATCGCCACGACGTTGACGTGGGTGAGGGCGGCCAGTTGCGCGTCGTATTGATTGCTGCGCAAAAAACGCGTCAGCGCCGGCACCGCCGCTGCGCTGCGCGGACTGTCGAGCAGCACTTGCCTGACCCGTGGGTCGAGCGCCGGTTGATTGATGCCGGCACCGGTGAGCATCAGCAACGTGACTTCGTTGCCGGCTTCAACCAAGGCACCGGCGAGGCGCACCATCATTTTTTCAGCGCCGCCGGCGCCGAGGTCCTGGAGGATGATCAGCAGTTTTTTCATCGGTTCCACACCTGGTAATAAGCCTGAGCGGCGTACTGGCTGGTATAGGGCTGGATCGCTTCGCTGACCGAGCGTCGGGCCGGTGTCGCGGGTTCGCGGCTGGCCAGACTGTCGAGCAGCGCCTCGGCCAGGGCCGGCACATCGTTGACCTTGACCAAGCGCCCGAGGCGTCCGTCGTCGAGCAACTCCCGCGGCCCGCTGCCGCAATCGCTGGAAATCACCGCCGTGCCCAGCGCCAGCGCCTCGACCAGCACCGTCGGCAAACCTTCGTGCAATGAGCTGAGCACCAACACCTGCGCATGGCGAATCAGCGGATAGGGATTGCGCAGATGCCCGGTGAAATGCACCAGACGTTCGATGCCCAGTCGTTGCGCCTGCGCTTCGAGCTCCGCGCGCAACGGGCCGTCGCCGGCAATCACCAGATAGGGCAGCGTGCGCTGTTGCGCTGCCAGCGCATAGGCTTCGAGCAACAGATCGAAGCCCTTGGTTTCCACCAGTCGGCCGATCCCCAGCCAGTAATGATGGGGCACACCACCGGGCAACGGCGCTTGTGCCGCATGCAACAGTTGCTCGCTGATCACCGCGTTCGGGCAATAACGGATGCGCGGCTGGCCCCAGGGCATCAACCCGGCAAGCGACTGGCGCAAACCTTGGGACACCGCGACCACCTTGCCGCTGCCGCACAGATACAGCGCGTACAACAGGCGCAGGCTGGCGCGCCCGGTGTTCTGCTCGGCGCAATCCAGTGCAGCGTGGCGGGTGTAGATGACTTGGCACGGACTGCCCAAGGTGGCGAACCAGGTGCAGAGATTGGCCTGCTCCTTGGCGCCGATCAGATGCGTCACGCCTTCGCGAAGAATCAAGCGGCGCAGCAGCACGATCGATTTCAGCCAGCCAACGAGGCCGCCGCCACCACCGGCAAGGCTTGGCGCGCCGTCGACGTTGGGCGAGTCGCCGTTCATGACGAAAAAACTCACCCGCCGGCCGTCCGCCAGGAACTGCTCGGCGAGGCGTTGCTGCACGCACTCGACGCCGCCGCCAGTCTGGTAATCCTTGAGCGTGAACAGAATATGCATCGGCACAATCCTCATGGGGCGGTGACATTGATCGCCACTTGCTGGCGCAGAATCAGTTCGGTCAGGCGCAGGGCATTGCTCGGGTAGTCGAGCAGGTAACGCTTGATCGTGTGCGGCTCGCGGTACATGCGGTAGAAGGCGCGCAGGTGCAGGCGGTTGATGGCGTCGGGGTAGTAGCGCTCGCTGGCATTCGCCTCCTGACGAATGAAACCGCCGCAGGTGAATGCCACGCCGCTGAAGCCACCGCGCAACGCATCGAGGACAAAGCGCTCCTGCAGCCCGGCGCCGAGGCCGACCAGCAGCAGGTTGGTCCGCTGCCGACGGATGTCAGCCTGCAGCGCCGCGCCTTGCTCGGCGTCGAAGTAACCGTTGTGCGCGCCAACCAGCTGCAGGCGCGGGTACTGCGTGCCGAGCTTCTCCACGAAACGATCAAGCTCCGCCTGCCGCGCGCCGACTACGTAGACGCGTTTGCCGCGTTGCTCGGACTCGCGCAACACCGGATCGGCAATCGAGGTGAAATCGAAACTGACCCGCTCCACCGCGCGCCCGGTAATGCGCGACATGAACCCGGACATCAGCATGCCGTCGCAGAAATACGCCAGCGACGGCGGCGGTTGGCGGATGAAACTGCCGATCGAGGCGAAGTTGAGAAAGGAGAACGCCCGGTTCGATTCCAGCAGCGCCGGCGAATAACGATCCAGCAATTCCAGGCGGATCATGACGCGAGATCCTGTGCTTCGGCGGCGCAGGTCGGCCGGCCCATGCTGATGTAGGTGAAGCCGCGCGCGCTGAGGCGTTGCGGATCGAACAGGTTGCGGCCATCGAAGATCAGCGGGTTTTTCAGCTGGCGGGCGAGCAATTCGAAGTCCGGCGCGCGAAACGATTGCCACTCGGTGACGATCACCAGCGCGTCGGCATTTTTCAGCGCCGCCTCTTTGGTGCCGGCCAGGGTCAGGTCGTCCCGCGGGCCGTAAAGCTGCTGCGCCTGCTCCATGGCTTTCGGGTCGAACGCCTGCACGCTGGCGCCAGCACGCCACAAGGCCTCCATCAACACGCGGCTGGGGGCTTCGCGCATGTCGTCGGTGTTGGGCTTGAAACTCAGGCCCCAGAGGGCAAAGGTTTTGCCTTCAAGGGCACCGTTGAAGTGATCGGCAATCTTGTGGAACAGCGTGCTTTTCTGCTCATTGTTGCGCGACTCCACCGCCCTGAGCAGGCGCGCATCGATGTCGACGCCGTGGGCGGCATGGATCAGCGCACGCACATCCTTGGGAAAACACGAACCGCCGTAACCGATGCCGGGATAGATGAACTGGTAGCCGATGCGCGGATCCGAACCGATGCCGTGGCGGACCATTTCGATGTCGGCGCCAAGCTTTTCGGCAAGCCCGGCCATCTCGTTCATGAAGCTGATCTTGGTCGCCAGCATGCAGTTGGCGGCGTACTTGGTCAGCTCGGCGCTGCGCACGTCCATGACGATGATTTTTTCGCGGTTGCGATTGAACGGTTCGTACAGCTCGCGCATCACCGCTTCGGCGCGGGGGCTGTCGGTGCCGATGATGATTCGGTCCGGGCGCATGCAGTCGTCGACCGCGCAGCCTTCCTTGAGGAATTCCGGGTTGGACACCACATCGAAGGTCAGTGCAGCGCGTCCGCTTTCGCCGAGGATGGCGTTGATGCACTCGCGCACCCGATCCGCCGTACCCACCGGGACCGTGGATTTGTCGACGATGATCTGCTCGCCGCGCAGGTGCTCGCCGATGGTACGGGCGACGCTCAGCACATGTTTGAGATCCGCCGAACCGTCCTCGTCCGGTGGGGTACCAACGGCGATCAACAACACGTCGCCGTGCTTTACCGCAGCGGCCAGATCATTGCCGAATTGCAGGCGACCGCTGTGATGGTTTTCCCGCACCAGGCTTTTCAGCCCCGGTTCGTAAATGGGCAGGCTGCCGTCGTTCAAGGCCTGCACCTTGGCCGCGTCGACATCCACACACAGCACGTTGTGGCCGACCTCGGCCAGCGCGGCGCCCTGGACCAGTCCGACATAACCGATACCGAATACACTCACATTCATGGGAAAACCTCATGCGCGGTGGGGTGGGCCAGAGCGCTGGCCGCTGTCAGTAGATGTTTTTCGAGAACAGGGTGAAGGGCGTCTTCAGCAGGATCTTGATGTCCAGCCACAGCGACCATTGATTGATGTAATTGAGGTCCTGGGCGACCCGGCGCTGCATCTTCTCCACGGTCTCGGTTTCGCCGCGGTGCCCGGTGATCTGCGCCAGACCGGTGATGCCAGGCTTGAGCCGATGCCGCGCCATGTAGGCGCGCACCTTGCCGGTGTAATAGATGTTGTGGGTGACGGCGTGCGGGCGCGGCCCGACCAGCGCCATGTGCCCGAACAGCACGTTGAACAGTTGCGGCAGTTCGTCGATGGAGCTGCGCCGCAGAAAGCGTCCCAGCGGCGTGACGCGGTCATCGTCGCGGGTGGCCTGACGCACTTGTTGATCGTCGTGCACGCGCATCGAGCGAAACTTCCACACGCGGATCACTTCGCCGTCGCAGCCATGGCGGTTCTGCTTGAACAGCACGGGCCCCGGCGACGTCAGCTTGACCGCGATGGCCACGCCGAGCAGCAGCGGGCTGAGCAGAATCAGCGCCACCGCTGCGACGCTGCGTTCGAACAGGTCCTTGCAGAACAGGCTGCCGGGGTGCGAGGTGAGCAGGCTTTCGTTGAGGTAGATCGCCGGCATCCGCTCGATCTCGGAGATCGAATGATTGAGCAACACCATGCTGCCCAGATCCGGAATCCACACCACGTCGACGTTCATGTCGAGCAGGTTGATGTAAAACGCTTCGATGGTCGCCGCCTCGGCCATCGGCAGCACGATGTACACCCGCCGCGCCTGCAAGCGGGTGATGATCTCGCGGATGTCTTCGACCTCGCCGAGCAGCGGCAGAATGCTTGGCGCCGGGCCGCTGTCGGCTTTCGCCGCGACGAAACCGAGCAGCAGCGCGCGATCCGGGTCGAGGAGTTTGCGCGCCAGCTCATGGGCGGTCGGGCAGGTGCCGATGATCACCGCGCGGCGCTCGTTGCAGATCATCTTGGTGTACATGCGCACGAACAGATGCAGCGGCAGAAACGTCGCCGCCTGAGCAAGAAAACCCACCACCGCCCAGACAATCACCACCTGCCGGGAAAACAACGCGCTGGTCTGGGTGACGAAGGCGATGCTCATCAGCAGCCCGAGCAGAATCAGCCAGCCGGCGAGCAAGCGTCCGAGCCCGACCAGCAGGCCATGACGTTTGTGATAGACCTGGACGAGGCTGTAGACCGGCATCGAGCCGAGCACGGTGAGGATGATCAGCAGCCGGTATTCACTGGGCAAGGCGCCGATGCGCCAGTGCACCAGCACCATCAGCAACAGGTTCACCAGGGTCATTGCGCACAACCATTGCCCCCAGAAAGTGAGGCCGCGACGCTGTGCCATTTGCGCGGAATATTGCGAGGTCATCGGCACGATCTCCGATTCATCGAACAGGGAAGGGATGGCTGCTGCCGGGCGGCACGGCCCGGAGGATCAGCGCGGGGCGAAGTCGTAGTCGTAGAAGGAACGGGAATGGCCATGGCCGTACTTGCGCGCCTTGCGCAGATCGACCTGATTGAGCACCACGCCGAATACGGGCGCCTGGCTCTGCTGCAACACGGCAATGCTTTTGCGCACCTGGCCGACCGGCGTGCTCTGCGCCTTGACCACGTAGATCACCGCGTCGGAATGCTGCGCCAGCAACAGCGCGTCGCTGACGATTTCCGCTGGCGGCGAATCGATGATGATGTGCCGGTAGCGCGACTTGAGAATGTGCAACAACCGGCCGAGGCGTGGCGAACTGAGCAAATCCTGCGCGGGGGCCACGGCGTTGCTCGAACTGCTCGAGGCTTTCAGTCGTGGTGCGTCGAACGGATCCAGCATCGACGGTGCCAGGCAGCCGGCCGGAAGCATGTCGAGATTGCCGACGCTGCGAATGCAGTCTTCCAGCCGCGCGGTGCCGGCCATGAGGTTGGCGAGGCCGGGGCTCTCTGGCGGGAAATCGAAGTTCAGCGACAGCGTCGGCTGCCGCATGTCGGCATCGATCAGCAGCACCCGTTCCAGCGGCGCCAGCGACGAAGCGAGGTTGTTGGCGATGGTGCTCTTGCCTTCGCCGGACACCGAGGACGTGACCAGCACCACCTGCGCCGGGCGCTCGTTGTTTTGCAGCATCAGCCAGGTGCGCAGGTTGCGGATGGTTTCGCAGAAGCGCGGGTGATCGTTGTCTTCGAACAGCCGCGCCAATTGTCGACGGCTCTTCTTCATCACCAGCGGCACCACGCTGAGCAACGGCACATTGAGCAGGCTCTCGACGGTGTCGTCGGTCTTGAAGGTGTTGCTCAGCGTATCGAAGAGGAAGGCGAGGGCGACGCCAACCACCGCAGCCACCAGCGCAACGATCGCAAGAATCAGGTTCTTGCGCGGTTTGCTGGCTTCCAGCGGCGCGATCGCCGGGTCGACGATGCGCGCCTTGGCCGAATCCATATCCGAGGTGGCGGCGGTTTCCTTGAGACGAGTGACGAAGGTTTCATACAGCGCGCGGGTGCTGTCGACTTCACGCTGGAATTCGCGCAGCTGGAATTCCTTGCGCGAAATGTCCTGAATCTGCGCCTTGTTGCTGTTGAAGGATTTGCGCAACGCGTCCTCGCTGGCCACCGCCAGTTGATATTGGCGTTCGATGCCGGCGACCACTTGCTGCACCTGCAGACGCAGGCTGTTGGCCGCCGTGCGTTGTTCGGAACGGGCGGATATCAGTGTCGGGTGCTTGGGCCCGTAGCGGCCCGACAACTCCTCGACCTTGGCCTGGGCCTTGGCCAGGTCGGCCTGGAACTGCTGAATCAGCGGGTTGCTCAGCACCGCCGGCACACTCGACAAGCGACTGATGTCGCCGTTGCTCAAGGACTGCGCCTGACGGAACTGGCTCTCCGCTTCGGCGCGATCGCGGCGTGCATCGATCATGCGGTTGCCGGTCATTTGCAGTTCGTTGGCACTGATCGTCGCGACACCGTCGACATCGACCAGACCCTGTTCTTCGCGATACCCCTGCAACTTGTTTTCGGCTACGCGCAGGTTGTCGCGCAACTCGACCAGGCGGGTGTTCATCCAGCTGGTGTTGTTTTGCGAAGACTTGAGGCTGGTGTCCTGCTGGCTGTCGATGAAGCCTTGGGCAAGGGCATTGGCCACCGCCGCAGCGAGGGCCGGGTCGGGCAGTTCGACGTCGATTTCCAGCAACTGGCTCTTGCCGACAAACTTGACGCTGGTGTGCAGCATCAGGTTTTGCGTGACGTCGTTGAATACCTGTTCTTCCGTTGCTGGCGGCTTCGGTGGCGGCAGCAGATCCAGCCATGGCAGCCATTGGTCGCGGTTGAGATCGGCCAGCCATTGGCGCGGGGTGAACCAGCTCTGCGCCTGCTGGCGCGGATCGGTGATCGGATTCGTAGTCAGGCCGAGTTTGCGCACGGCGCGCTCGGCCAGTTCCCGCGATTGCAGCAGGGCTTGCTGGGTCTGCAGGTAATCGGTGGTGGTGGCGCCTCCGGCTTCAGCGGCTTGCTGAAAACTCATGACGGGCGGCGTCTTGTCCTTGATCAGCAACGTCGCACTGCCGACGTACTGCGGCGTGATGAACGACAGCGCCGCCACGGCCAGCGCGCAACTGAGCAGCACCAGCCAGGCGATGTTCCACTTCGCTGACCAGATCACGCGCCACAGGTGCAGCAGATCAAGGGTGTCCGATTCATCGGCCGCTTGCGTTTGCGAGTGGCTCTGAAGCGGACGTTCGAGGTAGGTGCTTGGGCTGTTGTCCATGATCAGAAAAAGCCTTGTGCAATGGAAATGGTGTCGCCGGGGGCGATGACGGTGGTGCGCGAGATGTTTTCAGTGACCGGCGGGCCGCCGCTGCCGCGCAGGATCGTCACGCGTTTCATTGAGGCGCGTTCGGTGAGGCCGCCACCCAGCGCAATGGCTTTTTCCAGGGTCAGGCCGGGCTGGAACGGATAGCTGCCGGGCTTTTGCACTTCGCCATTGATGTAGAACGGGCGGTATTCGATCTGGCTGAGGCTGACTTTCGGATCGACCAGATAGCCTTGCTTGAGGCCGTCGACGATCTTCTGTTCGACCTGATTGGGCGTCAGGCCCTTGGCGACGATTTCGCCGAGAAACGGGTAGGAGAAGGTGCCGGCGTCGTTCAGGCGGATCTTCTTGAAGCTCAGTTCCGGCTCGCCGAACACCGTGATGCGCAAGACATCGCCGGCAGCAAGGCGGTAATCGGCGTTGCTGTCCGCCGCCTCGACCGTGGGCACTGTCCAGAGCAGCAACAACAGTAAAATCAGGCGCGAGTGCATGGCCCAACCCTCCTACAGACTGACGTCGAAAGTGATCTGGAAGACGTTGCGGGTGAAGCTTTCGTTGTCGGCATCGGAGTCGTTGTCGCGGTGCCGATAGGCGAGTTCGACGTCCAGCCAGCGGCGCATTTCGTAAATCACGCCGAGTTTGTAATCCTGCAGATCGTCGCTGCGGTCCTGGCCTTCGTAGACGTAATGGCCCATGCCGACTTCGGCAACGCTGGTGATGCGTTCGGTCCAGCCGTGGCGCCAGCCGACCTGAGTGAAGGTGGCCTTCACCGCGTCGGAGCCGTCGTCGCCTTCGGCCATGGCCTGGCGGGCGAGGAAGGTAAACGTCGAGTAGGTGCGCGGTTTCCACGCCAGATCCACTTGCCAGGTCGGGTTGCTCAGATCGTCGGAGCCGCTCTGGTCGAAGTTCTTGCGCTCGTAGCCGACGCGCAATTTGCCGGTGGTTTTTGCGGTCATGTCCCATTCGGCCCCGGCCAGCACCGCATCGGAGCGACTGCTGCGCGGGCTGTTCGATTGCAGGTAGTCGAAGCGCGTGTGGTCGTATTCGAGCAGGCTGCGGGTCTTGCTGCCGAGGCGGTGATACCAGGTGGTGGTGAGGTTGCTGGTGTTGCGCTCCTTGTCATCGTTGATGCCATCGGCGTTGTCATAGCGCAGTTGGGCGTAGCTGGCGCCGAGGTCGATCTGGTTCAGCGCGCTGCGCGCACCGAAGGTGTAGACGCCGCCGACGCGCTTGCTTTCGATCTTGTCGTTGATGCCGTCGACGGCGGTCGAGGTGGTGCGCTCGTATTTGCGCGCCTCGGCTTCGAGTTTCAGCCGATGCCGGTCGGTGAACTCCATGATGCTGTCGGCGCGCAGACGCTGGGCGGTGTTCGAAGCGTCCGAGGCGCTGTGATAGATGTAGCGGGTCGGCTCCCAGATCACCCGCGTAGCGCTGTTGCGATCCTCGGCCTTGAGCTCGAAGGCCGGCGCCAGGCGGGTGACCATGGTTGACTCGACGTCATGTTCGACTTCACGAAAGTTGTCGTCGTAGCTTTCCGACAAGGCGAAGGTCGGGGTGAAATCGAAGCCGTAGACATTGATCGCTTGCGGCTCAACGCTCCAGGCAGCTTCGGGTGCGCAGCAGGCGACGACTAAAACCAGGGAACAGCGAGGCTTCAGAGCCATGGATCACGCTCCTGATAGAGGGGGTCGGTGTCAGGGCGAAGCGGATCCGGACTATTGTCGCTGGCGTTCGAGGTAACTCAGCGGGACGCTTACGTGTTGTTGGCGGTTGAGGAAATTGAGCAGGATCATCACGCGCTCATCGCCCTGCATGGACAGGAACACACCTTCGAGCGGGGACAGTGGACCCTGGACGATCTGCAAAGGTTCGCCAGGCTTGAGCGTCGGCTCGGCGGGAAAGCCGATCGACTCTTGGCTGCGTTCACGCAATTGTGCGATCACGTCTTCATCGACCCGGGCCGGCACATGGTTGAATTCGACGATGCGACTGACGCCGCGGGTCGAGCGAATCGGCGCCCAATTATCGTCACGGCTCAACTGAATGAACACGTAGCCGGGGAACAGCGATTCCAGGATTCGTTGGCGTTTGCCACGAATACTGCGCTCGCTCATCAGCTGCGGCCGAAAGGTCGAATAGTTCTGTTGCTGCAGATTGAGTTGTGCCCGTTCATCCTGGCGGGGCTTGCACTGCAATAAATACCAGTTAGAACCGTTGCGGCAAACCGTTAGCATGCTGGAGTACTCCATACATAGCGATCGTTTAAGCAAGGCGGCCGATAACGTGGGACGAGCCGTCATGCTTGCTAGTAGGTAGTAGGCTGATCAAGGCAAAGTGCCGAGCCAGATGCATCAATGTTTATTGGCAGAAGAAGTGTTTCAAAAATGAATCAACTTAGGTGGGTTATTGTTATATCGGTGGCCGTCTTGGATATAACGATCCGGCGACTTTTGTTTAGGCAAAGCTACCGCACGGTTCGCAGTTGCGACCTTCAGGATCCAATTACATAAGTAGCCAGAGAGCGGGAAAGTGCGCATCAGCGCGAGCTCATCGGGCAGGGATTAGTTATCGGCCAGTCTTTGCAAGCTGTCAATTAATAACAGTCAAAAAGACTGCCTTTCATCCGCTGATGATGGCCGTGTTTTGCAAGTCATTGATTCGTAAGGGTGAAATCTATTCGTCGGATTTTTTAAACTTTTCCGAGTTATTGAAGTCGTCGCGATTAGATGGCGGCTGTGATAGCAAATTAGTTTCAATCTTACATCTTTCACTGCGCAAAAAGTGCGGTCATTAAATGCCTTGCGTCGGATGTCGCTGGCTTCAGCAACTTGGCTCGTCTATGAATAGTTGCCGCCAGACTGTTGTGATATGTCCGGCAATGCGCATCCCTTGAAAGTCGAGCTGGTAAATCGGGGTAATCATGAGCGTTCTGGTAACGGGGGCAGCAGGGTTTATCGGTTATCACACGGCCATGCGTTTAAGTCGCGAGGGGTTTTCGGTCGTTGGCATCGATAATCTGAATCCTTACTACGACGTCAAACTCAAACAGGCGCGGTTGCACAGATTGCAAACGCTGACCAATTTCACTTTCCACCGGCTGGACATCGTCGACCAGGCAGCATTGACCGCGCTGTTCGTGGAGGGCCGATTCAAACAGGTCATTCACCTCGCCGCGCAGGCCGGAGTCCGCTACTCCCTCGACAATCCCGACGCCTACGCGCAATCGAATCTGGTCGGCTTTCTCAACGTCCTCGAAGCCTGCCGGCATCATCCGCCGGCCCACTTGATCTACGCCTCCAGCAGCTCGGTCTATGGTGCCAACATCCGGATGCCGTTTCGCGAAGACGATCAGGTCGATCAGCCGGTTTCGCTGTACGCCGCGACTAAACGCGCCAACGAACTGCTCGCGCACAGCTACTGCCATCTCTACGGATTACAGGCTACCGGCCTGCGCTTTTTCACCGTGTACGGCCCGTGGGGTCGACCGGACATGGCGCTGTTCAAATTCACCGAGGCGATGCTGCAAGGGCGCGCCATCGACCTCTATAACCAAGGCGAAATGGCGCGGGATTTCACCTATATCGACGACATCGTCGAAGCGATTTTCCGCTTGCTCGACAAACCGCCCGCGCTCAGCGACGAGCGCGGCACCAACCGCCTGTTCAATATCGGCCGGGGCAGTCCGGTCGCGCTGATGAGCTTCGTCGAATGCCTGGAGCAGGCATTGGGCATCAAGGCGCAACGTCGCTATTTGCCGATGCAGGAGGGCGATGTGCTGAAAACCTGGGCCGACGTGTCGGCGCTGGCACGCTGCATCGACTTCAGCCCGCAGGTGCCGATCGAGCAGGGCGTGCAGGCGTTCGTGCAGTGGTATCGAGAGTTCTATCAGGTCTGATTCAGTGCAGGGTGACGGCCCTGCGACTTTCCCCGATGCGGATCCGGTCAAGAGCGCGATTCAGCGCATCCAGTGCATCGAGCAGCGCCTTGGCCTCGGCTTCACGCCCGTCGCCCCACAGGCGCTCGGCCATTTTGTTCAAGGCCAGAATCGCACGCTCGATGTCGGCTGCGCTCGCGGTTTTGTCAGGGGCTGGTGGTTTTTTCGGCATTCAGGGTTCCTCGGCGGACGGCAAACCACCATACCGCCAAGGCGCCGAGCAATACAGCCAGAAGTGCCCCCGATCAGCCGCGGATGCTGTCTGATCAGCGATTAGCCCCAATCAACCCCGTCTCGATAAACCGCACCGAACTCTCCAGCGCCTGGTGCCCCTCGGCCAGTATGGCCGCGTAGAAATGCCAGGCGTGAAACATACCAGGCCACACTTCAAGATTGACCCGGACGCGGTTGTCCGCCAGGTGACTGGCCAGACGCATGGCGTCACTGAGCATCAGTTCGTTTTCGCCGATCTGCACAAGAATCGGTGGCAACCCGGTGACGTCGGCGAACACCGGCGAGGCCAGCGGATGGTTGGCCAAGGTGTCGCCGAGAAAGGCTCGCGCGAGGATGTCCAGCACTGGCTTGGAGTTCAGCGGATCAAGGCCTTCACGATTGCTCATGGAGGCTCCGGTGTGTTCGAGGTTGGCCCATGGCGAGATGGACGAACCCACTGCGGGCAAGGGCAAGCCTTTGGATTTTGCCGCGACCATCACGCTGACCACCATCGCGCCACCCGCCGACTCGCCTGCGAAGGCAATCTTGCTGGCGGCGATGTTCTGCTCAAGCAACCACTCGTAGGCGCGCAAAGTGTCATCGATGGGGGCGGGGAATTGATGCTCCGGTGCGAGGCGGTAATCCGGCATGTACACCCGCGCGCCAAGCATTTTCGCGTAGTTGCCGCCGATGCCGTGGTAGCCGTCCGGTCGACCGACGATGTAGGCACCGCCGTGGATGTACATCAGCACCGCGTCGGTCTTGAGCTCATCTGGAGTCACCAGCGTAGCGGACACGCCGCCCATGTTGATTGCTTCAAACCTCACGCCAGCCGGCGGCTGATTCTGCCCGAGCATTTTTGCGTAGGCATCGCGGATGTCGCTCATCTTTGTGGTGGTATCGGTGCCCTTGAGCACGGGTACCAGATCGCTGAGGCTGTTGGCCCAGGTTTGCACGGCTGCTTTTACTTCAGTGTTCATATGACCTCGATCAGGCGTTAGTGATGGCTTAACTAATCGAGATGTTATGCTCATGATTAGGGAATAGGGTTCCCTATAACCGGTGCCAACCCGCCTGAATGCCAAACCCGGAGGCCTCATGGAACTGCATAACCTGAACGACATCGCCGCCTTCGTCGCCTCGGTGGATACCGGAAGTTTTACGGCGGCGGCCAGGCAACTCGGGCTGACCCGCTCGGCCGTCGGTAAATCGATCGTGCGCCTCGAATCGCGTCTGCAGGTGCGCCTGCTTAACCGCACAACCCGCAGCCTGAGCCTGACCGACGATGGTCGGGTGCTGTATGAGCGATGTGTGGGCATCTTGCAGGATCTGGACGAGGTCGAAGAGGCTTTGGCGTTCCGCCGTACGACGCCCAGCGGCCGCTTGCGCATGAGCCTGCCGGTAGCACTGGGCCGGCTGCACGTTGTGCAGCACATCGAGCGCTGCTTGAGAGACTGGCCGTCGCTCGCCATCGACGCGACGTTTTCCGATCGGCTGGTCGACCTGATCGACGAGGGTTTCGATCTGGCGATTCGCATCGGTCCGCCCAAGGAAGACTCCGGGCTACTCACGCGCACGGTGGCTTACCAGCAAATGATCACCTGTGCCTCGCCCAGATATCTGCATGAGCATCAGGCACCGCAGACACCTGAAGATCTTGCCGGGCATGCGTGCCTGCATTTCGTCAGCGGCGGCCGATTGCTCCCGTGGAATTTTCGCGTCAATGGTCAGCCTGTGCCTGTCATTCATGCCGGACGGCTGCAGATGGACAGCGCCGAAGCCTTGCATCAGGCGACTGCCGCAGGCCTCGGTATCGCGACGTTGCCATCCTATGTGGTCAACGATGACTTGCGCAGTGGCAAGCTCGTGCAGTTGCTCGCAGATTACGCCGAGGCTGCCGAGCCTATCCGGGTTATTTACCCGAGCAAGCGACACCTGTCGCCGAAGATTCGGCTGTTCATCGACAGGCTGGTGGAAGCGTGGTCGCCGGCGCCTTGGGAATGATTGCCGGTCTTTGCAGCTGTTTTGCAAATTCCGACGGTATTGATGACGGCAATGTCCAAACCGCGCGCATTAAAAACGCCCTGAATCATCAGGGCTGAGTTTTGGCTGAGGGGCATAGAGTGACAAGCTAGCGGTCGATCTACTTCGCGCTCGAAGAGCAGGCCAACCGGTATTGCTCGTAGTTCAAACCTTCAACCTTTTCCGGCAGCTTGTATGGCACGGGGCAGCTTTTGCCCTGCCACTTGATGGTGATGACACCGTGGTCTTTGGTCACCAGCGCCAGGGCTTTGCCCGTCGGATCGGACAATGCCAGTTGCTTGCCGTCGCTATCCAACAGCACGGCGCCGAATGGAATTGCCTGTCCGTTGGCGTCGTACAGCTCAAACTGGACGCGTCTGCCTTTGCTACCTTCGAAGCGTGCGAGAACCACCGAACCGCGTCTTGGCACCAGTTGCTGAGTGGCATTGTCCAGCTCGATCTCACCACCCAGGTTACGCGTGTCCAGCGTCACCCAGTTCACGCGATACGGTTGCGCGTTAGGCAAAACCGCGTAGCCGTTCAGGCCGGTTTTCACGCCTGAATAGCTGCTGACTTCTACGCCCGACATGCCGGGCACTTCCACCAGGCCGAACGTTTCGCCGACGGTCTGGCCCATATTGATGCCGCCTGCATGGGCCACCAGCGATCCGGCTGCACTCAGGTTCTGTGATTCATAGCCATTGCCTCGGCTGTAACCCAAGCTCAGGTCGCCCATCGATGTGCGGGTACTCAGGCTCAGCGAGCCAGAACGATCGCCCTGGACACTGCGCCCGGTCTGCACCGAGTAGTAGGTGTCGCTGTCCTCGGTCAGATAACCGTTGATCCCGGCTTGGGTGTTGGTTCCTGTATTTTGATGGTTGCTGGAAATGTAGGCACGCGGTGCGCGAGGCGTCGATCCGAGCGGGAAGGAAATCGAAACGCTCAGTTGTGTGTCGTTGTTGGTCTCACCGCGCGCGCCGAATTCCTGGGTTTTGCTCAGGCTGATGTTGTAGTTCAGGTCGCGCCAGTTGTTGTTGTAACCGGCGGAAAAGCTCCGCGAGCCGCCGCGATCCCAATAGCGCTGGTCACTGGCGTTCAAGTACAGCGAGCCGAACTGACGTGCTTCGCCCAAGGTCTGGTTGACCGTAAAATCGGTGCGGGTTTTGGAATTACCCAGGCGTCGGGTTGCGCCGGCGCTGGTGTCCTGCACATGGTCGGTCAGCGTGCGGTAACCCTCGGTCGAATAACGATAGGCGGCGAGGGTGAAGCTGGTATCGGTGCCGGTGAAGGTCTTTGCATAGAGCGCGCGTATGCTGCTGCCCTGGGTGGTTTTGCCAAAGGCCTTGCTGGACGATTGCGTGACGTCCAGGGACATCGCGCCAATCGAGGTATTCTTCGCCGCGCCGAATGAGAGCGCCTTGAAACCATTGCTGGCCTGAAGGCCGGCAATGCCTGTCAGGTTGCTGGTCAAGCCATAGGCGAACGTGCCGCTGAGGAAGGCCGGCTTGTCGTAGCCCTCGCTGTTGTTATTGAATTTGCCGCTCGACAGGCTGTACTTCAACTGTCCCTCACGCACCATCGTCGGCAGGGCGGAGAATGCCTGGCGGGTGACCTTGCGCCGTCCATCCGCTTCAACAATGGTGATCTCCAGATCGCCGTTGGAGCCCGATGGATAGATATCACTGATCTCGAACGGGCCCGGCGGCACGTTGGTGGTGTAGAGAATGTAGTTATCCTGGCGGACCTCGATCGTTGCATTGGTTTCAGCCACGCCACGAATGATCGGCGCATAGCCGCGCTCACTGTCTGCGCGCATGCCCTCATCAGAGGCCACTTTGACGCCTTGATAGCGCACGCTGTCGAACAGATCCGAATCGGAAAAGATTTCACCCGCACTCAGTTGCCCCTTGATCGCCGTGAGGTCGCGCTGGATGAAGGTACGGTTGCTGACGAACCGATTGGGCCGGCCGGTGGCGCTGCTCAGGTTGGACTCGTTGCGCAAACGCCAGGCGCCCAGGTTTATGCCATTGCGCAGCCCGAGGTTATTGGAGATTTGCGTCGAGTAATCGGTTTTGCTGCGGGTGCTGCTCAACTGATAGTTGATGAAGCCGGCGGCCACGCCTTCGTCCCAAAGCTCAGGATCGACATAACCACGCATGCCACGAGCCATCGCCACCTGCGGCACGCTGATATTGAGGCGCAGGCGGTTGGCGTCAAAACTGAGACTGGCTTGCTCGATCATCGCGGGCAGGTCGTAGTGATCGGCAGGGTGTTGCTCGTCAACCAGACCTTGCTCACGCAGTTTGCGCATGTCCACACCCAGCTGCTGTAACAGTTCCAGGGTGATGCGCGGTTCGACTTTGCCGTTGACCGGGTTGGCCGCAAAATCAACGTCGCGTCGACCGACCAGCGTGCCGTTGCTGTAAACGTCAACGCGATATTGGCCCGGCAGTACGCTGTTGGCATTCAACAAGGGTTGCAGATCGACCGCCGATGAGCCTTCAAGGAACAGCGTGTTGAAAGATTCACTCGCCACTGCGGCCGGGGCTTCGGCACCCACGGCAAATCCACAAATGGCCATGTTGATTGCAAAGCACAATGGATGCAGGCAGCCCAACGCCGTTTTGTTTTTCTGACGCGCAACGTGATGCTTAACACAACTTGGAGATGTGTGGTGTTGGGAGGAAAACATGCAATTTGCCTTATCAGTCCGTGTTGCTTCAACCGGAGTCCGGAACTTGTGAATAGCTTGTAAGTTGGCAGGGTAGGGCGGGGAAGTTACTGCGCGGAGGCATCTTTCACGCGCTCGGCATGACTTTCGGTGGCGCTCAGTGGTGCGTCAAATCTTTGTTGTGCGCCGTAGTCGTTAATGGCTGAAAAACTCAAGCGCGAAGAGCCGGCTGGCAACTCTTTCAGATTGAACGAACGGACTTCGCCGGGAACGATCATTGTCGAATCAATTACCAGCTCCGCTTTTTTTCCAGCAGCGATTTTCAGATCTGCCAGCGATACGTGGTAATTGCTCTGGTTTTTTACTTGCAGCATCGACTTGCCAGCCTGTGTAACCAACTGCCATGCAAGTTGCTCCGGCGCCTTTGCGGCGTCACCGGCGAGTCCGTCCGGGCGGAAGAAAACCTTGATGCGCTGACGCACCGCCAGTTGCAGCGTATTGACATCGGCAGCACTGGCCTGGGGGATTTCCTGCACGTTCAGCCACACCACTGACTCTTTGTCCGCAGGCATGCCGCGGCCCTCATAAAGTATCCTCAGCAGTTGCTGTTGATTGGGCTCGAGTTTGGCCAGCGGTGGGGTCACCGCGAAAGGCGGCGCGCTGCCAGCGGCGTCGCCGGCATCCAGCCACGATTGCGCCAGAATGGTTTGCCCGCCATTGCGCACGGTGACGTTCGCTTCTTTGTGCGCGCCATCGAAAATGATCCGGGTGGAACTCAAGGAAATGCTGGCGAATGCCGAGTGCGTCATCAACACTCCGGCAAGTCCCAGGCAAAGCGGAAAATAGCGACTTAACATAGTGTTCACCGATTAATTCAGGCTGGGAAGGACAGGGCACAGCGGCCCCGTCCAGGTATTGCGCGCTGCTTATTCGTATTCGAGAACGAACGGCAGAGTGGCGTTACCGGTACCTGCAGTAGCAGCGGTCTTGTCGCCGGTGGTGACGTAAGCAGCTGCGAACGACAGGGTGCCGTCGCCGCCAGTGGTGCCGTCGCCAGTCAGGCTGGTCTGCACTTTGGCGGTGGCTTCGGAGCTCAGATCGATCAACTGGCCATTGCTGTCCAGCAGCGCGATACCGACGCCTTTGGCCGCATCGGTACCTTGCAGCTTGAGCACCTTCTTGCCATCAACCAGGCCCGAACCGCCGTTTACGGTTGGTTTGAACAGCATCGAAACCTTGGTGCCGGCGTTGCAGTTCACTTTCAGGTTGAAATCGTTGGCAGCCACACGACCGGCGCCCGGGGCAGAGTCGGTGCCCATGTCCTTGATCGAAACGCTGCCCATGTCCACGGCAATCATCTTGTCGTTACCCGAAGCGCCGTCTACCGAGCAGGCGTCGTTATTGATAACGCCGGTGAAGCTGATTTGACCGCTGCCGCCCTTGACAGCTTTGGCGGCTTCTTCTTCAGCCACTGCGCCAGTGGAGGCAGCCAGTACGGAAAGAGTGAGTACTGCGAAAGCGAACTTTTTCATGTTTATATCCGAAGTTATTGTGAAGTGCTGCATTGAAATGCCAGGCCATCTTAGGTCTGTGTTAGTTGTAAGTCTTTGAGATTTGTCTTAAAGCGCGACAAGTGCGAGCAAGTCAGCACTATCGCAAGTGCGCAGCTATATTTGCGGTCAATGGTGTGGCGAACTAAATGAGACAATTCTCAAAGTCGTGCAGTTTGTGTCTGGTTAGTATTCGCGAGTGCAGAAATTCTCAGTCAATGCAAAGTTTGTGAGCGGGCGTCCTGCTTGAAAGATGATTCAGACTTTCCACTATTAATGGCTGATAGAAAGAGGTTCCGGGTTTGTGAACACGCTTCGTTTATTGGTATTGGAAGATCACGCCTTCCAGCGCACGGCGGCGGTCAGTGCGCTTAATAGCTTGGGTTACAAAAATATCTTTCAGGCGGCTGACGGCAAGGATGCGCTGGCCGTGATTTCCCAGGCAGGGGGCGTGGACGTTGCGTTGTGTGACCTGAGCATGGCCGGGATGGATGGTTTGACGTTTTTGCGCCTGGCGAGAGAGGCCGGATTGATTCGCGCAGTGATCATCTGCAGTTCACTGCCTGAAGACCTGTTGCGCACGGTTGACCGGATCGTCACGTTGCAGGGCCTGGAATTGCTCGGCAGTGTCGGCAAGCCGTTGATGGTCGATGTGCTGGCGCCGTTGTTGGCTCGCTACCGGCCGCACACTCAGGTCGATGCCAAAGTGGCGGAAAGTCAGCTCGATCAGCCTTCGGAGAGCGAAGTGCTTGAAGCCATTCGCCGGCAGGAATTTCGCGCGTACTTCCAGCCCAAGTTTCATCTGCGCAGTGGTGAGGTGGATGGCGCCGAAGTGCTGGTGCGCTGGCAGAGCCCCAGTCGCGGATTGCTTTCGCCGGGTATGTTCTTGCCAACGATCGAGCGTTGCGGGCTGCTCGACGAAATGTTTTTCAGCCTGCTTACGCAAGGGCTGAGTCTGCAGCGTTTCGTGCAGTCCCACGGCAAACCGTTCAAGCTGGCATTCAATCTCGACGTCACGCAGATGGCCAACCCGAACCTCGTCGACCGGATCAAGGCGCTGCTGCGCATCCACGGCGCCTCGCCAGCCGGGCTAATATTCGAGCTGACGGAAACCGGTCTGCTGCAGATGCCCGAGATCAGCATGGAAAACATGGTGCGCCTGCGCATGCTGGGTTTCAGCCTGGCGATCGATGATTTCGGTGTCGGCTATTCTTCGCTGGAGCGCCTGTGTCAGATGCCGTTCAACGAAATCAAACTCGACGCCGGTTTCGTGCAGAATTTCCAGCAGGCGCGCTACAGCGCGGTCATCCACGGTGCGCTGGCCCTGGCGCGCGAGCTGGACATGCGAGTGGTGGCAGAAGGCATCGAAACCGCCGATCAGGTTCACCACCTGGCGCGGCTGGGTTGTCAGTGGGGGCAGGGCTTCTTCTATGCTCGCCCCATGAACTGGGCGCATCTGGTCGACTGGCGTTTCGAGGGGCAAAAGTCGTCCTGGCGCCGCGCCATAGGCACGTCCGATCGTTGATGCGAGCGGGCAGTCTGACTTTTGGGACAAAGCCCTATTTCGTCGCGCCTGCAAAACACTCATGATGTGCCGAGAAATCAATCAGATGCACCTGAATGCTTCGGTAATGCCCGGGATTGGCTGCGGTTGCCAAGTGCTGATGGTTCTCCAACCCTCCTCATCATGGAGCTATTCATGCATTGGTCAGTCGTGAATCCGTTACGCGTTGCCATCCTTGATGATCACTCGCTCATACGTCTGGCGATGAAATCGCGGCTGACGCGCGAAGCCGAGTTCAGTGTCGTGGGTGTGTACGGGAGCAGCGCGCAGTTGCTCGCCGGGTTGCGCGAGATCGAAATCGACCTGCTGATACTCGACTACAAGCTGCACGATGGGGAGCTGGACGGGCTTAATCTGATCCGTCTGCTGCGCAAGCAATATCCGGGCATGCGCATTCTCGTCTCATCTTCCGAAGAACGCCCGGCGGTGGTGAACATGGCGATCGGGGCGGGCGTCAGCGGATTCTTCGGCAAGTCGCAGTCGGTCGATGACCTGATCACCGCCATCCGCAGTGCTGCGTCCGGGCAGTTGTACCTGTCGCCGGAAATGGCCTTCGAGCTCGATGTGCTGCCTGCGTCGGTCGATGAACCTGCCGGTGCCAATGACGACGGCGCGGCGCACAGCGACGATTTCCTCAGCAATCCTCTGCTGTCACCGAAAGAGAAAGAAGTCTTGCGCTGCTGCCTGGAGGGAATGGGAGTGACGCAGATCGCTTTGAAGTTCTCGCGCAGTCGCAAAACCATCAGCGGGCAAAAACAGGCCGCTTTCAAAAAGCTTGGCATTCGTGGTGATGCAGAGCTGTTCAAGTTGCAGCACAGCCTGACGGCGGACAACCAGGGATAACTCGCTTATGTTTCATCTGTTGCGCGGTGTTTTGCTAGCCAGTGTGCTTTTCGTGTTCGGTAGCGGGTTGTTGTGGGCAGCAGAGCCGCGCACTCTGCAGGTGTTCGGTCGATCGGACTGCAAGGAGCTGCAGCTCGATCTGGCCAATGAAGACTGGAGTTGGCTGCGGCAGAAGCGCAGTCTGGTGCTGGGCTCGGCGCTTCCGGATTTCCCGCCCTATGTCATGACCGCCAGCGGTACACGTTACGAGGGGATTGCCGCCGACATCGCCTGCATTATCGGCCAGGCCTTGCACGTCGAAGTTACCGTCAAGGCTTATCCCGACCGTCGCGACGCCATGGCGGCGCTCGAGCGTGGCGACATCGACATGTTGGGCAGCTCCAACAGTTTCGAGTTGATCGATGGCCTCGTCACGCTCAGCAAACCTTATGTCGAAGACGTGCCGGCGATGTTCATGCGCGGCGATGATCGGCGACCGATGCCGGCCAATCTGGCCGGTTTGCGTATTGCGGTTGCCGACGATTACCTGCCTTCCAGTCAATTGCACGGGTTGTATCCCAACGCCGAGTTCGTGCTTTTTCCATCGAACGAGCTGGCACTGGCTGCGCTGGCCTTTGGCAAAGTCGATCTGTTCCTGGGCGACACGGTGTCCAGCAATTATCTGATCAACCTCAACTACTTTAACTATGTGCGTCTGCACTCTTTCGTCAAAACCCAAACCAGCGGTTTCAGCTTCGCCTTGCGCCGAGGTAATGATCAGCTGCTGCGTCTGATCGACTCGGTCATCGAGTCGATGGGTGAGGGGAAGATAGGCGAGATCACCAAGCGCTGGTCCGGCGGCGGCGGGGCGCTGACACCCAAACGTATTGACCTGACACCCGGCGAGGCACGCTGGCTTGAGCTGCACCCGGTGGCGCGTTTCGTGATCAATGACGATCAGGCACCCTTTGCGTTCTTTGATGGCGATGGCAATTTTGGCGGGATTGGCGCTGATCTGTTGGAGCTGATTCAGCGCCGCACCGGTTTGCAGATCGATGTAGAACGCACTGACAGTTTTTCCAGCCTGAGCACGCGTCTGCTTGATGGCAGCGCCGATATCTCGCTGCTGACGCCAACCGTCTCGCGTGAAGTCGGCATGCGTTTCACTCATCCGTTTCTCGCCAGTCCCTTCGTGATCGTCACTACCAAGGATGCAGGCGCGCCTTCAAGCCTGCAGGAACTGCGCGGCAAGCGTGTCGCGGTTCCCGAAAGCTCGGCGGAGCGCGAGCTGCTCAAGGATTATCCCGACATCGAGATCGTCGACAACGAAACAGTGCTGGGCGCGCTGGCTGACGTGAAAGACGGGCGGGCAGACGCGATGATTACCACGTTGCACAGTGCGCGTTATTACATCGCTCACATTTATAGCGACAGTTTGCGCATCTCCAACATCGTCGGCATGAACAAAGGGTTCCTCGCCTTTGCCGCCCGGCGCGCCGATACCGAACTGGTCAGCATTCTGAACAAGGCGCTGCTGAGCATTCCGCCAGACGAGCTGGACGTGATCCTCAACCGTTGGCGTCCCATCGCAGCGTTCTCGGGACTGTCGTGGCGCGACTACAAGGCGTTGATCTACCAGATCAGCGCTGGCGCCTTCCTGATTATCTTGGGATCGCTGGCGTGGAATTTCTATATCCGCCGGCAGATCCGCGAACGCAGTCGTGCAGAGCGTTTGCTTGGCGATCAGCTGAAGTTCATGGGGGCGCTGATCAACGGCACGCCGCATCCCATTTACGTTCGTGATCGGGAAGGTCGACTTGTCACCTGCAATAACAACTATCTGCAAACCTTTGGCCTGATAGAAAAGGATGTGATCGGCAAGACCGTGCTCGAAAGCGGCAAGCGCAATCGTCAGGAGGCGTTGCAATTTCACGACGACTACCTGCGCGTCATCGAACAGGATGAACCTTACGAGGTGGATCGCACGCTGCATGTCGGTGATACACGGCTGATCATTTACCACTGGATCCAGCCTTATCACGACACCGCGGGTGAGGTCAGGGGCGTGATCTGCGGCTGGATCGACATCAGCGAACGGCGCGAACTGATCGAGGAATTGCGTGCGGCGAAAGAGCTGGCTGACGAGTCGAGCCGCGCCAAAACCACGTTCCTGGCGACCATGAGCCACGAGATCCGTACGCCAATGAGTGCCGTGATCGGCATGCTCGAACTCACCCTCAAGCGTGCCGAGCAGGGCCACTTCGATCGACCGGCGATTGAAGTGGCCTACGACTCGGCGAAAGGTCTGCTGGAACTGATCGGCGATATCCTCGACGTGGTACGCATCGAGTCCGGCCATGTCAGCCTTTCGCCGAAACGTGCCAACCTGCGCGAATTGGTCGAATCCGTGGCGCGGGTGTTCGACGGCCTCGCCAGGCAGAAGAGCCTGGTGTTGAAGCTCGACATTGACGCGACTGTCGGCTGTGACGTGCTGGTTGATCCGATGCGCTTTCAGCAGGTGCTCTCAAACCTCGTGGGTAACGCGATCAAGTTTACCGACACCGGTCATGTCAGCGTCTCGATTCGTGGTCAACGCCTCGCTGACGAGCGTTTGCAGGTCGACCTCAAAGTCGAGGACACCGGAATCGGCATTTCCAGCGCCGATCTGCAGAACCTGTTCCAGCCGTTTTCGCAAGCCAATCACGGCCCCTCGAACAGGGGCGGCACCGGTCTGGGACTGGCCATCTCACGTTCGTTGTGCGAATTGATGGGCGGGCGGCTGAATATCACCAGTACGTTGGGCAAAGGCACCTGCCTGGAAGTGTCGCTGTTCTTCAACATTCTCAGCCCGATCGGCGGCAAGGTGCTGCCTGTTTCGGTTATTCAGGACAAACCGGTCCCGACACTCAGGATCCTCGTAGTCGATGACCAGAGCGCCAACCGCTTGCTACTCACGCAGCAGCTGAGTTTCCTTGGCCAGGCGGTGCGTGATGCTGCCGATGGTGCCCAGGCCTTGGCGTTGTGGCGCTCGGAGCCGTTCGACATTGTGATCACCGACTGCAACATGCCGGTCATGAACGGCTATGAGCTGGCCCGCACCATTCGCCAGGATGAGCGCGACAGTGGTGGCGCACCGTGCATTGTGCTGGGCTTTACAGCCAACGCGCAGCCGGAAGAAAAAGTGAAATGCCGAGAGGCGGGCATGGATGATTGTCTGTTCAAGCCGATCAGCCTCAGCACCTTGTCGACCATGCTTGCCGGCTGGGAAAAAAATCTTGAACCCGAGCCGGTTGAAAGTCCGCCTGCGGCGACTGTCAAGGAGCTGGGTTCGATCCGCGAGCGTCTTGACGAGCTCACCGGCGGTGACCTCGACATGATGAAAGAACTGCTGCGCGAGGCGCTGTCGAGTTGCGAAAAGGACTTGGAGGAGTTGCATTCGCTGATTCCCGAAAGCGATCCCGGGCTGTTGGCTGACCTGGCGCACAGAATCAAGGGCGCGGCGCGGATTGTGGCCGAACATCAGGTCATCGAGGCGTGTAACGAGCTTGAGGCCGAGTGCGAAGCGCCGGTCATCGATCCATTGGATATCAATCGCAGCGCGCTGAAGCTGGAGCACGCACAGGCTGATCTG
This sequence comes from Pseudomonas moraviensis, assembly GCF_900105805.1. Taxonomy (NCBI): domain Bacteria; kingdom Pseudomonadati; phylum Pseudomonadota; class Gammaproteobacteria; order Pseudomonadales; family Pseudomonadaceae; genus Pseudomonas; species Pseudomonas moraviensis. Next base: position 1,987,155 of record NZ_LT629788.1, on the reverse strand, counting down.
ATCAAGAAAATCAAACGGGTCGAGCTGTAACTGTATCGAGGCAGGGCCATGCTGACTGGCCTTGCATGGAAGCGGACGCTAAAGATCATTTTGCAACGGGCGATACCTTGGTTAATAACCATGGAGTTTCGCGATGATCATTCGACGTCCTTTATTGATTGCCTGTCTTTGCCTGCTCGGTGTCGACACCGTCACCGCGGCCCAGTCTGCACCCGTCAGCGGGGTGATTCGCTTCAGCGGACAGATTGTCGAGACGAGTTGCATGGCGAGTGGCAGCAGCCATTTTTCTGTCGAGCTGCTTGACTGCCCGCAGGCAAGCACCGGGCAGATCTTCACGGTGAAAAACGTCAGTGCGGCAGGGCGGGGTGAGCCGCGCCAGCAAGTGTTCGTGAAAATGATTGCCGATACCCATGAACAGGAAAAATACTACGACCAGCGTCTGCTACTGACAGACAACAAGGGCCACCAGATAACGACCGGTAATTACGTCGTGACGATGACGCTGCCTTGATGGCTTGGAAAGAATGAATCTGCGCCCCTTGTTTCAAGGTTACTGACAAAAAGGGGCGTCACTAATGAGAATTGTCTGGTTCGTGCAGAACCGTCCCGCGCTTCAGGCTCGCCGCCGCCCTCCCGCGTCACAGAATCCCTCCTTCAACACCACTTGAACCAGGCCGCGCCAACGTTAGCGTGGGCTGTCATCAAGGTGTGGGTTACGTTAAGCGATCCCCCTCGCCATTTTTGAGACAAGTCTCATATCAGACAGATTGGCCCTTGGTTATTTTCTTGAAAGGAAGAATGGAGCTGCCAAAGGTGTCCGATGTTTCTTGAAAATAACCGAAGTCGATCCTTGCGGATCCTGATCGCCGACAGCGATGTGCGCAGAGGCCAGTCGATCGAACAGCAGTTCAACAAGCTGGGCTGTCTCAGCGTGTTGAACGTGTGTACATATCGCGACCTGAGAATACTGACGTATTACTGCCCCCAACGGTTGAGCCTGGTCGTCGTCAATGCTGAGCTGCTCAGCGAGATGGCAATGGATCCGCTGGATTTTTTCGGGGAAAACCCGCTGATTCGTCATCTGCTGATTTTCAACCCCAGTGATGATCATCAGTGGTCGAAGACCTTCTTCAACCCGCATCCGCAACGCTGGATGCGCCTGGTCTCGAAAATCAACCTGCCGCGCCTGGCGGATTTTCTGATGCTGGCCGATCCGGCGCTCAAGGAACTTGCGGAGCCGGCCTCGCCCGACTCCACGCTCTCTTCGTGCGCGAACCGCTAGCTGCTGCACCTTCCCGCGATGATCCATGTACGCGCTGCGGCGCTATTGCCCAGCGCCTGCTGCGCTGCCCACTCGTTTGCCCCATTGTCTTGAATACACTCTAAGGTAAGGCATCATGCTGCTTCGTAAACTCAATCTCGCGCCGCGTTCGGCGCTGTGTTTCGGCTTGTTCTGTCTCATGATTATCGCGATCGGACTGATCGCCCTGCAGCAAGTCGACTTGCTCAACAAGGCAGAAACGTACGTTGAGACCACGATCGTGCCGAGCATCAAACTGCTCGGCCAACTGGATCGTGAGTTCATCGAAATCAAGGGTAATAACGCCCGCTTGCGCAATCCCATCGAAACCCCCGAGCGCAAGGCCCAGGCGCTGATGGACATTCAGCAGTCCCGTCAACTGATCAAGAAACATCAGCGAGCGCTCATTGATCTGCTGGCCACCGACGCTGGGCGCGAGGCGTTCGAGGAGTTTGCCAAAGCGCAAAAGGTCAATGATCTTGCGCAGGACCAGTACCTCGAAACAGTGGGGAGCGGGCAGCTCGAGGCGGCCATCGCGCTGTCCAAGAATCAGATGCGTGTTGCCTCGGACGGCGTACAGGTCGCACTCAAGAAGCTGATCGCGCTGAACGAGATCCAAGCCTATGAGGCGGGCAAGCAGGCCGACAATGTCTACGAACACACGCTGTTGATCGTCGGTGTGTTCATCATCATTGCCATCGGTGCTTCGTTGGCCCTGGCTGTGTTGTATACCCGCAGCCTGACGGTGCCAATTGCAGGCTCGCTGAGGGTGGCGGAATGCATCGCCGCCAACGATCTGAGCGAAACCATTGCGCTCGATGGCTCCGATGAGGCGGCGCAGATGCTGTCGTCGCTGGCGGCGATGCAGGCCAGTCTGCGCGATGCGCTGATCATGATCCGCGATTCGTCCACCCAACTGGCTGAAACCTCGGAGGTCATGCACGGCGTGACGGAAGATATCTCGCGTATCACTCAGCGTCAGAGCCATGAAATCGAAATGGCTGCCACCGCCGTGACTGAAATGAGCGCAGCGGTGGAGCAGGTTGCAGACAATGCCGCATCGACCTCGCAACTGACCTCGGAATCCAGTGCCGCTGCCGTTGCCGGTCGTACCCGGGTCAGTGAAACGGTCGCAGCAATCAATCTGATGGTCTCCAGTGTGCACAGCACCTCGGCTGAGGTGCAGGCGCTATCAACCATGGCGAGCGATATCAGCAGCGTGCTTGACGTCATTCGCGAGGTCGCCGAACAAACCAATCTGCTCGCCTTGAACGCAGCGATCGAAGCGGCGCGGGCGGGGGAAGCGGGCCGCGGTTTTGCCGTGGTTGCTGATGAGGTGAGAGGCCTGGCGCAGCGTACTCAGAAATCGACCGAGGACATCGAGTCCATGGTCAGCTCCATTCAGTCGGGCACCAGCCGCGCAGTTACGTCCATGAGCCACACCCGCGCTCAGGCTGAGAGAACGCTCGAAATGGCCAATATCGCCGGAGAAGTGCTGACCGATATCACTGGCTCGCTGAATCTCATCAACGAACGAAACCTGCTGATGGCGACCGCTGCCGAAGAGCAGGCTCAGGTTGCGCGTGAAGTCGACCGCAGCCTGATCAGCATTCGTGACCTGTCCTGTGAAACCGCAGAAGGATCGAAACAGACGGCTGTTGCATCGGCGGAGCTCTCGCAGTTAGCGGCGTCGCTGAACAAATTGACCAAGGAATTCAAGCTCTGACTGTGAGGGTAAAGCCCTGGTTGCCAGGGCTTTTTAATCAGTGCTTGATCGGTGAAGTGAGGTCTTGCGCATCCGGTTCATCATTTTGAGCTGGCGATGCGGTTTGTGCTGTCAGCTGTTCAATGCAGGTGGCGAGTTGTTTTTCATAGCTTTCAAGCACTGCTTCGGCTTCAGCTTCGCGCTCATCCCGCAGACGAAAGAAGTCGTCGCGACTGAGCTGGTCTGCTACGAGTCGGATATTTTGCTCGATGATCGCGCAGAGTGAGTCTTCGTCCTCTAATGCAGCGCTGGTTTGTGCTGCGCGTTGAGTGTTTTCCAGTTCGGTCTTTGCCGCCTCGGCGGCCTTCGCCTGTTCCTTCGCGGTAAGCAGGTCGGTTTCCAGGGCCTGCTTTTGTTTCGTCAGACGCTTGAGTTCAGCGGTCATTGACTGGATGGTATCGGAGCGTTGTGTGAGCTGGATCTCCTGCTGTTGCACCACGGCCTTCAGTGGAAACAGATTGTTGAGCTCATAACCGGCGACGACAGTCATGGCGATCAGCGCCAGTGCAAGAATCGTCAGGCAGTAGAGGGCGGCGTTGCTGTGGGGTTTTGCGCTATTGAGGGTATCGAGGGCTCTCACGGAATCGGTTCTCCTATCAAGAACAGTCAGTGTAATGGCCGAGTGTCACTGTGCCTTTAAGACGAGTCTTAAATTGGGCTTTAGTTATTTGCGCTGCGAAAGTGTGATACTAAACAGCGTTTCTGTTTGTAGACTTTTCAGGTTTGGCAGGGTGGTTATTAATCTATGAGAATTGTCTTGTTATTGAATAAATAAATTTTTGCTCAAGTGTTCTTTTTTTATTATCTTCTCGTTCCGGTCGTGGTGATATTCCTGCCAATTAAATAGGTGTGGCTACGTCAGCCATTCAGTTGTTTGCACGCTAGGTAGAGTCAGAGAGAGTGTTATGAAGTTATGCCGTGTATTAATTGTCGGGCTCTTGTATATGTTGTCGTCAAACGCAATGGCGGCGATCTGCGAATTTTATCCGGACAATTCCATGGGCAATATGCAGGTTATCCTGCCGGCCACTCTCTCGGTACCACGTGACGCGCCGAATGGCACGGTTATTTATGAAAGCCCTATCGTGACGCTGGGTCCCATTCCCAGTTCTTTCAGGTGCTCCGCAGTGCACAATGAAGGTGTACGCAATAATGTCGGCATTACTCAGCCGGGCGTGGAGATTTTTCCTATCGGGAATACCGGAATCGGCTGGCAATGGGTCCGACCGCCATCGGGGAAAGCGTGGAAGGGCTTTCCAGGAACTACCGACACTGCTGGCGGTTGGGGTTGGAATGGTTCTGAGCACATCTTGCGTTTTGTAAAGACGGGCACTATTTCCGGCAGTGCGACGATACCTTCAGGCCAACTGGGGACATTTGTCGCTGCTGAAATCGAGCCTTTGGCAATGAATACCAGCGGCACACGAATCGTCTCGCAGTCTTGTGAAACACCTGATGTGAAAGTGGATATGGGTAGCTACACCATGAGCGATTTTTTGCAGAACGGTGACTATGCCAAGGAGAAATACTTCTTTCTTGATATGAAAAACTGTCCTCCTGGAATCAATAACTTCAGGTACTCCTTTTCGCCCACTGCGGGCAGCCCTGCATGGAGTGCTGATACCGGCGTGGTAAACCTCAACAGTAACTCGACTGCCAAAGGGCTGGCGTTGCAAATGCGCTTCAGTGACAGAAAGATACTCAAACTGAACCAGAATTACATAATGAAAGCGCCAACATCGAGCGGCGGTAATGCATCCGTTTCCTTGCAAGCTCGTTTCGTGCGCATTGAACCTTCCAATGCGCAAATGAGAGCGGGCGATGCCAATGCCGAAATTGCCTTCGTCGTCGAGTATCTATGAGCCCAACAACTTCTTCACCTCAGCCACAATCACCGCAATGTCGAACGGCTTGGGCACCACCACATCGAACAGGTCCGAGCGCTGCATGCCGATGTGCGCCTGGGCGCCACTCATCAGGATGATCGGCAGGTGTTTGACGGAGGGCTGGGCACGCACGGCTTCGGCGAATTCGAGGCCGTCCATGACCGGCATCATGAAGTCCGTGATGACCAGGGCTGGACGTTCTCTTTCCAGCACTTCGAGAGCCTTCTTGCCATTGCTCGCGGTCACAGTCATGAAGCCCTCATCCTCAAGCGCAAAGCCAAGAATGTCGGCAATCAGATACTCGTCGTCGACTACCAGGATGGTGGTCATGTTATTTCAACCCGCTTGCAGACTTACGAAATTGAACCAGGCAATGACTCAGCTGTGACTGAAGGTTCATTTTTCAAAGCCTTTTCCAGGAACACATCTTGATCACGGATAACCACCTCGAACCGCGACGGGTTGTAGGAGCTATCACGTATCTTGAGAATGGAAAGCGTCCTGTGAAGTTCAGCGTGATTTTCAAAGAACCGCATGAGCATCAGGTTGTCGACAATACTGGACAGGTCAGAGGTCGGTGCGCTGACTTCGGAACCGAACAAATCGCGCATTTCCCAAGAGGCGAACAACGTGACGCCTCTGGATCGCAGCTCGTTCATCAATGCGCTGAAAAAGTCGGTGATGCGTTCCGGGGTGGTAGAAACCCGCGTCATGCCGCTGAGGCTATCGATAAACAGGCGCTTGATGCCTTTTTCATCGACCAGGCTCAGCAGGCGTGCGCCGAGGCCGTCCAGCAAGCCTTCGGTGGTGGGCTGCCAGGCAATGCTCAGCGCACCGCTGTGTTCCATTTGTTCAATATCGATGCCCAGCGAACGGCCTTTGAGGCGCAGCCGCTGCGGGCTTTCATAGAAACCGAAATGCAGGCCCGGCGCTTCCGGCGTCGACTGCGCGATGAACTTCAGACCCAGGGTGGTCTTGCCGATCCCCGAAGGACCCATGACCAGCGTCACGCTGGAGCTGTGCAAGCCGCCTCCGAGGATGTCGTCCAGCGAGGCAATGCCGCTTGGGATGCGCGTCATGTCCGCGCTGTCCGGGGCGGACGGGCGTTTGTACAGCGTTTCCAGGCGAGGGTAGATCACCAGGCCGTTATCGGTGATTTCACATTCGTGGACACCGGTCAACGCGCCGCTGCCGCGGGTCTTGCGCAAATGAATGCGGCGCACCGAGCGGGTACCGAACAGCTCTTCGCCCATTTCGATGACGCCGTCGACCATGGTGTGCTCGGGGCTGCCGTCGTCCAGTCGCGAGCTGGTGAGAAACAGCACGGTGCAACCGGCAAACGCCGCATGGCCTTGCAGTTCGGAGATGAATTTTTTCGTGTCGATCGGCGAATCGGCTTTGGACCGTGCATTGAGCAGGCCGTCAACGACCATGACGGTCGCCTTCTGCCGGGTGATTTCGCGGCGAAGCAGCTTCACCACCTCATCGAGGCCTTCGTTTTCCAGCGTGTCGAATGCGCTGACAAACTGTATTTCGGCGCCAACACGCGAGGCGTCGAAGAAGCTCATGGTCGACAGGAACTGAAACAGCCGGTCGTGGGATTCGGCCAGCAACGTGGCGACCAGAACACGACCGCCGTTGCGGGCATGATGAAACCCGAGCTGATTGGCAAGGATGGTCTTGCCGGAACCCGGGCGCCCTTGAATGATGTACGAAGCACCCGCGACAAGGCCTCCCTGAAGCAGCGCGTCGAGTCCTTCGATCCCGCTTTGAAGGCGTTTTAGCTTTTCCACAATGCGACCCTGATCTGAATAAACAGGCTTGTTCAGCCGAATGGTTTAAATGCTAACGCCATTTCCGGTTGAGGGCCATTAAGGTTGAGGGAAAGTAGCGTTTTTGCAACGTGAGCCTGACGAGCGACTGCTCGCGATCAGGGAGTAGGGACACCGGCGGCACGGGAAGATTCGCTTTTCCGATCCCGGAAACGACAAAGCCCCGAATAACCGGGGCTTTGTCGTTCCAAGTGCTCGTTTGGGCCAGGCCTAATAGACCTGAGGCACGATGAGTTCCGGGGGTGTGGGAATGCGCGAATAGTCTTCCTGCCTGACGCGTTGCGGCAGTTCGATTACCGGCATTTCCACCTCTTCGTACGGCATCTGCCCGAGCAGGTGATGGATGCAGTTGAGCCGGGCTTTCTTTTTATCGTCAGCTTGTACCACCCACCACGGCGCTTCGGCGATGTGCGTGCGTTCAAGCATGATTTCCTTGGCCTTGGTATAGGCTTCCCAACGCCTGCGGGACTCCAGATCCATGGGGCTGAGTTTCCACTGCTTGAGCGGATCATGGATGCGACTGAGAAAGCGCAGATGCTGTTCCTGGTCGGAAATGGAGAACCAGTATTTGATCAGCTGGATGCCGGAGCGGGCGAGCATGCGTTCGAATTCCGGCACCGTACGAAAGAATTCCTCGTACTGGTATTCATTGCAGAACCCCATCACTTGTTCCACACCCGCGCGGTTGTACCAGCTACGGTCGAACAACACGATTTCACCCGCCGCCGGCAGGTGCGAGACGTAGCGCTGGAAGTACCACTGAGTGCGTTCGCGGTCGTTGGGGGCGGGTAGGGCGGCGACCCTGCAGACCCTGGGATTCAGGCGTTGGGTGATGCGTTTGATGACACCGCCTTTACCAGCGGCGTCCCGTCCCTCGAACAGGATCACGACTTTGTGGCCCGTCTTGACCACCCAGCTCTGCAGCTTTACCAGTTCGCCTTGCAGGCGGAACAGTTCGCTGAAGTAAGTCCTTCGCGCATCCTTCTCGGGATCCTCTTGCACATGCTCATCGAACAATGCGTTGAGGTCATGGCCGTCTTCGGATAATTCAAGTTCCAGCTCTTCGTCACTGTGATCAAGCAGCTCACGGTGGATGCGCTGTATTAGCGTGTCGTCTGTGGGGAACATGGCAGGGGCTCGCGGCTGAGGATGGCAAAGTGTTAGGCACATTTTGTTACGAACCCATTACATCCATGTGCGCCGCTGCGGTGAGGGCAGGAGGGTACCGTTTGCCACCTCGCTTTCATGAAAACGTCACAAAACTGCTGCAGAGTTCGGGAGCCCGTAATCACTAGGTGTCATTTAATGAAACGTTCGATGAAGTCTGCTGCACTCGCCATTGCGGTATCTCTTTGTGCCACCTCGGCCTCCTTTGCAGCAGAAAATGTTCGCCTGACGGGGTCAGGAGCTAGTTTCCCGGCACCGATCTACCTGACCTGGTTCAAGGATTTCAGCAAGAAATCCGATGGCGTCACTGTGGATTACCAATCCAAGGGCAGCGGCGCGGGCGTACAGGATTTCTTGAACAAAACCGTAGATTTCGCTGCCAGTGACTCGGCAATGAAAGACGAAGATATCGCCAAGGTCGCCGAAGGCGTGCAGTTGCTGCCGATGACTGCCGGGGAAATCGTGCTGGCCTACAACCTGCCGGGCAATCCCAAGGGTCTAAAGCTGCCACGCGAGGTGTATTCCAACATTTTCCTGGGCAAGATCACGCGCTGGAACGATCCGCAGATCGTCGCTGCCAACCCGGACCTGAAACTGTCCGATACGCCGATCACGGTTGTCGTGCGTGCAGATTCCAGCGGTACGACTGCGGTATTCACCAAGCACCTGGCAACCGTCAACGCCGAGTTCAAGCAGGCGCTGGGTGAGGGCAACACCGTCAACTGGCCGGCCAGTGACAAGTTCATCAAATCGCCGAAAAACGATGGCGTAACGGCTACCGTGCGCCAGACGCCGGGTGCGATTGGTTACATCGAATATGGCTTCGCCAAACTCGCCAAGGTCGACTTTGCCCAGTTGCAGAACAAGGCTGGCAATTACGTAGTGCCAAACGCCGAAAGCGGTGCCGAGGCCCTGGCGGCAGTGAAGATGCCGGAAAACCTGGTGGCCTGGCTGCCTGATCCGGACGGTGCCAAGTCCTATCCGATCACCTCTTATACCTGGATGATTTTCCGCAAGGACAATGGCAATCCGGCCAAGGCCAAGGCCATGCGTGAAATGGTCGAATACAGCCTGACCGAGGGGCAGAAGATTGCCGATTCGATGGGCTACATCCCGTTGCCGCAATCGGTCGTCGAACAGGTTCGCAAAGCGTCCGCCAACATTCAGTAACGCCGTGAGGTCTCTCTCGGCGTGTGCGTCTGCGCCACGCCGGGAGAGTTTCCCCCCTGTTCCGGACTTAGCCCATGAACAAACCTTTTGTCGTACCGGTTAATCCCGACTCTGCCTGCCAGCCACCCTCGACGAAGGACTTCCTGGTGGATCGCACCTTTCGCGCGCTGGCGCGAATCGGCGTGGTGCTGATTCTTGCGCTGGTATTTGCGCTGGTGTTCGAAGTCGGACGCAAGGCACTTCCCGGTATGGAGAAGCACGGCTTCGATGTGCTGCTGGGCAGCGTGTGGGACGTCAACCAAGGCAAATACGGCATCCTGCCGGCCATCTGGGGCACGCTTTACAGCGCCTTCATCGCGCTGTTGATCGCCGGTTTCTTCGGCGTGAGCATGGCGATTTTCCTGACCCAGGATTTCCTGCCGACCAAGCTCGCTGCGCTGTTTCGGACCATCGTCGAACTGCTGGCAGCCATTCCCAGCGTGGTCTATGGCCTGTGGGGGATCTACGTGGTGATCCCGGCGATTCGGCCGCTGACGACCTGGTTGAACAGCGAACTGGGCTGGATTCCCTTTTTCGGCACATCCCTGAGCGGTCCAGGCCTGCTGCCCGCAGCGCTGGTGCTGGCGATCATGATTCTGCCGACCATTGCCGCCGTGTCGCAGGACGCGCTGACGGCTGTGCCGATGAAAACCAAACAGGCCGCGTACGGCATGGGCACTACCCATTGGGAAGCGATTCTCAAAGTGATGGTGCCTTCGGCGGCCACCGGCATATTCGGTTCTCTGGTGCTGGGCCTGGGGCGCGCGCTGGGTGAAACGATGGCGCTGGCGATGCTGGTCGGCAACGCCAACAACATTTCCCTCTCGCTGTTTGCCCCCGCCAACACGCTTGCCGCTCTGCTGGCGCTGAACTTCCCCGAAGCCGGGCCGAACGAGATCGAGGTGTTGATGTACGCCGCGCTGGTGCTGATGCTGATTACGCTGATCGTGAACATCTTCGGTTCGATGATCATGATGTACGCCCAACGGGGTAACAAGTGATGACTGATCTGACCGCAGCAACAGATTTGACGGCACCAACAGGCGCCCTGCCCAGCTTACAACGCAGGTTCGAAGGCCGCGCGCTGCGCAGCCTGATCCTGACCACCCTGGTCTGGGCAGGTGCTCTGCTGGCCAGCGTGCCGCTGATTTCCGTGCTCTACATGCTGATCACTCGTGGTGGCGCGCGCCTGAACCTGGAAGTCTTCACCGAACTGCCACCGACTGGCTTCGAGATGGGCGGCGGTTTTGGCAACGCGATGGCAGGTACCTTTGTAATGGTCGGTATCGCGGCAGCGATCGCGGTGCCGGTCGGGATCATGGCGGCGATCTTCCTGGCTGAGCTGGGGCCGGACAGCAAACTGGGCAACGCCGCGCGTTTCGCCGCCAAAATGCTCACGGGCCTGCCGTCGATCCTGGCAGGGGTGTTCGCCTATGCCCTGGTGGTGATGACAACCGGCACGTACTCGGCACCGGCCGGTGGCGTGGCACTGGCGGTCCTGATGCTGCCGATCGTCGTGCTGACCGCGGAAGAATCGATGCGGATGGTGCCCAAGATCATGAAGGATGCCGCTTATGGCATGGGCTGCACTCGCTCGCAGGTGATCTGGAAAATCATCTTGCCGACCGGCATGCCGGCGATCCTGACTGGCGTGATGCTCGCCGTGGCGCGTGCCGCAGGCGAGACGGCACCGCTGTTGTTTACCGCGCTGTTCAGCAATTACTGGATCTACCACCAAGGCAATCTCGACGTCATGAACCCGACTGCCTCGCTGGCGGTGCTGATCTACAACTTCTCCGGCATGCCTTTCGATAACCAGCTCGAGCTCGCATGGGCGGCCTCGTTGGTGCTGGTGATGATCGTGCTGTTCGTGAACATCATCAGCCGTATTTTCGGCAAGCCCAAGTATTAAGAACGGGAGCAACTGATTTTGAACGTATCCACTGCGCAAATAGCCGCTCCGTTTGTCACCCAGGCGCCTGTAGTCATGGACTGCAAACTGGACAAGATTTTCTACGGGAATTTCATGGCGGTACGTGACAGTCACGTGCCGATCGAGAAAAACAAGATCACTGGATTCATCGGGCCCTCAGGCTGCGGCAAGAGCACCGTGCTGCGTAGCCTCAACCGGATGAACGACTTGGTGAAGGGGTTTCGTTTCGAGGGTCATGTGCATTTCCTCGGACAGGACGTCTACGGCAAGGGTGTCGACCCGGTGGTCGTGCGCCGCTACATCGGCATGGTGTTTCAACAGCCAAACCCGTTTTCGATGAGCATCTTCGACAACGTTGCGTTTGGTCTGCGCCTCAATCGCTACAAGGGCGATATCGGCGATCGCGTCAAGCATGCGCTGCAAGGCGCCGCGCTGTGGGATGAAGTCAAGGACAAGCTCAAGGTCAGCGGCCTGTCGCTCTCCGGTGGCCAGCAGCAACGCCTGTGTATCGCCCGGGCAATCGCCACCGAGCCGGAAGTCCTGCTGCTGGATGAGCCTTGTTCGGCACTCGACCCGATCGCTACCCGACGGGTCGAAGAATTGATGGTCGAGTTGAAGAAGGACTACACCATCGCACTGGTCACTCACAACATGCAGCAAGCCATCCGTGTCGCTGACACGACGGCGTTTTTCTCGGTGGATATTTCCCAGGGCACGCGCACGGGCTATCTGGTCGAGATGGGCCCGACGGCGCAGATCTTCGACAATCCGCGGGAACAGATGACCGGCGATTACATCAGCGGCAAGTTCAGCTAAGTCACAGCACCGGTCACGGCCGCCTACCTGCACAAGCCAAATGGATTTGGCGGGCACCGGCGGACATTTACCAAGCGTTTCCAAGGAGCTCCAATGCCTGCCAAGCACCGTCTTGATTTGCCTGCGATTGAACGCGCACTGCGTAACGTGCAGAGCCGTTTCGCCGAGCTCAGCCGGCACTTCACCGAGCCCCGAGACCCGTTCACTGACGAAGTCCTGAACAATGTGCTTGAAGGTTATGCGTTGGTTGACGAATATGTTGCCCGCGGCGTCGACCTGTTCGATCTGCAGCAACTGAACCTGATGCTGGAGATCAATGCCACGGTGCTGTGTGGCCGGGATCCGGCACGCCGGCTCGAATACGCCCAGCATCTGGCAGCCACCGAAGCGCACTTCTTCAACAATGTTGAGGGAGGCATCAAGGACTTGTACAACTGGTATTGCGCGTATCGCAGTGAATCGGTCTGGAAGCGTGCAGCGGGGGTCTACGTACGGATTCTCAGCAAGCCGCAGCTGTTTATCGAAGGCAATAACCGCAGTGGCTCGCTGATTGTCAGCTACCTGCTGATGCGGGCGGGGCTGCCTCCGTTCGTGCTGACGCTTGAAAACGCCGAGGGCTATTTCAACCCGTCCTCGGTCATCCGCAACTCCGCCAAGCATGGCGTCAAGGCGTTGTACGAATTGCCCAAGATCAAGAAAAAATACGCAGCATTTTTAGAAGAACAGGCGCCCGAACCAATGAAGTTCTTTCTCAAAGACAAGCCCCTGCCTGTCTCCCACGGTGGCCATTGATGAGCGGGGCTCCAGCATCGGCCAAATGCAGAACCTTCGCCAGCCGGGCAGGGCAGGCCATCCGCTGCGCTCTGCCACAGCTGTTCAGGCGTCAGCGCATACGAATTTCGTTCGATATCGATGACACGCTCGCTTGCCAGCTCCACCACTGCGCAGTCGAGAAAAGCCGACTTCCCGCCTGTATTCATCGTTGGCTGGGTGAGCCGTTGCGCATGGGCACGCGATCGCTGATCCGCGAGCTGCGCCGCCAGGACTGCAGCATCTGGGTCTACACCTCATCCGGGCGCACGCCGTCCTATATCAGGCGCTGGTTGGCGCTGTACGGCATCCGCGTCGACGGCGTGGTCAACAGCGTGCTGCACAACCGTGCCCTGACGGCGCACGGGATGTCGAATGCGCCTTCAAAATATCCGCCAGCGTTCGATATTGACTTGCATGTCGATGATTCGGAGGGCGTCCAGCTTGAAGGCAAGGATCATGGCTTCCGGGTGGTCGTGGTGCATCCCGAGGATGATCGCTGGGCGCAGAAAGTGCTGGATTCGGTGGCCAAGGTCCAGGCGCAGCTCGCTTGGCAGCAGATGTTCAGACATAAAAAGCCGGTGCCACAACGGGCGGAGACGTTCTTTGAGCCGCTTGGCTGAGCGAGTACGCGTTGGCTATCTGGACAGCAGCGCTTTTTATCGCTCTACGGCGACGCATTTGATCTCCACGAGAAGGCCAGGTCGAGCCAACTCACTGACACCAATGCAGGTCCACGTGCAAGTGCTTCTCGGAAAGACTTTATCCTTTACGCGTCTGAAAATTGGCATGTGACGGTGCATGTTGACGTGGTAAGTTGTCATTTCTACGACATCTTCAAATTTACAGCCACCTGCCTCCAAGACGACCCGGAGATTGTCCCATGCAGCCAAGAACTGCTGCTCAGGGTCTTCGATAACGGATAATTCCGGCGTCCTGCCTACCTGACCCGCGCAGTAGAGAGTTTTTCCTACCTTTACTGCTGGTGCATAACCAGCACGCTCGCAGATCAATCTCATGCCATCTGGAACAATGATCTGACGATCAGTCATGATTGCGGAGCCCCAAAGTTAGAACGGTTACGAAAGCTAACTCAGGGGCCAGAGCCGCGTCCACTCAGTTCACTTCTCATCTATTAATCAACCCCACAGGTGCTTTTAGCCGCTGCTGAGTCTTTTTGAACTCATTACCTAATGTGGCTACCTCGATCGATGCAAAAGGCGCGAGCCGGGAGCGTTACTGATCAGAAGCATTTCGATGGTTGGTTCGCTACTAGGCTGGCTCGTCAGTTCGTGTCGTCATCACCTTGAAATATATCTGCGTAAAGTCGCGCGACTGTAGGGGTAAGGTTATGACCGGTAGGAATGAGAAAGTCGGCGTGTGGTGCGAGCCGTTTTACGTAGATGACTTCGTAAACCCTGCGCACGATTCCAGGTGCTGTTTCTTCCCGGTCCAGGCCAGGCATTATCCCTACCGCTTTGTAACCGGCTTGCTCCAGTGCTTGTTGCATATACGGCGTGCGGGTTGTTGCCATGCCATAGATCAGCCCCGCGCCGATGAACGTGCCGATTTTTTCTCCCAGGTCCTGGGCCGCAACGGCCAGTCTGGCTTGTCTGTGCGGTTTGGCTACCGCGCCGACCCGCCCGAAAATAACGTCAGCACCGTCAATTTTTTCCCACGTGGCGATAGCGACAATCTCATCGTTCTGGCGGACGACGGTAGCAAATATGCCTCGATCCAGATCTTCTTCGAGCACCACGTTGTCTGCGTAGAACTGCTGGTCCAGAAACGGGCTTGCCAACCCCACCGAAATGGAGGGAAACCATGTCCGGAAAAAATCTGTCGCGACATTGATCTCCTCACGTTTCAGGTAATCCCAACTGTAGCCATAGGGTAAATCGGTGAAGCTGCGAATTTGCTCGATCGTTGGCCATTTCATGCGGTTCTGCTCGTTTGTCTGATTGCTTCGATAAGTGGCGCCGGGGTCAGCCCCGAGGGGTGGGGTTATTGGGGGTGTCGGGGCATGCCTGGCGGCGATCTGCCTGTGGCGCTCGACCACTTCGCCAATGACCAACTGCATCAGCCTCTGCACGATGGCCGTATCCAGCTCAGCCTCCTGAGCAAGTGCTGCCAGACGCTGGTATTGCTGCTGCTCTCTGGCCTCGTCTACCGCAGGCAACTGATATCGGGCTTTGAGCAATCCGACCTCATCGGTACAGCGAAACCGTTCCGCGAGCAGATGGATGAGCGCGGCGTCGATATTGTCGATGGTTTTCCTGAATGTTGAGAGTTGACGCGCGATGTCGGAGTTTTCCATGAATGACCTCGTGACAGGTGTTCGAAAGAGCTTCTCAATGATTCGTCTGCTGAACGAAAACCGACCAGTCCTTGTCGCCATCCCCCCTGGCTACCGCCGACTTCATTTTCAATCGAACGGCATCCGCCGCTGGCAGCTCCAGCCCTTTGAGACGACCCGCATCGATCGCCAGATTCATATCCTTGAGGCCAAGCGACAGTTTGAATCCCGGTTCAAAATTGCTGCTGACGATGTTCTGCCCATAACGTTGATAACTGGGGCAGGCGAACAGGGTCTGGGTCATGAGCTTGATGAAAATCGAAGGGCTCAGTCCGTGGCGTTGAACGAGTCCGCTGGCTTCGCCCAGAGACTGGATGGCTTGGGTGATCATCATGTTGCCGGCGATTTTCGCGATACAGGCCTGTTCAGGTTGATCGCCCAGATACCAGGTTTTTTTCCCGAGCAGGTCGAGCAGCGGTTGGACGGTCGAGACAGCGGCCTGCGATCCGGCCGCCAGGATATTCAACTCGCCCTTGGCCGCCACGGCGGGCACGCCGAAAACCGGCGCCGCGATCAATGGCATGCCGACGGCTTCATGTTCTCGCTGCAACTCCAACATCAGCGAAGGCGACAAGGTCGACATCACGACATGCACGCAAGCTTCGTCTGCAGTTTCCAGAACAGCGCTGGAGAGCAGCACTTGCCTGACGGCGGCGTCATCGGCCAGAAGAGTGATGACTACCTCTTGCTGGAACGCCGAGGCCGGCGTTTCGATAACGCTGATGCCTTCGAGATCCTTGATCGCCGCGTGACTGCGGTTCCATGCCGAGACGTGATGGCCAGCGCGGACGAGCAGTGGAATGATCGCTCTGCCCATGCTTCCCACTCCGATAAAACCAATCTTCATTTGCAGTCTCCGGTTGGTATTCGACGACGGTGAATGCAGACAAGTATGTCGGGCACGGGATTGCTACGGCACTGCCATTGCTGCACTCTCACTGTTCATTTTTGTAAGGGGGCAGAGCATGGACTGGAGTGATGTGCGGGTCTTTCTCGCGATTGCCCGCAGCGGGTCATTGGGGGCTGCCGCCAAGCTGTTGGGGGTCAGCCATCCGACCGTGGGGCGGCGCTTGCAGGTGCTGGAACAGTTCAGTGGCCAACCCGTTTTCCTGCGTACCAACCAAGGTCTCGTGTTGACCGACAGCGGCGAGAAGCTCCTCAGCCTCGCGCAGGAAATGGAGCAAAGTGCGTTGGCCATCGAAAGGCGCCTCGCGGGGGACAGCGCACAGCCTGAAGGTGTGCTGCGCATTTCCTGCGCTGACTGGTTCGCCTGTTATGTCCTGGCCCCGGTGCTGAGTGAACTGCGCCGTCGTTATCCATTGATCGTGCCCGAGGTCATTGCCGGGCATCGATTGTTTGATCTGGCTCGCCGCGACGCCGACATCGCGTTTCGAATCGTTCCGTTCACCGAACCCGATATCGTGCACCGCAAGCTGATCTCCCTGACTTACGGGTTATACGCAGCCGTTGGATCTGCTGACCCTGAGCCACAGGGCGCCGGGCTGGGTCTGATCACCATGAGTGTTGCCCAATCTCATTATCCCGATGTGCAGTGGCTGCAGCAGCGTTACCCTCTGGCGCGTACCGTGTTTACCAGTAGCAGCCGCACAGTCCAGGCGCAAATGTGTGTGCAGGGGCAGGGCGTCGCGGTATTGCCCCGCGCTTTGGGCGACCAGTTGACGGCGCTGCGTCTGATCGATTCAGATGAACCGCCACCAGGCCGCGACATTTGGATGGGCTACCACCAGGACATGCGCCAGATGGACAGTCTGCGCGCGCTTGCCGACCTGGCCTCCGTCATGATTGGCACTCAGGCAGGCGGTTGATTCACTCTGCCGGCTGCATGGCCGCCGTTTGCAGCTCTGCAGCAGATTGGCGCGCCAGACTCAGACTCAGTCCTGCGCCTACCACCAGACACGCAGCGATGCACAGTATGGCGACGGTGAAGGCGTGGGTGATGGCCGCCGCGTCCGTGTCCTTGCCCAGAAGCGTGTAAAAAATGCCACCGATGATCGCTACGCTCAGTGCCGTGCTGATTTGCAGTGTGGAACTGGTGATGCCCGCAATCATGCCGGAATACGCCGGTGCCACGCGTCCAGTGATCATGCGCATCAATGTCGGAAGGGCCAGTCCTTGTCCGAAACCGATCAGAAAGAGAATCACGGCAAGGGACAGCGCAGAGGGCGTGACGGCGGTTGGCGTGTGCGCCACGAGCCAGGCCAATAGCACGAACCCCAGCACTTCGAGTGCCATTCCGAAGGGATTCACATAAGACCCCAGCAAACGCCGGAATAGATGGGTGGCGAGCGGCCCCAGCAAGAAACCAGCGCCGAATGGCAGAAAGACCAGACCTGCACTGAGCGGGCTCGTATGCAGCGCTCCCTGTAAATAGATGGAAAACAGCAGGAAGAACACGCCGATCGCGTAAAAAGTCAGCGCCACCAGCAATGCCCGGCCCAGCCCGGGCGCACGCAGTGCAGCAGGGTTCAGCAACGGCGCGCCTTGCGCTTGATACAAGCGGGCTTCGTAGCGCCAGAACAGCCAGGCCAGCAGTGGCACCGCCGCCAGCGACAGCCAGGCCCACCACGGCCAGCCCGCTTCACGTCCCTCGATCAGTGGAACGATCAGCGCCGCAAGCGTCACCATCGACAACAGCGTTCCACCCAGATCCAGCTTGCTGGTCTGGGGTGCGCGGGTTTCCTTGACCACGGGGATGGCGATCAGAATGACCAGCAACGCAATCGGTAGATTCACCAGAAATATCGTCCGCCAGCCCAGGTTCATCAGGTTGAGCGAGATCAGAATCCCGCCAAGTGCCTGGCCGACTACCGACGCCAAACCAAACACCGCACCGTACAGGCTCAACGCCAAGGGTTTTTCCGACTCAGGGAATATCGCCTGCACTGAAGCGAGTGCCTGCGGCGCCATTACAGCGGCCGTCACGCCTTGCAGCGAGCGTCCGGCGATCAACACCCAGGGTGACTCGGCGATACCGCAGATCAGTGAGGCGACGGCAAAGCCAATCAGGCCAACGAAGAACATTCTCATGCGGCCAAAGATGTCACCAAGCCGTCCGCCGGTGATCAGTGTCACGGCATACAGCGCCGCGTAAGAAGAGATGATCAACTGTTCGGCAGAGGAGGCCGTGCCTAGCGATTGCTGAATCGAAGGCAGCGCTACGTTCACGATGAAGAAATCCAGCGGCGGCAAGAATGCACCGACCAACAGGATGGCGAACATCAGCCAGCGCCGCTGTTCCGGAAGGGCTACTATTTTCTCAGGCATAAGGTCTCCTTTCTGAAACCCTTCGGCTCCAGAATATTTTCGATTGCGGGTCATGCTTTGAATCAGCTGACTTCAATCTAAACGATCAAACCCTGGCTGACGCCTCACATAAATGAACGGCCAATGTTCATTTATGGCAGTGCCGCTACGCCCCTGCCTCCTCGCACAATGGCCGCACTGTGGTTCCAGTCGAGCCACACAACCGAAATCGAGGAGTCAGTTATGTCGGGTAAATTCGCTGATCAGGTCGCAGTCGTCACCGGCGCGTCCACCGGGATCGGATTTGCGATTGCACAGGGTTTGATTGCCGAGGGCGCCAGGCGCGTTTACATCACCGGGCGTTCTGCAGCCACGCTGGAGGCTGCGGTGGCCAAGCTTGGCGACAGGGCGGTCGCGGTCATTTCCGATGTCGCGCGCCAGGTTGATCTGGACGAGCTCAAGGCGACGATTGAGGCGCACGACGATCAACTGGACTCAGTGTTTGCCAATGCGGGTATTTGTGAAAAGAACCCGCTGGGCGAGACCACCGAGGCCGCCTATTTCAACATGTTCGACATCAACGTAAAGGGAGTCTTTTTTACTGTACAGACGTTGATGCCATTGTTGAAAAATGGCGCTTCGATCGTACTGACGGCCTCTATCTGTTCCAGCAATGGCATGGAAGGACTGAGCCTCTACAACGCGTCCAAAGCCGCGGTACGTTCCTTTGCCAGGACGTGGGCCAACGAACTCAAAGGTCGCAAGATCAGAGCGAATGTCCTGAGCCCTGGCTTCACCCGCACACCGCTGATGGATAACGGCTTGAAGATGAGCGAAAGCGACGTCGCCGCGCTGCGTCAGCACGTCGAGCAGATCACGCCATTGGGGTACATGGCCGAGCCTGAGGAAATCGCCTCGTCGGCGCTGTTTCTTGCGTCTGCCGATGCGAAATATGTCAACGGTGTGGAGTTGATGGTCGACGGCGGCCTGTCGCAGATCTGACCACGTGCTCAACCGTAGCGCAGCCCTCGCGCAGGGCTGCCTTCCTCGCTTATGCGCAGCCCCTGCAGGAAACCTCATCATGAACAATGAACAACTGACAGCCCGACTGGACGCCCTGGAAAGTCGCGCCGCCATCGAGTCGCTGATCAGCGCCTACGCCAATGCTTTCGACCGCATCGACGCCTCGCTTCTTAGCTCAATCTGGCACGAAGAGTCGACACTGGATCTACCGGGTTTTGGCCAGGCTGGAAACCGTGACGAAATCCTGGCGATGGCGCAAAACAGCTGGCGCCAGATGCCCCATATGCACCACTGGATGGCCAACCCGCTGATTGAAATCGAGGGTGACAGCGCAGTGGGCACGGTAGCTGCGGATTGCCTGTTTCATGACATTGAAAAAGGCCCGGTGCAAGTCAGCGGTCTTTACCACGACAGGTTTGAACGTCGGTACGGAAAGTGGGCGTTCCTGTCACGTCGTTTTGAACTGCACTTCCTGACGCCGTTAAAAGATTGGGTACCCGCAGCGGGCGAAGAACAGTTTGCAGCGGTCGAGCAGCTCAAGGGAACGACAGCGAAAAACGAATAGTCCCGGCCCTTGGCTGTTCGACACCCACGTGGCCGCCATGCAGTTGCATGATGGCCACGACAATGGCGAGGCCAAGCCCGTAGGAGTCGGAATTCTGGTGCCGAGACGCATCGCCACGGTAAAAGCGGTCGAAGAGTTTGCCCAGGGTTTCGTCGCCCAGCACCGGCCCTTGGTTCTCCACTTCAATCCGGGTACCTCCGTGGGTTTCCAATACCCGTATCAGAATCTCGGTGCCCTCGTAAGCGTAGCGAACAGCGTTCGCCACCAGGTTGCTCAACGCTCTGCGCAGCAGCAAGGGGTCAGCGAGCACGATACCATCGCCCGTTATTTGGAAGCTCATTCGCCGCTCTTCAGCCAAGCCCTCAAAATACTCAGCGATGCGCTGTGATTCGTCATGCAGCGACAGTTGCTGGCGCTCCACTACGGCTTGCGCTTCATCGGCGCGCGCCAGAAACAGAATGCTTTCGACGATGCGCGAGATCCGTTCGAGTTCTTCAAGGTTCGAAGCGATCAGCGCCTGATATTCGTCCTCGCTACGGCGTTGGCGAAGGGCAACCTGACAATGTCCCATCAACGACCCGACCGGCGTGCGGATTTCATGGGCAAGGTCGGCGGAAAATTGTGTCAGTCGCTGATAACCCTGAGCAAGACGATCAAGCATCGCGTTATAGGCGTCACTCAGCTGTTGCAATTCAACCGGCGTGTCGGCGCTGTCCATGCGGCTGTGCAGACGCTCAGGCGTTATGGCTGCGGCATGGGCGGCCATTTTGCGCAGCGGACGCAGCCCGCGACGCAATAACAGATAACCCAGCAACGCGGTTGCCAGAAAGGCAAGGGCCACGGCCAGGTAGATGCGCTCGCGATACGCTGCAAGCATCGCCATTTCCTTGCCCATAAGGTGGGCGGCCGTCAATCGGACTACACGGCCACCCGACGTCGTGACTACGGAGGCGGCGCGCAGCCTTGTTCCCGAGTCGGTCACGCCGCTGCGCAGATCACTGACGCTCAGCTTTGTGTCCTGGCCGATTACCGGCAGTTCAGGCAACGTGACGTTGAGTGGATTGACCTGGATGACCGGTGGTTGCCCCGGCTCTTCAATGATGAAGATGTCGTCTTCGCTGTCGAGCATGTTCTTGAAAATCTGCGGGCTGTCGCGCAGCTTTTCGATGGCGAGTTCGTAATGCAGGAGCTTGCGAAAATGCTCCAGACGGCCCATCACCGCGTGATCGCTGTAGATCAATACCGAGGCTTTCATCGTCTGATACAGATAGAAGCCCGCGCCGGCCACGGCCAGCATCGCGACCATGGCAAACGCCACGGTCGATCGCAGCGTCAGCGAGGGTTGGCGTCGGAACCGCATGGCCTCACCTCGCAGACATAGCCGATACCGCGAATGGTATGGATCAGCTTGATCGGGTAGGGCTGGTCGACCTTGTTGCGCAGGCGATTGACAGCGACGTCCACCACGTTGGTATCGCTGTCGAAATTCATGTCCCAGACTTCCGAAGCGATTTGTGTCCTGGACAACACATCGCCGGCTCGACGCAGAAACAGATGCAGCAGGGCGAACTCCTTGTTGGTCAGCACGATCACCTGTTGTTGGCGGGTCACGCGGCGCCGGACCAGATCCAGTTCGAGATCGGCAAGGTGGAAATGGTCGGCTTCGCGCACGACACCGCGGCGCAGAATAGTGCGGATGCGCAACAGCAGTTCGGTAAACGAAAAAGGTTTGATCAGGTAATCATCGGCGCCCAGTTCCAGACCGCGAATGCGGTCTTGCAGCTGGTCGCGCGCGGTGAGGAACAGCACGGGGACATCTTGTCTGGCGCGCAACAGCTCGATGATCTGAAAGCCGTCAATCCCGGGCAACATGACGTCCAGCACGATCAGGTCATAGGTCGTATGCAAGGCCATGTGCAGACCGTCGGCGCCGTGCTGGGTCCAGTCGACGTTGTAACCGGACTCGCCGAGCCCCTTTTTCAGGTACTCACCTGTTTTGGTGTCATCTTCGATCAGCAGGATATGCATCGTCAGGCGCGCTCGGGTCTCTTAATGACGGGATTCAGCCCGCGACATCGGTATCTCGGCTGTGCAGTGTAGCGGGATGAACGGGCGCAGTCGGTTACATTTCTGTCATTCATGGTCAGGGTTGGCGAATGACAAAAATGTCATTCGGCGGTCATCGTGACGTCCCGGTCTGCGGTCGAGGATGGCGACACATCAACCCATGAGGAATTGTCGCCATGCAACTCAAAAACGCCCTGTCCACTACGTTCGGTTTGGTGATGCTCAGCGCTGCCGTCATTGCCACCGCCGCTGACATGCCGGTCATCAAACCACTGCGCGGTACGGTGGAAAGCGTCAGCAACAACACGCTGACCTTCACTGTCCGCTCTGGCGCCCAGCAGACGATCGGACTGACTGACAAGACCGGTATCAACCGGGTATCGAAAGCCAGTCTCGACTCAATCAAGTCCGACAGTTTCATCGGCTCGGCGGCCATCCCGCAGGCCAATGGAACACTGAAGGCGCTGGAGGTCACGGTATTCGATGCCAGCCTCAAGGGCAGCGGCGAAGGTCATTACGGTTGGCAGAACGCAGACGGCAGCACTGGCACCATGACCAACGGCACCGTGGGCAAACTGTCCAAAACCGACGGCCGCACGTTGACCGTCAACTACCAGGGCGGTGAGAAACAAATCGTCGTGCCGGATGACGTGCCTATCGCCTACGTCGAGCCAGGCAAAGCCGATGAGCTGGTCAAAGGAACGAAAATCGTCGTGTTCCCCGCTGCAGATGGCACCGCACGCGGCATTGCAGTCGGCAAGGATGGCTTCCAGCCACCGATGTAATCATCTGAGAAAGCTTGAGCGTTGCCGTCTGGCAACGCTCCGCTACACGGAAGGCTTGCAAGGGGAACCACGTGAGACAGAAGAAACTGCATCCCTGGCCGGTTCGCCTCACCCATTGGCTCAATGCGGCCTGCATGGTCTGCATGTTCATGAGCGGTTGGGCTATCTACAACGCCTCGCCACTTTTCAGTTTCAGGTTTCCGGTGTCATTGACCGTGGGCGGTTGGCTGGGCGGGGCACTTGCCTGGCATTTTGCGTTCATGTGGCTGCTGATCAACGGCGCAATCTATGTGCTGTACGGGTTGGCCAGTCGTCATTTCAAACGTGAGCTGCTGCCCATCGGCATTGCCGCATTGAAGCATGATCTGACCGATGCCTTGCGCTTTCGGCTGGTGCATGAAAAGGGTGTCTATAACGCAGTACAGCGCCTGATGTACTGGATCGTGCTGGCGGCAGGTGTACTGATCGTGATCTCGGGTGTAGCGATCTGGAAACCGGTTCAACTTCAAGAGCTGGTCGCGTTACTGGGCGGCTATGACGTTGCTCGTTACGTACATTTCGCGGCCATGACGATGATTGCAGCGTTTGTGGTGATTCATCTGGTCTTGGTGATTCTGGTACCGAAAACCCTGTTGCCAATGATCACGGGTGGAGTGCGCACGCCTGACAACGGGAAAAACGGGTCATGACTGAATCCACAAAAACAACGCGTCAGCGCGTCAGGATTGAACCTGCGCAACAGCTTGAACTGGAAAACATTCAGCGCCGGCATTTTCTTCGGGCCGGCCTGACGGTGGGCGCGATGTCGATGCTGACCGGTTGCAACCTGCAGGACGGCGATCAGGTCGACAAAGTGCTTTGGGCCATGTCGCGTTGGAACGACCGGGTCCAGGCGTGGCTGTTCAGTGGACGGAAACTGGCGCCGACCTTCGCCCGCGCGCAGATCACCAAGCCGTTTCCGTTCAACGCTTTCTATGGTGAGGACGATATCCCTGAAGTAGACCTGACCAGTTACTCGCTCGCCGTCTCCGGCCGGATCAGGGACAAGGCGCCGTGGACACTCGAAAGCTTGCGCAAGCTGCCGCAACGCAGCGATATCACTCGGCTGATCTGTGTTGAGGGCTGGAGCGCGATCGGGCAATGGGGAGGTGTACCGCTGAAAACCTTCCTGGAACACATCGGCGCCGACACCACAGCGAAATTTGTCGGTTTCAAATGTGCCGATCGTTACTACTCCAGTCTGGACATGCCGACTGCCTTGCACCCGCAGACGCTGTTGGCACTGGATTACGCTGACGTGGCGCTGCCGCCCGAGTACGGCTATCCGCTGAGGGTTCGGGTCCCCACCAAACTGGGCTTCAAAAACCCCAAGCATGTTGTCGAGATTTTCGTCAGCAACGACAACCCGGGCGGGTATTGGGAAGACCAGGGCTACAACTGGTTCAGCGGGATCTGATGAAGCAAAGAACGGAACTGTCACGCCAGGAACACTGGCGAGATTCATGACACCAAGCGTGATATGAGGCATGCCGATGACCGGTATTTCTGCAGTACCGCCAGCACCATCCGTCTTGCCGACATCAGAACCCAGGATGCGGGCAACGAGTGATGGAGCAGATTTCCAATCTCTCTTGCAGGCTCAGTCCAGGCCACCTTTACAACAGTCGGATAAAGCTCGCACTCGGATGCTCTTTGATAATCTTGCCGCATGTACCTTCAATGGCGAAAAAAGAGCTATCTGCTCTGATGTTATCGGCACAGGGGGACTGAATGCGTTCGCCATTGCAGTGGCTCTCTCGCCGCTAACCGTCACCTGGGTACCGACCGAGATTGTTCGAGCGCCACTGCGTTCGCCTGGAATACGGACTTTTCGCCGCCGCAATCCCTCTTCAGCCGAGAGCTCCTTCCTCAACCGGTCAAATTCGGAGGATAGGGGTTACGATTAGACGGGTCTCGAAAGCTTGCTCGCCGTAGGCCAGTATTATTAAGGGAGAAGCAGATACCGCCAATTCTCACCTGTGGCGTTGAATGGTCTTTCGTTCGCCTGAAGTAGAAGGCCCGATGGCTTTCCCGATTGGCAATCTTCGAATGCTTCGCTAAGGACAGCATTGGGTCGATACGGCCAGCCGGACGATGTGGCGGGCGCCGTAGCGTTTTTTGGTAGGACCTGACGCTATATCACCGGGGCCACCTTGAATGTAGATGGTGGCCAGAACAGCCAAACGGCTTAAGCCCGTGTGTCCGCCAAAATTCGCGCGGCATCCCGCGCCGGCGGCAAGCCAAAAACACGGGCGTAGTCACGGCTGAACTGGGTGGGGCTTTCATAGCCCACCTCAAAGGCCGCCGTGGTGACGCTCATGGCGCTGGACACCAACAGCGTGCGGGCCTGGAGCAGCCGAACGCGCTTCTGATACTGCAACGGGCTCAGGTTGGTGACTGCTTTGAAATGGCGGTGAAAGGCCGAGACACTCATCGCTGCTTTCTCTGCCAGGTCGTCGACACGAATGGGCTCGGCGAAGTCGCGACGAATCCATTGAATGGCCAAACTGACTCGCGCCATGGCAGTATCCGGAGCTGCAATTTCCCGCAGCATCCAGCCCTGTGGCCCCTGCAACACACGGTAGAGAATTTCCCGCTCATACGCCGGCGCCAGTGCGTTGATGTCTTGCGGACGCTCCATCAGTCGCAACATACGCACCCACGCGTCCATGAGTTCGGGCGTCACTGCTGCTACGGAAAAGCCGTTCTCCTGTCCAACGCGCTCGGCAGGTTTGGGCAGGTCTGCCAGCAGCGTGGCGAGAATCGTCGGGTCCAATGTAAGGCTCACGGCCAGGTACGGCGCGCCTGTGGCGGAGGGGTGCACCCTGCCCACGGCCGGCAACTCGATGGACATCACAAAGTAAGTCGCTGGGTCGTAGCGCAAGGTGCGGTCGCCCACGGTCATCGACTTACTGCCCTGCAAAATCAAGTTGATCATCGGGTCGTACACAGCGGCCAACAGGTGTTCAGGAACCTCGCCTTGCACCATGGCGACGCGGGGAATGCCGGTTTGCGTACGCCGGTTCTCGGCGTGGGCGGCCAGCGCCCGGAGTTCGTTCAGTTGATTATTCATGGTGAGCATCTGACGCCAGAGCGGGTGGGCAGTGCAAGAAAAAAGCAGAAACGGGCAGGTTTCGAGTAGAAACCGCTGCGTGGCTGCTCGGGGTAATCGCTACTGTGGAACCTGTTCAATCCACACCGAGGCAGACCATGAGCGTCATTCTTATCACCGGGGGCAGCCGTGGCATCGGCGCAAGTACCGCTGCCCTCTGCGCCGAGCGAGGTATGGGCGTAGTCCTGACCTATAACAACAACCCGAAATCGGCGCAGGCAGTGGTCCAGCAGATTCAGGCAGGTGGTGGCAAAGCCGTTGCGCTGAAACTGGATGTGGCCGACGTGAGCAGCTTTGGCGCCTTTGTTGAAACGGTTCGGCAGGTCTTGCAGCAGGTATGGGGTGCGTCGCACCTTGAGGGCGTAGTCAATAACGCCGGGTACGGGCTGTTCAATCCAATCGCGACAGTCAGCGAAGAGCAATTCGATGGGTTGTTCAACGTCCACCTCAAGGGCCCGTTTTTTCTGACCCAGACACTGCTGCCGTTGCTGGCCGATGGTGCCAGCATCGTCAACCTCACCAGCGCCACGACCCGTGTGGCCACAGTGGGTGTTGCGCCATACGCCGCGTTCAAAGGCGGCCTGGAAGTGTTGACCCGTTACATGGCCAAGGAGTTTGGCGTACGCCGGATTCGTGCTAACGCCGTCTCGCCAGGGGCCATTCGTACAGAGTTGGGTGGCGGCCTGAACGATGAGTTCGAAGCGTTGCTCGCCGGGCAAACCGCGTTGGGGCGGGTGGGTGAGCCAGAAGATGTGGGCCTTGTTATCGCCACGTTGCTGTCGGCGGAAAGTGCCTGGATCAATGCGCAGACCATTGAGGTTGCTGGCGGTTATAGGGTTTAGAACCCTCCACACACCCTTCAAGCGAGGTAAATACCATGCTCGACCATGTCTTTATTTCTGTCGCAGACCTGGAGCGCTCCATCGCGTTCTACAGCGCCGCGCTGCCACCGCTGGGCATCACCAGCCGTCTTGACTACGACGGAAGGGATGGCCCGCCCGGCCATCCCGACCTCAAGGGGTTTGGGGCACACGGACGTGTATTTTTCTGGTTGCGCGAAGGCGTTGTTGAAGGGCGCGCGGCGCATATCGGCTTTGTCGCCAATAGCCGCGCGGAGGTAGATGCCGCATACGCTGCCGCTATTCAGGCCGGCGGCACAGACAACGGTCTGCCTGGCGCCCGTTTGTACTACGACCCCGAGTATTACGCTGCCAATGTGCTGGACCCGGACGGCTATAGCCTCGAATTCGTCTACAAAAAATGGCAGCACAGCGCATGAAGAAACTATTGATATACGGCGCTGCAGGCTACACCGGTGCCATGGTTGCAGAACAAGCCAAGGCCGGTGGACTGAACGTTGAAATTGCCGGTCGCGATGCCGCCAAGCTGCGAAAAGTGGCCGAGCGACTGGGCGTGCCCTACCGGGTATTTTCGCTCGATGAGCCACTATCTCGGGCCTTGGAAGGAGTGGATGTACTCCTGAACTGCGCGGGACCGTTTGCACTCACCGCGCAACCATTGATGCACGCTTGCATCGCGACTGGTGTTAGCTACCTGGATATCACCGCCGAAATTAACGTTTACCGATTGGCTGAGCGGCTCAGTTTGCAGGCTGCCAAAGCGGGGGTGATGTTGCTGCCCGGTGTTGGCTGGGACGTGGTGCCAACCGACTGCCTGGCCATGCACGTAGCGAAGCGTGTGCTTAGCCCTCAATCACTGTGTGTTGCACTTCAGGTGGCGGGGTCCATGTCGAGAGGTTCGGCAATCAGCGCTAGCGAAATCGTCGGCGCTGGCTTGATGGCGCGGATTGATGGGCGATTGGTTGCCACGCCCGACGCCCAGCCACGCTTGTTCGACTTTGGTGACGGCCCGGTTCTCTGCGCTCCTCTGTCCTTTGGTGACTTGATCACCGCTTGGCACTCGACTGCCATCCCCAATATCGCCATGTACGTTCACGTCACCGGTGATGCCTTTCCCACCGGTGATCTGGGACAACTGCCTGATGGACCTAGCGCCGAGCAGCGATTGGCGCAACCGGCTCGCGCGGTCGTGGAAGTGCTCGATGCTGACGGGACCGTCGCGCGCTCGGTGATCGGGACGGTGAACGGTTATTCCTATACGCCTCTGGCCGCAGTAGAGGCTGCGCGCAGAGTATTAGGCGGTGAAATCAGGCAGGGATTTGCAACGCCGGCACAGTTGTTTGGCGTCGGCTTTGCTCAAAGCATTCCCGGTACGTGGGTGACAGACCGGTAAATGGTCCGTTGATCATTCTTACGCAGATTGTGCCCGGTCCTGCGGGCCTGCCAGTTCATTGCTGATGAACCTTCCAGCGGTCTGCGCTACCTCGATTAGTCGTTTGCGCGACATGCCATTGCACGCGGAGGCTGAAAGCCCGCGCAACGTAACCGTAATGAAATCCGCGAGGGTTTGCGCGTTATCCGGCTGCACGTTATCCAGGTATGCGCGTATGACTTTAAGGCCTCCGTCGGCCAGCTTTTCAGCCATCTTGCGTGCCACTTCGTCATCGGCACGCAAGCCCTCGGTAATCATGCAGCCGCGCAACGTGTGATCTTTTCCATATTGCTTTGCAGCGGCGACCAACATCGCGCAAAGCGCTTCCCCCGGCGGGCGTTCCGGCGCCAGGATCCTGTCCAGCGGGAGGGCGTTTTCGCTGGCATAGAGCTGCATCGCCCGCTCAAACAACTCGGCTTTGCTGCCGTATGCCGCGTAGAAGCTTGGCGGCTTGATATCCATGGCGTCCACCAGATCGTTAAGGCTCACGGCGTCGAAACCGTGTTCATGGAACATGGCCTGAGCAATGGCGACCCCCGCTTCTCTGTCGAAAGCTGGGCGACGTTGGCGAGTTTTCTCGTTCATGGTGACCTCGTGGATGAGCGCGCAGTGTAGCGATCACTAAATTCAACATCAAATGTCCGATGCTGACTACTTGGTTTATATAGTGAGTACTAAATAAGTTGCGTGGCTGATTGCGCGCATGTAGTGTGCGCTACATAAATTTGATTTTCCAAATCGCCTGTAGAGGACATCGCAATGCAATTTCAAGACAAAGTCGTTCTGGTCACCGGTGGGTCGTCGGGCCTTGGGCTCGCCATTGCCCAAGAGTTGGTGGAGCAGGGGGCTCATGTGGTCATCACTGGTCGCCGGGAGGCGCAGCTCAATGATGCCGTAACCATCCTGGGCGATCGTGCTACCGCAATTGTGGCGGATGTTTCAATCGCGGAAGATTTGGTGGCGCTGTTCGGCAAGATCAAGTCGCATCACGGCCGCATCGACGTACTCGTAGCGAACGCCGGCATGGGCGAAGTAGAGCCCTTGGGCAGCATTACGGAAGCGTATTTCGACCGCGTGTTCAACACGAATGTGAAAGGCGTGACCTTCACCGTTCAGGGGGCGCTCGCCCTTATGGGCAAGGGAAGCAGCATCGTCATTATTGGCTCCACGGCCTCTATTGATCCGGGTCCAGGCCTGAGCGTGTATGGCGCGACTAAGGCCGCACTTCGAGCCTTGGTAAGAAGCTGGGTGCTCGACATTCGCGGCAGTGGGGTGCGGATCAATATGGTCAGTCCGGGCCCCGTCGACACCGATTCGTTGCGCAAGATGCTGGCCGAGCAGGCCGACGAAGTAATCAAGGCGTTGAGTGAAAAAAGCACCATCGGCCGTATCGGCCAGGCCCACGAAATCGGTAAAGCCGTGGCGTTTCTGGCCAGTGATGCCGCGAGCTACATCAATGGCGTGGAGCTATTCGCCGACGGCGGCGCCTCTCAGGTGTGACTTCATCGCTTTGACCCCTGCTCGCCCTCAATCCCTGGAGAAAAACATGAGTGATACCCCGCAACTGCTTGCACGTCTTGCCGCCGAGAGCGCCATCCATCGCCTTCACGCTACCTATATTCATCGTCTGGACAGTGGCGATTTTGCCGGTGTGGCAGACGTGCTCAAGCATTCCGTGCTTCATGTTCTTGGCACCGAAGTGTCCACTCGGGAGGGCTTGTTGGCGTTCTTCAGAGCCGGCCTGCAAGTGCATGAAGACGGCACGCCGTGCACCTGGCACTCCATCACCAACGTGCTGATTGATGTCGCGCCCTCGAGCGATAAGGCGAGTTCGGCCAGCTATTACACTGTGCATCAACAGCTTGATGGATTCCCCTTGCAGCCTATTTGCACCGGCAAGTATCTCGACGAATTTGAATTGCACGATGGCGAATGGCGATTCAGTCGACGCGAGGTGACGTTGCGCTTCGCCGGTGACCTTCAGCACCACGTGCAAGGCGCGCAGCGCCATCTAGTTTAGAGCGCCTGGTGGGAAAAGCACGTCCCGCGCCGTTCCTGAATGGTTGGGGGGCGGCTTGGCTTCTCGCCCATCTCGCATGAATGCTTGTTATGCCAAGGCGTTTTTAATCCCGAGGAATTCAAATTTGAATAGCAAACGACAGGCGCTGATCACTGGTGCCAACAAAGGCATTGGGCTCGCGATTGCCAAAGGTCTTGCCGAGGCCGGCTTTTTTGTCTGAATCGGCGCACGCGATGTAACACGCGGAAAATACGCCGTTGCTGAGCTGCATAAAGCAGGACTCAACGCCGGTTTTCTTGAATTGGATGTTGCAGACGACACCAGCGTGCAAGACGCTGCCACGACTCTGGCTGCGCACATTGAGGCGCTTGATGTACTGGTCAACAATGCCGGCATTGCAGTCGACATGACGCGGGCGCCCAGCCAGGTTCGCATGCAGGACATGAAGGCTGTTTATGAGGTCAATCTGTTTGGCCCAGTGCGCGTCACCCAAGCGTTTTTGCCTTTGCTCAAGGCCGCCGATCAGGCACGGATTGTCATGATGGGCAGCGGCGTAGGCTCACTGACGTTGATCACCGACCCTACGTCGCTCTATTCGACTGTCAACCTGCTTGACTACACCTCTTCGAAAGTCGCGCTCAATGCAGTCACCATCTCCTTCGCCAAGGAGCTGGCGCCTTTGGGCATCAAGGTGAACGCGGTCGAGCCTGGTCATGTCAGGACCGATCTTAATGACAACTCGGGTGTGCTAACCCCTGCAGAGGGTGCGGCTATCGCGATCAAAATGGCATTGCTCGAATCTGACGGCCCTACTGGTGGCTTCTTTGGAAGCCATGGTCGGCAACCGTGGTAATTCCTGAATACTTCAACCTTTTGCCCCACTCCATGCACGTCGGTTGCATCAAATCCGCCCGTTGAAATCAAGTGGAGGAGGGCGATCTGAAGGTGGAGTTGCGGAAATGAGCGAATAGATGCGGAAACGCTACGCATAGCTTGAGGTAGAAATCTCAAATCCCGGAAACGACAAAGCCCTGAATAATCAGGGCTTTGTCGTATCAAATATGGCGGAGGCGATGGGATTCGAACTCATGGACCTGTTACAGTCGACGGTTTTCAAGACCGTTGCCTTAAACCACTCGGCCACACCTCCGTTTGCGTTGCGGGCGCCATAATACCTGAATGAAACACACTGTCAAACTCTCTGCATGGCTTGTTACAGAGCGTCTGTTATGATCTTTGCGACTGAACGTTTCAAACCAACAGGAGTGTCGCCATGCGCGAACAGGATTACGCAGTTAATAACAGCGTGCAGGCTGAGCAGCTAGAGGTTAGCCGCGTCCTGCGCAACACTTATGGTCTCTTGGCTCTGACCCTCGCATTCAGCGGTGTGATGGCCTTCGTAGCCCAGCAGATGCGTGTCGGCTACCCGAACATTTTCGTGGTGCTGATCGGCTTCTACGGGCTGTTCTTCCTCACCAACAAACTCCGTGATTCCGCGTGGGGCCTGGTGTCCGCGTTTGCGTTGACCGGTTTCATGGGGTTCCTGCTCGGCCCGATCCTCAACCGTTACCTGGGCATGCAGGGCGGCGCTGAAGTGGTCAGCTCGGCATTCGCCATGACCGCACTGGTGTTCGGTGGCCTGTCGGCCTACGTCCTGATCTCGCGCAAGGACATGAGCTTCCTGAGCGGTTTCATCACCGCCGGTTTCTTCGTGTTGCTGGGTGCGGTAGTCGCCAGCTTCTTCTTCCAGATCAGCGGCCTGCAACTGGCGATCAGCGCCGGCTTCGTGCTGTTCTCGTCGGTCTGCATTCTGTTTCAGACCAGCGCGATCATCCACGGCGGCGAGCGCAACTACATCATGGCGACCATCAGCCTGTATGTATCGATCTACAACCTGTTCGTCAGCCTGCTGCAACTGTTCGGCATCATGAGCCGCGACGACTGATCTTCACGGCTGTAATAAAAAACCCGCTTCGGCGGGTTTTTTATTGTCTGGAGAAAAGTGTCTGCTCAGTTGATGACGATGCTGCCATCCATTTGCTGACGGTAGATCGTGTAGGGCAGCAGCAGGGTGTCGAGTGCGCCGGATACCACGGCGTCCACCAGCACCACGGGAATTGCCGCGTTGCGGTGATCATCGGGATCGATGCCTGAGGCCAGCGGTGCGTTCAGCGTGCAGAAATCATAGGCGAGGCCGCTGTAGATTCTCGGTACCGCGCCGCAATAACTTTTCTGCTCTTTGAGTCCGTCAACGGCAGCCTGATCGTGGCGCGCCACCGTTTGAATCGTGCCGCAACCGCCGAGCAGCAGGGCCGCCAGCAGCATTGCCTGAGTTTTCATACCGCCATTCCTTAGCTGTGAAAAACCACAATTTACGCCGATCAGATGCAAAAGGCACCTAGGCCATCGGTGGCAGTCGCCGCTTGACCGGGGTCTTCTTGACGATCGCCGTATTGGTTTCCGCCAATGTATTGAGGCGGTCGAGCAGGGTGTCGAGCTGTTCCATCGAGCGCACATGCAGGCGGGCGATAAAGCAGTCCTCACCGGTGACCTTGTCGCACTCGGTGAACTCCGGGATCGACATGATCTGCCGTTCCACCTCCTGCAATTGCCCGGGCAGAGGTCGTACCCGGACGATCGCCTGTAGCTGATAGCCAAAACATTTCGGGTCTACCTCCACCGTATAGCCCTTGAGCACGCCGCGTTCTTCCAGGCGCCGTAGCCGCTCGGCCACGCTCGGCGACGACAGGCCGCTGATCTGCGCCAGCGCTTTAAGTGAACGCCGGGAATCTTCCATCAAGGCACCGATGAGAACCTGGTCGATATCGTCAGTCATGTGCGAAATCCCGTATTAGGCAAAAGGTGCAAAACACCCACGATAAAAAAGGCCAAAAGGGAGTTTAGCCTGCTTTATGCACTGGAGCAGCCTGGCGCTCGCTTGGCATACTTTCGCCATGCTTCACCCTAGCCTCAGGAGAACAATGATGGACAACGCAATCCGCCGCGGCTCGCTGGAAATGACCGCCGCCATGCTGATATCCGGGACGATCGGCTGGTTCGTGCTGGTTTCCGGGCAACCGGTGCTCGACGTGGTGTTCTGGCGCTGCGTGTTCGGCGCCGGGACCTTGCTGTTGATCTGCGCCGCGTTCGGCTTCCTGCGCCCAGGGATTCTGACCCGCACAACGTTTCTGCTGGCGGTGCTCAGCGGAATGGCGATTGTCGGTAATTGGGTGTTGCTGTTCGCGTCCTATTCCCGCGCCTCGATTGCGATCGGCACGGCGGTGTATAACGTGCAGCCGTTCATGCTGGTCGGTCTGGCGGCCTTGTTTCTTGGCGAAAAAATCACCTTGCAGAAGCTGTTCTGGCTGGCAGTTTCCTTCATGGGCATGCTGGCAATCGTCAGCGCCCATGGCACTCAAGGGGAGAGCGGTAACGATTATTTGCTGGGGATTGCTCTCGCCTTGGGTGCGGCGTTTCTGTATGCGATTGCCGCACTGATCATCAAGCGCCTGACCGGCACGCCGCCACATCTGATCGCGCTGATTCAAGTCTGCACTGGCGTATTGTTGCTCGCGCCGTTCGCGCATTTCGGTGCGCTGCCGCAAGGTGCCGACGCCTGGGCCAGTCTGGTGACATTGGGTATCGTTCACACCGGTCTGATGTATGTGTTGCTCTACGGCGCCATTCAAAAGTTGCCGACAGCGCTGACCGGCGCGCTGTCGTTCATCTATCCGATTGCGGCGATTTTCGTCGACTGGTTCGCCTTCGGCCACCGCCTGGAACTGCTGCAATGGATCGGAGTGGCGGCGATTCTGCTGGCCGCCGCCGGCATGCAACAAGGCTGGGGCTGGAAAACCCGGCGGCTGGCGGCACAGTAAGGTTCAGATGTTCCAGCGCGGCGCGGTGGCCGCCAGACGTTGGCGCATTTCGCTGATATTGGCTGCCAGTTGTCGCGTCAGCATCCGATAGCCGTCCAGCGTATTGGCAACCGGCGCATCCAGGTCCGCTGCCGGCAGTTCCATCGGACGCTCCAGCCGCTGCGACGCGCCGGTTTTCAACGCGCGGGCCATGCCGATCAGCTGCACGCGAATCTGCCGGTGCTCAGCCTTCAACGCCGTTTGCAGATGCGCCGTGGCCGCGGGGTCGCTAGCATTGGGGCGGATATTGCCGAGGATTTCCAGGGTGCTGATGCACATGCGCAGGTTGCGCTGAATGGCGTCGAGTTCGGTCATGGAGATTTTCACTTCCTTGGACACCGACGGCATCAGCGAGCGTAATTGCACCATCACCGCGCCGACTTTGCTCATCAGCCGCACATGTTCGTCGGCGCTGACCGCTTCACCGTTGATGATGCGCCCGTACACCGTGGCGCAATCGCGCAAGGCATCGGCGAGGTTGTAGCGCCACGAGTAGACCGCGTACAGCGGGAGGGCGAAGGAAAAAGCCAGGGCGAGGGCGATGCCGATCAAGATGTCGACACCGCGCCACAGACCATCGGTGATCGGGTTGTCGCCATGTCCGGCGACGATGAACACGGTGATGGCCGAGAGCAGGGCGGTGTAGCCACCCTTGCCGATCGCGTGATACGAGAAAAAGCCACACACCACGGCCATGGAAAAATAGGTCAGCCACGGCAGGCCCAGCCACGCATGTTGCGCCACCAGCGCCAACCCGACCCCTGCACCGATCAACGTGCCAATGGCGCGCTCGGCGGCTTTCTTGCCGATATTGCCGTGGTGCTGCAAACCACCGATCACCACCAGCATCGTCACCGATGCCCACTCGCCGTGGGGAAGGTTGATGCCGGTGGTCAACAGAATCGTCGCCAGCAACCCCAGCGCGACCCGAACGGAATGGATCAGTCGGGCGTGGCGGTAGCGCCGATACGGGTCCAGCAGCGGGCGCAGGATTCGGCGCAACAGCGGTGGCAGGCGGTGGGAGCTGTAAGTAGTCAGTGCGAACCTCGTGAGTCAGTCAAATCAATGGAAGGGGAAAATGTAATTCATCCAGGCCGACATGCGCAGCAGGATTTTGCGCATCGCGCCGATGTGATGGAAGTGCTGGCTGTACAGCGCCGCCTGTCCGTAAGCGCCGCCAGGCATGAGCGCGCTGTATTCGGCGAAAGCCGGGTCAGTGATTTCAATGATCACCGGCACCCGTCCCGCCGGTGGCGAGCCGGTGTAGCTGATCAGCGTGCCGGAAGGCTGCACCTGCCCCTCGGCGATCACGCCAATCACGCTTTTTACCCGTCCCGCAAAGACCTTGCCGGGAATGCCATCGAAGGCCACTTCGGCCTCATCGCCCACTGTCAGACGGAGCAGGCTGTTCTGACGCATCCACGCGGCAAAATACTGACCTTCCTGGGGAATAAACACCATCGACGGGCGCAGCGGCAGCTTGCTCGCCATCATCCCCGGTCGCAGCGAAACATGGGTCACAAAGCCTTTGCTCGGCGCCCGCACCACGGTGTTGTCCAGCTCGAACTGAGCATTGTCCAGTTGCGCCTGCAGATCGTCAGTGCGGGCGATGGCCGCGTCCAGTTCGCGTTGAGTACCGAAGTTGCGGCGAATCAGTTCGGTGATGCGATAACGGTCGCCCTTGGCGGCTACCAGCTGCGCCTTGAGGGATTTGAGCCGGTTCTGAAAAGGCGTAGGGTCGATGCGAAACAGCACGTCGCCTTTTTCCAGAGGCTCGTTGCCCTTGACCGGCACGTCGATGACCTGGCCGCTGACGATCGGAATCACCGGCACCGAGACAAAGTAGGAGCGCGCCACCTCGGAATAGGGATGGTTGTAGTTCATGGTGAAAATCAGCGCGCCGATGATCAGCACACCACCCAGAACAGCCGTGGGCACCGTCCACTTGTTCAGCGGAATGCGGAAGATCTTGAAGATGGCGACACAGAGTGCGGCGTAGGTGAGGATGAGCAACAGATCCATGCTCAGATCCCCCGCGTATCGGCAGCAGGGGCAGCAGGAGACTGCGCTTCGAGTCGCTCGATGCGGTCCTGCAGCTCCAGCACTTGCTGCTCCAGCCGGATGACATGGTTTTGCACGGGTTTGCCATCACCGAAGCCCCAGCCGCGGTCCTCCCGGTAGGCCATCGCCCAAATCCACAAAAACGGCCAGAGCGCATGCAGGGTGAACAGGCTGACCCAGCCCGTGGCATGAATGGCATCCTGGTGCGGGTGCTTGCGGTGGACGGCGATCTCGTACGGGATGTCATGCAGCACGATGATCCCGTAAAACAGCACGAGACCGACAAACACCAACAGGCCCAACGCGAAGTAATCGAGCATGGTCAGCCTCCCGGGCATCCAGTAATGCTGGGCTCAGTGTAGACACTGAAACGCCGGGAGGCGGCCGCTATCGGGCAGGATTAACCGACTCTGCCCGATAGCCGACTCAGAAGATGTAATCGGTGGTCAGGAAGCTCGAATCACGCCCGCGAATGATCTCGCTGATCAAATCCTTGTTGCTCTCTTGGAATTTGGTCGCCACCAGCGTGCGGATCGAGAACACCCGCAAAGCATCGTGAACCGAGAGCGTGCCTTCGGCGGAGTTCTTGCGGCCGTTGAACGGGTAAGTGTCCGGACCGCGCTGGCACTGGGCGTTGAGGTTGATTCGGCCGACCTGATTGGCGAAGGTGTCGACCAGTCGGCCGACCGCGACCGGGTTGGTGCCGAAGATGCTCAGCTGTTGGCCGAAATCCGACTCCAGCACATAGTCGATCACGGTATCGAGATGACGGTACGGCACAATCGGCACGACCGGGCCGAATTGCTCTTCCTGATACACGCGCATCTGCGGGTTCACCGGGTACAGCACCGCCGGATAGAAGAACGACGCGCGGGATTCGCCGCCATTCGGGTTGACCACTTGCGCACCCTTGCTCTGCGCATCTGCCACCAGACCGTGCAGATAATCCACCTTGCCGGACTCCGGCAGCGGCGTCAGCGAAACACCGCTGTCCCACGGCATGCCCGGTTTCAGCGTGGCCAGTTTGGCGTTGAATTTCTCGATGAAGCTGTCGACCACGTCTTCATGCACAAAGAGGATTTTCAGCGCGGTGCAGCGCTGGCCGTTGAACGACAGTGAGCCGGTGACTGCTTCGCTGACAGCATTGTCGAGATCGACTTCGGGCAAGACGATGCCAGGGTTCTTCGCATCCAGACCAAGAGCGGCGCGCAAACGGTGTGGTTTCGGGTGCAGCTTCTTCAGGTCGCTGGCGGCCTTATT
Source organism: Pseudomonas moraviensis (assembly GCF_900105805.1). Taxonomy (NCBI): domain Bacteria; kingdom Pseudomonadati; phylum Pseudomonadota; class Gammaproteobacteria; order Pseudomonadales; family Pseudomonadaceae; genus Pseudomonas; species Pseudomonas moraviensis. Next base: position 1,949,676 of record NZ_LT629788.1, on the reverse strand, counting down.
GGTGCCGATGAAAGCGAAAATGTCGATCTTGCCGCTGGCCATCAGTGCGCTGACAGTCTCGCGGCCGCTGCCGTAGATCACGTTGATCACACCGCTCGGGAAGCTGTCGCGGAAGGCTTCGAGCAATGGCCGAATCAAAAGCACGCCGAGCTTGGCCGGTTTGAACACCACGGTGTTACCCATGATCAGCGCCGGGATCAGCGTGGTGAAGGTTTCGTTCAGCGGATAGTTGTAAGGGCCCATGCACAGTGCGACGCCGAGTGGCACGCGGCGGATCTGGCCGAGGGTGTCCTGCTCCAGCTCGAAGCGGCTGGAGCGGCGATCAAGTTCTTTCAGGGCGTTGATGGTGTCGACGATGTAATCGCAGGTGCGATCGAATTCTTTTTCCGAGTCCTTGAGGTTTTTGCCAATCTCCCACATCAGTAGCTTGACCACGGCTTCGCGCTGCTCACGCATGCGGCCGAGGAACGCTTCGACATGCTGGATGCGCTCGGCCACGCGCATGGTTGGCCACAGGCCCTGGCCGCGGTCGTAGGCGCGGACGGCGGCATCAAGGGCGGTGAGGGCGGTGTCGGCATCCAGCAGCGGTGTGCTGCCGAGAATGACCTGTTCTTCACCGTTTGCACCTTTCAGGTAGACCGGGCTGCGCACCTGCGCGAGTGGGCCGTCCCAGCGGCGCAACTGGCCGTCGACCAGATATTCGCGTTGCTCGACCTGAGCCTCAAGGCGGTATTTTTCCGGGATGTCGCTGACAGAAGGGAACAGATTGCCAAGGATGTTTGCTGTGGTCATGTCGCTACCCCGTGTTGATGTCCGCATGCAGATCAAAAAGTCTCTACAGGTTATACGCCTGAATGCCCGTTGATTTAACCCCGTGAATGTCACGCGAATGTCACGCAACGGTGCTCCCACAGGTTCATGTGCACAACCACAAATCCCCTGTAGGAGTGAGCCTGCTCGCGATTGCGGTGTGTCAGTCACAGAAGAGTTGGCTGACCTGACGCCATCGCGAGCAGGCTCACTCCTACAGGGGGGCGGCGCAACCGATATGGCCTCCGGTAATGAAGCTTTTATGACAAAAGTTCGGTAGCCCTTTGCCAGTCCGGTCATGCCTGTGTAACGCGCTTGAGGGGCCTTTAGAGGCGCACTTTGCAAGCCGAGGCGGGACGCCGGGAGTGAGGCAATGGGGACTATGGAACGCTATTCGAAAGTGGGCATGCAGGAGCTCGATCAACGCCTGTCGAAGATCGTCGAGGCCGCGCGCAAGAAGCCGGTTTCGGTGTATCGCTACGGCGCGCCGTGGGTCTGGATCGTCTCGCAGGAGGACTGGCAGGGCGCTCTGAAAGAAGTGTCCAGCTACATTCCGCCGGGCCATTCGCTGGTGTTGTTGCGCCCGCAGATCGACGATCTGCTCGACGCTCACCAGGATCTGCTGCGCGACCTGAACGCCGCGCCCGGCATGCTCATTCCCGCGCAAACGGTCATGCACATCCTGCTCCTGCAACTGCTGTATTCGGTGCCCAGCGAACAGCAACTCTATGAACAGCTCAACTACAACCTGCTGTTCCGCTGGTTCGTCGGCCTCGGCCTGAACCAGAAAGTCTGGAGTTTCACTGCCCTCAGTCGCGACATCGCCACGTTGCTCAACGAGCCGCGCGCGGTGCTGCTGATTCAGAAAATCATCGGCGAAGTGTTCTGCGGCGCGTTGCTGCAAATGCCCGAGTTCTCGCTGAACTTCGCGCTGTTGCACACCTGGCTGGGCAAGCACGCGTGCGCCACAACGATCAGCAATTGACGCATCACACCGGGCGCTAACGCCCACAGGTCATCGCGAATTTCAGGGGGTAGTGTGGAACGGATTTTCACGTCACGGCTGGCGCTGTGGGGCTGGCTGCTGGTGACGGCGGGCGCGCAGCCGGCGCTGGCCGAGGAGGGTACAGACGCGCCCGGCGCGCAGCGTCTGGTCGACGTCAACGAGTACTTCGTGCGCGGCAACACCGTGCTCGATGCGCGGGCGATCGAAGAAGCGGTGTACCCGTTTCTCGGCCCGCAGAAAGCCTTGAGCGACATCGAAGGCGCCCGCGATGCGTTGCAGAAGGCCTATCAGGAACGCGGCTATCAATCGGTGTTCGTCGAGCTGCCGGAGCAGGCCGTGGCCGATGGCATCGTCTATCTGCAAGTCAGCGAAACCAAGGTCGGCCGGGTGCGTGTGGTCGGCGCCAAACACTATTCGCCGCTGGACATTCGCGACAACGTCCCGGCGCTGAAGGAAGGCGAGGTGCCGGACTTCGCCAAGGTCCAGGGCGAACTGGCGCAGCTCAACAAGACCCCGGGCCGTCAGGTCATGCCATTGGTGCGCGAAGGTCAGCGGCCCGGCACCATGGATGTCGACTTGCAGGTTGAGGACCAGAACCCGTGGACTGCCAGCGTCGGTCTCAATAACGACTACAGCGCCGACACCGAGAAGCTGCGCAGCGTCACTAGCCTCGGCTACAACAACCTTTGGCAGCTCGGCCACAGCGTCAACCTGACGTTCTTCACCGCACCCCAGGAAACCGACAACGCCAAGGTCTGGTCCGGTTCCTACACCGCGCCGCTGAGCGAACGCTGGAGCGTGCAATTCTCCGGTTACCAGTCCGACAGCAACGTCGCCACCATCGGCGGCAGCAACGTCCTCGGCAAAGGGCATTCCTACGGTGTCGCGGCGATTTACACGCTGCCCTCAAGCGGCAACTGGTCGAACTCGCTGTCGGCCGGCATCGATTTCAAGGACTTCGACGAGCGCCTGAGCCTGTCCGGCGAAAGCGACAAGGTGCCGCTGAAATACGCGCCGTTCACCTTCGCCTACAACGGTTATCGCTACAGCGAAAAGAGCCAGCTCGGCCTCGGTCTGAGCCTGGTTGCCGCTACACGCAGCGTATTCGGCTACGGCAGCGACGACGATGACTTCGACTACAAACGCTACCGCGCCAAACCGAGTTTCGCCGTGCTCAAGGGCGACACCAATTACACCTGGACCTTCGACAACGACTGGCAGAGCGCGAGCAAAGCGGCGTTCCAACTGGCCTCGGGGCCGCTGGTTTCCAACGAGCAATTCTCCGCCGGCGGCGCCACCTCGGTGCGCGGTTATCTGGCCGCCGAACGCACGGCAGACGACGGCTACTTGCTCAGCCAGGAATTGCGCACACCGTCGCTGGCGAAATTCGCTGGCACGTGGATGCAGGACTGGCGCTTCTACGCCTTCGCCGAAGGTGCGCAGCTGTACCTGCGCGACGAACTGCCGGACCAGGACGCCAATTACGCCCTGGCCAGCGTCGGCCTCGGCACCCGCGCCAGCCTGAGCAAATGGCTGTCCGGCAGCCTCGACTGGGGCTACCCGCTACTCGAAGGGCCGAACACCTCGAAACAGGAATCGCGCCTGCACTTCAACCTTCAAGCCACTTTCTAACGGAGCACGTCCATGCAACGCCTTCTCCTTTCGTTGTTGATCTGCCTGGGCTTCGTGCTCCCGGCCACGGCCCAGGCCTGGTGGCAGGACGACTGGCATTACCGCAAACAGATTGCCGTCGACACGACCCCGCAAGGCGCGGCGATCAATCAGGCCCTCGGCCGCACCGCGCTGCTGGTGCGCCTGCACACCGGCAACTTCACTTTTGACGGCGTCAAAGAGGACGGCTCCGACCTGCGCTTCGTCGCTGCCGATGACAAAACCGTGCTCAACCACCAGATCGAAAGCTTCGATGCGTTGATGGGCATGGCGCTGATCTGGGTCGATGTGCCGAATGTCGAGGGCGGTCAGCGTCAGGACATCTGGATGTATTACGGCAACCAGAAAGCCCCGGCCACCGGCAACGGCCAGTTGACCTTCGATCCGAGTTACACCGCGCTCTATCACTTCGACGGCGCCACCGGCACGCCGGCGAAAGACACCACGGCGTACGGCAACACTGCGCAGAGCGCGACTGGCGCAGCGATTGATGGCGTGGTCGGGCGCGCCTTGCAGTTCAGCGGTCAGCCGTTGTTGCTGCCGGCCAGTCCGTCGCTGCAACATAATCCTGGCAGCGCATTCACCTTCAGTGCCTGGCTGCGACTGGATCAGGCCAGTGGCGAGCAACTGATTCTCGCTCGGCGCGAAGGCACGCAAAGTCTGCTGATCGGCGTCAGCCAGGGCCTGCCGTTCGTGGAGATCGACGGCCAGCGCGCCGCGGCCACCCAGGCGCTGACACCGGCGCAATGGCAACACGTTGCGCTCACCGCCGAAGGTTCGAAAGTCACCCTGTACATCAACGGTCGCGAGAGCGCGGTGCTGGCTCAAGCGATGCCGGCGTTCAACTCGGTCATGGCCATCGGCGCCGATCTGCACGAAGGTGCGTTCCAGCCATTCGCTGGCGCTATCGACGAACTGCGCCTGTCGAAAGTCGCCCGTCCGGCCGCGCTATTGCTGGCCGATGCGACCTCGCAAGGCGCCGAGTCGAAACTGGTGGCTTACGGCGTCGATGAAGAACAGTCCGGGTTTGGCTTCGGCAGCCTTGGTTTCCTGCTTAATGCGGTGCCAATTGACGCCTGGGTGATCATCGCCGTGCTGGTGCTGATGATGTTCCAGTCGTGGATCATCATGCTGCGCAAGAACCGCAGCCTCAGCCGCGTCACCGCTGCCAACGAAGACTTCCGCGTGCAGTTCGCCAAGGTCGGCACGCGCCTGGAAATGTTCGCCGACGATGCGCAACTGGCCCAGCGCCTGCAGCACTCGTCGCTGTGGCGCTTGTATCTGGTAGCAGTCAAAGAGATCCGCACCCGCCGCGAGCAGGGCGCGGATACCTCGTCGGTTTCCGCCGCGACCATCGAAGCCATTCGCTGCTCGATGGATGGCGTGCGCACCCGCGAAAACCAGCAGTTGAGTTCGAAACTCTCGACCCTGTCCAACGCCATCGCCGGTGGCCCGTACATCGGCCTGCTCGGCACGGTGTTGGGGATCATGGTGGTGTTCCTCGGCACGGCGATGGCCGGCGACGTCAACATCAATGCCATTGCGCCGGGCATGGCGGCCGCGTTGCTCGCGACCGCCATGGGCCTGTTCGTCGCGATTCCGGCGCTGTTTGGCTACAACCGCCTGATCACCCGCAACAAGGAAGTCAGCGCCGACATGCGCGTGTTCGTCGACGAGTTCATTACCCGTCTGGCGGAGATGCACGGCGAGAGCCAGTTCAGTGAGTCGTCGCACCAGCGCGGCCATCACGCCAACCACTCTGTACCGGCCTGAGGAGCACTGCCATGGCGTCCGTAAATGCCTCCCATGACGATGACGAAGATGCCGCGGTGGACAGCATCAACATCACCCCGCTGGTCGACGTGCTGATGGTGGTGCTGGTGATGTTCATCCTCACCGCCACCGCGCAGGTCTCCGGGATCCAGATCAACCTGCCCAAGGCCAGCGCTTCGGTGTCGCTGTCGGAGGCCAAGACCAAGGCGATCTCGGTCAACGACGGCGGCCAGGTGTTCCTCGATGCCTATCCGGTGACGCTGGCCGAACTGGAAGAGCGCCTGCGCATCGAGAAGGCGCAAAGCCCGGATTTCCCGGTGATCGTGCGCGGCGATGCGACGGTGCAGTACCAGAAAGTCATCGAAGTGCTCGATCTGCTGCGTCGGCTCGAACTGTCCCAGGTCGGTCTCGTCACCGGCAAACCGAGTCAGGGCTGAGTCATGACCGCACAACTCCCGATCGAGCCGCCGCCCGTGAAAAAGTCGCCGTTGCGCTATGTGAAGTGGGGCGCCGGATTGCTGGTCGGCGCGCTCGCCGCGTGGTTCCTCTGGCAGTGGGCCAATGACATGGCCGGCGTGCGCCGTGAAGCGCCGAAGGTGCCGACGATCATTCCGTTGCCGCCACCGCCACCTCCGCCCCCGGAGAAACCACCGGAGCCGGAAACCCCGGTGGAAGAAAAAGTCGTCGAGCCTGAGCCAACGCCGGAGCCGGAAGAGGTCAAGCCTGAAGAAGAGGCGCCGCCATCGCCGGCAGACGATCTGGCCAACCCGATGCAGATGGACGGCGATGCTCAGGCCGGCAGCGATGCTTTCAACATCGGCGCGGGCAAGGGCGGCGGCATGGCCGGCGCGGGTGGCGGGCGGCTGGGCACGGGCACGTACAGCCAGTTTCTGGCGTTCACCTTCCAGCGTCTGCTGCGCGAGAACCCCGACCTGCGCAACCTCGCGTTCTCGCTGCAGGCCGACGTCTGGCTGAGCAGCGTCGGCGAGATCACCCGTGTCGAGCTGATCAAGTCCAGCGGCAACCCGCAAATCGATACCCAGGTGCTGGCCGCTTTACGCGGTGCGCCGGCGCTCAGCGAACGGCCTCCGGCCTCCATCACTTTACCTGTGCGCCTGTCCCTGCAAGGGCGGCGTCCGGGCTAACCCATTTTCAAGCTTCGGCAAAAGGAGTTGTGTGCAGATGATTTCCAACGTGAATCGATTGTCCCTGGCGGTCGGCATGGTCATTGCGACCCTGGTCGGTCAGGCCGTGGCAGCGCCCGCGCCTTCGGAGAACGCCACGATCAATCTGATCCGCTTGCTGGTCGAGCAGGGCATTCTGAAACAGGACAAGGCCGACGCGCTGATCGCCCAGGCGCAGAACGAAGCCGCGCAGGCCAAACAAGCGGCGGCTTCAACTGCGGTAGCGGCCGGGCCGGTCGCCGCGCCGGGGGATGTGCGCGTGCAATACGTGCCGGCAGCGGTGCGCGACCAGATCCGCGATCAGGTCAAAGCCGAGGTCATGGCCACCGCCAAACAGGAAAACTGGGCAGCGCCGAATACCTTCCCGGACTGGGCCTCGCGCATCAGTTTCGATGGCGACATTCGTCTGCGTGACGAATCGCGTTACTACTCGGGCAACAACAGCAACGAAATCGTCGACTTCGCCAAGCTCAACAACAACGGCCCGTACGACGTGAACCCCAACAGCAGCACCAGCCTGCCGCCGTTGCTCAACACCCGCGAGGACCGCGAAAACCTCTTTCGCCTGCGCGCACGGCTGGGCATGAAAGCGGTGATCTCGGAGGAATGGACCGCCGGCATTCGCATCGGCACCGGTTCGGACAACAACCCGGTTTCGACTACGCAGAACCTCGGCGGCGGCTTCGCCAAAAAAGACATCTGGCTCGATCAGGGCTACCTGAGCTGGAAGCCAATGGACGAACTGACCCTGACCGGCGGGCGCTTCGCCAACCCGTTCATGTCCACCGACATGCTCTATTCCAACGACCTGAATTTCGACGGTGTGGCGGCGATTTTCGACCACAAGCTCAACCGCGATTGGGGCGTGTTCGGCACCGTCGGCGCGTTCCCGGTGGATTACACCAACGACACTTCCAGCAGCAACGGTTTCGACAAGGAAGAGAGCGACAACAAGTGGCTGTACGGCGCGCAACTCGGGGCGAAGTGGGCGATCAACAGCAACAACCGCCTGAAGGGTGCGCTGGCCTACTACCGTTTCGACGACATTCAGGGTCAGCGCTCCAGCCCTTGCGAACCGTGGGCCGGCGCGCCGGGCTGCGACAGCGACGGCACTCGCGCAGCGTTCATGCAGAAGGGCAACAGCGTGTTCCTGCTGCGTGACATCACGCCAAACCCGCTCAACCCGAGCGCCACGCCGCAGCCGCAATTTGTCGGGCTTGCGTCCGAGTTCAACCTGCTCGATCTCAACGTCGTGTGGGACGCCGACCTGCCGCAGGACTTCAAACTGCGCAGCCAGGGCAACTACATCCACAACCTCAGCTACGACGAAGGCGACATGCGCAAGCGTTCGGCCGGGCAGATCGTCAACAACCTCGACAGCAACGGCGAGATCGAAAGCGGCGCCAACGCATGGATGGTGCAGTTCACCCTCGGCAACGCGCTGGACCTCAAGCGCAAGGGCGACTGGAACCTGTTCGCCGGCTACAAGTACATCCAGCCTGACGCTTTGCCCGATGGCTTCAACGACTCGTCGTTCCACCTCGGCGGAACCAACGCCAAGGGCTATTTCATGGGCGGCAACTACGGCCTGGCGAAGAACGTTTCCGCAACGGGCCGCTGGATGAGCACCGAAGCGGTGTACGGCGCGCCGTTCGACATCGACGTCTTGCAGCTTGAGATCAACACGCGCTTCTAGGGCGCCGGGAGAGCTTTATGAACACGCGTTTTCTGGCGTTGGGCCTGGGTTTATTGATTGCCAGCGGGGCGAGCGCCGAAGGCATGGAGGAACGCTTGCGCACGCAATTGCGCAGCACCACCCAGCAATTGCAGGCGCTGCAGAGTCAGCAGGCCCAGGCCAGCGCCGCGCAACTGGCGGCGCAGAATGAAGCCAAGGCTGCTCAGGCGCAGATCAAGCAATTGACTGCCGAACTGGCTAAAGCCAAAGGCCTCGCCGAGCAATTGGCCGGGCAGCAACAAAGCCTGCACAGCCAGGCCCAGGCGCAAGTGGCGGCCAGCGCTGAGCAGACCGGTAAGTTCAAGAAGGCCTATGACGATTTGCTGGTTCTTGCCCGCGGCAAAGAAGCCGAACGGGCGAAGCTGCAAGCGCAACTGGCGGAACGTGACACACAAGTGCAGCAATGTTCAGTCAAGAATCAGCAAATGTACGGCGTCGCCAAACAGATCCTGACGGCCTACGAAAACATCGACGTCGCCGAAGTGATGAAGATCCGCCAGCCCTTCGCCGGCAGTGCCCGGGTCAAGTTCGATGAACTGGCCCAGGGCTTTGGCGACGAGCTCTACAAAACCCAATTCGACGCGCCGCAAGCCGCGATCGCGCACTGATTTATAAGACTCACGAGCAAGGAAAAAGCCATGACTCAATTGATCACCCACGTTTCCCCGCAATCGCTGACCGAGGTATTGCAAGCCGCTGGTTATCGCGTCAACCCGAGCGAACAGAACGGCATCGTCCAGTTGCTCAGCGCCAGCCAGGGCATCGGCTACGCCGTGCGTTTTGGCAATCCGGCGCTGGAGCAGGGCAGCTTTGTCGATTTCACCTTCAGCTGCGCCCTGCGCGTGCAGGGTGATTTGCCCCAGGGCGTCGCGGAGCAGTGGAACGCGACGCGGCGGTTTGCGCGGTTGTCGTTGCAGGGCGAATTTCTGGTCATGGAAATGGACGTGGTGGTGGCCGCTGGCGTGAGCAATGAGCACCTGCGTGGCAACCTGGAATTGTGGGATCGCCTGTTGCAGGAGTTCATCGTTTACCTGCGCGATTTCAGCCAGAGCGCGGGTGCGCAAACCGCCAAATCCGCCGTCGACGAAGCAGAGGAAGTCGCGCTGTGAAAAAGCCAGCCGTGGTGATCGGCGCCGGTGCGGTGGCGTTGTTGGTGGTGGCCGTGGCGCTAGTGCTGCGACCGGGGAGTGATCCGGTTGCCGCTCAGCAGCCGTCGCCGGTAATGACGGTTGCAGCCGGGCCAGCCGTGGCGCGATTGGGCAATCAACAGGTTTCGCCAGAGGAATTGCAGGCGCTGCTCGAGACTGTCCCGGCGCAAACCCGTGAACAACTGCGCGGCAACCGTGAGGCACTGGAGCGCTGGATCCGTTCGCGACTGGCGGAGAAAGCCGTGCTGGAGCAGGCCGATGCGCAGGGTTGGGCACAGCGTCCCGACGTAGCGCGGCAGACCCGGGCGGCGACGGAGCAGATCGTGTTTCGTGATTATTTGCGCTCGGTGAGCCAGGTGCCGGCGGAGTACCCAAGTGCGGCTGAGTTGCAGCAGGCGTACGACGCCGGCAAGGCCAATTGGCAGACGCCGGCGCTGTATCGGGTCAGTCAGATTTTCCTGGGTGTCGGCGATACGACGAGTGTGGAAACGGTGCGCAAACAAGCCGCCGAGTTGAGCAAGAAAGCTCAGGCCGCTCCGGGGGATTTTGCCACGCTGGCTACGCAGTATTCGCAGGATCGCGTCACGGCCGAGCGGGGCGGTGATACCGGGCTGCAACCGCTGCAGCAACTGGTGCCTGAGGTGCGTGGCGCCGTGGCGCGGCTCAAGGTTGGCGCGGTGTCCGATCCCGTGCAGAGCACGGCCGGATTCCACGTGATCAAACTCACCGAGCAACAACCGGCCCGCACCGCCACCCTCGATGAACTGCGCGATCAACTGACCCAGGCCCTGCGTGCGCAACGCCAGGAACAGATCGCCCAGGCCTACCTGGACGGCATGCTAAACACCGCCACCCTGAGCATCGACGGCGCTGAACTCAACAAAATCCTCGAGGACCACCGCTAGCCCCCTGTAGGAGTGAGCCTGCTCGCGATAGCGGTATGTCAGGTTAAGAAATGTCGGCTGACACACCGCTATCGCGAGCAGGCTCACTCCTACAAAGGAATTGCGAAACGACAACCACATTAGATCGACAGGGAGTCATCAATGTCATTCACCGAACCCGCAGGACGCCCGGGCGCCGCTGATTACCACTCGCCTCAATCCAGACCCGAATCCTGGCTCGCCCAGGCCGCCACCATCGACAGCGAAGTCGCCCGATACTTCCTGGTCAGCGCCCGCTGCGGCTGCTTCATGCAGGCCGCGCGCAGCCTCAACGTGCGCTCGACCCTGCTGCGCAAACAACTCGCGCAACTCGAACAGCAACTGCAACACAGCCTGTTCAGTTTTCAGGGCAGCAACCTCAGCCTCACCCGCGAAGGCCAGCAACTGCAGGCCCGACTCATCACCCTGGCCCACGAACGCAAACTTCCGGTCATCGAGCAACCGCTGATCCGCCTCGCCATCGCCGAATCCATCCTCCACGACATCCTCGGCCGCGACCTCATCGCACTGCTGCGGCGCAACGCCAGCCTGCGCCTGGAAATCATCGCCCTCGACAGTGAGCTGGCGTTACGTGCCGTCAGCGCCGACATAGTCCTCTGGCTCGCGCCCGGTGAAAGCCCAACTCCCGGCCCGACGTTCACCACCAGCGAGCCGCAACACCTGGCGCGGATCGAGTATCTGCCGCACATTGCCAAGCGCTATTCACGGGTGACGGCGCGCCCGGAAACGCCGGAAGATCTGGCGGATTTCATGCTGGTGCAATGGCAGCATGATCGACAGGTGGAGAGTTTCAGACCATGGAATGAGCTGGTGGAGCAGAGATTGGCCGGAGTCGTGCAGATGCAGTCCTATGAGTTGATGCTGGAGATGATCCGCTGCAGCGCCTGCATCGGTTTGCTTCCGGCATATATGAGCCGCTTTGACCGGGGCCTTACCGCACTGCCCGGATTATTCGCCGAGACCATGCAGCTCCACGCATGGCTTGCGGTCAACGCCGACTCGCACAACGTGCCCGAAACCAAAGTCCTCACCGACCTCATCCAGCAAACCTTCAACGAACGCCACGAATGGTTCCAGCCTTGACCCGATCCCCTGTAGGAGTGAGCCTGCTCGCGAACGCAATCTGCCAGTCGAAGCTTCAGTGACTGACAAACCGCCTTCGCGAGCAGGCTCGCTCCCACAAATTCGGCGCTGTAACCGCAGCCGTGAGAGCGACACGAATCCCCTGTGGGAACGATCATCGTGACGCAGCGCTACTGCGGCAACTCCAGATTATCCAGCACCCGATTCACCGCCAGTTCTCCGAGCATGATCAACTGCGCGATCCCCATCAGCGTCCGCCGCTGGGATGGTTTGACCAGCCCGGCGAATTCCTGGGCGATGGTTTTGGCCGAGGCGAGGGTTTCGCAGGCGTTGGCCAGCAGGTCTTCGTTTTTGGTGTCAGCGGTGACGGCGTACATGGCGCGAGGGCTGAAGGGTGGTGGCGTGGAGCCGGGTGGGCAGAGGTAGTGATCGAGGGCGCGGTCGGCGGCTTGGTGGAGTTTTTTGGAATCGAGGGATTCGTAGGGGGAGGTGGGGTCGGTTTCGGGTGGGTTGGGTGTTGGTTTGATCATGGGCGAAGCCTCTAGAGTGGTGAAACTGCCACCGTTCGCTGCTAACGAAGGAGGTGGCGGCTGTACGCGGGTTAGCAGACCAGGACTCTAGAACCCGGCGCACCGAAGTGCCCCACGCAAAGCCGCCATAATGGCAACACCTTGTGCGTCTAGAGATAACCCGGGCTGCTAAACCCGATCACTGAACATTCAGCGACCGCACCACAATAGAACCCGACCCCAAGGTGCACAAGCCGGCGGATTCTGGCGTAGCTGTAGGCAATGGCGCAAGAATTCGTAGCCTGAAAGGCGTGTCTGAAGGTGTCTTTTAAACGCTTCGTTTAAATCGAAGAGCTCCGCCGAACCCGATGGCCCCTTCGCGAGCAAGCTCGCTCCCACATTTGAAACGCGGTCAAACTGTGGGAGCGAGCTTGCTCGCGAAAAGGCCATCCCGGTCAGCAGAAAAATCTCGGTCAAGCCTCGCTGTTTGAATGACTGGTTAATAGTGGAGTTTTTATATCGACACCCGGCAACGCAAAACCGCCTCGGTTGAACGAGGCGGTATTTTCAGCTTGAACTGCGTATTTATAAATATGTAAGTGGGTCGTGCCTGTTTGGATTTTGCGTGGGTTTATTTTTTAAGTTTTACCAGGATTTCATGAATGGCCATTGCCGCTCCTGATTGTGGTGTATCAATATTTATCCGCAAAATGCTTTCCTGGTTCGGCGCCACTGTAAATTCACCGCTGAGTTCAATGACGTGTATAGATTCGATTAAGGTTGGAGGAGTGATATCTATGTTGTTGACGTTCAATACCACCGTGCTTGGATTGCCGGCAGCTTCTCGACCTATCTTTATGCTAAAAATATATGTCGCGTTACCTAGAGTGGAATACCTGTATGTTCGGATAAAAGCCGTCCCGCTCGCTGGTGAGAGGCCGGGATCAATGTTGAGTCGGTCATTGTATGTATATATGCCCCACATGGGTTCTGGAGTGCCCGACCGCCAGCCAGGCCAGAGTTCATGTGGAATTTCATTTTCAAACGTGACTCTTTCCTGGAAATCCTGTTCGCTTGTTGCATTCATGATGAATCTCCATGTTTTAGGAAGACGCAGTTCATGAAAACATGCCAAGGCAGAGCGCACACCTGTCAGGTCTGACAGGTGTGCGGGGTTATCCGACCGGCGGCTCTAATACAGCCTCGTCCGTTGGAACACCGGTATTCGGCATCCGGGTATCAAATGCTCGACCTCAGCACATGTTGGTCGTTCCCAATCACTTTAGGGCTTCAGCCTGCCTGCACCGGCCCCGCGACTCCAGTGATTCAACATCCGATCCACCACCAGCTCCCCGAGCATGATCAGCAGCGCTACGCCCAACAGCGTCAGGCGCTGCGACGCGGGATGAGAAGGCCGAGATCATTGGCGATGATTAGCGGACATCGGCCAGCAGTTCCTCGTTTTGAAGCCTGCGGGCACGACGTACACACGACCGGTTTTACGGGGCGGTGGGGTGAAGTCGGGTGGGCAGAGGCGGTGATCCAGCACGCGTTCGGCGGTGTCGTTATAACTGAGGGATTCTTAGGGGAGATGGGGTTTGTTTGGCGTTCGTGGTAAAGCCTCCTTGCGAGGTAGAGCCGTCATTCATCGCTGATAAACGGATAGGGTGTGAAGGTGTCTTTTGAACGCCTGGGTTTAAAAGGCGATTTGCGCCGACCTCACTGGCCCTTCATGAGCAAGCTCGCTACCACATTCGGAATGCTTTCCCTGTGGGAGCCAGCTTGCTAGCGAAAGGGCCGTCCCGGCCAAAAGAAAAAACTCGATCGCGCCCCGCTGTTTAAATCACTGGTTAAATAAATCCGTCTCCTTTGTGTTTTTTTATGCCATTCGCTGACTTGGAGGCTTTTCCATCAGCCGATGCGCGATTTATATCCCATTGGATATGCATTGTAGTCTGCGATCGACTTTTGTTGCGTCCATCCGGGATGGGTTGGGTGAATCGGGATTTGTAAAGCATAGGTAAGGTAGTAATCATTCGGCTGGATGAATGTGGTGGCCCAAATGTAAACATTTCCTTTCGGTTGTTGGATTCCGAATAGTAGCGCTTGGTAAATCTGTTTCTGTAGAGGCGTCCCGTCAACAGTGAAGAGTTGGGCACCCAAGGATGATAGTGAGGCGACAGCTTGATCATATGGAAGACGCCTTTCGTCACTGACTACGAGGTCGTACACGTTTTCGCAAGTAACCTGATAACTGACGGTATTTCCTTTCGTGTCACGCACGCTGATCATTGCGATTCCGTTTCCTTTCGAGATGACGTGGCCGGTTGCCGGATCAACGGAAGCGACAGTGGGTTTGGAAGAGCTGTATTCAAAAGGAGGACTCCCTCCACGGGCTTGTCGGGTTTGATGTGCGCCCGGAGGTATGTATGCCGCTTTCTCAATGGGCTGGAAATACTCTGGTCTGGTTGGGGGGGGTGGAGGGTACAAATGTGCCCCATCCAGTAGCATTGGCGTGGTATCTATTTCCAGTGCGGGGGGGTCGGTATAGGTGCGAGCTGCCGACACTTCACCGGAACCATACCGCGCCATGGGGTTGTCTTGGGTCAGCACGTCTAGCAGCAATGGATTGCCCGTCAGTTTCTCCAGGTCGATGGTTTCCGCGTCATCACGGGGATAGTCTTCTCTGCGTTTCAGCAGAATGGGCTTGTCCACCCGCTTGCCATCCAGATCCTCATCCACGCTCTGCACCGGCGACCACGGTGCATCGGTATCCGGGCCGTTGCCGATCTGATCGGTGACGGTGTAGGAAAAATGCAGTTTGTTGTCCAGGCGTTTCGCCTTGTCCAGAAAGGCGCGGGTGACGGTGACGCAAATGGTGATGGGGGTTTCGTCGCCGGGGTTCGGCGGTGGCGGCGCCTGATTCGGACTGACCCTGGGCTTGGGTTCCAGCAGTTCGCCGTTGCACGTGAGGGTGATGACGTCATACGCCCGGCAATACGGGTAGGCGACGCACACTTCGGCGCTGACGAAATCCGCGCCGACGCCGTTCTTGATCACGTCGGGCAGCAGCAGCTTGAGTTCGGAGTGGCCGCCGGGGTCGGTCAGGTGATCCTTCAGGCCCGGGCGGATACGGTTGTAGAGGATTTCCAGCGATGGGGTGGAAGTGCCTCGATTGTCGTTGCCACGCCTGACGGTGTAGTACAGCTTGTTGACCTGGTCCGGATGCAGTCGACCCTTGGGAATGCGCAACATGGTGCGCACGTTTGGATCCTCAATGGTTTTGCTGTCCAGTGCGACCAGTTCACCCTCAAGCCAGAGCTCCATGACATCGCCGGGGTCCATGGTGCCCGACAACGGTGGATCGGCGTGGACAATGGCGCCGCCGATGAGATCATGGGCCACTAAAGGCACGCCGGTGTGTCCACCTTCCACAGGCTTGGTCTGGCCGTTGATGATGGGCGGGCTGAGGATGAGGACGGTGTTGTCCGGTGGGGTAGAGATGGTCATGAATGAAGCTCCTGCGCGTTGGGAATGGGCAGGGGTTATCAGAGCTCTTAATCGGCGATTGCGCACCTGTCAGATCTGACAGGTGTCGACATGTCTCCGACGAATGGTCGTTGATGGATTAAAAAATCGCCGTTCCGGTTGATGCGGAACGGCGGTTTTTTCTTGGGAGAAGATTGCCTGTGACGCCGCCGCCTTCGCGAGCAAGCTCGCTCCCACAGTTGGAATGCGGTCAAACTGTGGGAGCGAGCTTGCTCGCGAAAAGGCCATCCCGGTCAGCAGAAAAATCTCGGTCAAGCCTCGCTGTTTGAATGACTGGTTAATAGTGGAGTTTTTATATCGACACCCGGCAACGCAAAACCGCCTCGGTTGAACGAGGCGGTATTTTTCAGCTTGAACTGCGTATTTATAAATATGTAAGTGGGTCGTGCCTGTTTGGATTTTGCGTGGGTTT
The DNA here is from genome assembly GCF_900105805.1 of Pseudomonas moraviensis. Taxonomy (NCBI): domain Bacteria; kingdom Pseudomonadati; phylum Pseudomonadota; class Gammaproteobacteria; order Pseudomonadales; family Pseudomonadaceae; genus Pseudomonas; species Pseudomonas moraviensis. The sequence goes on along the minus strand of NZ_LT629788.1, from coordinate 1,933,852 downwards.
ATTTTTTAAGTTTTACCAGGATTTCATGAATGGCCATTGCCGCTCCTGATTGTGGTGTATCAATATTTATCCGCAAAATGCTTTCCTGGTTCGGCGCCACTGTAAATTCACCGCTGAGTTCAATGACGTGTATAGATTCGATTAAGGTTGGAGGAGTGATATCTATGTTGTTGACGTTCAATACCACCGTGCTTGGATTGCCGGGAGCTTCTCGACCTATCTTTATGCTAAAAATATATGTCGCGTTACCTAGAGTGGAATACCTGTATGTTCGGATAAAAGCCGTCCCGCTCGCTGGTGAGAGGCCGGGATCAATGTTGAGTCGGTCATTGTATGTATATATGCCCCACATGGGTTCTGGAGTGCCCGACCGCCAGCCAGGCCAGAGTTCAAGTGGAATTTCATTTTCAAACGTGACTCTGTCCTGGAAATCTTTGTAGGCCTTGATCCTGTAAGTCCGTAGGGCAAACGTCACGGCATCTGTCTCGACTTGACTGCCGCCAAAGCCTGCCTTGAACTCCAATTTCAGGTCACTGCCATCTTCCAGGCTTTGCAAGTCGGGGAGTGGAAAGCCGTCGTGGGTGTGAAAACCCTGGTCGATCCACGTCGCATTGGTTTGCGAACCCGGCGGTTGCCAGAAGGTTTTCGAGTAGTCGCCCCCGCCTTTTAATGTCCCTTTCGCTTTCAGCCAGACATATTGTTTCAGCGCAATGTGCGGATAACTGTTCGCGCGCAGGGTGGCGTTGGTGGTCAATTGACTGACGTCCAATTCCGGCCCTTCGCCTTGTTCGGAGGCCTGCACGATCAGCGGCCCGGGCAAATCGCTTTGCGCAATGGGCGACACCGCCAGCGCACGAATCCGCGACTCTTTCGGAACCTGGGTGCCGCGCGTTACCGTGTAATCCAGCGTGATGGACTTGGCGAGGTTGAAGGCGAGCACCGAGACGGCCAGCGGTATTTCCTGCGGGCCGACGGTGGTGACGGGCCATGGCTCGGTGGTGTGCGAACCGGCAGCCGGCGTTCCGGGGGCGCCGGTCCAGCGGACGATAATCTTGTCGCCGACGAGCATGCCGTCATAGTTGATCACTGAGGTCAGGGCGTTCTGGGCCTCCAGCGGGTCGAGGCTGGTGTCGTTCGGGGCTTGCTTGATTTTCGGCTCTTTCAGATCCAGCGCCACGCCGACACTGAACGCCAGCGTATCCGAATAACTCGTTCCACCCGCTGCGCGCTTGATGTCGTAATACGCCTTCACCGTCCCGCCTTCGTTGCCCTTGATCAGTTCGGCCTTGATCGGGAACGCCACAGGCTGGCCGGCGGTGATGGAGCTCAGTTCGACCCGGTCGCTGTTTACGCCGGTAATGGAGCCTTCCCAGACCCGCGTGACGATGTCGCCCTTCACGGTCTTGAGGTAGTTCACGGTCAGCGTGGTGCCGTTGGTATCGGATGGCAGGACGCCGCTGACCACGCCGTCGACTGCCGGCTCGGGCAATTCCTGGCGTGGTTCGCCGATCTGCAGGATATCGGCGTGGATCGATTCGCGGATCGCGTGGGTCTGGTTGAGTTTGCTCATGGTGCCGAGTACCGAGTCCTCGATCAGCAACTGGTAATACAGCTCCAGCTCTTTGCCAATGATCGGTGTCAGGTGCTGCTTGTCGACGATGATCTGCAGCGGAAGTTGGGCGTCCATATCGCCTTGGGTAATCGGTCGCAGGTTCAGGTTCGGCAGGTAGGGGGTCAGGTCGGGGCGAGTGCCGAGCCAAAACAGCTCGATCGCTTGGCCGACGGCGAAGTAGGGGCCGAAGGCAATTTCGATGGTGACCTGTTTCAGGTCCGGATCCAGCGGATCGATGGCGCCTTGTCTGGCCTCCAGCGCCACGGGAGCGGGGAGCCGGTGAATCTCGCCGATGGCGCTGATGAACTGGGTTTTGGCATCCCGTTGTGCGCTGCCGTCGGCCTTCTCCAGGCGATAAGACAGGGCGATCTGAGCCTGAGCCAGTTGGCGCAGCACGGCGTTGGACACGATGATCTCAGGAACGCTGGGCACGCTGATCAAGACTTTTCCCGGTAATTCAATGTCGATCGGCGGACCTTCTTTCGGGGTGCCTTTGATTCGGACAAAAATGGTGTCACCTACCTCGAAGTCTATCGGTTGTGGAGGGACTGGAGGGGGCGAAGGTGGGGGAGGGTTTACGGCCATAACTTGAACCGTACCGTCGGCGTCGCCCAGGTTGTCGACGTCCAGTACGTTGTTGATAGCCTCCTTGAGCAAAGGCGCGCCCAGCCGGGTTTTGTCAAGCGTTACGACTACCCGTTGCTCGACGCTCCAGCCGTCGGAGCGATTGTCGACCAGGTCGTAAACTTCGAAGGCCACGGCCAGCCCTGCCTCGCCAGAGTCGCCGGCGTCTACGATGGTTTCCTTTGGAATGGTCACGATAACCGGCGTCTCGCCGTCAGCCTGTTCCTGGGTCAGTGCAGGGCCAGAAAAGAACATTCCGCCCCAGCTGAACTGAGGCGTATCGCCAGCGGCGGCGAACAGATAAGGCGGCGAGCCATCAGCTTTTCCGAGAGTGATCGATACGCCAGCATCGACGTTACCCTGGTGGACACCGTCCTTCAAAATATCCTCGGGAATGCTCATCACCAGTCCCGGGTGCCCCGGCCCCTCGCTATGGTCAGGACCACCGGGGAGGGTGAGTTTGACCAGCACCTGCATCACTTCCGAGGGTTCGGGCGTACCGCCGAGGCGGGTGACGGTGTAGGAGAGTGTGTGCATTCCTTCGGTAAGGTGTCTGGCCTCCACGAACATTTGCAGCTCGGTGCCGACCGCATCCTCATCAACGATTTCCAGCGCTATCTGCAGATCGGAGTCCCGCAAGATGCGCAACGCGTCGCGGTTACCCATCGTCCCCCAAGGCCCGGCCTGGCAGAGCAGGCCCTGACGAGGGAAGTTGAGCTTCGCCGCGGCGAGATTGATGCCCCACCTCAGGGGCGTCGACGACACTGGACCCGTACGGCCGGGGATTTTGAGTTCCTGTAGCAGCTGCGGAGCGTCGTTGATTGAGTCGTTGTCGGACATGGTGGCCACTCCGTGGGCTTGAGCGATGGAGTGATTGAACGGCTAAAAGGGAGATTGCGCACCTGTCACATCTGACAGGTGCGGGCGGAAATCCGACGGGTGGTAATGTTGGAGAGGTCGAGTCGCCGCTGATAAAACCCGTAAAAATTGCGCTGCGCTTTCATGCCGATAACCGGCCGATTACGTCACAAACCGGTGCGTTTAGAAGGCGCTCCGCTAATACGTCGAAGGCTGCCATAAAGATGTCGATTTAACGATTGGCCTGATCCAGCCCTCACATGTCGGTTAAAGGGTTGGAAGAAAATCACAATTCAACCCATGACAAATAAGTACTCCCATAATTACATACATACATTGAACCTCCGTCCATACTGCTTACGAGGTGACGAGGCCCGCTTCCAATTGGATAGGCTGGCCCAGCAGCGCCAGTACTTAGATTTATGGTGTGCAACAAGTCTTCACTTATATTCGTAATGTATAAGTAATCGTCAGTCTTGCTGGTGATCAATGCATGTCCTCCAATACTTTCAATGTGTCGGATTGCTACTTCCTGTTCAATTTCAATGACTGAAATGCCGGTCGCTGTAGCAATATAGGCTGAATCTCCAGCGTGGTTGATGGTGATACCCAGTGCTGGCGCAGGGAGCACGATTGCGCGACGGGTAAATGTTGCGATGTCGATGATGGAAAGTTCAGAGCTTGTCTGATTGCATATGTAAATGGATTTGCCATCAGGGCCAGCGAATCCTTGGCGTGGATTTCGCCCGGCGGGGATGGTTTCGGCTGCAAAAGTATCAGTATTGCATCTTGTGATAGTGCCTGAACTGTAATTGCAAGAGAATAGCCAGCGACCATCCAGACTAAGAATCAGGCCTGTAGGATCTCCACCAGTATCGACAGTTTGAATGACCTCCTTGGCATGCAAGTCAATTACCGAGATCTTATCGACAGATCTGTTGCTCACATAACAGAATCTCTCATCCGGACTTATAGCAACACCATGAGCACCGGTGATGTTCTCAATTGTTGTAATAATCTCATGGGTTGCTGTATCGATAATGGAAAGATTCTTTTTTTGCCAACTGGAAACGTATATACGCGTGCCATCCGCACTGATTTTCACGTCCCAGCTCCCACCACCAATAGGGATGTTCTTCAGCTGCCCCTGGGCCGTCACTGTGGCCGATGCCTCGCCAACTGATGCACCTTTACTGGCCACCAGATTGTAACTTCCACTTGTCTGAGCGCCTGTTACACCGCGGACACTGACTTTGCCCTCGATGTCGCTGGGGAAATCCCGTGAGCCGCTTCCTCCATCGCTAAAGCTGAAATCAGCGGGGAGGTCCAATGTGACGGTTCCCTGCAGGGGGGTTCCGTCCAAATTGCTGAGTTGAACTTCGATATCCTTAAGCCGACCTCTCGGTGCGATCACGTAAGGCGCATTGGTGAATTTCACTAGCACCGCATCCTCAACGGCCTTCACGGTATAAGTACGTACCGGAAAACTCAGCGCCAGGTTTTCATCCGTGCTGTGATCCGGGGTGGACATGAACGTCACCGCCAGTTCGCTTTGATCCTTCAACCACTGCAGATCAGCCAAGGGCAAGGATGCATCGAGATAACCTTGCGATATCCAGAGGGCGTTCACCGCATTGCTCGGGCCAGTCCACAGGGTGCGCGTATATGGTTTATCGTCTTTTTTTGTGCCTTCCACTCGCATCCAGACACGCTGGCCGCTGGCAATGTGCGGCCAGAAACCGCCACGAAGAGTCGCCGCAGCAGTGAGCGTGGACACATCCAGGTCAGTGCCGTTACCACCGTCGGCCGCTTGAATGATTTTCGGCGAGTGCGAAAGATCCACACGCAGTTGCAACACCGCCAGCGCACGAATCCGCGACTCTTTCGGATCCTGGGTGCCGCGCGTTACCGTGTAATCCAGCGTGATGGACTTGGCGAGGTTGAAGGCGAGCACCGAGACGGCCAGCGGTATTTCCTGCGGGCCGACGGTGGTGACGGGCCATGGCTCGGTGGTGTGCGAACCGGCAGCCGGCGTTCCGGGGGCGCCGGTCAAGCGGACGATAATCCTGTCGCCGACCAGCATGCCGTCATAGTTGATCACGGAGGTCAGTGCGTTCTGGGCCTCCAGTGGGTCAAGGCTGGTGTCGTTCGGGGCTTGCTTGATTTTCGGCTCTTTCAGATCCAGCGCCACGCCGACACGAAACTCCAGCGGCTCGGCATAACTGGTCCTCCCATCCGCACGCTTGATTTCGTACCTGGCCACCACCGTCCCGCCTTCGTTGTCCTTGATCATCGCGGCCGGGATGGTGAACGGTATTTCCTTACCGGCGGTAAATTCGTTCAGCTTGATCGAGTCGGGATACTCACCGGTGATCGAGCCGACCCAGAACATGAACGCTTCATCGCCTTTGACCGTTTCCGTGTAGATGATCGTCGCGGTGGTGCCGGGGGTGTCGGCGGGCAGGACGCCGTCCACCACGCCGGCCACCACCGGTTCGGGCAGTTCCCGGCGTGGTTTGCCGACTCGCAGGATGTCGGTGTGGATCGACTCGCGAATGGCGTGGGAGGCCTGGTACGCGTCCAGCTTGGCGAACGCCGCGCTCGGGATCAGGAGTTGGTAGTAGAACTCCGCCGTGCCGCCGTTGACCGGGGTCAGGTGGTTGCCGTCAATGCTGTACGACAGCGGTTTGGCTGCGACGATGTCGTTGTGGGTGATGGGGCGCGTTGGCAGAGCAGGCAGGTAGGGCTTGAGGCCTGACGTGGTGCCGAGCATGAATATGTTGAGCTCCTGACCTTCGGCAAAGGATTTGTCGAAGGGGATTTCGAGACGCACCTGGGGCAGTGCGGGATCCAGCGCCCCGGAGTTCTCGTCCAGCATGATCGGCGCGGCCAGGCGCTGGACTTCGCCGATGGCGCGGATGAATTGGCCGTTGGATATCAGGTCGGCGCTGCCATCGGCTTTTTTCAGGCGGTAAGACACGGTGATCTGGGACTTGGCCAACTGACGCAGCACGGCATTGGGGGCCTTGGTTTCAACAACGCTCGGCACGCTGATCAGCGGGAGGCCTTCTATTTCCAGATCAATCGGTGGACCTTCGACCGGCGTGCCCTTGATCTTGATGAACGGAATGTCACCGATTTTGAAGTGGGCATTGTCTGTGGCGACCACTTGCACGGTGCCATCGGCGTCGCCCAATTGGTCGACGTCCAGCACGTTGTTTAGCGCCTCCTTGAGCAACGGCGCACCCAGCCGGGTCGCATGAACGGCCACCACCACACGCTGTTCAGGACTCCAGTCCTCGGAACGGTTGAAAACCTTGTCGTACACCTCGAACACCACGGCCACTCCGGGGATCCCTGGACCACCGGCATCACCCGCTTCACGGATGATATCTTCTTTGATTTTCACGATGATCGGCGCCGTGCCTTCGGCCTGGTCCTGGGTCAGTGGAGCACTGAGCACGAAGATTCCACCCCAACTCACGCGGCAAATATCGCCGGCCGCGGCGAAGGGATAGGGCGGTGTGCCGTCGGCCTTGCCAATGCTGATGTCCACGCCAGCGGCCACGTTGCCCTCGTGGATGCCGCCGTCAAGAATCTCCTGCGCAATGATCATGATCAGCCTGGAATGGCCGTCGTCACCGTTGTTATCGTGGCCACCCGGGCGCGTCAGCTTGACCAGCACCTGCATGACTTCGGACGGTTGATCTGTGCCGCCCAGCGGCTTGACGGAATAGGACACCGCAAACTCGCCGTCGACCATGTGCCGCGAAGGCACGAACATGCGCAGTTGCGTATCGACCTCATCCTTGAGGACGGTCTGGGTCAGCACGTTGTGCCCGGTGCCCCAAAATATCGTCAGCCTGTCGCCACTCGCCATATTTCCCCACGGCCCCGCCTCGCACCGCAGGCCGTGATACGGAAAGTTGTCCAACGCGGCGGCGATGTTGATACCCCAGACATCGGGATCCTTCGACACCGGGTCCTTGCTGCGACCAGGAATGCCAAGTTCTGCGAGTAGCAGGGGTTTTTGGGGGCTGGACATGGAGACGGCTCCGACGGGAAGTGACGGAACGAGTTAACGCGACTTGGCGTGAATGCACACCTGTCAGACTTGACAGGTGTGCGGTGATATCCGACGAGCGGTCGCCTTTCCGGACGCTGCGCCCGAGAAAGCTTCGTCGGTTGCAAGCGCCTTACGGCGGTGACGGCGTCGCTTAACGGTGGTTGCGTGGAGCCGGGTGGGCAGAGGTAATGATCGAGGGTGCGATCTCGTCAAGGCAGGACGGGTCCTTGTCGCATGAGAAATCCATGGCGCTGCGCGAGCGAGCCTGCCTGATCAGGCGCTCGTTGCCGGAGCTTCAGTGCCCAGGCAGTTCAGTTGCATTTGCGAATGAATGTGCATAGCTCATCAATGCGCTCGCCGAGGTCCAGAACCGAATAATCTGGCTTGTACTCACTGCTGATCTTCGCCGCGACCTTGACCTTGTTGGCCACGGTTTTCTTGCGTGCGTGAAGCTTCTTGTATTCCAGGGCATTGGCCCAGATCGACTGGGAAACGATGCGTTTGGCAGTACGGTGAACTTGCTTGATCGCCACTTCCATATATTGGGGGGCGATGTAGTTCTCGATTTCCCGACCCTTGGTGACCCAAGCGACGCCGCCGTTAGCCTGGATCTCTTTAATCACGCGCTCTTTGGTCTTGCGCAGTTTTCCCTTGGCGCTGGATTTATCGCTGTCGATCAGAATCGCCGAGTTTCTGTTCAACGACTGCAGATTGATGAAGTCGGCACTGTTATCTTCACTGTCGTCTTCGTTTTCTTCCGCTACGCCGAGGTGGCTCAGCAGCCTGCCGCCGTAATACATGACCGAATAGTGAATACCTTCAACTAGCTCGGGGGCACGGCCTGCCAGCCAGTAGTTGAGATACGTACGGTCTGAGGGCCCTTCAACCCAGACGATGCAGTTGGCCTGCAGGATATCCGACGCCAGATAGCCCAAACGATCAAGAATGTCGCGCCGATCGGGCTGGCTCTTGATATGGCTTCCGCACATCTCGAACAACGTTAGTTTGTCTTTCGCCGCGATATTGATGACGGTCGCAGAATGCGTGCTGATCAGCAGTTGTTGATGGCGTTCGGTGGCAATTTCGATCAGGGAATCCATCACAAACCTGAGCATTTTCGGATGCAGGTGACTTTCCGGTTCCTCCAGCAGGCAGATGGCATGCTTCGGGCAATTTCGCAGCCAGGCGGCCATCAGCGCATAAGACTTCCAGCCTGTGGGAAGCCAGCTCACGGGTAGTTGGTTGGGCATTTTGGGGTCGTCCTTGATCCACACCGACAAACGACCGTCCTCGCCGAGCTGGAAAGTGCCGTCGTCAATCAGCGTGGCACCGAAACTCCCTTGCCGATCAGTCGCCAGGCTGCACAGAAACGGCTTGCTTTTGTTCAGTTCCGCGACAGCGTCTTCGCTGAATTGATCTTCGAGCGTCATGCCGTTGCGGTAATGAATATTGGCGTATTCGTAAAAACGCGGTACGGGTGAAAACAGGGCGTGCTTGTGCAGGTCGCTGGAACGCACATAGTGTTTTCGTTGGCTGGGTATGAGCAGGAGCTGACTGCACGCGACGTTTTCAATGCAGTCCAGATCCGGGTCGAACGTATTTCCGGAAAAGAAGTACGACCAATTGTCGTCATTATCAAAGCTGATGCTGTAGCCGGGCAGAATCTGTCGCGGCGGATTTTCCCGTGGGAGCGAGGCCAGTATTTCCGGGTGTTTCAACGCCCTGACCATGTCGATGACGGTTGATTTACCCGAGCCATTCTCGCCAATGAAAACATTGATATCGCCAAGGGTGATCGCGCCGCTCTGCTGCAGTGCTTGCCAGTGCGACATGAGGTTATTGGCGTTAACCGTTTGGCTTGGCGTGTTGAGCGTGCGTATGGCCGACAGCCAGATGTGCTTTATCTTCATGGGGTAGAACGGCCTCCTGGCCTTGAAAAAATGCTAGTGGCTGTAAGGAATCAGCCGGTCCCGATCCATCTCGCGCAATAACTGATCGAGCATCTGCCGTTTGTTTTCAAACGCTGGAATCGGCACGTACCACGCCATTACGCTCCAGCCCTCGCGCGAGTAGTTGTAGGTTTTGAGCAGTTGACCATCCTTGAAGACCGAGCCGCGCAGGTTGTCCTGGTAGTGGTAGGGCATCGGGAAGGTGAACAGTGTGAAGACGTTGACCAGCGCCAGCCAGTTGACCTTGCCGTCACCGGGTTCGGTGATCAACAGGCTGTAGCCGTTGCGGGTGTAACCGCCATCGAGCATCGAGAACGCGCCGGTTTTTTTCAGGACGCTGATGGTTTCGCGCTGATGCTGCTCGTCGATGCGCGTATACGCCGGCCCCATGCCGAGCGTGACCGGCACATAGGCTTGGTCTGCATGGTAGTCGAGCGGTTGCAAGGTGTTGGCGCAGCCGCCCAGCATCAGTGAGGCGCAGAGCAGGCCGGCGACTTTCATCATGGCGAGGTTCATTGCGCGACTGCCGGGATCAGCCGGTCTTGCTGCACATCCTGCGCGAAGGCGCGAGCGATGCGGCTGAGGTTCTGTTCGCGCATCTCACCGCCCTGATCCAGCAGCCAGATGTATTTTTCAGTGGTGTTGCGATAGGTGTATTGCTTCAGGCGCTTGTCACCCTGGAACACGGTGAATTCGCTTTGCGTGTCGAATTCGTTCGACAGCGGCAGCAGGAACAACGTCGCGCTGCTCAGCAGGATGACCGGAAATGGCGGCAGGTGACGCTCCACATTGAGCTTGACCTGCACGTTGTACTCGTCAGCTTTGCCGCTGCCGGTTTCGATGGTGCGGAACACGCCGGTCTGACGCAGGTGGTTGCGCAGGCTGGAGCCATTTTCCGGATCATCGACCATAACGTGAATCGGCTGCAGATAATCTTGACCGTCTGCGAGCGTGCGCTCTGGCAAGGTGTTGGTGGCCGCGCAACCGGTCAACAGAGCGGCGGCGGTGAGGGCGATGACTGTTCTCATGGTTTGGCGTCCACGGCCGCACCTGGAGTAGGGCCGGTAAAGATGTAGGGCTCAGCGTTTTTCAGGTCGAGCTTCAGCGGTTGCAGGGTTGGCAGCCCTGGGGTCATGCGCTGAGCGACGGTGGCATCACGGGCGTTTTGATCATTCCAGCGGAACGCGCAGAATCCTGCGGTCATGCAAAACGAACGGAACTCACCGATGTAATAGGCCTTGCCGGCTTCAAGGCGCATCGGCAGGTTGAATTTCTCGCGGGCCTCGGCTGAGGTGAAAACGGTGCCGAGCCCTGGTTGGTAGCGTGCGGAAAAGAACTGGAAATCATAGAACTCGTAATCGCCCGGCTTGAGCGGCAGCACGAATACGCTCGCTGCGCCGGCTCCGTCCTGAATATCCTGCGGCGTTGAGTAAGCGCCGGCCATTTTCCAGACACCGGCGGCCCCGTATTCCGAACCGCGTTTGCGGAAGAAGATTCGCTGGTTGTCAGCAGCGGACTGCTTGAGAGATTGCGGCCCGATTGAGCCCACGAGGTAACTGACTGGCTCGCTGGCCTTGGGTTGCAAGGGTTCGCTGACCCATGAGGCGCTTTCGGTAATGCAGCCGCTGAGCGTCGCGGCGAGCACAACGGCCATGCCGAGTTTGAATAACTGGAACATGTTCATCCCTGAATCCGGGTGTGTTGATTGACTACAAACAGGAAGGTCAATCAATGCCTTCCTGGCTTGGCTTTTTTTGCGGGTGCGCAGGATAAGGGAGGTGATGGCATTTGGCTAGCGGTGATCGCCGTGCTGCAAGGATAGATTCGGCTACTGTTTGGATGGGAAACGCATCCGATGTAGGAGTGAGCCTGCTCGCGATGGCGTCCTCCCGAGAAATTGGTGTTGACTGACACACCGCTATCGCGAGCAGGCTCACTCCTACATGGGGCCGCATTGCAAAGGGACGTGAGTGTTTCTTTCAGAAACCAAGTGGGTACTGGACGACCACGTAGATCCGGTCAATGTCATCGCCAGCCTGCGCTTCGTTGGCGCGGTGGGTGACGTGGGAAAGCTGTACCGACAAATCCTTCGCGGCACCGGACTGGACGATGTATTTCAGGTCGATGTCGCGTTCCCAGTGCTTGCCGCCATCACCCTGTTGCGGTTGATAGTCGCCGCTGTCGGCGTCGAACGGGTTGTACGCGCCGCCCTTGGGGGCGTGGGTGCCGTCGATGTGGCTGCCGCGGACGTAGCGGGTCATGAAGTTCAGGCCGGGGATGCCGAAGGCGCCGAAGTCGAGGTCGTAGCGGGCTTGCCAGGAACGTTCGTTGGCGCCGTTGAAGTCGGCGTATTTGATCGAGTTGGCGAGGTAGATCGAGTCGCCGCCAACGAAGTCGAACGGCGTGTCGCCGTTGATGCGCTGCCAGCCGAGCATCACCGCGTGGGGGCCGAAGCTGTATTTGCCGGAGAGGCTGAACGCGGTGTTATCGATCTCGCCGGCCAATGCGCGGCCGGTGTCGCGGGTGTGGTAGAGGTTGGCGTCAAGCAGCACGCCGGACTGTTTGAAGTGCAGGTTGCCGTAGTACTGGTGCCAGGTGTCGCTCAGTTCGGAGGCGTAAAGTGCGCCGCCGATGGGGCTTGCGCCGAACAGGTCGGCGCCGATAAAACTGATCCCGCCGGCCTCGGTGTTGGCGCCATAGCCGTAAAAATCACCTTTGCCCGATGAGCTGTCCTGGTTCTTGAACGCGGTGAAATGTCCGGCGACCAGATTGACGTAGTCAAACTCGGCGCTGTTGAGCAGAAAACCGGTGGCGTATTCCGGTTGCAGACGTTTGTCGGAGGTGTCGAAGACCGGGTTCTCTACGGTCATTTCACCGAAGGCGAGGGTGGTACGGGAGACTTTCAATTTGAGCGCACCGCCGGCGCTGGAGTAGTCGTTTTCGCTGCGACCATCGCTGTCGACCGGAAGCAGACCCGTGCCCGAATGCCCTTTGCCACCGTCAAGTTTCAGCCCGGCGAAGGCGTGGGCATCGATGCCGAACCCGACAGTGCCCTCGGTGAAACCGGATGAGAAGTTACCGATAAAGCCCTGAGCCCATTCCTGTTTGTAGTTTTTTCCGGAGGGTGCAGGCGAGCGGTAGTCGTTGCTGAGATAGAAGTTGCGCAGCAGCACGTCGCTTTTGGCGTCGCCGAAAAAGCCGCTGGCGTGGGCGGTGCCGGTCAGACCGCAGAGCATGGCAAGCAGGGTGAAACGGAAAGGGGCGCGGTTGATCATGGTCAGGGCCGGTGGCGATTTGGATGGCGCTGATGATCGGGGGATTGGGTTGAAAAGGATTGGGCCGGTGTGCTGAGTTGGCAGCCTTTGTAGGAGTGAGCCTGCTCGCGATAGCGGTGTATAAGGCAGCATCTTTGTCGGCTGACACACCGCTATCGCGAGCAGGCTCACTCCTACAGTTGATAGCGGTGTGTCAGTAAGGGTTACACCAGCGGCGGTGTCCGCGGTGGGATCTGGCGTTTGCTGCCGGTCGATTCAAACGCAGCGGCGAAGCGCAACAGGTTCGAATCGTCGTAGGCGCGGCCGGCGAAAGTCAGGCCGACGGGCATGCCGATGTCGGCCATCACGCCCATCGGCACGGTCACGGTGGGCACGCCGAGGTGGCGGATCGCGAGGTTGCCGTTGGCTACCCAGACGCCGTTGCTCCAGGCGATGTCGGCCGAGGCAGGATTGACATCAGCATCCGCCGGGCCGACGTCAGCGACGGTCGGGAACAGCACCGCATCGAGGCCGAGCTTATCCATCCAGTCTTCGAGGTCGATGCGCCGGGTTTGCTCCAGACCGCGCAAGCCATCAGGCACGGTAGTGATTTCATTCCACGGCGTGATACCGCGTTCGGCCATGCGCACGTATTCGTCCATGCCGGCGGCCAGATCGCCTTCGCGGTTGGGCAGGGTGCCGGGGTCGTGCGGGAAAATTTTCGGCCCGTCGACGTCGACCAGACGATTGAGTTTCGGATCGCCGTTGGCCTGCAGGAAGTCGTCAAACGCCCAGGCAGTCAGATCCCACAGTTCGTGGTGGAGGAATTCCTTCGAGACCAGGCCACGGGTGAACACGGTTGGCGCGCCGGGGCGGTCGCCTTCGCAGTTGGAGACCAGCGGGAAATCGCTTTCGATGACTTCGGCACCAGCGGCCTCCAGGGCCTGACGCGCCTGCTGCCACAAGTCGATCACCGAAGCGCGGGTGTTGATGCGCTGACCGGTCGGGCCGCCGATGCCAGGGGCTTCGCTGGTGCCGGCGTCATCGTCGGCGTTGATGTACATGCGCGGGATGGCGAAGCGTTTGCCGGCCAAGGCTTTGGCGTCGGCGGCCAGTTCACTGTACGCCGCCGGGCGCACTTCGCTGACGCGGGGGATTGGCACCCACGGTTGCAGGCGCCACAAGTCGCCACGGGTGTCGGGGTCTTCGGCGACGACCACGTCGAGCACTTCGAGCAGGTCGGCCATGGTCCGCGCGAACGGCACGACGACGTCCATGGTGGGGGTCAACGGCCAATTGCCGCGCACCGAAATCACTCCGCGCGACGGGGTGTAGGCGCACAGCCCATTGTTCGACGCCGGGCCGCGACCGCTCGACCAGGTTTCCTCCGCCAGACCGAATGCAGCAAAACTCGCTGCGGTGGCGGTACCGGCGCCATTGGATGAGCCGGAGGCGAAAGGCGCGGTGAGGTAGGCGGCGTTGTACGGACTTTCAGCGCGGCCATAAACGCCACGCTGCATGCCGCCATTGGCCATCGGCGGCATGTTGGTCTTGCCCAGGCAGATCGCCCCGGCAACGCGCAGGCGCTCGATGGTGAAAGCATCGCGATGGGCAACCAGATCGGCAAACGCCGGGCTGCCGGACGCGGCGGTCAGGCCTTTGACCAAGTAGCTGTCTTTGGCGGTGTAGGGGATGCCATCGAGCGGCCCCAAGGTTGCGCCTTTGGCGCGGCGGGCATCGGAGGCGCGGGCTTCGTTCAGCGCTTCAGGATTGCGCACGACTACGGCGTTGAGTGCCGTCGGGGTGTCGGCGCCGTCGTAGGCATCAATGCGCGCCAGATAGGCTTGTACCAGTTCCACGGCAGTGGTCTGGCCGGATTCGAGGGCGGCGCGCAGTTGGGCGATGGAGACTTCGGTGACTTCGATCATCGGGTCACCTGTTGAGCGAAGATGTTCTGGGCAGGGGTATTCATAGCGGTTCTCGTTGCACGGCTTTAAGCGACAAGGTCAAGACTGGCGCCTATTTAACACCAAGCCGCGCTCCGAGTAATCGACGGGGTGACGGCCCCGCCGATTTTTTCTGGGTCTAGCGGATCACTCGTTGATGCGCGGGTGCTGCTGAACCAGCACCTTGCGCTTGGCCTCCAGCTCGGCGATCTCGGCATCGATGTCTTCGATTTTCTGTTCGATGTTGTCGTGGTGTTCCTGCAGCAGCTCCTTGGCCTCCTCGAGGTCGGAGGCCGCCGGGGCCGCGCCGCGCAGGGGTTTGTTGGCGGTTTCCTTCATGGTCACGCCGGTGATCAGGCCGACCACGGCGATCACCATCAGGTAATACGCGGGCATGTACAGATCGTTGGTGCTTTCCACCAGCCAGGCCACGGCAGTCGGGGTCAGACCGGCGATCAGCACCGAGACGTTGAAGGCACTGGCCAAAGCGCTGTAGCGGATATGGGTGGGGAACATCGCCGGCAGGGTAGAGGCCATGACGCCAATGAAGAAGTTGAGCAACACCGCCAGAATCAGCAAGCCGGAGAAGATCAGGCCGATGCTGCCGCTGTTGATCAGCATGAACGCCGGAATGGCGAAGATGAACAGGCCGATGCTGCCGACGACAATAAAGGGTTTGCGGCCGATCTTGTCGCTGACGAAGCCGATCAGCGGCTGCACGAAGAGCATGCCGACCATGATCGCGATGATGATCAGCACGCCGTGGTTTTCGCTGTAATGCAGGTTGTGGGTCAGGTAACTCGGCATGTAGGTGAGCAGCATGTAGTAGGTGACGTTGGTCGCCGCTACTACGCCGATGCAGGTCATCAGGCTGCGCCAGTGCTTGGTCGCGACTTCCTTGAACGACACTTTCGGGCCACCGGCGAGGCCTTCGCGGTCACCTTGTTCGAGCTTTTCCACGTGCTGCTGGAACGCCGGGGTTTCTTCCAGGGCGTGGCGCAGATACAGGCCGATCATGCCCAGCGGCAGGGCAAGGAAAAACGGAATTCTCCAGCCCCATTCTTCGAAGCGCTGTTCACCGAGGATCGTCGAAATCAGCACCACCACGCCGGCGCCAAAGACGAAACCGGCGATCGAGCCGAAATCCAGCCAGCTGCCGAGGAAGCCGCGTTTGCGGTCCGGTGCGTATTCAGCGACGAAGATCGAGGCGCCGGTGTACTCGCCACCCACGGAGAAACCCTGGGCCATCTTCGCCAGCAACAGCAGGATCGGCGCCCAGATGCCGATCGAGGCATAGGACGGAATCAGGCCGATGGCAAAGGTGCTCAGGGACATGATGACGATGGTCGCGGCGAGGACTTTCTGCCGGCCGTATTTGTCGCCGAGCGCACCAAAGAACAGCCCGCCCAGCGGACGAATCAGGAAAGGCACGGAGAAGGTCGCCAGCGCGGCGATCATTTGCACGCCGGGATCGGCGCCGGGGAAGAAGACCTTGCCGAGCACATAGGCGACAAAGCCGTAGACGCCAAAGTCGAACCATTCCATGGCGTTGCCCAGTGCGGCGGCGGTGATTGCCTTGCGCATCTTGGCGTCGTCGACAATGGTGATGTCTTTCAAACCGATCGGTTTGACGGTGTTCTTGCGTGATTTCATTGCGATGTTCCCGCTCGCTGATCCAGATTAGCGCTGCGATGCCATCTCCATGATGGCGCCGGCTCTTCTGCCTCAGATACATGCGGACACGAAATAATTCACCGATGGCTGGAATTAATTTCGACAGGTGGGTGACTGGTCGGTGCTCTGAAGGAACTGGTTGAGCATTCAAAAATTTTGGTTGCCTGAACCAATGCCATCGCGAGCAGGCTCACTCCTACAGGGGGGTTGTGTATTGCCGGGATTTTGTGCCCGACGCCAAACCCTGTAGGAGTGAGCCTGCTCGCGATAGCGGTGGTGCATCCACCACAAGGCTTAAAGCGCAGCCTTCACCTGCAACCCCACCACCAGCGCATTGTCGATGTCCTGCCCGGAGAACGCGCCCGGTTCGATGATGTATTGCAGGTTCGGGCGCAGGGTCAGCCATGGGGTGGCCTGGTAGCCGTAGCCCAATTCGATCAGTTGCTCAGCGCTGTCGAGATGCGGGAATGCAGCGCCATTGGCCATGGCGGCATCCTGCTGAACATCACGGCTGCGCGGGTTCGGCACGGCGCGGCCATAGCCCAGCGCCAGAGTGTCACGCGGGCGGCCTTCGAACGGTTTGTACAGGACTACGCCGGTGCCGTACCACTTGCTGAACGGTGAGGCCGCTTCACTGGCCGCCGAATACTGACCAAACGCATGCAGGCTGCGCCCCTCGGAGGTCGGCGAACGCCAGACCGCCTGATCGATCAGCAGGTAATGACCGCCACGACCGGACACCTCGTCGTCGCTGCCAATGCGTTTGACGTCGGAACTGTCGTAGTAATAGCCGAGCTTGTATTCACCCGGCAGCTCGCCGGCGTGCTTGTACACCAGCTCGATCGGTACGACGGTGCCGGTGGTGTGCTTCGGCCCCAAATGCCAGGCGCGGCTGGAATTGCCGTTGCTCTCGGGGTCGACGTTGAACGCCGCCACACGCAGCTGCCAGGACGGCGACAGGTCGTATTTGACCCGCACGCCCAGACGCGCGTTGGGGTAGTTGGTCCAGCCGCTGCCGCCGGACATGTTCAGCGGATGGCCGCAGAAACCAGCGTTCATGAAGTTGCACAGAATGCCGCTGTCGAGGCCGCCGAGGTCGTTGCCCATGGCCATGTAGCCGAGCTTCACGTTCAGCGCCGGAGTGAACAGGCTGCGCTCGTAACTGAGCTCGGTCAGGCGCGTGTACAGGCCGCCGTAGTTTTCCTGAATCGGCAAGCGGTTGCCGACCAGATCTTCCGAAGCGCTGTTGCCGCGACGGTCGTTGATGGTCAGTTGCACCTTGCCGGCATTGTCGACGCCATACAGCTTGCCCAGATCAAACTGCACGCCGAGCTTGATGTTCTGCGAATAACGCGCCGAACGGTGCAGGCCGCCGTCGGCGTTGTAAGCGGTTTCGCCGCTGTAATCGCCGCTGAACTTGACGCCGTCTTCATCCAGTTGATGACGCAAGCCGCCCCAGTCACCGGTGAGGGTGCTGCGGGTCAGCAGACCGGAATCGCTGGCGGCCAGCGCGGGCAGGGCGGTGGTGCAGCTCAGGCCCAGCAGCAGGCCAGTGGAAAGTTTGGTACGAGAAAAGCGAACAGCCGATGACATGTGAATCCTTCCTGCTGAAATCTTCAACGCAATAAAACGGCGACGCGGTGCTGTGAGGCACCGCGCGCTGGGGAGTGGGTGGATGTGCAGCAGCGGATTACGGCAGGGCGTAGGCCATCACGTAATCGCCGCGATCAGTCGACTGACGTGCGCCGCCAGCGGTGACGACGATGTACTGCTTGCCGGTCTTCGGCGAAACGTAGGTCATCGGGCCGCCCTGGCTGCCGACTGGCAGACGCGCTTTCCAGACTTCTTCGCCGTTGCCGCTGTTGAAGGCGCGCAGGTAGAAGTCCTGGGTGCCGGCAATGAAGATCAGGCCACCCTGGGTCGACAGGGGGCCGCCGAGGGTTGGCAGACCGATCTTGATCGGCAAGTGCATGCGAATGCCCAGAGGACCGGTGTCTTCAACGGTGCCGACCGGAACCTGCCACGCGACTTTCTGGGTCTTCATGTCGATCGCGGTCAACGTGCCGAACGGCGGCGCCTGGCACGGAATGCCGGCCACCGAGAGGAAGCGGTTCTTGTTCACTGCGTACGGCGTGCCTTTGAGCGGCACAGCGCCCATGCCGGTGTTCAGTGCTTCGCCACCGCCTGCGGCCTGGCCCTTGTTCTGCGATGGAATCATCTGAATCCACAGACCCAGGCGCATGTCGTTGACGAAGATGAAACCGTGCACCGGGTCAGTGGAGATGCTGCCCCAGTTCATGCCGCCCAGCGAACCCGGGAAGCTCAGCGATTTGTCAGTGCCCGGCGCGGTGTACAGACCCTCGTAGCGCATGCTCTTGAAGTCGATGCGGCAGAGCAACTGGTCATACGGCGTGGCGCCCCACATGTCCGACTCGGTCAGGTGCTGCGCGCCGATCTGCGGCATGCCCACGGATTTCGGCTGGGTCGGCGAGTACGGCTCGTTGGGGATGTTCGCGGCTTTCACCGGTACTTCCTTGACTTCAGTCAGTGGCTTGCCGGTGGCGCGATCGAGCACATAGATCTGCCCGGCCTTGGTGCCGATGACCAGCGCCGGAACGCTTTGGCCGTCCTTGTCGAAGTCGATCAGGCTCGGCTGCATCGGCAGGTCGAAGTCCCACAGATCGTTGTGCACGGTCTGGAACACCCAGCGTTCTTCACCCGTGCTGGCATCCAGCGCGAGGATCGAGGCGCCGTACTTGTGGTCCAGTTCGCTACGCTCGACACCATAGATGTCGGTGGACGAGCTGCCCATGGGCAGGAACACCGTGTTGGTCGCTGCGTCATAGGACATCGGTGCCCAGCTGTTTGGCGTGCTGCGCACGTAGGTGCTGCCATCGGCCGGTGCATTGCGATCCTGCGGGTTGCCCGGGTCGAACGCCCAGCGCATGGCGCCGGTGATCACGTCAAACCCGCGAATCACGCCGCCGGGCATGTCGCTCTGCACGTTGTCGGCGACGCGACCGCCTACCACCACGGTGGTGCCGGCCATCAATGGCGCGGACGACAACTGATAGTAGCTGTCCGGAACATCCCCCAGACCGGCCTTCAGATCGACCTGACCGTTGTTGCCGAAACCTTGGCAGAACTCGCCGGTGTCAGCGTCGACCGCGATCAGGCGGGCATCGATGGTGTTGGTCAGCAGACGGCGCTGGCAGTTGGCGGCCGGCGCCGGTTTGGCTTCGATGATCGAAGAATTGCTCGGCTGAGCGAGGGTGGCGGTGGCGTCGAAATAAGCCATGCCACGGCAGCGCTGCCAGACTTTCGATTGCGCGTTGATCGCGTTCTTCCACAGCTCTTTACCGGTGTCGGCGTCGAGGGCGATCAGGTTGTTGTGCGGAGTGCAGATGAACACCTTGTTGCCGACCTGCAGCGGGGTGAGCTGGTCTTCGGCGCCGTTGCCATCGCTCTCGGCGACGTCACCGGTGTGGTAGGTCCACGCGACTTTCAATTGGTCGACGTTGTTGCGGTTGATCTGATCGAGCGCGGCGAAGCGGCTGCCACCTTCGGTGTTGCCGTAGTGCGCCCAGTCTTTCTGCGCCTTGGCCGGCTCGACCGGGGTCAGTCCCGGACCGGTGCCAGTGGCCGCAACCGTTGGATGCGCGACGAACATGTTGCCCGCAGCAACCGCCACACCCACGGCGAGCACAGCGGCCACGGCATACGCGCCGCGACCGGCAACGCGGCCATTGGCACGCGCCAGCAGCGGGTAGACCAGCGCGACGACCATACCGATCGCGCTGAACATGAACAGCCGCGAGAACACCGGCCAGAACACCAGCCCGGCGTCAGCCACCGCCCAGATCGCAGTCGCCACGAGAAACGCGGCGAACAGCCAGGCGCCTGCAGTCTTCTTCAGTGCGATCAGCACACCGGAAACGGTCATCGCCAGACCGCCGACCAGGAAGTACCAGGAACCGCCCAGGCTGACCAGCTTCACACCGCCGGCCGCGAGCGCCAGACCGAGCAGGGCGATGATCACGCCAAGGCCGACGAGAATGAACGTTGAAACGCCTGAGACGCGTTGACTGTGGTTCACATTGAAAGTCCCGTTTGAATGAAGCGCGGGATTATAGCGGTAACTAACCATTCAGTTAACCGCAGTTTTGCCATGAAAACGTGCACTTCTGTGAATCAAGCGTGGTGCAGGATTAGCAAAACGCAAGTTGAGAGGGGTTTCTCGAGGTTTCAGCAGGAGGGGCGGATTGAGCGTGGTATTGCAATGCACATGCTTGGACACCGCGCTGGATTCACCCCTCACCCCAGCCCTCTCCCCGAGGAGAGGGAGCTGATTTGTGGGCTTTTTGAGACCTGTGTTCGCCTCGGTATCTCAGATCGGTGTAACTCGCACATTCAACTCGGTCAGTTCCCTCTCCCTTGGGAGAGGGCTAGGGTGAGGGGCTTTCAGGATCGATCACGATGGCGACCTTGCCCTTGGCCCGGCCTTGTTCGACGTAGTGCA
This sequence comes from Pseudomonas moraviensis, assembly GCF_900105805.1. Lineage (NCBI taxonomy): Bacteria > Pseudomonadati > Pseudomonadota > Gammaproteobacteria > Pseudomonadales > Pseudomonadaceae > Pseudomonas > Pseudomonas moraviensis. Next base: position 1,913,350 of record NZ_LT629788.1, on the reverse strand, counting down.
AGGCGTCAGCTATCTGATCGAAGCCAAAGATCCGGTCGATCACCGGTTTGATAACCCCAGCCTCGATCAATGCGCTGATCTTCTGCAGCTGAATGCCATCGGCGCGCATAAACAGAAACGCATAACGCACCCCACGCTTGCGCGCCTTTCGCCGGATACCGCTGCTGAGCACACGCATGACCAACCCAAGCAGCCACGACAAACCCTGCTCCTGTGCGAACTGCGCGGTCGGCGGTCCGGACAGGGAAATCAGCTGCCCACCCGGTTTCAGCACCTTCAGCGATTTCTCCAGCACATCGCCACCGAGGCTGTTGAGCACTACATCGTAATCGCGCAGTTCGCTGGCGAAATCCTGTTGCGTGTAATCAATCACCACGTCAGCGCCCAGCGCTTTGACCCACTCGACATTCGCCGTGCTGGTAGTCGTCGCGACGAAAGCGCCGAGGTGTCTGGCCAGCTGAATGGCGACTGTGCCGACGCCACCGGAGCCGGCGTGGATCAACACTTTCTGACCCTTTTGCAACCTGGCGACTTCAACCAATGCCTGCCACGCGGTCAACGCCACCAGCGGCATGCACGCCGCCTCGGTCATGTCGAGACGGGCGGGTTTGAGGGCGACCGCTGTTTCGTCGACGGCGATGCGGTGGGCAAACGTGCCGATCCTGTTTTCAGGCGCACGGGCATAAACCTCATCGCCCGGCTTGAACCGCTTGACCGCCGCACCAGTGCCGAGCACCACACCGGCGACATCGTTGCCCAATATCAAAGGCATCTGATAGGGCAGGATCATCTTGAATTCGCCGCTGCGAATCTTCAGATCCAGCGGGTTGATGCTGCTGCCGTGCACTTCGATCAGCACGTCGTTTTCCCCGATCAGCGGTTCGGGGACGTCGCCAATCCGGCCGTTCTGCTTGCCGTAGCGCTCGATGAAAAATGCTTTCATTACGGATGCTCTTGTCGGTAGGAACCCGCCGCACTGGCGGCGGGTCCGGTTGAAGTCAGGCTTGAGGCAGATAACGTGGCGCCACGGCCGACTGGCGAATCTGCCCCAGCAGGCCCTGCCGCGCGGTTTGCAGGGCATCCCAGCGTTCGCCTTCATGCAGCGGCGGGATGGTGACGACTTCGCGACGATCAAAACCGACCAGCGCAGCGTCAACCATGTCGCCGACTTCCATGATGTCGGTCAGCGTGTTGATGTCGATACCGGCGCGGTCCCAGATTTCCGTACGGGTGGCGGCGGGTAGTACGGCTTGCACGTACACGCCTTTCGGCGACAGCTCCAGGCTCAGGCCCTGGGAGAGAAACAGCACGAACGCTTTGGTCGCGCCATACACCGACATGCCGAACTCCGGCGCCAGGCCCACCACCGAACCGATGTTGATGATCGCGCCGTCCCCAGCCTTGGCCAGACGCGGGGCGATGGCGCTGGCCAGCCGCACCAGCGCGGTGGTGTTGAGGGCGACCAGTTGCGCCACGCTGTCAGTGCTTTGTTCGATGAACGTGCCGGACTGCGCGGCGCCGGCATTGTTGACGAGGATGCCGATGCGCGCGTCGTCGCGCAGGCGCGCTTCGACAGTCTGCAGATCGCTGAGTCGGGTCAGATCGGCTTGCAGCACTTCGATATTGACGTTGTGCTCAGCGCGCAGACCGGCGGCGAGGGCGTCCAGACGCGACTGGTCACGGGCGACCAGCACCAGATCGTGCCCGCGTTGGGCGAAACGTGCGGCGTAGACCGCGCCGATGCCGGTGGAGGCGCCAGTGATCAGAACAGTAGGGCGAGTAGTCATGGTGTCGGCTCTTTTTGAATAGAAGATTGATTGCGGGCTTTTAGGATGATGATCGAAATCTAAACTGTCAACGGTTTTGATTATGGCCAACATCTATGTATCATCGAGCCATGATTTTTCAGCGCTGGAGGTATCCAACATGCGCGTATCCAAAGCTCAGGCTCAGGCCAATCGCGAGCACATTGTCGAAACGGCTTCAGTGATGTTCCGCGAACGCGGTTATGACGGGGTTGGTGTGGCTGACCTGATGGCGGCGGCCGGTTTCACCCACGGCGGTTTTTACAAACACTTCGGCTCCAAGGCCGATCTGATGGCCGAAGCGTCGGCCAACAGCCTGGCGCAGTCACTGGCCAGCGCCGAGGCGATGAGCGTGCAGGACTTCATCGATGTGTACGTTTCACGCGACCATCGCGACGGCCGTTCCACTGGTTGCACCATGGCGGCACTGTGCGGCGATGCGGCGCGGCAGTCGGGGGATGTGAAGACAGCTTTCGCCGAGGGCATCGAGCGCTTATTGCAGATCCTGGGCGAGAAATACCCGACCGCGCCGCAAGGTGAGGGCAGAAGCAAAATGATCGACCTGCTGGCCCATGCGGTCGGCGCGATCATGCTGTCGCGGGCCTGCCCGGACGACTCGGCGCTGGCCGATGAAATCCTGGCGGTGTGTCACGCTTCGATGACTGAGTCGTTGCCCGTGATCGAGACTCAGGAAGAAACCATGCAGGACAGTTGAAGTGAGCAGCTTTAGCGGTGCAGGGCCTTGTCGAGTGCCGCCAGTAACACCTCTTCCTCGAAGGGTTTGCACAGGCACTCGAACGCCTGGTAATGCCCGGTTTCGGCCAGCGCCGCCTCGTCCCAGTGAGCAGACATGCAGATCACCGGAATCTGTCGCGGCAGCGCGCGCATGACGTCGATGCCGGACAGGCCGGGCATGCGCAGGTCCAGCAGCAGACAGGCGATCTCGGCGAAGTCGGCGTCGGCGAGAAACGCTTCGCCGCTGGCATACACCTGCGCGCGATAACCGACGGAACGCAGAAGATTCGACAGGCTTTTGCGCACGGATGCGTCGTCATCAACGATGCAGACGATGGTAGGTCGGGTGCCGTCGGCTGCCGTCGGGCAACCCGCCAGGCCGCTCACGACAGGCTCGATGGGCCAGGCGAAGGCGCAGCGCTGATCAGTCCGTAGAGTTCGACGAGGTTGACCAGCGAGCGGGTCTGCATCTTCGCCATGATGTGTTTACGGTGAACCTTGGCGGTCACCTCACTGGTGCCCAACTGGTTGGCGATCTGCTTGTTCGACAGACCGCCAACTATAAGCGGCAGCACCTCGCGCTCACGCGGCGTCAGGTGCGCTGCCAATTGCCGCACGTGCTGAACCCGTTGCCATTGATCGTACGCCGTCGCCGCGTGCTGACGAGTGTTGCGCAGAATGCCGAGCAGTTCATCGTCATTGAAGGGCTTGGTCAGAAACTCCACCGCGCCGGCCTTCATGGCCTGCACCGACATCGGAATGGTGCCGTGGCCGGTCATGAAGATCACCGGCCACGGCAAGCCGCGCTGGTTCAGTGCCGCCTGCAACTGCAAACCCGTGGCTTCCGGCAGGCTGACGTCGAGCAGCAGGCACGCCGGGCCATTGGCGATGTCGGCGTCGAGCAATTCCTCGGCGGACTGGAAAATCCGGTGTTCGATGCCTTCGGCGCGCAACAAGCGGCTCAACGCGGTACGCACGCAGGCCTCATCGTCGACAATGAACACCGGCACCGATTGCGCATCGACCGGCGGCGGCTGCGCCACGATCGGCGCCGAGGCCAGTGGGTTGAACAGCGGCAGATTGGGTTCGCGGTCTTTCAATAATCGGTAACCTCGACGGGGAACCGTCTGGATGATTTCTTTTTCCCCGAGCAGTTTGCGCAGCGAGGAAATCTGCACTTGCAGATTGTTCTCTTCGACGACGATGTCCGGCCACACCTGATTGATCAGTTCGTCCTTGCTGACGATGCGCCCGTCGGCCTGCATCAGCACCGAGAGTATTTCGAACGCCCGCCCGCCCACGCGCAAGGGCCGGCCATCGAGAAAGGCTTCGCGCCGTTCCAGAGAAATCGTGGCTTGGCCGAGTCGGATCATGCAGGCCTCTGCGTTGCAGGTGAGAAGGACAGGGCGCGGGCGCCGGGTTATCAGGCGTACGCTAGGTGACGGCCTGGCATAAAGCAATTATCCCGAGGGATAAGTCGCGCGCTTTTATAGCCTCAAAAACCACGGTGCGAGGCTCTGGACGGCCATCTTGAGGCCGCAGACGGACATCAGCGCAGCGGCTGGCCCTCTGGCAAAAAAACGCTGCGTATACTTCGCCACCAGCCTGAATCCCATTTCCAGCGGTGAATGTGTATGCCCGGCCAGCCATCCTCATCTGCAATTTCCCGCGCGACCGATGCGCCGATGCTCGATGAAGCATGGCTGGACATCTGCCGGTTCAGCCTGCTGCGTCGCGACCATGAACTGACGTGGTTCACCCTCGAAGACAGCCGCTCGGGCCAGACATGGTTTGCCGTACGCGCGCCGATCCAGCGTCCGGCGCTGTGCCAGCGGCTGGAGCGCGACTTCCATGTGCAGCTGCCATCGCAATGGGCGATCAACCCGCTCGCGCTGATTCGTTCGGCGGACGGCCCGGTGCTGGTCTACCCACAGTGGGGCGCGCCGCTGGCGGGATTGCTCGACGCCGCCGGCCTGCCGCTCGGGCGCGTGCTGAACATCGCCGTCGCCGCCGCGAATGCGCTGGCCCACTCTCGGCAACCCGAGACAGCGCAAAACCCTGTGGGAGCGAGCCTGCTCGCGAAAGCGTCAATTCAGCCGACATCGCCCTTGACTGACCCACCGCTTTCGCGAGCAGGCTCGCTCCCACAGAGTGCTTTATTGCCTTGGCATCTGCTGGTCGGCGCTGACGACAGTGTCAGGCTGATGGGCTTTCACACCCAGGCCCAGGAAACCCCGGACAGCGAACTGCCGAGCCTCGAACACTGGCCCTATCTGGCGCCGGAGCAGCTGCAGCGCGATGGCGCCGGGTTCGATGAACGCAGCGAGGTGTATGCGCTGTCGGCAATCATCTACGAGGCCCTGGCCGGGCGCCCGCCGCTGACCGCCCGCGACGCCTCGCAATGGTTGCATGTGCATGCCGCCGTCGAGCCATTGTCGCCGGCGCAATACATCCCCGACCTGCCGCAAGGCATTTGTCATGTGCTGCTCAAAGGCCTGGCCAAGGAGCCGGAGGCGCGTTACCAGAGCATCGAATCGCTGGCCGCCGATCTGACCTGGTGCCTGCGCCAATGGCAGAAAAAAGGCCAGATCGAAGCGTTCCGCCTCGGTGCCTTCGATGCACGGGCGACGGCTACGCGCGGCGATGTGCTGTTCGGCCGTGATGACGAGCGCAAGCAACTGCTCGAACAGATCCAGCGCGTGCGCAGCGATGGCATCGCCCGCGTGCTGCTGGTCGCCGGCGCGCCGGGGGCGGGCAAGTCGACGCTGATTCAGCAAGTGCTGCGCACACAAGCACCCGGTTACTGGGCCAGCGGCAAGGTTGAACTGCTGCAAAACGACCGACCCTTCGCGCCACTGGCGCAGATTTTTCAATCGCTGATCAGCCAAGTGTTGACCAAGCCCACGCTGGCCTTGCAGGCCCTCGGGGCGCAGCTGAGCGATACCCTCAAAGGCCGTGGCCGCTTGCTGGTGGACATGGCGCCGGACGCCGAATTGCTGATCGGTACCACCGCCGAATTACCGGACATGCCGGCCCGCCATGCCCTCGACCGAGTCAATCGGGCGCTGCTCGATGTCCTCGAGGTCTTTGCGCAACCGGGGCATCCGCTGCTGTTGTTCATCGATGACGTGCAGTGGGCGGACGACTCGACCCAAGCGTTTCTCAAAGCTTTCATCGCCCGGCCGACGCGGCATTTGTTGCTGATTCTGGCCTATCGCGAGGGCAAGCTACCGCAAGGTCCGGGCAGTTGGAGCGATGACCTGCGCGCCGCCCCGACATTGCCAGTCAGCGATCTTGCATTACGGCCGCTGTCGGCGCAGGCCGTCGCGCAATTGATGGCGATCGAACTCGATGCCGACGTCGATAACCTCGAGGCGCTGGCGCGCGTCGTGCATTTCAAGACCGCCGGCAATCCGTTGTTCGTCAGCCAGGTGGCACGGGCTCTGGTGGATGAGCGTCTGCTGCGTTTCGATGCAACGACGCGGCGCTGGGTGTGGGATCAGGCCGAGGTGAACGGCTATCGCTACGCCGACAATGTGGCCGAATTGATGGTGCACCGCTTGCAGCGTCTGCCGGTCAGTGCACGCGAAGTGCTGCGTACGGCGGGTTACGTCGGTGGGCGCTGTGAAGAAGCGCTGTTGCAGCGACTGCTGCCGGATGATCCAGCGCAATTGCTGCGTGATGTGAATTACCTGGTCAGCGCCGGACTTCTCCTGCGCGAACCGGGCCAACTGGTGTTTCCCCACGACCGCGTACTCGAGGCGGCCGCTGCCTTGACGGCGCCAGCCGGGCGCGCCGTCGAACATGCGCGCATAGCCGCCGCCATGCTCGATCACTGCGGCGAGCAGCGGCAGGCGCGGGTCTTCGACATTGCCAGTCAGATTCAGCGCAGCGACGTCAACGCGCTGCAACCACCTCGGCGCGCCGATTTCATCCAGCTGTTGGTCGAAGCCGCTGAGCGCGCCCGCGCTAGCGCCGCGGTCGAGCAGGCCGTGGATTATCTGCGCAGCGCCGAGGTATTGCTCGGCGACAGCGGCTGGACGCAGCTCTACCCGCAAGCCTTCGCGGCGCGCTGGCTGGCGGCCGATTGCGCGATGTTGCTGGCGGATCTCCCCGGCGCGCAACAGCGCCTCGATGACTGCCTCAACCACGCCGAGACCCCACTGGACCGAGCGAAAACCTATCGCCTGCGCGCCAGTCTGCGCACTTTGCACTCCGATTATCACGGGGCGATCAGCGAAGCGTTGAGCGGTCTTGCGTTGCTCGATATCGACCTGCAGCGACAACCCTCGAAAGCGCAACTGGGCGAAGCGTTCGAGCGGGTTCGGCAATTGGTCGGCGCGCGACGGATCGCTGATCTGACCGCATTGCCCAAGGCCAACGAGCCGCGAATCGAAGTGGCGATGGAGCTGCTGAGCACGCTGATCGCCTCATTCTTCGTGCAGGACGATATTGCCTTTCTGCACTTGGCGAAGATGGTCGAGCTGACGTTGCTGCATGGTACGACGCCGAGCAGCGGCTACGGTTTTGCCTGGTACGGCGTGATGATCGCCGACCGCTATGGCGAATATCTGGACGGTGCCGCTTTCGCCGAACTGGCGCTTGAACTCACTGATCTGCATGGCTACGAAGCGGGACGCACCGGCACCTTGGTGGCGCTGGATCAGGTCAGCCCGTGGACCAAACCGATGGCCCACGCCCGGCAGAAGGCTTTCGCCGCGTTCGAATGCGGTCAGGCGGGCGGCGATCTCGGCATGTCGTGTTACGCCTGCAACCATATCGGCTCGGATTTGCTGTTCATGGGCGAACCGCTGCAAAACGTGTTGAACGAACTGGACGTCGGCCTGAGCTGGGTGCGGCAGTTTCACTACATCGACATCGAACGCATTCTGCTGGCGCAACAGGCGTTTGCCAGTGACCTGCGCAATGAGCCTGAGCCTCGTTCGATCGCAGAGCTTGATGCGTTGGAGCATGACCGCTTCGGCCCGCTGGATCGCGGTCGCGTTTCGCAGCCGACACTGTTCTGGAAAGGGTTGTACTCGGGCATGTCGGCGTTCTATTTCGGTGAAGTGCGCTACGCGCTGCGCCGTTTCGAAGACGCCGAGGCGTTGACCTGGTCGCTGCCGGCGCACATCGATCTGGCCCATTACTACCTGTTCTACAGCCTGGCGCTGGCCAGTCCCGATGCGCCGGGCTCTGCCGCGGAAAAATTGCAGAAACTGCAGCAGCAACGTCAGCGTTTCCTGTCTTGGGTGGAGCTCAATCCTTCGACCTTCAGCAACAAACTGCTGCTGGTCGAAGGCGCAATGGCCCGTGTGCGCGGGGAAGGGCTGGTCGCCATTCGCTGCTTCGACCAGGCGCAAATCGCCGCGGCCGCGGCCGGGTTCATCCATGAACAAGCGCTGGCCCATGAGCAATTGGCTGAAGTTTGCCTGGCAAACGGTCTGGTCTCGGGAACGCATCATCACCTGCGCGTCGCCCGCGATTGTTATGTCCAGTGGGGCGCGCAGGCCAAGGCGCGTCAGCTCGAAGCCGCGCATCCGTTTCTGGCTCGCGAGTATTCGCTGGAAACCGTAGCGCCGGTGACGCGGGTGCGCCTTGATCTGGAAGTCGGCATCGAAGCGGCGCGCGCGGTCTCGCAAGAAGTGCTGCTCGATCGGCTGGTGGAAACCTTGATGAATCACTTGATGATTCAGGCCGGAGCCGATCGGGGTGCGCTGTTGTTGGTCGCTGACGGTGAGTTGCAACTGGCCGCTGCCGCGCACGTCGAGGCGGGTAACGTGCGGGTCAGCCAGGACAACCAGCGCCCGTTTGAGCAGATCGCCCCGGTTTCAGTGCTCAATTCGACCATGCGTACGCGCACGCCGATGGTGCTCGACGATGCCCGCGCCGACTGCCCGCAAGCCTACAGCGCTGATCTGCAGCAACGGCAGGCGCGCTCGATGATGTGCCTGCCGTTGCTCAAACAAGGCGCGTTGATTGGTCTGGTTTATCTGGAAAACAGCCTGGTTCCGAAGCTGTTCAGCGCCGAACGCCTGACGATGCTGGAAATCCTTGCCTCGCAGGCGGCGGTGTCGTTGCAGACCGCGCGGTTGTACGCGCAACTGGTCGAAGACAACCGACTGCGGGCGCAGATGGAGGCTGACTTGCGCAGCTCGCGGGCGGAACTGGCGCGTAACGCGCACCTGAAAATGATGGGCGAGCTGTCGGCCTCGATCGCCCACGAAATCAGCCAGCCATTGCTGGGAATCTCATCGAACGCCTCGGCCAGTCTGCGCTGGCTCAAGCGCGACACACCGGATCTCGACGAAGCGATTCAGGGCCTGGAGGACATCCGCGCCGACAGCGCCCGGGCCACCGAGATTGTCCAGGCCTTGCGCGCCTTGGCCAAACAGGCGCCGCTGCAACGGCTGCCGCTTTCGATTGACGTGTTGATTGGCGAGGTAGTGCAACTGACGGCCAGTGATGTGCACAGTCGCAGGGTGAGCTTGCACACCCGGCTCAATGCTGCTGGCCCGGTGTTGGCGGATCGCGTGCAGATCCAGCAGGTAATCTACAACCTGATCACCAACGCACTGGAGGCGATGGCCGGGCAGGGTGTTGTGGATGGGCGGGTGGTTATCGAGTCGACGGTGGCCGATGGGCAGGTCTGTGTGTCTGTGCAGGACAATGGGCCGGGGATTGCCGAGCATCAGCGTGAGGAGATTTTCGACGCATTTTTCACCACCAAAGGCAGTGGCATGGGCATGGGCCTGGCGATTTGCCGAACGGTGATCGGCGCCCATGGCGGGACGTTGCGCGTGGAGGACAGCGAAGAGGGCGCGCGAATCTGTTTCAGACTGCCGCTGGCGCCGGACGCCAGGATCAAAAGCCCCTCACCCTAGCTCTCTCCCGGAGGGAGAGGGGATGACCGTGGTGTTTGGTCGAGGTATGCCGACCTGGGATATCTAGCCGAACCCCGGTGTTGGAAAGCCCACAAATCGGCTCCCTCTCCCTGGGGAGAGGGCTGGGGTGAGGGGTGGATTCACCGCGGGACCTACGTCGACCGCCAGCGCTCTATCACAAAAAAAAGCCGCGAAAATCGCGGCCAAAAGGGAGGAGTGAACAAAACTCTTTGGAATCCGACTCAAGGCCGCAGTTCCGTCAACCGCGCGCCTATCGTCGAGTTCAGCAGCCCATCGCTAAGCCGCCAGACATCCGCCTCAACCACCGCCACCCGCGCCCGGCACATCGCCTGTCGCCAGACCTTCGGTGGCATTCCCACCATGCGTCCAAACGTGCGCGTGAAGTGCGAGTGATCGGAAAAACCGCATTCGTAAACAATGTCGGTAATCGCCATCGAGGTCAGCAGCAAGCCCTTGGCCTTGTCGATCTTCATCTTCAGCATCCATTCCTGCGGCGAGCAGCCAGTCACGATCTTGAACGCCCGGGAAAAATGACTGCGCGACAGGTTGCAGTGCTCGGCAATTTCGCTGACCCGCAGGCTGCGGCTCAGGTCGCGCAGCATGTAGGCCTTGGCGCGGCGTTCCTGCCAGCCGGACAGCGCGCCCAAGGGGCGCGCGAGGTGGCAGGGGTGGTCTGACTTCACCGATTGCGGGTTCATGGCGGCTCTCCTGATCGATGGGCAAAGTCTCGCCGCCAGCGACATTTAAAGTCCTTAAACAAACCTTAAAAGTTATGAAGCGCAGACCTCAGGCGTGGAACGGGTAATCGACGTAGCCGCGCTGATCGCCGCCGAAGAAACTGCTCGGATCCGGTGTGTTCAGCTCAAGGCCATCGTGCAACCGACGTGGCAGGTCCGGGTTCGCCAGAAATGGCCGGCCGAAGGCAATGATGTCGGCGCGATCAGCGCTCAAGGCCTGTTCGGCGGACTCGGCGTCGTAACCGCCGGCGAGGATCAGGACGCCGTTCCAGGTCTGGCGCAACTGGGCGATGATCGCGTCCCAGCGCGGGTCGAAGTTCTCGTCCTTGACCGTGCCGACCATGGCCGGCTCGACCAAGTGCAGGTAGGCCAGATTCCACTGATTGAGCGCTTCGACCAGATAACCGAAGGTCGCTTCAGGCGTGTCATCGCCCATGCCCATGAAGCGGCCCATTGGCGTCAGGCGCACGCCGACGCGTTCGGCACCGACTTCGTCAGCGACGGCGGCGACTACTTCCAGCAGAAAGCGCGCACGGTTTTCCACGCTGCCGCCATAGGCGTCGTTGCGCTGATTGCTGTTGCTGTTGAGGAATTGATCGAGGAGGTAACCGTTGCCGGCATGGATTTCCACGCCGTCCATGCCAGCGTTCAAGGCGTTGCGCGCGGCGCGGCGATAGTCTTCGACGATGGCGGCGATTTCCGCTGTTTCGAGGGCGCGCGGTACCGGCACATCACCCCACACGCCATTGCCTTGTTCATCGACGATAAAGGTCTTGCCCGGCACAGGCAGTGCGCTCGGTGCCACCGGCAAACCGGCGTCAGGCTGGAAGCTCGGATGCGAGACCCGGCCCACATGCCACAGCTGCATGAAGATCAGGCCATGGGCCGCGTGCACCGCCGTGCTGACTTCACGCCACGCCTGCACTTGTGCGTCGGTGTAGATCCCCGGCGTCCACGCATAGCCCTGGCCCTGTTGGGAAATCTGCGTGGCCTCGGTGATGATCAGCGCGGCACTGGCACGTTGGCGGTAGTACTCGGCGTTCATCGCGGTCGGAACATCGCCCGGTTGACCGGCGCGTGAGCGCGTCAGGGGCGCCATCGCTACGCGGTGGGCAAGGGTGTAAGGGCCGAGGGCGATCGGTTGGAACAGGCGACGGGTCATGGGTAGCTCCGGATTTCGATGAGTAGGGTTCAAGCGCGGCAGCCAGGTGCCGCGCGCTGTGCAGCTAACTTAACCGGGGGTGGCGGAGCTGATAATCCGTGGCCGGCGCTACGCAGTTTTGCGCGCAGCGCAACGGCACCCGCGCTCATCCATGACGAGCGCGGGCGTGATTCAGGCGGGTGGGGTCGAGCGGGTCAGCGGCAGGTTCAGCCAGCGCCGGCCCGTGGCATTGCTGACCGCGTTGCCGAGGGCGGCAGCCATTGGCCCTTGAACGATTTCGGCGGCGCCGAGGAAGGGTTCGCCCGGTTGATCGAGCAGGTGCACATCGACTTTTTTCGGCAATTGCGTAAAACGCAGGATCGGATAACCGCTCCAGTCGTAGCTGCGAATACCGCCGGCGTCGTAGGCGACTTTTTCGTAGAGCGTCCAGCTCGCCGACTGGACGATGCCGCCCTCGACCTGATTGCGCAGGCCATCAGGGCTGACAATCTGGCCGACGTCGACCGCCGTCACCACATGATCGACGCGGATCTCGCCGGTCTGCGGATGCACCCGCAGTTTCACCGCGAGGGCGCAGTAACCCATGATGTTCTTGTAGCGGGCGAAGGCAAAACCGATCCCCGCGCCGGGTTCGCTGCCCTTGTGTGGCCAACCGATTTCGTCACGCACGCGCTCTATGACGGCACGGGCGCGCGGGTCGCTCAGATGCGTCAGGCGCAACGCCACCGGGTCGAGCCCGCTCTGGATCGCCAACTCATCGATACCCGCCTCGATGGCGAAGATATTGATGTGCGCGCCGAGCGAACGCATGGCCGAGGTGCGGAAGGGCATCGTCGTCACGAAGTTCATGTTGATCCGCGTCGCGCCCAGTTCATACAGCGGCACCGCGTTGCGATCGCCGTCACCTTCGGGCTGGGCGATCGGCACCGAGGGCGCCGAGGTGAAGGGTTTGGCCAGCAAGCGTGCCGGCAGCAGGCGCCCGGCATTGACGATGCGTTCGTTGTGCGGCGTGGTCCACAGCTCGTAGTTCCAGTCCTGCAAACGGCCCTGACTGAGGCCAGCGTCGACCTCGGTGACCATCGCCGAACTGTACGGCTCCCAGAGATTTTCCTGCTCGCGCATCCATTGCACGCGCACCGGCGTGCCCGGCAAACGCATGGCGATCAATGCCGCATCGGCGGCGGCATCATCGGCGCCGTTATGGCCATAGCAGCCCGAGCCCTCGGTATGAATGCAGCGCACACGCTCCGGCGGCAAACGAAGCATTTCGGCGATGCCGGCGCGCAGCGGATAGACGCCCTGGGTGTGAGTCCAGACCGTGAGCAGGCCATCGTTGAACCAGGCCACCGCGCAGGACGGGCCGATCGAGCCATGCATCAGATACTGCTTGGTCACTCGCGCCTTGAAGCGTGTCTCGCTTGCGCCGCCGGGATTGCCGTTGTTGCTGATCGGGTAGCGCTTGGAGGGCAATTGCTTGAGCAAATCGTGAATATCGGCGGCTTCGGGAATCGCCTCGCCGCCGCTCCACTTGGCGCCCTCCATGCCGCTGCGCATGGCCTTGATCGCTTGCCATTCATCACGGGCGACCACGGCCAGATAGTTGCCGTCGCGGATCACTTTGACCACGCCGCTGAGCGCTTCAATCGATGCCGTATCGAATGCCTGCAGCGTGCAGCCGGGGCGCGGCGGGCGAATCACTCGCGCGTGCAGCATGCCCGGCAGGCGCATGTCCTGCACGAACGCCGCGCCGCCGCTGACCTTGGCCGGAATGTCCAGACGCGGCAGGTTGTGCCCGATCAGCTTGAAGTCGGCCGCCGCCATCGCCGGTGATTGCGCCTTGGCGTATTGGTGCACATCGACATGCCTGACCGCGTCGGCGTACGCCATGCGTTGCCCGCTCGGGCCTTCGATAATGCCGTCGCGAGTGCTCAGTTGCGCAGCGTCGACTTGCCAACTGCGCGCGGCGGCATCGACGAGCATTTCGCGCACCTGCGCAGCGGCGTTGTACAGCGCGGTGCCGCTGTCGAAAATGCTGTGGCTGCCGGCGGTGTAGCCTTCGTTGGGCGTCAGTGCGGTGTCGGCGGTGAGCAAATTGACGGCGCTGGCCGGTACCTGCAAACGCTCGGCGGCGATTTGCAGCAATGCGGTTTTCACCCCGGTGCCCAGTTCGACTTTGCCGGTGTACACGGTGATGCCGTCGGCGCCGATGCGAATCCACGCGTCGAGGTAAGGGTTGGTGCGCAGACTGCCGGGTAGATCGGGGGCCAGCACCACGGTGCCGAGGGTGTCGACTTCGGTGTCGGCCAAGGCCCGCCGCGCTACCGGCATCAGGGTGAAGGCCATCAGCAGCGCGCCGCCGCGCAGGAACGCCCGGCGGCTGGGGTTCAAGCCATTTGCTTCGCTCATGTCAGGCTCCCGTCGTGTCCGGCCACCTGTTTGATCGCCTCGATGATGCGCAAGTGCGTGCCGCAGCGGCACAGATTGCCGGCCATGTGCTCACGAATGGTTTGCTCGTCCGGGTGCGGATCGCGTTCAAGCAACGACTGCGCGCGCATCAGCATGCCGGCGATGCAGTAACCGCATTGCGCCGCCTGCTTGTCGATGAACGCGGTTTGCAGCGGGCCGGGTTTCTCGGCACTGCCGAGGCTTTCCACGGTGCGGATCTTTTTCCCTTCAAGGCCGGCGCATGGCGTCAGGCAGGCGAACACCGGCTTATCGTCGACGATCACCGTGCACGCGCCACACTGGCCCAGGCCGCAGCCGTATTTGGCGCCGTTGAGGTTCAAGTGATTGCGCAATGCGTACAGCAGCGGCATGTCCGGTTCCAGCTCCAGCGCTTGGGCGGCTCCATTGACGGTGAGAGTGATCTGGCTCATTTCGTCTCCTGACGTAACGCTTCAATAGTGGAAGAGAGGTCGGCCCAGGGTTGGTCGGGTCTGGCTTGTTCGCGCAGGTACGCGGCGAGTGCGCCGAGCTGGGCGTTGTCGAGGCTGGCGGCGAACGGCGGCATCACCGGACCGGGCGCGCCGGGGATGGCGGGCACGCCCTCAAGCACGGTCTTGAGAAAGTTGCGCGAACTGGCCGCTTGCAGGGCCGAGGTGTTTTGCAGACCGGGGCGTCCGTCGATTTCACGCATCGGCGCGGCGGGTGCGTGACATCCGGCGCAGGCGCTGCTGAAGAGCAGGGCGCCGCTGCTGTGATCCGCTGGACTGCTCGGCTGCTTTTTCGGCGTGGTTTCGGTCACTGCGTGGGGGCTCTGCAGACTCAACAGGTAGTCGGCGATCGCCTCGGCTTCACTGGCCGGCAAGCGCGCCAGACTCAGGCTGACCGGACGCATCGGCCCGGCGGGTGTGCCGTGGCCATCGACGACGTCGGCGCGCAGATAGCCGACCAATTGCTCGCGATTCCATGGATTGGCCCGTTGGCCGAGGCCGACCAGCGCCGGGGCCTCCCAGCCATCGACGCTGCCGCCCTGCAGATATTCCGAGGATTTCTCCGCGCCGATCAGGTTCAGCGGCGAATGGCAGCCGGCGCAGTGGCCCGGGCCGTCGACCAGGTAGCGTCCGCGATTCCATGCCGCGCTGTGTTCGGCCAGTGGCGTCAAAGGCTCGCCATGCAGAAACAGCAGGTTCCAGAACGACACCAGCGGGCGGATGTTCATCGGGAAGTTCATCTGGTTCTGCCTGGCGGGGGCGTGTACGGCGGGGCCGCTCATCAAGTAGGCGTAAGCGTCGGCAATGTCCGCTGCGCTCATGCGCCGGTAGTGCACATAGGGAAAGGCCGGGTAGAGAAAGTGGCCGTCGCGGGCAATGCCTTCGCGCATCGCCCGTTCAAATGCCGGCAAAGACCACTGGCCGATGCCGGTCTGCGCATCCGGGGTGATGTTGGTGCTGTACAGCGTGCCGAACGGCGTCACCAGCGGCAGCCCGCCGGCCAGGTATTCGCCGCCGGGGCGGGTATGGCAGACCGCGCAGTCGCCGGCCTCGACCACCCGCGCGCCGCGTTGCAACTGCGCGCTATCGAATGACGTAGGCCGTTTGATCGGTGCGATCGCCGGGCGCCACATCAGTGCGACGGCGACGCTCAGGCCGAACACCGCGAGCACAGCCACGCTGATCCACAGGGTTCTGGATTTGAGTAGTTGGCTGTTCATGGTTGGCAGAAAAACGCGGCGGGCAGTGGCAGGACGAGTGAAGTGCGGGTCATGGAAACGCTCCTTGTACAGCCGGGGAAGGGCGCCGATGCGGACGTCTGCGCCAGGGCCAAAGCGTAGAGAAGACGCTTGCGGCAGAGAATCACCGGCCCGCGCAACAGCGCGTTGCGCCAGAAGCAACGTTGCGCTCGACGCATCAGTGCGTTGCCCCTGGTACGGATTCTCGCCGCCGCCGGGTGACCGTAGCCTTGGCACCACTTTCCCGAACTCAACGAGGTGTCACCATGCTTACGGGCAATCCTGCCGTTGCGGCCCCGGCCGAACAGCCTGCTTCACTCTCCGGCCTGATGGTCGCGTTTCTGGCCTTCTGCTGCGGCGCGGTCGTCGCCAACCTGTATTACGCGCAGCCCATCGTCGAACTGATCGCGCCGCAGATCGGCCTGTCCAGCGCCAATGCCAGCCTGATCGTCTCGCTGACCCAATTCGGTTACGCCTTGGGCCTGTTGCTGCTGGTGCCGCTGGCCGACCTGATGGAGAACCGCCGTCTGGTGGTCGGCTTCACTCTCGCTGCCAGCGTGACGCTGCTGTGCGCTGGCCTGACCCATTCGCCGTCGCTGTTTCTGATCTTGTCCTTGCTGATCGGCCTGACCTCAGTCGCCGTGCAGATTCTTGTGCCGCTGGCCGCGCATCTGGCCCCGGAAGCCAGTCGTGGCCGCGTGGTCGGCAATATCATGAGCGGCTTGCTGCTGGGGATTTTGCTGTCGCGTCCGCTCTCGAGCCTGTTGGTCGAAGTGTTCGGCTGGCGCGGGGTGTTTTACAGCGCGGCGGCACTGATGGCGGTGATCGCGTTGATTACCGCTGTGGCATTGCCGCGTCGGGTGCCGACGCACAAAGCCACTTACGTCGCGTTGATTGGTTCGGTGTTTGCCCTGGCTCGGCGCTTTCCGGTGTTGCGTCAGCGTTCGCTGTATCAAGGCTTGCTGTTCGCCAGTTTCAGCCTGTTCTGGACCCTCGCGCCGATCGAGCTGATGCGTCATCACGGTTTCAGCCAGGCACAAGTGGCGATCTTTGCGCTGGTCGGAGCGGTGGGTGCGATTGCCGCGCCGATTGCCGGACGTCTGGCCGATGCCGGGCACGGTCGTCGCGGTACCCTGGTGGCGTTGCTGCTGGCACCGTTGTCTCTGTTGATCGCCGCGCTGCCGGGCAGTGGTTATGTGTGGCTGGTGGTGTGTGCGGTGCTGCTGGACTTTGCCGTACAACTGAACATGGTGCTCGGCCAGCGCGAGGTCTACGCCCTCGACCCGCACAGCCGCGCCCGTCTCAATGCGGTGTACATGACCAGCATTTTTGTCGGCGGCGCCCTCGGGTCACTGGTCGCCAGCCCGCTGTACGAACACTTCGGCTGGAACCTCTCGGCCATGGCCGTGGCGGTGCTGCCGGCACTGGCGCTGGCGTTGTTCCTGGGTCAGAAAGCTGACCGCAGCTGAATTTCAAAACAACACAAAACCCATGTAGGAGTGAGCCTGCTCGCGATGGCGGTGTGTCAG
Source organism: Pseudomonas moraviensis (assembly GCF_900105805.1). Classification (NCBI taxonomy): domain Bacteria; kingdom Pseudomonadati; phylum Pseudomonadota; class Gammaproteobacteria; order Pseudomonadales; family Pseudomonadaceae; genus Pseudomonas; species Pseudomonas moraviensis. The sequence continues at coordinate 1,896,306 of NZ_LT629788.1, read as the reverse complement.
TCAATACACATGGCGCTGACAGACCGCTATCGCGAGCAGGCTCGCTCCCACAGGGATTGCGCGACACCGCCTGATCCCTGACCCACCCCAAAACCATTGTAGGAGTGAGCCTGCTCGCGATAGCGGAGTGTCAGCCAATACACATGGCACTGAGAGGCCGCTATCGCGAGCAGGCTCGCTCCTACAGGGGGCGGTGATTTCCGGATTTTTTCAGGAACCGATGAACATGCCTTCTGCAGAGAGCACCCTCAAGCACGACGGTACAAGACGTCCGGCGAGCGCTGATGCACAATCGGCGGCGTTTCCTCACCACCGGACCCCGCTTATGGACAAGTTGCTGGCATTGAAGATGTTTGTTGAAACCGTGCGCTGCGGGGGCTATTCCTCGGCGGCGCGCAAGCTTGGGATCTCGACGTCTTCGGTGACACGGCAAGTGGCGGGGCTGGAGAACGAGTTGGGCGCAAGCCTGCTCAATCGCACCACGCGCAACACCAGCGTCACTGTTGCCGGCCAGACCTATTTCGAAAAAGCCGTAGCGATTCTCGATGCCATCGACGAAGCCGATGCGGTGGTCGCCGATCGTGGCAGCGAAGCGCAAGGCCGCTTGCGCATCAGCGTGCCGGTGGAGTTTGGCCGCCGATTGATCGCGCCGCACCTGAGCCGCTTGCTCGAACGCCATCCGGGGCTGGAGATCAGCCTCTCGCTGAGTGATCAGGTCAGCGATTTGCTCAGCGAGCAGATCGACGTTTCGGTGCGGCTCGGCTCGACGGTGGTCAGCGAAGACATCGTCAGCAAACGCGTCGGGCAGTTCCAGCGCTGGGTCGTCGCCAGCCCGGATTACCTGGCGCGCAGCGCGGTGCTCGAGCATCCACGGGATCTGCTCGAGCACCAGTGCCTGCGTTTCGATTACGGCGGCAGCCATCACCACTGGACCTTCGAGGGTGACGAAGAGCCGATTCAACTGAACGTCCAGGGACGCCTGCAAAGCAACAACGCCGACATTCTGCGCGAAGCCGCAATCGGTGGTGGCGGGGTGACGCTGCTGGCCGACTGGCTGGTGCGTGACGACGTCGCCGCCGGGCGCCTGACGCGCTTGCTTGAGCACTACGAGGTCAATCCCGGCAGCGCCAGCAGTTGCATCAACGCGCTGTACTTGCCCAATCACCGAGGCTCGAGCCGGATCAACGTGTTCATCGATTTTCTCGTGGAAATTCTCAAACCCGCTGCACCCGCCCCCTAGCGCTGCACACTCTGTTGCTGCAGCCGCTGCACACTGCTTGTATGCTTGCGCCCCGGAACACGTGGCCGCCGTGAGTGCCGACGTTCGAATGATGGCTGGAATGGATCCCGGACTTCCTTAAGGTACAGACGTGAAGCGTGATACTCGCCTTGTAATGCTCCTGCTGCTGGTGATTGGCTGTTCCCTGACTTCGCTGACGATCTGGAAAGTATGGTCCTCGCGTGAACGCGCGCTGGCCGAGGTTGACGTGCATGGCCTGAACCTGACCCAGGCGCTCAATACCTACACCGAAGGCATCGTCCGGCAAAGCTCGCTGCTCTTGCTCGGGCTGGTCGAACGTCTGGAAACCGAGGGCAGCGGGCCGACGCAGATCCAGCGCATCAAGACCCTGATCGACCACCAGCAGCCGCTGATGCCACAGCTCAGCGGCATTACCGTCTATGACCGCCACGGGTACTGGTTGATGTCCTCCAACCGGCCGATTCCCGAGGGTGCCAACAGCAGCGATCGCGCCTATTTCATTCATCACCGTGACAGTCCGAGCCGCGAGCCGTTCATTGGCCCGCCGATCCAGAGCCGTTCCAATCACGAATGGGTGGTGACCATCAGCCGCCGCTTCAATGACGACGATGGACAGTTCGCCGGTGTAGTGGCGGTGACGCTGGGGGTGGAAAACTTTCTTCGCGTGTTCGGCAAGCTCGACGTTGGCCAGGACGGTGCGATCGGCCTGTCGTACACCGATGGCACGCTGTTGGTGCGCTACCCGTTCCGCGAGCAGGACATGGGCCGCAATTTCTCGTCATCGCCCATCTACGCCAAATACCTCGTCGACCGCTCGGTCGGCACGGCGTCGTACACCTCCAGCCTCGACGGTGTCGAGCGGCTGTACGCGTTCCGCAAAAGCGAAAGCCTGCCACTGATCACCACCGTGGCCCTGGGCAAGGACGAAGCGCTGGCAGCGTGGCGCATCGAAGCGGCGTTGTCGGCGGTGGTGGTGACCGGACTGCTCGGGCTGACCGGGCTGATCGGCTGGTTCCTGATCCTCGACATTCGCCGACGTACCGAAGCCGAAGAGGCGTTGCTCGACGCCCAGCAGCAGTTGCTCGCGTCCAATCGACAGCTCGAATTGCTGGCGCTGAAGGATGCGCTGACCGGCCTGGCCAACCGCCGCTGTTTCGATGAAACACTGGCCGTGGAAGCGCGGCGGGCGCAGCGTGATGGAACCTCGCTGGCCTTGCTGATGATCGATATCGACCACTTCAAATTGTTCAACGATGCCTTGGGCCACGTCGCCGGCGATGCCTGTTTGCAAGCGGTCAGCAAGGTGCTCGAGAGCTGCGTGCGACGCCCCTCGGATCTGGTCGCCCGCTACGGTGGCGAGGAAATGGCGGTGATCATGCCGGCCACCGACAGCGCCGGCGCCACGGTGGTGGCGCAACTGGTGCTCGAGCGCTTGCAGCAGGCGAACATTGCCCATCCGGGCAGCCCGTTCGGTCGGGTCACGGTGAGTATCGGTATGGCGGTGGGCGCGGGCGCGCAGCTGGATTCGCTGCCGGAGTTGATCGAGGCCGCCGATCAGGCGCTGTATCGCGCAAAAGCGGCGGGGCGCAACGGTCTGGCCTGACACGCCCGAAAACCTGTAGGAGTGAGCCTGCTCGCGATGGCGGTGGGTCAGCTTGCACATTCATCGACTGACCCAACGTCTTCGCGAGCAGGCTAGCTCCTGCAGGGGAGGTGTGTTGGGTGCTTAGGCGGAGTAGGTCGGGTAATCGGTATACCCTTCGGCACCACCGCCATACACCGTGGCAGGATTCAATTGATTCAACGGCCAGCCTTGGGCAATCCGCGCCGGCAGGTCCGGGTTGGCCATGAATGGTCGGCCAAACGCGACCAAATCCGCCAGCCCCGACCCAAGCAATTGCGCCCCGGTTTCGGCGGTGTAGCGCCCGGCATAAATGATCGCGCCGCTGAACGTATCGCGCACGGCCTGGCGAAAGGTCTGCGGCATCGCTGGCGCGTTGTCCCAGTCGGCTTCGGCGATCGACAGGTAGGCGATGCCCACGTCTTCGAGAATCTTGATTGCGCCGATGTAAGTGGTGTGCGGATCTTCCTCGACCAGACCCAGATAAGTCCGCGCTTCATCGGTGGTGCTGAACAGCGGCGCAAAGCGCACACCGACCTTGTCCTTGCCGATGCATTCTGCGACGCCAGCCACCACTTCGCGCAAAAAGCGCAAGCGATTGTCCAGCGAGCCACCGTACTGATCGGTGCGCAGATTGCTGTGCGCCGAGATGAACTGATTGACCAGATAGCCATTGGCGCAGTGCAGTTCGATGCCATCGAAACCGGCTTCCATCGCGTTGCGCGCGGCCTGGATGTACAGCTGAATCAACTCCTGCACCTCATCCGTGCTCAGCGCGCGCGGAGCCGACGGCGGCACCAGTTCACCGGCACCGGGCGCGGTCTCAATGAATACGCTGACGCGGTCGGTGGCGACAGCAGATGCCGACACGGGCGCGTCGCCATTGGGCTGCAATGCGGTGTGCGAGACCCGGCCAACATGCCAGAGCTGGGCGAAGATCACGCCATCCACCGCGTGCACCGCCTCGGTGACTGTGCGCCAACCGGCGATCTGCTCCGGCGTGTGAATGCCCGGCGTCCACGCATAACCTTGCCCGCGCGGTTCGATCTGCGTGCCTTCGGTGACGAGGAAACCGGCACCCGCGCGCTGTTGGTAATACTCAGCCATCAGTTCGTTGGCGACATTGCCCGGCTGCGTGCTGCGCTGGCGGGTGAGGGGTGGCAGGACGATGCGGTTTTTCAGGGTATGTGCGCCCAATTTAGCAGGCGTGAAAAAAGCGTTGTTCATGGAGTCAGCCTTTGAATCTGATTAGACCAGTCGACTAGTAACTGGGCAAAAAAACAACGCCGGGCTGTACGCGCGCGGCGTTGATCGGGTTGGAGCGAGAAGGTCAGCCGAGCAGCTTCAACAGCTTTTCCGCAACGGCGGCAGAACTGGCCGGATTCTGGCCAGTGACCAGTTGCCCGTCAGTTACCACATGCACCTGCCAGTCGGCGACTTTCGAGTAGCGGCCACCGAGACGTTGGAATTCGTCTTCGATGAGGAATGGCACCACATCAGTCAGACCGACTGCCGCTTCTTCGGCATTGGTAAAACCGGTGACGTCGCGATCTTTGACGATCGGCTGGCCATCAGCGCGCACGACATGCAGCAACACGCCCGGTGCGTGGCAGACGAAACCATGAGGCTTGTTGGCGCGGTCGAAGGCTTCGATCAGCGCGATCGAAGCCTTGTCTTCGGCCAAATCCCACAGTGGGCCGTGGCCGCCTGGATAGAACACTGCATCGAAATCTTCGGCGCGGACATCAGCCAAACGGCCAGTGCTGGCCAATGCTTTTTGCGCGGCCGGATCGGCGCGGAAGCGATCGGTCTCGGCAGTCTGCGCGCCGGGCTCGTCGCTTTTCGGATCGAGCGGCGGCTGGCCGCCGGCTGGGGATACCAGGGTGACGTCGGCGCCGGCGTCCTTGAAGGCGTAATACGGTGCGGCAAATTCTTCCAGCCAGAAGCCGGTTTTCTTGCCGGTGTTGCCGAGTTGATCGTGGGAAGTCAGAACCATCAAGATTTTCATAGAGCACCCTTGGTTTGGTCAGGCATCGGCACAAGGCGAGGAATTCGCTCAGCGTCGGCACCGCATGAATTGGTGTGTCGGGGCGCAGCATAGTTTTCAATTAGACCAGTCGTCTAGTAATTTTTTCAGAAAATGTTTTTGCCTGTTGGATATGGCAAACTCCCGGTCCTGAAATCTATACGACTGGTCTATTGTCTGGAAACTTGCGCACCATGAAGCCGACCTTTGACGACACCCGCCAACACTTGCTCGACACCGGCCACCGGATGATGGCCGAGAAGGGCTTCACCAGCGTCGGCCTCAACGAGATCCTGCAGACCGCCGGCGTGCCCAAGGGCTCGTTCTATCACTACTTCAAATCCAAGGAGTTGTACGGCCAGGCGCTGCTTGAGGATTATTTCGTCGACTACCTTGCTGACATGGAACGCCGCCTGACACTGCCGGGGCTGACTGCCTTCGAGCGCTTGATGGATTACTGGCAGGGCTGGCAAAACCGCTGCACCGTCGAAGGCCACGGTGATGAATGCCTGGTGGTCAAACTCAGCGCCGAAGTCGCCGACCTGTCCGAATCGATGCGCCTGACCTTGCGCGACGGCGCCGAACGTATCGTCGCGCGCATCACCGAATGCATCGAACAGGGCCAGACCGACCAAAGCCTGCCCGAAGGCGATGCGAGGAAGTTGGCGGAGACCCTGTATCAGCTCTGGCTCGGCGCCAGTTTGCTGAACAAACTGCAGCGCACCGGCCAGTCGCTGGAGACCTCAATGGCGATGACCCGGCAGCTGCTGCGAGTCTGAGCCTCACCGCAGGCTCACTCCTACACTGTTATGTGCCGAACCATCGATCTTCATTCGATCCCCAATCCCTGTGGGAGCGAGCCTGCTCGCGAAGACGGCGGCACATTCAACATCGTCATCGCCTGATCCAACGCATTCGCGAGCAGGCTCACTCCTACACTGTTATGTGCCGAACCATCGATCTTCATCCAACCCCCAATCCCTGTGGGAGCGAGCCTGCTCGCGAAGACGGCGGCACATTCAACATCTTCATTGCCTGATCCAACGCCATCGCGAGCAGGCTCACTCCTACACTGTTATGTGCTGAACCATCGATCTTCATTCAATCCCCAATCCCTGTGGGAGCGAGCCTGCTCGCGAAGACGGTGGCACATTCAACATCTTCATCGCCTGATCCAACGCAATCGCGAGCAGGCTCGCTCCTACACTGTTTTGTGCTGAACCATCGATCTTCATCCAACCCCCAATCCCTGTGGGAGCGAGCCTGCTCGCGAAGAGGGCGGCACATTCAACATCTTCATCGCCTGATCCAACGCATTCGCGAGCAGGCCCACTCCTACACTGTTTTGTGCTGAACCATCGATCTTCATTCAATCCCCAATCCCTGTGGGAGCGAGCCTGCTCGCGAAGAGGGTGGCACATTCAACATCTTCATCGCCTGATCCAACGCATTCGCGAGCAGGCTCGCTCCTACACTGTTTTGTGCTGAACCATCGATCTTCATCCAACCCCCAATCCCTGTGGGAGCGAGCCTGCTCGCGAAGAGGGCGGCACATTCAACATCTTCATCGCCTGATCCAACGCATTCGCGAGCAGGCCCACTCCTACACTGTTTTGTGCTGAACCATCGATCTTCATTCAATCCCCAATCCCTGTGGGAGCGAGCCTGCTCGCGAAGAGGGTGGCACATTCAACATCTTCATCGCCTGATCCAACGCATTCGCGAGCAGGCTCGCTCCTACACTGTTTTGTGCTGAACCATCGATCTTCATTCGATCCCCAATCCCTGTGGGAGCGAGCCTGCTCGCGAAGACGGCGGCACATTCAACATCGTCATCGCCTGATCCAACGCATTCGCGAGCAGGCTCGCTCCTACACTGTTTTGTGCCGACCCATCGATCTTCATTCAATCCCCAATCCCTGTGGGAGCGAGCCTGCTCGCGAAGACGGTGGCACATTCAACATCTTCATCGCCTGATCCAACGCAATCGCGAGCAGGCTCACTCCTACACTGTTTTGTGCTGAACCATCGATCTTCATTCAATCCCCAATCTCTGTGGGAGCGAGCCTGCTCGCGAAGAGGGCGGCACATTCAACATCGTCATCGCCTGACCGAATGCAATCGCGAGCAGGCTCGCTCCTACACTGTTATGTGCCGAACCATCGATCTTCATTCAATCCCCAATCCCTGTGGGAGCGAGCCTGCTCGCGAAGACGGCGGCACATTCAACATCGTCATCGCCTGATCCAACGCATTCGCGAGCAGGCTCACTCCTACACTGTTTTGTGCCGAACCATCGATCTTCATTCAATCCCCAATCCCTGTGGGAGCGAGCCTGCTCGCGAAGACGGCGGCGCATTCAACATCTTCATCGCCTGAACGAATGCAATCGCGAGCAGGCTCACTCCCACAGGTTTTCGCGGCGAATGCAAAACCCGGCAACACACAAAACCCAATGTAGGAGTGAGCCTGCTCGCGATTGCGGCGTACCAGTCAGCGAATTATTCAACTGACCCACCGCAATCGCGAGCAGGCTCACTCCTACACTGTTTTGTGCTGAACCATCGATCTTCATTCAATCCCCAATCCCTGTAGGAGTGAGCCTGCTCGCGATAGCGTCGTATCAGTCAGCGATTTATTCAACTGACCCACCGCAATCGCGAGCAGGCTCGCTCCTACACTGTTTTGTGCTGAACCATCGGTCTTCATTCAACCCCCAATCCCTGTGGGAGCGAGCCTGCTCGCGAAGACGGCGGTACATTCAACATCTTCATCGCCTGATCCAACGCCATCGCGAGCAGGCTCGCTCCCACAGGGGACCTGCGTTGCTTGTTGAGTTGGGGATCTGCAGGCCATTCAACACTCACTCAGGTCTGCTGTCCTTGTCAGGCAATTGTTCAAACCACTGCGCATACGGTGTATTGGTCACCTTGAAACGGTTGTAATCCGGGCTGCCGTCATCCCACCACACCGGACCGCGCTCACCCAGGGCGACTTTTGCCTCGTCCACGCGCGCTCTGGCTGACTTCAACGCCTGTGCATCGTCCGCACGCTTCGCTTCTTTGACCGCACGCCGCGCCGCCATGAGATCTGCGACCAGCGTCTCGCGTTCGGCAGGTGCCAGTGCTGGATTGCTGCAGCGCCACAGTTGCTGCTTGACCACAAAATAGCGACCGTCGGGGGTGGTGGGGTACATAGGCGATGGCCTCGGGTGATCCGTTCTCAGACCGGGTAAGACAACTCGCCGATGAGTTTATCCAGCGTAATCGGATAATCGCGCACCCGTACTCCGCAAGCGTTATAGATCGCGTTGGCGATGGCCGCCGCAGCGCCGCTGATACCCAACTCGCCGACGCCTTTGGCTTTCAACGGGGTGGCATACGGATCGACTTCGTCGAGAAAGATCACCTCCTGGTGGGGAATGTCGGCGTGCACCGGCACCTCATAGCCGGCCAGATCGTGATTGACGAAAAAGCCCATGCGATGATCCACCGCCAGCTCTTCCATCAATGCCGCGCCTGCACCCATGGTCATGCCGCCGATGATCTGGCTGCGCGCGGTTTTCGGGTTGAGGATGCGCCCGGCGGCGCACACCGCCAGTTGCCGACGCAGGCGAATTTCGCCAGTCGCCGCATTGACCGCGACCTCGGCGAAATGCGCGCCGAAGGTCTGCTGGGCGAAGCGCTGGGCAAGGTCGCCGTACTCCATGCGGTCCTCGCCAGTCAGCTCGCCCTTGGCGGCAGCTTGCGACAGGGCAACGTGCTGCGTGCCTGCGCGAATCTGCCCCTCCACAAACTCCGCTTGCTGAGGATCGATCCCGACGGCGCGAGCAGCGGCCTCGCGCAATTTCAGGCACGCGGCATACACGCCGGCAGTGGAGGAGGCCGCGCCCCACTGGCCGCCGGAGCCTGACGATTCCGGAAACCGCGAATCGCCCAGATGCACCACGACACGCTCCAGCGGCACGCCCATCATTTCCGCGGCGGTCTGGGCAATGATGGTGTAACTGCCGGTGCCGATGTCGGTCATGTCGGTTTCGACGGTGATGATGCCTTGGCGATCAAGGCGCACGCGCGCCGCCGATGCGGTGGTCGGTGCGCCGCGAATTGCCGAGGCCAGACCGATGCCGATCAGCCAGCCGCCCTCGCGTCGCTGACCGGGTTGAGGGTTGCGCTGCTGCCAGCCAAAGCGCTCGGCGCCAGTGTTCAGACACTCCACGAGTTGCCGTTTGGAAAACGGCCGCGACGGCTGCTCCGGATCGACCTGCGTGTCGTTGAGGACGCGCAGCTGCAGCGGATCCATCTGCAGATTTTCTGCCAGTTCATCCATGGCGATTTCCAGCGCCATCATCCCCGGCGCCTCACCCGGCGCGCGCATCGCCGAACCCTCAGCGAGATCGAGCACGGCCAGGTTCAAACGAGTCATGCGATTGGCCCCGGCATAAAGCAATCGCGTTGACGCGGTAGCCGCTTCGGTGCGTCCGCCGCGCAGATTGCCCGACCAGCTCTCGTGGCCGATCGCCGTGATCATGCCGTCACGGTTGGCACCGATGCGTATGCGCTGAATCGTCGCCGGGCGGTGAGTCAGGTTGTTGAACATCAGCGGACGCGGTAAGGCGACCTTCACCGCACGGCCGGCATGTCGGGCGGCCAGCGACGCCAGTACCGCGTCGCAGAGAATCGTGCCCTTACCGCCGAAACCGCCGCCGATATACGGCGAGACCAGCCGCACATCCTCCTTGGCAATCCCGAGGGTTTTCGCCAGATCGCGCACGCCCCAGTTGATCTGCTGAATCGATGTCCACAAGGTCAGCTGCTTGCCGTTCCAGCGGGCGATGGTCGCGTGCGGTTCCATCATCGCGTGGGCCTGATCGGGTGTGCTGTAGTGCTGGTCAACCTGCAGAGGCGCGGCGTTGAAGGCGCCTTCGAAGTCACCGACGCTGGTCTGCGGCGGCGGGCCGAAACCGGCCGGGGGCGCTGGGGGCGCTGAGTCTTTCGCCGCCGCCAGATCGAACGAACCCGGTTCGGCCACATAGCGAATATCGAGCAACCCAGCCGCAGCGCGCGCCTCTTCGAAGGTGTTCGCGACGACAATTGCCACGGCCTGGTGATAGTGATCGACCTGCGGCCCGGCCAAGGCCCGAGCTACGTAAAACTCGCCTTTGGCCAACGGTCCGGCGTTCTCATAAGTGACGATGGCGATCACCCCGGACGCCTCGCTCGCTCGGGCTGAATCAATCGAGGCGATGCGCCCCTTGCCGATCCCGGCGCCGACGATATAGCCGTAAGCGGCGTCCGGCACCGCTGCGTTCTGTTCGTAGGCGTAAGTGGCGGTGCCGGTGGTTTTCAGCTTGCCGTCGATGCGGTCGGCAGGTTGGCCGATCACCTTCAACTGGTCGATGGGATTGGTACCGGCCGGGGTGTCGAATTTCATAGGCGAATTCCTTTCAGTCGGGCTGGCGGCAAATTCACAGCGCCGCGCAGCCATCGGTTGACGTCGGATTTCAACGAGCCTAGGCCATCGACGCGCAACTGATAATGCGTGGTTTCAGGATGAAGTGATGAATCCTGCTCACCAATCCTGACCAACATGACAAATAAGAATAAGTTTCAATTACCAATACGACGGTATACCATGCGCGGCGTTTTCATTGGCGGTTTTGCCCTTCGTTCTGGCCTATTCGTAAAGGTTTTCACCTCATGCGTCGAACTCTGCTTTCCATTTGTGTGCTGCAGGCGTTGTCTTCTTCCTCGTGGGCTGAGCCAGCCGAACCGACTTCTTCCACGCTCGAGCTGGAAGCCACCGATGTGGTCGGCACAGCGGATTACGAAAGGGCAGACGGCCCGGTACACGGCTATCGCGCGACCCGTTCGGCCAGCGCCACGCGCACCGACACCTCGATTCATGAAACCCCGCAGTCGATCAGCGTAGTGACCAAAGACGCCGTCGAAGACCTAGGTGCTACCCGTTTGCAGGACGCGCTGGATTACGCCGGCGGGGTCGGGCGGGCAAATAATTTTGGCGGCCAGGGCCTGACCACGTTCACCGTGCGCGGCTTTACTACCGGTGAGTTCTACCGCAACGGTTTCCCGATCAACCGTGGCTACCCGAACATGCCCGACGCCAACACCATTGAGCGGCTGGAAGTGCTGCGCGGCCCGGCGACCATGCTGTATGGCCGTGGCGATCCCGGCGGTACCTTCAACGTGGTATCGAAACAGCCGTTGCCCGAACGCACGGTCACCTTGGGCAGCCAGTTGAATGACCAGGGCATGAAGCGCGGCACCCTCGATGCTTCCGGGCCGCTCGATGAAGAAGGTCGCCTGGCCTATCGCTTGAATGTGGTGGGCGAGGGCGGCGACACCTTCCGCGATCATGTCGAGACCGAGCGCTACGGCATCACGCCAGTGCTGAGCTGGCAGGCGACCGACGCGACCAAGCTGATCTTCGAAGGCGACTTCATGCGCAACAACGCGCCACTCGATCGTGGCGTGACGCGCTATCCGGCGCAGATCGGTACCGCCTCGCGCGACACGTTCTTCGGCGAGAAAGACGTCGGCAAACTGCACAACGACAACAACATGGCGCAGCTGCGTTTCGAGCACATGCTCAACGACGACTGGACCCTGGGCGGTGGTTTCCAGTGGCTCGACGGCTCGCTCAAGGGCGACGCGATCGAAGCCAACGGCATTGCCGCTGACGGCCGTACGCTGGGACGCAATTTCAACTACCGCAAGCTGGAATGGACCGACAAGGACACCCAGCTTAACCTCACCGGCCACTTCGACACCGGCGGTCTGCAGCACACCTTGCTCACTGGCATCGAGTATGAAGATTACGACTACAAGTCGATCATCCAGCGCTCCAGCGGCGCCGTCAGTGCCTACCCGATCGACATCTTCAATCCGGTTTACGGCCAGCCGCGCCCGGCGCTGACCCGCACGCCGACCCACGACAAAGAAAACCTCAAGACCTACGCCGCGTTCGTGCAGGATCAGGTGGCGCTGACCGACAAACTGAAAGTGCTGGCCGGCGCGCGTTTCGAGCGCTTCGAGCACGATTACGAAACCTACGTGCCGGGCGGCAAGAGCTGGCAGGCCAGCGACAACGCCGTCACCCCGCGCATCGGCGTGACCTACGACCTGAGCGAAACCCTGGCGGTGTACGCCAACACCGCGCGCTCGTTCAAGCCCAACACGGGTGCCAGTCGTGAGGGTGGCGGCTTCGCCCCGGAGAAGGGCAAGTCCTATGAGATGGGCGTGAAATGGGAAGCGCTGGATCAGCAGTTGAGCGTCGACGCAGCGATCTACCAGATCGAAAAACGCAACGTGCTGACCACCGACCCGGTGGATTCCACCTTCAGCGTTGCCGCCGGTGAAGTGCGCAGCCGTGGTTTCGACGTCAACGTTACCGGCAATCTCACCCCCGAGTGGCGAGTGGTCGGCGGTTACGCTTACGTCGACGCCGAGGTGACCAAGGACAACACGCTGCGCTCCGGCACGCGCCTGCTGAACATTCCGAAGAACAGCTTCAGCCTGCTCAACATGTACGAGTTCCAGGACGGCACGCTCAAAGGCCTTGGCTTGGGCACCGGCCTGAAATACGTCGACGAGCGTGCCGGGCAGACCGCCAACACTGCGTTCTCCATGGGCAGTTACACCGTGGTCGACCTGCTGAGCTTCTACAAAGTCAACGACAAGGTGCGGCTCAATCTCGATGTGAAAAACATCTTTGATCGCGACTACGAAGAAGGCGCCTTCGGCAACGTCTACGCCTATCCGGGCGCGCCGAGAACCGTGCAGGTGGGGATTTCCTACACGCTGTAATCCGCCGCAGCGGTGGCCTCCGACCCATGGTGGCCTGAGAGTGGCATGTCGAGATCAGGCATCGGCATGCCGCACTCAGGCTAGTTGGGCGGCGGTCGGGCCACGTAAGGTGAAGCATCATTTCGTCGGCAAAGCGTCTGCGTCGCTGCTTTCGCCTGAGTCGGCTCAAGGAAATGATGATCGCCTGACGCTCAGTCAGTGGCCCAAACGTCGATCATGAGAACAATAAGAACCCATGAACAGCCTGAACCCCAAGGACTCCAACGGTCAGTTGGCGCAAGGTTTCAAACCGCGCCACGTCACCATGCTTTCGATTGCCGGCATCATCGGCGCAGGACTTTTCGTTGGCTCAGGCCACGCCATCGCCGCCGCAGGACCTGCGGTGCTGCTCGCTTATCTGTTCTCCGGCCTATTGGTCGTGCTGGTGATGCGCATGCTCGGCGAAATGGCCGTGGCGCATCCCGACACCGGCTCGTTTTCCACCTACGCCGATCAGGCCATCGGCCGCTGGGCCGGGTTCACCATCGGCTGGCTCTACTGGTGGTTCTGGGTGCTGGTGATTCCGATCGAAGCACTGGCCGCCGGGCACGTACTCAATCAATGGTTTCCCCAGGTCGACGCGTGGTTGTTCGCCTTGCTGTCGATCGTGCTGCTGGTGATCACCAACCTGTTCAGCGTGTCGAAATACGGCGAGTTCGAATTCTGGTTCGCCATGGCCAAGGTCATCGCGATCATCGGTTTCATCGGCCTGGGCTTTGCGGTGCTGATGGGCTGGATTCCCGAGCGCGAAGCCACCGGCTTGAGCACGCTGATGGCCGAGCACGGCGGCTTCGCGCCGAACGGCATGTCAGCGGTGGTCGGCGCTTTCATCACTATCATGTTCAGTTTCATTGGCACCGAAGCGGTGACCATCGCCGCTGCGGAGTCGAACAACCCGGCGCAGAACATCGCCAAGGCGACCCGTTCGGTAATCTGGCGCATCGGCATCTTCTATCTGCTGTCGATCTTCGTGGTGATTTCCGTGGTGCCGTGGAACGACCCGCAACTCGCCTCGGTCGGTTCCTACCAGCGCGCACTGGAGCTGATGAACATCCCCAACGCCAAATTCCTCGTCGACGTGGTCGTGCTGATCGCGGTCGCCAGTTGCATGAACTCGTCGATCTACATCTCTTCGCGCATGCTCTATTCGCTGGGCCGACGCGGCGATGCACCGCCGGCATTGAAAGTGACCTCGGCCGCCGGTGTGCCGCGCGCGGCGGTCATTGCCAGCACGGTGATCGGCGCAGGCGTAACGTTGCTCAGCTACTTCATGCCGGCCGGGTTGTTCCAGTTCCTGCTCGCCAGCTCCGGCGCGATTGCCTTGCTGGTGTATCTGGTGATCGCCATTTCGCAGTTGCGCATGCGCCGCCGACTGGAACGGGAAAAGATCGAAATGACCTTGCGCATGTGGCTGTTTCCGTGGCTCACCTGGCTGGTCATCGCTTTCATCTGCGCGGCGTTGGCAGTGATGATGATCACCCCTGAACATCGCATGGAAGTGAGCTCGACGATTGGCCTGGCGCTACTGATCTCGTTCATCGGATTGGCCACCAGCCGCCAGCACCGGCCGGCGGGCAGAGTGGCGGCTGCGAGCAAAGCTTAAGCAAACAGCGCCTTGAGCCCACGGGAAAACCAGCCGTTCGGGCTCGGGGGCAGATCCTCGCGATGATTGAATGAGCCAGTCATCGCGCAGGCTTCACCAGCGAGCGAGCCCATCAATTGCGGCAGCAAGAAGCTGCGCTCGCACTCGCTGGCTGACAATCCGGTTTTCTCCTGCGGCCAAACAACGTTGGTTTCGGCAAACGAATTCATGGCACACCTCCTCAAAATTCAAACGTCCAGCACCAAGGTGTCGCTGCCCTGCGCCGGGGCGGCGCAGCAGATCAGCACTTCGTCGTCCGCCAGGCGCATGGCCGGCGGGGTGAGGTAATGCACCTGGCCGCTGCTCAGGCGGGTTTTGCAGGTGCCGCACGAACCGCCGCGGCAGCTGAATTCCGGATTCAGGCCACGTGCCTCGGCCAGTTCCAGCAAGGTGCCGCTGCCCGGTTCCCAGCGCGCTTCCTTGCCGGACGTGGCGAACAACACCTTGACCGGCTCTTCAGCGACCGGCACTTGCGGCGGCGCCGGGGTGCTGATTTCGACATCGCGGATCAGCGTCGACGGGCCGAAGGTTTCGGCGTGGATGCGATCATCGGGAATGCGCATCTTGCGCAGGCCGTCGTACAGCGCCTGGGTGAAGCTGCCCGGGCCGCACAGATAGAAATCGTAGTCATCCAGCGGCAGCAGGCTTTTCAGCAAGGCGATGTCGATGCGCCCGGCATGGTCGTAGCCCTGCGCTGTAGCCTGCAGCGGCGGCTGGCTGACCACCCGCAGCACTTTGACCTTGTCGCCGGCACGCGCAGCCAAAGCATCGATTTCTTCGCGAAAGGCCAGATCCTCGACGGTGCGACTGCTTTGCACCACCCAGGTCGGGCGCATGCGGCTGATGCGTTTGCCCTGATAGACCACTTCGCGCAGCATCGACAGCAATGGCGTCACCCCGACCCCGGCGGCGAGCAGCACCAGCGGGCGCCGTTCCGTGGCGTCGACGGTGAAGTCGCCTTGCGGGGCGCGGGCTTCGATCAAATCCAGTGCTTGAACCCGGTCGTGCAAGTGTGAAGAAACCGAGCCATCGCGTTTGACGCTGATGCGCAAGAACTCGTCCGACGGTGCGCTGGACACGCTGTAGGTGCGGATCGACGCGGCGTCCTGGCCGTCGAGCAAGACCTTGATCGGCAAGTGCTGGCCCGGTTCGAAGCGCGGCAGGCAGAAGCCGTCGTTGGCTTGCAGGTAAAAGGAGCGGATCTGCGGATTCTCATCGACCACCCGCGTGACGTGCAGCGCACGCCACTGATTGCGCAGCGCCTCAGCCTGCAAACGCTCGCGGGTCTGTTCCCAGCTGCCGGTCATCTGCGAATTGGGCGAATCGCCTTCCGGCTGCTCGGCCCAGCGCAGCGGCAACGCGGCCTGACGGTAAACGATGCGCTGCGGCTTGAAACGCCACAGACGCTCGGCACCCTGGAACGCAGCGATCTGCGGATCGTCGAGCAGCACTTCGGCGCTGCCGGTCATCTGCAATAGATCGCCGCTTTCGAAATCGATGAAGGTCAGTCCGGCTCGCGGATTGAGCAGGATATTGCCGAGGGTGTTGAAGAACAGATTGCCGGAGAAATCCGGGATGGTCAGGGTGCCGTCCTCGTCCATATGCACGAAACCGGATTTGCCGCCGCGATGGGACACATCGACCTGACGCTCACCATCGCGCACCACATAAGTAGCTACGTAGAACGAATCGGCGGCGGTGATCATGTCGCGCACCAGCGGTTCGCTGACAGGCAGGTCGAGCGCGGTGTCGGTGGTTTCGTCGACGAAGGCGTAATGGCGCAAGTTGATGTAGCGCGGGCAATTGCCGTAAGCCTGGGTCACGCCGATCTCGAGGCTGTTGTCATCGCGGCGGCTGATGTTGCCGTTCATGCGATTGCGCCGGCGAGTGTGCAGCTCGATGCCGAGCATGCCGATCGCATCGCCGGGCTGCAGGCCTTGATTGGCCGGGTCATTGCGCTGGGCGTCGAGTTTGATCTTCAACACCTGCGGCGAAGGCGAATCCATGAACCCCGGTTGACCGGTGCGCAGCGTTGCCCACGGATCGCCCTGGCTGTCGACGGCGCCGAGCACGACGAAGGGCAGTTGCGCATAGAACTCGCGGTGCTGGTCCGGCATCCAGTCGCGGGCCAGTTGTCGCTGGCCGACACCGACCATCATCTCCACCGCGCCGACGGCACGTTGCAGGGTCAGCTCACCTTCATGCCAGGGCGAGGGCTGCGGTTTCGACGCTGTGTCCATTTCGATTCTCCTCAGTGCAGACGGGCCGGTGAGCCGCCAGGGGCTGAAGCTCAAGTGGGCTCATGTTCGCTCTCGGCCGGTTGCGAGGGAATGGCCAGAAACTGCAATCCACTGTTTCAGTCGGTGAAATGATCCCTACGTGCGTCCAAGGACGAGGGGGATTATTTCACTGGCTGAAATGCTCGATTGTATTGAGTGAGGATTCCGCGATTTACGGCAGGGGAGCAGGATGAGCCCATCGACACGATCAGCGGGTCGACCTCGAATAATTCAGGAGCACGTCATGTCTCAGTCAGCCGTCAAACTGTACCGCCATCCGTTGTCCGGCCATTCGCATCGCGTCGAGTTGATGCTGTCCCTGCTGGACGTTCCGACCGAACTGGTGTTCGTCGACCTGATGAAGGGCGCGCACAAAACGCCTGAATTTCTTGCCCTCAACCGTTTCGGCCAAGTGCCGGTGATTGACGACAACGGCACGGTGCTCGCTGATTCCAACGGCATTCTCGTCTACCTCGCCGGCAAATATGGCAACGGCCAATGGCTGCCGAGCGACCCGGTCGAGCAAGCCAAAGTACAGCGCTGGTTATCGGTGGCTGCCGGCCAGATCAGCTCCGGCCCGGCCACGGCGCGCTTGATCACTGTGTTCGGTGCCGGTTACGACGCGGCTGATGCGATCAAACGTTCCCATGCTTTGTTGCAAGTGATGGAAGACGAACTGGCCAACAGCGCATTCCTCGCCGGTGACAAGGCAACCGTTGCCGATGTGGCTGCCTACACTTATGTCGCCCACGCACCGGAAGGTAATGTCTCGCTCGAGGATTACCCGAATGTGCGGGCCTGGCTGGAACGGGTTGAGACGCTGCCGAAATTCGTCGGCATGCAGCGCACCGCGGTAGGCCTGCAAAGCGCTTGATATCAGCACACGCCAAACCCCTGTGGGAGCGAGCCTGCTCGCGAAGGCTTTCTGTCAGTCAACATCAGAGTTGAATGACACACCGCTTTCGCGAGCAGGCTCACTCCCACATGATTTCACTGTGTTTTCGAGGTTTTCTACAGGTTCCCGCCTATGGATCGTTTTCAGGAAATGCGCATGTTCCTGGCCGTGGCCGAGGAGGGTGGCTTCGCGGCTGCGGCCCGGCGTTTGAATACCTCGCCACCCAGCGTCACCCGTGCGATTGCTGCGCTGGAACAACGCATCGGCACGCGCCTGTTGTCGCGCACCACGCGCAGCCTGCACCTGACCGAAGCCGGGCATCGTTATCTGGATGATTGCCGACGGATTCTTTGCGATATCGACGAAGCCGAAGAGGCGGCCGCAGGCAGTTATCGGGTGCCGTGCGGGCATTTGAGCGTGACTGCGTCGGTGTTGTTTGGCGAGTTGTTCATCGCGCCGTTGCTGGCGCAATACGTCGATGCGTTTCCTTCCGTACATCTGAAGGCCTTGCTGGTTGATCGGGTGGTGAACATGGCCGAGGAGGGCATCGATGTCGCCGTGCGCATCGGTCATCTGCACGACAACAATCAGCATGCGATCAAGGTCGGCGAGGTCCGCCAGGTCATCTGCGGCACGCCCGATTACTTCGCCCGTTATGGTCGGCCGCAACATCCGAACGAGTTGAGCCGCGCCAATATCGTCATGTCGTCTGCCAGTCATTTGCTCAGCGATTGGCAATTCGCCCATGCCGATGGCCCGTTGAGTTTTCGCTTCGAACCGCGTCTGGTGGTCACCGCGAATCAGGCGGCGATCAACATTGCCAGTTCCGGCTGGGGCATTACCCGGGTGCTGTCTTATCAAGTCGCCAGCCAGGTCGCGGCCGGTGAACTGGAGTTGGTGCTGGAGGGCTTTGAGCCACCGGCGTTACCTGTGCAACTGGTCTATCTGAAACATCCGCGCGTACCGGCGAAGGTACGCACGTTTGTCGATTTTCTCAGCGAACGCCTTCAGCATCACCCGGCGCTGAAAGCCGTGAACAGGGTTCACGGCTGACGCTGCAAGGTTCGATCACTTCGCCGTAGCGGCGGTTTCGATCAGGCTGGCGACGGCTTTCGGGTTCGACACCATTACCACGTGCGACGCGCCTTTGACCACAACGGTCTGCTTGGCGTGTGCCCGCTCGGCCATGAACGCCAGGGCTTGCGCCGGGATGTTCTTGTCCTGGTCACCGTAGACAAAGTACGACGGCACGGTTTTCCACGCTGGCTCGGTGGCGGCTTCGTTGAGCGCGGCGACGGTGACCGGGCGCTGGGTGGCGGCCATCAACTTCGCATCCGCCTGAGACACATCGGCTGCGAACTGATCGTGGAATTTGTCTTGCTGGATGTACAAATCCTTGCCGCCATCGGCCAGGGCAACCGGGGCCGACAGGGTCGGGCCAAGGGTGCTGCCGGGGAAACGCCCGGACAACTCGGCAGCGGTTTCACCCTTTTCCGGCGCGAATGCAGCGACGTACACCAGCGCTTTGACATTGGCATTGCCATAAGCGGCTTCGCTGATCACCGGGCCACCGTAGGAGTGGCCGACCAGCACCACCGGAGTTTTCACGCTGGCCAGCACATCAGCCACCGATTGCGCATCACCCTTGACCGAACGCAGCGGGTTGGCGGCGGCGATCACCGGGTAGCCATCCTTCTCGAGAATCTTGACCACGCCGTTCCAGCTGCTCGAATCGGCGAAGGCACCGTGCACCAGCACCACGGTAGGTTTGACCGGCGCGGCGAACGCAGCGGTGGCGCCGAACATGGCGGCGGTGAGGGCGAGGGTTGCGAAGACTTTGTTCATGGTGATGTCCTGTCGTTTGATTAGGGTAGGAATGGAAGCGACAGGGGTATTTAGCGCGCTAAATGTGTCAGTTCTGTGTGCGCATGGCCGAACTTCGCATGCGTGTGTATCCGGGTTGGCGAAAGCTACATGCTGATACAAACCGGTCGATCCTTCAGATCGCGCGGCGGATCTTGCCCGGGGCCTCGCCGTAGATTTCCTTGAATTTCTTGCTGAACGCCGCTTGCGACTGATATCCGACCTGCACGGCAATGTCGTTAAGGCCCAGATGCGAATGGCTGAGCAGACTGAATGCCAGTTCCATGCGCAACTGGGTCAGCAGCACCCACGGCGACACGCCAGCGACCCGGGCAAATGTACGCATGAAGGTTGCGCGGGACATGTTAGCGGTGTCGGCCATGGCCTCGATGGTCCATTCGTGTGCCGGGTCGGCCAATATCGCCTGACAGGTTCGACCAAGGCGCTGGTCGCCAAGCAGCGCCAGGGTACTTTTGTCGTGATCGGCCCGGGCCAGATGCGCACGCAGGATCAAGGTGAACAAGGCCTGGGACAGCGAGTCGAGAAGAAATCGTGCGCCCGGTTGCTCGCTGTCGGCTTCGCTGCGCAACAGCGCGACCAGGGCTGTCAGCGGCGCATCCACCGGCAAGCCATCGTTGGCAATCAACAGGTAGTCGGGGAGGGCAGCGAACAGCATCGACGCGCGGTTGTAATGAAAGCCACCGCAGAGCATGTCCAGATCGGCGCTCGCGCCACCCAGCCGATAGATTGGCAACACCCCGCCGGGAATCAGCGTTGGCGCCATCGGCGCTACGTTTTTACCGGTGCTGTGCAGCACATGTGGCGTGCCCCGTGGCAGCAAAAGAATATCGCCGGCGCGCATCGCCAGGCGTTGTCCGCTCGCCAGCTCAACCCGGCATTCACCTTCGAGGACGATGTGATAGGGCGCCTTGCCCAAGGCTTCCTGTTGGTGATCACGTGCCCAGTCGCCCTGAAACTGGCAACGCAGATCCAGGCCGCCGCGCACGTTGGCCAGGCTGATGAGTTTATCGAGCGAGTTCATTGGCACGCATCACGATGGAGTCCGCAAAGTTGAGACGATTGAGCAAGACGTTGAGCATGACCGACAAAAGCGCGATTCGATAGCACCGCAGACTGACTCCACTTTCATTGATCTGGAGAAGTCGCATGTTCACCTCAATCAACGCCGGACTACAACAGCTCGGCAAACTCGATCGCCTCGGCATTCCGCTGATGCGCGTGGCCATCGCCATCGTGTTCCTGTGGATCGGTGCGTTGAAGTTCGTGCCGTACGAAGCCGACAGCATCACGCCCTTCGTCGCCAACAGCCCGGTGATGTCGTTCTTCTACGAACACCCTCAGGACTACAAGGCGCACCTGAGCCACGAGGGCGAGCTGAACGCCGACAAGCGCGCCTGGCAGACCGCGAACAACACCTACGGTTTTTCCACCGGGCTCGGCGTGGTGGAAATCCTCATCGGTCTGCTGGTCCTGTCCAATCCGCTTTCCCGCCGTACCGGCCTGCTCGGCGGCGCTCTGGCATTCGCTACGCCGCTGGTGACCCTGAGCTTTCTGGTCACGACACCTGAAGCCTGGGTAGCTGCGCTGGGCGATGGTGAGCATGGCTTTCCCTATCTGTCCGGCGCCGGGCGCCTGGTGCTCAAAGACGTCCTGATGCTCGCCGGAGCGCTGCCGGTAATGGCCGATTCCGCACGCCAATTGCTGACTGAACGTCAGGCCTGAATTCCCTCATCCTTTATAGAGAGACAACTCCATGAAAACGCTTTTCGCTTTGACCCTGGCCATCGTCGCCGGCAACGTGTTCGCCGCCACCGAACCTGCACAAACCGGCGTGCCACTGGATATCGCCAAAACCATCAGCATCACCGACACCAGCGCCGCCTGCGGAATCGTCCCGGTGGAGGTCGTCTATGAAGACAGTCACGGTCAGCGGCATGTCGCCACGTACACCGTGCTGGGCAATGGCTGCGGTGGCGATTAGCTCAAGTTTGCCCCAGCACTGTAGCGGACTCGATTTTGGCAGTCCGCTGCAGCGTTTCCGGAACACCGATCAACAGCAGCAGGAACGCCGCCGCTGCGACCCCGGCGAGGGTCAGGAATGCCGCGCTGTAACCGGCAGCCTCGACGACGAACCCGGCCAGTCCATTGCTCAACGCCGCCCCCAGACCAAACGCGGTGGTCAGTGCGCCGAGGCTGACATTGAAATGTCCGGAGCCGAGCGTGAGATCCTTGACCATCACCGGGAACAGCGCCCCGAAAAGCCCGGCGCCAACACCGTCGAGCAACTGCACGGCGACCAGCCAATAGGGATCATCCGAGAAGGTGTAGAGCAACCCGCGCAGCGGCAGGATCAGGAAACCCGCCAGCAACAACGGTTTGCGCCCCCAGACATCGGCTTTCGCACCGGCCAGTAGCGCCATCGGCACCATGACCAGTTGCGCGGCGACGATGCATGCCGACGTCAGCGGCGTGGCCATGTGCAGGTTGGCTTGCGCGAGTTTCTGGCTCACCAGCGGCAGCATCGCCGCGTTGGCCAGGTGGAACAGCGCGCAGCACAGGGCAAACATCAGCAGCGGTCGATTGCTCAGCAGCACCTTGAACCCGGACGGCTGATGGCTTTGATCGCCAGGCTGCAGCCCC
Organism: Pseudomonas moraviensis; assembly: GCF_900105805.1. Lineage (NCBI taxonomy): Bacteria > Pseudomonadati > Pseudomonadota > Gammaproteobacteria > Pseudomonadales > Pseudomonadaceae > Pseudomonas > Pseudomonas moraviensis. The sequence goes on along the minus strand of NZ_LT629788.1, from coordinate 1,874,193 downwards.
CGCGCCACATCATGATCGATCGCCTCGGCCGAGACGAACAGCACGGCAACCACGCTGGCCAGCGCCATGACCGCCATCAAATAAAACACCGCCACCGGACCGAACAGGTAAGCGAATAAACCGGCCAACAACGCCGCACACGCGTTGCCGGCGTGGTTGAACGTCTCGTTGCGGCCAGTGCGCCGAGTAAATGCCCGGGGGCCGGTAATGCCCAGCGTGATCGCGGAAATCGCCGGGGCGAAAATCGACGCAGCCGCTGCGCTCAAGGCTTGGGTCAACGCCACCAGAGTGAATGAAGAAATGAACGGCAGGACCAGACAACTCGCCGTCACCAGTAGCGCGGCGATGATGATCAACGCACGTTTCGCGCGGCTGCTGTCAACCAGTGCTCCGGCGGGTGTTTGCGTGACCAGCGCGGCAATACCGGCGAGGGTCATGACCACACCGATGCTGGCCGGGTCCCAGTGGTGCACGGCGAGCAAGTAAATGGCGAGGTACGGCCCGAGGCCGTCGCGAACATCCGCGAGGAAGAAATTCAGACTGTCCAGCGAGCGGTTGTTGCGGCGATCGAGATGGCTGATCACGAGGGCAGTCTCTTGAAAGTGAGGTCTGCGTAAATGTATCAACCTCGGCAAACCTAATGACCGAAGCGGCGGGGGATTAGTTGCAGGACGGCGGAGCAGTTGCTGCTCCGCAGATATTCATGCGTCAGGCGTTTGCAGTACCTCGATCCACAATGCACCTTTGCCCGATGCCGCTTCGCCGACACGCTTCAGGGCGCCATCCTTGCTCACCGCGTAAGTACCGACCTTGGCACTTTTCTCGCCCGTGACCAGCAGCCAGCGGCCATCGGGCGAGAAGGCGATGTTGCGCGGTTGTTGTTCCTGCACCGAGTAGTTGTCGAGGAAGGCCAGTCGGCCTGTTGCCGGATTCACGGAAAACGCCGAAACGCTGCTACTGGTACGTTCACTCATCAGCAGCAGCTTTCCGTCCGGCGACATGCGCAGGTCAGCGGCCCAGATGCGCGGGGTCGGGTCGTCTTTCAGATCGTTGTTGCGCGCATCACGGATTTCGCCGTGGGCCAGTTTCAAACGCTCGGGAATGCCATTGGCTGCAGCGATTCGGGTCAGCGCGCCGCTGCTTTGGTCGATTGAAAACGCGGTCACGGTGCCACTCATTTCGCCCACGACGTAAAGGAATTTGCCGTCCGGCGAGAATGCCAGATGGCGAGGGCCGGTTTTCTCCGGGACGCTGACCGAACCACTGCCAATCGGGCTGAGCTCACCGGTCTGGGCATTCAGGCGGTATTGCAGAACCTTATCGGTGCCCAGGTTGCCGGCGTAGGCAAAGCGATTGCTCGGCTCGGTGCGAATCGAATGCGCATGCAGGCCGGTCGGGTAGCGCAGGATGCTGGCGGAAGGTTGTTGATCCTCGCCGATCTTCTGAACGCTGAGGGCGTCGGCGCCGTAAGACGCCGCGAGCAGGTAGCGACCTTTTCGGTCGGTCGACAGGTAGGCCATGCTCTCTGCCAGAGGCGCCTGGGTAAACTTTGTCAAATGACCGCTGTGGGGATCGATCCGGTAGCCCAGAACCTGAAAAGGTTTGACCCGCAAGGCTGCAAACAGCACCTTGCCATCCGGGGTGAGGGCCATGGGATTGACCTGGTCACCGGCCTGGATCTGTTCGACCAGGGTGAGCGCGCCGTTGTCCGGCTCGAGGCGGTATTGCGAGATCAGACCGTCACCGGGACTTGAGATGTAGGCGTAGGTCGCGGCATTGGCAGTCACGCTAAGGGTTGAGGCAAGCGCAGCGATCAAAAGGGTTCTTTTCATCATTTCCAGCCGTATTGTTTTTGTGATCAGTCATCCTATGAGTGATTGGCGGGGGCATCAATGTCTATTTGGCCGATCTGTACTCCGGTCGCGCCTCTGTCACAGCGTCGATTCAGCTGGGATGGATCGGTGAAAATGATCGGGGAGGGCAATGCCTCGGCAGATATGAAACATTTCTACATACTCTCCCATTAGCGTTGTTGTACGACATCCTACTAATGTGCCGGACTGCATTCGTTCACACAAAAACAATAACGGAGATACCCCTATGACGAGCATGGCTCCACTCGATCATCAGGCCGCTGCGAAACCGCAAAACCTGTTCCTGCGAACGCTGAAACTGCTCGGCCCCGGCATCATCGCCGTGCTGTCGTGGCTTGGCGCGGGCGACCTGATCACGTCCTCGGTGGCCGGCGCGAATTACGGCTACGCCATGATGTGGGTGCTGGCGGTCTCGTTGTTGCTTCGGTACTTGATCGTCAACATCATTGCCCGCTTTCAGCTATGCAATAACCAGGGCATGACCATCCTTCAGGGCTATGCCCAGCTCAATCCGGTGTTTGCCTGGTTCATGCTGGTTTACGCCTTGTTGATGGGGCACTTGATGAACGCCTACATGATCAAGGGGGCAGGCGAGTCGCTGGCGATGCTGTTCAAGATCGATCAGCCATTGCTGTGTTCGGTGGCGGTGGTGCTGGCGGTCTGGATGCTCGTCGGGCGCAACATCTACACGATGATCGAAGGCGTAATGAAACTGCTGCTGGCGATCATGACGCTGGCCTTCATCGCTCTGGCGGTGATGTCCGGCCCGGATGTCACCGGCATCATCAAAGGCACCATCGGCTTCAGCATTCCGCCTGACGAGGGCGTGCACGGCGCGTTGCTGGTGGCGGTCTCGGTGATCGGTGCGGTCGCCGGTTCGATCGCCAACTTCGTGCACCCCTACGTCATGCGCCAGAAAGGCTGGATCGGGCCGCAGCACAAGCGCATTCAGCGTAACGATCTGCTGTTTGCGGTGTTCGTCGGGATCATCATCAACCTGGCGATCTGGATCGTCGGTGCGGAAATCCTGCGACCGAACGGTATCGAGGTGAAAACCTTAGGCGATCTGGGCAAGGCGCTGGAAATCTACTTCGGCCCGATTGGCTGGTATGTGTTCTTCATCGGCGTATTCGCGACGTTGTTTGCCAGCATTTCCGGCAAGACCACGGCGTTTCCGATGCTGATCACCGATGCCTTCCAGCACGTTCGCCCTGAGCGGCGCGAGAAGTACGGCAAAGAGTTCCATCACGACCCGATGCACAAGTGGTTCATGCTGTTCATCCTGGTCACGCCGCTGATCTGGTCGATGCCGGGCATGCCGGATTTCGTCACCCTGACCATTGGTGTCAGCGCGTTGAACATCATTGGTTTGCCGGTGATTTCCCTGGGCTTGCTGATCATGTCCAATCAGAAATCGCTGCTGGACAAGCAATACCGCAACAACCTGTTCGAAAACATCGCGCTGTTGTTTGCCACTGGGCTGGCGTTGTGGGTGGCTTTTCAACTGGGCGTTGATCTGTTCACCTGATGACCAGAAATCGAGGGGGCATACGCCCCCTCGAATCGCCCCTTACAACGGCACATCCATCTCGATCCTGCGCCAGGCGGCCTCGGAAAAGCTGTACACCGAGAATGCGATCAGCCCCAACGCCATCAGCATCAACAGCACGCCGCCAGCCGGCAGATTCTGCAAAGCATCCAGCGCTTCCTTCATGCCGGGTGGATTCGTTGCCTGGTAAACCGAGCCGCTGACCGCCATCAACAGCGCAATCTCGATAAACACCACACCTCGCGCAATCAAGCCAAAGCGCGACACCGGGCGCACGTAGCGCATCACTTCGTCATCCGCTTCGAAGTACTTCTCGAACGAGGCCTTCCAGCCTTTGATGATGTGGGCGATACCGACACCGAGCGGAATCAGCGCGATCAGGTAGATCAATAGATTCGAGTGTTCGAACGACAGCAGATGCGCGAGCAGATCCCTGGTCTTGCCATCGCCGGAGCCGCCCGAACTCCTGAGGCCACTCACCAAAAGGCCCAAGGCAAAGAAGGCCAGCGCCGCGTTGACCATACCGCCAGCAAGCAAGCCTGCACGAATGACCAGACCCTTGAACTCATTGCCGTGGTGGTCGATGTCACGAATCGCTTGCAGCGCCCGCCAAGCGGCGAAGGCCAGCAGACCGGCGACCACAACGCCGATCAGCACGTAGCCGAAGGGTTGGCTGAGCAATGCTTCGAGGCTTTTGTGGCTGTCTTTTGGTTTGGTGGAGTCATGGGCGGCGAGCAGGGCGAAAATGCCGATGATCAGGTACAGAACACCGCGCGCGGCGTATCCGCCTCGGGCGAGCAGGACAAGGGTGTGTTGAGTGGACATGAGTTTGCTTCCAGGGAATCGATGTGAAGCAGACCCGTGGACGGGGCAGGGGTTCGATTAAGGTTGTGGGTCAGGTCACCCTTGAGTGACGTGCGCCCTTAACGGCCTGCCATTCAACGGATCAAGGATTCTCTCCAGCACTCTGGCGACGGAAGAACACTGTCACCTGGCCGACCTCAACACCCCACTTGGACATACTGGTGCGGTTGATCAACGTGTCTTCGTCGATCAGGTACATCCAGTCGTCCATGCTCACCTCGTAGGTCGAATCGTCGACGGGCAGGTTCAGGCGATACCGCCAGTGGAAAGTATTTCCTGCAATCTGTCCCTTTGCGACACCGACCACGTCGCCCGCGCGACCGCTCCAGCGGCCATTCTCCTCGGGAGTGAGGGTCCAGATTCGGCGTTGATGGGTACCGTCGCTATACACAAAGCGCTCGTCGAGAATCAGGTTGTTGCCTTCGCGACGACTGACGAGGTCGACCTCGAAACGCTTGGTCACTTCGCCGTTGCGCTTCTGGAACATCCCCCAGGCTTTGACGGGCTGGCTGAAAAAATGCTCCAGACTCAATGCAGGTTGCTGGTCTGCGTACCGAGCAACATCGACACTGCCGCAGCTTGCAATGCTGAGCGACACTACTAATAGCAGCAGAAATCGGGTCATCTTCCTACTCCTTGAGCTTGTACAGTTAACCAGCGGCGTATAGGCCTAGTGCCGTCCGATGAGCTGGAGAAATTCCTGCCGCGTCGTCGAACTATCACGGAAGGCACCGAGCATGACGGAGGACGTCATGACCGAATTCTGCTTCGCGACACCGCGCATCATCATGCACATGTGCCTGGCTTCAATGACCACCGCGACACCGGCGGCATCGGTGATCTGCTGGATGGCTTGAGCAATCTGCTGAGTAAGGTTTTCCTGAATCTGCAGCCGCCGCGCGAACATGTCGACCACCCGCGCCACCTTCGATAGTCCCAACACCCGGCCAGTGGGGATGTACGCCACATGCGCCTTGCCGATAAATGGAAGCATGTGATGCTCGCACAGCGAATAAAGCTCGATGTCGTTGACGATTACCATCTCATCACTTTGCGATTCGAACAGAGCACCGTTGGTCACGTCTTCCAGGCTCAACGCGTAGCCGTCGCACAGGTATCGCATGGCCTTGGCGGCCCGCTCGGGCGTGTCCCGCAGACCTTCGCGCTCAGGGTTCTCGCCGACGCCAACGAGGATCTCACGGTAATGGCTGGCTAACTCTGGGCTCATTCGGGTTACTCGTGGCGAGTGCTGCGTGAGGGCTAATGTCGGGTGAAAAAGGTTGTACGTATATGAGGAATCTGTATAGGTTTTATTGAAGATAGGCTGAAAAAGATCAACTGACAACGAATCGGCGGTTTTTTTGTGCAGACGTGAAATTTCAGACAGGACAAACTTAAGGCGAGGTTCAGTCAGTGGCTTGATACGGGCTGGCAGATGGCTGTTTTGGATCGAGAGCTCACGGGGGGGAATGGGGCAGCTATCGGCCATAAGCGGTCGCTCAATTCGACTCGATAATTCCCACCCGAGCGTGCATCATCGCGCTCGCCACGATCCCGACGTGGCATCGAAGCCATCAGTGCAGAACATGCCCGCCCGCAAGAAAAAGCCCTTTGAAATGGAAGTCATCTCATGTTCGAACGTAACAAACTGGTTCCGGAGTTAATGGTCACCAACCTGGATAGCAGCCTGGCTTTTTGGGTTTCTCGTCTGGGGTTCAAGGTAGCTTATCAACGCCCGGAAGATGGATTTGCATACCTGGATTTGAATGGTGCTCAAGTAATGCTTGAGCAGGTTGATTCGAACGCGGGTCAATGGCTGACTGCGCCGTTGACCAAGCCGTTTGGAAGAGGCATCAACCTGCAGATTGATGTTGAGGCTGTCGCCCCCATCATCCAAAAACTTGATTCGGCTGGATGTCCACTCTATCGAGAATGCAAAGACACTTGGTATCGGGCTGACAATGCAGAAGTAGGCCAGCGCGAATTCATCGTACTGGATCCCGACGGTTATCTCGTAAGGTTGGTAGAGAGGTTGGGTGAGCGGCCGGCTTGCTCAATCTGAATCTGAGCCAATCCGACCGTCAGCTTTGGGTCGTTTTCTGCCTGTGACGGCAGGCAGAAAACCAGCCTAATTGGTCGGACGTTACCGAAAATAGCCTCCAAATGTGGCCCTTCCTTAGCGCTCGGTTCGCCGCCCTGCGACGTCTTGCTCCACGAACAAAACCTCCTTTATCGACAACACCTCGTATATTTGGGTGTGATACGGCGCGATTTTCGAAATTAGGCAACGGGAATTATTCAATTGACCAGAGACACCAAAACCGAAGCTGATAAAAATGGATCAGCAGAACAATTCATAAACGTCGAACTCGCCGACCTGGCAGTCACTTTCGGTTTACCTGCAAAGCGCTTCCAGGAAGAATTGGCGAAATTTGGCTGGGGCATGATTCTCGATGAGGCGAACCGTTTGGCGCACATGGATGAGTTTGACCGTATGACTGAACTGCGTAAGCAGAACAAGGAGCGCGTAAGACAAGATGTGCATCCGACCTGGGCGCATCTAGTACAAGCTGCGAAAGAATTCCTCCCTCATCTAGCATCGCGGGTGCCTGGCACTCCTACGACCCCTCCTGACCGGCTGACAGGCTATGTCTATGTTTTATTTGATGGGATAACGGGGCTGAGCAAAATCGGGCACACCAAGACGGCTGGCCGTCGGCAGCGTGCACAGATGGGCGGCCATGGGAGCCCTATCGTCAATGTCGTAAACGTCAAAGTTGCAGACTGCCTTGCGGCCGAAACGCAGTGCCATGAGCATTTTGCCCAGTACCGCACAAATGGTGAGTGGTTTAGTGCGCAACTCGAGGAAATTATTCAGTATGTTGATACGGAATTGGACTGGCTGGGTGCCGACTACGAGAATCAGGAGACGCTTGAGCACTACATCCATCACTGCCAGTCCGGAAACAGAGAAGAGGCTAAGGCGGTATTGAGGAAGGGGCGAAGCAGACATTCACGGTTCAAGCCTACCAGCGGCGGACAGGCATGGGGAGACATTTAAAGCCCACAAGTTTCAGAAATCGTCCCAGCCCACATTAAATTAAACGTCCGCTTCTGGCCGACAACTGCCGCTCACGGGCGATATCTCTGGGCCAAGAAGCGCCTATTGATTACATTTTTGGGCGCGCAGAATCAGGAAGCCGGCAATGACAATCAAAACAATTCCAGCCCATGTAAAGGTGTCCGGCGTTTCCTGGAACAGTACATAACCCCAAAGGCAGGCGAAAACCAGGTACGCATAATCGAAAGTCCCGATAAGTGCTGGAGGCGCAACCTGGTAGGCCTTGGCGGTAGCCGTATTTATGAAAATCAGGGCGCAGGCGTAACAGAAGATAAAAAGCATCTCCTGCCAACCGGGCGTCTGCCAGGGAGAGAGTAGAAATGCAGCACCAGCAACTGTGGACTCACTGACCATCAGCGATGCGCCGCCTCCGATTACGGCGGCGAAAAGAAAAGCGATATTTAAGCCCAGCGCCAATACCAGTGGATGTTCATTGCGACAATGTCGACGTGTCACAACCATCGCGACCGCGTAGAAAACAGCCGCAATCACAGGTAGCAGAGTTGCAAGGACGAAAACATCTGATCCCGGGCGTAACACTGTGGCGACACCCGCGAAACCTATTCCTATCGCAACCCAACCTCGCAGTGATAACGGCTCACCTCCGTAAAGGGTGGAGAAAAGCGCTATGAAAAGGGGAGTTGTGTAGATCGCCACGGCAGCCACTGATAACGGGATCAACGGTAACGCCGAGTAGTACGTTACCCACATTAACAGCAGCAGAATGCTCCTGATTGTCACCCAAAACATCGAGGCGGTTGAGTATCGACCCGATCTGACGTCCCTTGCGAGCCAGGCTACAAGGGTGGGCACCGACAGGCAGGAGACGATGAGGAACAACTGCCAGAGTGGAAGTCTGGCGCTGAAATATTTGACTGCTGCATCGGCCAGCGAAAGGAGAAAGACAGCAGCGCTTATCAGCAATATGCCCTTGGCAACACTGTCGCCGCTTGCACTGTACTTGCTCACGAATCGCACTCCTGTTCCTTCAGTGAACTGAGAATTTAACAGATGGTGGCGAATTCTCAGGGCAAATAGCCGACACGCCAGACGGCGATTTTCATTCCTGACCGTTGTCCGCTTCTGGCCATAAGCAGCCCTTCAAGGCCGCTCGTTTTTCAGGCGGCAGAGGCCCACCCCGTCGCCGCTACCTGGCGCTCACCGTCCACAACTGATCCAGCTTCGTCGTATAACTCTGGCTCATAAGCTCCCGACGCATCGCCCATCCCGGTGCTGTAGGCACGCTGGCTACACGCAGCACTCCCTTTCCCCAGCGACCATTGATCTCATCCAGCACACCCATCACCTTGTCTGCCATCGCCGGCTGGGATTGCGCGAACAGGTCATCGGTGAATTCGCCAGGCTGGCGCAGATCCATCAGCAGCACTTCCGCCTTGCTGTACTTGTAGCCGGGACGGAAGAGACGATTGACCGCTTCGGTCGCAGCCTTCGTCATCAGCCGCACGTCGTTGGTCGGGTACGGTAACTCCACCAAGGCGCCATTGGCATATTTCGCTTCCTCAGGATTGAACATGCCGGTGCGAATGCTCACGCGGATCTTCTTGCACAGCGAGTTTTGCGCTCGGAGTTTTTCTGCCGCACGTTGAGTGTAGGTGGCGACGGCCTCTTTGATCGGCTCGATCTGCGTGAGCCGGTTGCCGAACATCCTACTGCAGCAGATCTCCTGCTTGGGTGGATCAGCTTCACCCTGTTCCAGGCATGAGGTGCCGGCGAGCTCCCGAGCCGTTTTCTCGATCACCACGCTGAATTTCTGGCGAAGCATCCACGGATCGGCTTTCGCCAGGTCCATCGCGGTCTTGATGCCCATTGTTTCCAGGTGTGCCTTCATGCGCCGGCCGACGCCCCAGACCTCGCCGACATCGGTGTTGCGCAACGTCCAGTCCCGTTTGAACGGATCGCACAGATCCACCACGCCGCCAGTGATGTCCAGCAGCCGTTTGGCTGTGTGGTTGGCGAGCTTGGCCAGCGTCTTCGTCCGTGCGATGCCCACTCCGACTGGAATGCCGGCGCGTTTGAGAAGTGTTGAGCGTATGTGCCTGCCAAGCGCGGACAGATCTCCGGGCATGCCAGTCAAATCGGCAAATGCCTCATCGATGCTATAGACCTCAAGTGCCGGCACCATCGATTCGATGATGGTCATGACGCGCTCGCTCATGTCGCCGTACAGCGCGTAATTACTGCTGAAAGCCACGATTCCATGCCGGCGTAGATGGTCTTTGATCTGAAAGTACGGCTGACCCATTTTCACGAAAGGCTTGGCATCGTAACTACGCGCGATCACACAGCCGTCGTTGTTGGACAGCACCACGATAGGGGTCTTTGCCAGGTCGGGCCTGAAGACGCGCTCGCAGCTCGCGTAAAACGAGTTGCAGTCGATGAGTGCAAAAACCGGTTCACGCATGGTCATGATCACGGACGCTGTATTTCACGACACCCCAGATCACCAGCTCATCGCCTTCCATGACATGTCTCGCCGGGTATTTCGGATTCTCCGACAAAAGCATCACGGCGTTCTCGCGCAAAAGCAGGCGCTTGCAGAATGGCTCCGAGTTCAACGCAGCGATGACGATATCGCCACTGACCGCCTCGATGCTCCGATCGACGATCACCATATCCCCGGAATAGATGCCCGCGCCTTGCATGCTGTCGCCATCGATCCTCACCAGATACACGTGCGGCGCCCGGATATCGAACAGCTCATCCAGGGAAATGTGCTTTTCGATGTGGTCCGCCGCAGGGGAGGGGAAGCCCGCCGGTACCCTGGCGGAATAAAGGGGCAGCTTCTTGCCGCCAGTAGCGAGTGGGCCGAGAAGAATGATGCTCATGATGCAAGCCTTAGGAGGTTAACTGTACGTACATACAGTTAACGATTTGGTTCGCTTGCGGTCAATCTCATAGGCACCACAATTCGACGGGTGACAGCATGTGCGGACGCTACTCGATCTACGAATCGATGGATCACTACCTCAAGGAGCTTGCGCCAAGGCAGTTGGTGATCAATGGCTATGACCTCTGGCCCGTTGAGCGATACAACGTCGCACCGTCGACGCGGGTGGAAATCATCCGGCCGGTTAGGGAGGGCTTGAGCATTGACAAGGTCAGATGGGGATGGGCGCCTTTCTGGGCGAAGGGAAAGCGTCCTGACCCGATCAACGCAAGAGTCGAGACCGTCATCACCGGCAAATTTTTCAATCAGCTCTGGCCAGACGGACGCGTACTCGCGCCGGCGAACGGCTGGTTCGAGTGGGTCAAGGACGAAGAAGATCCGAAGAAAAAGCAGCCGTATTTCATCACCCTGAAAGAGCAGATTCCGATGTTCTTCGCAGGGTTGGCCGAGGTGCACGAAGCTCTGGAACCGGACGAACGGGACGGCTTCGTCATCATCACCGCGGCAAGTGATGAAGGCATGGTCGATATCCACGACCGCAAGCCCTTGGTCTTGGCGCCTGAGCATGCGCGTGAATGGATCGACCCCAATACCTCACCTGAACGCGCTCGCGAATTAGCCATGGAGCACTGCAGGCCGGCGACAGATTTCCATTGGTACAAGGTTGGCAAGGATGTGGGCAACGTGCGTAACCAAGGCCCGCAGCTCATTCAGCCGCTCTCCTTGGCCTCGGATGTCGACGATTGATAAACCAGCGGTGGAAAAATCGACGTGGCTGGCTCAGCTGCTGCAACACCGGGCAATAAGCAGGGAAGCCGCCGAGCATACGGGGAAGAGCTGCGGAAAGGGCGGTTGCCCTTCGGTGCGGAGGCAACACCGATGACGTATGTTTCTCCAAAGAGTGGCCGACAATATCTGGTCGTCAGCGCTGGCGGTAATTCGGCGACGACGCAGAAGGGTGATTACGTGGTGGCATATGCGCTGCCGCAGTGAAGGAAGGGGAAAAACTGATGGGTAAACGTTTATCAAGAGTGATCGCATTGACAGGATTACTGGCAGGACAAGCGCTGGCCGCCGAAGACAATGGCCTGGTGGTACGCATCGCGCAACTTGAAATCGACCCTGCACAGGTTGCGGCCTATCAAGCCGCAGTCAAAGAAGAGATCTCTGAGTCGACTCGAGTAGAGCCCGGCGTCATATCCATCTACGCCGTGGCCGAAGTCGACCGTCCAAACTGGTTTCATTTTTTCGAAATCTACGCCAGCGACTCGGCATATCGAAGCCATATCGAATCGCCGCACTTCAAAAAGTACGCTGTTACTACGAAATCGATGATTCTGTCGAAGCGCCTGATTGAAACCACCCCGATCGAGCTTGGTTCACGGTCTGGCCGATAACCGGCTGCGCGCTGGTCAAGTTGATTTCTCAATGGAGCAAAATGAATGAAAAATTTCAAGGTGATGGCGATTGCCCTGGCGGGACTGGCGTATTTTGCGGCGGACAGTTATCAGGTGATGGCATCGGACGCAGAATCTGCCGCACCACCGGCCTACTATGTCGCCGAGTTTGAAGTTACCGATCCCGAGGGGATGAAGCCTTACAGTGCGCAGGTCGAATCAACCTTCAAACCCTATGGCGGACATTTCATCGTGCGAGGCGGAAAAACCATTTCGCTTGAAGGTGAAGCACCAAAGCGTCGCCGTGTGGTCATCGAGTTCGCGAGCGTCGAAAAAGCCCAGGCTTGGTACAACTCCGCGCAGTACACAGAACTGAGGAAAGTCCGCCAGCGTTCAGCCAAGACGGACGTCTACTTGATCGAGGGAGTACCGGCGCGGTAGTTCCGACTTTGTAAATTTAGGATATTGTTTAGCGGGAAACCCCGATCAATAGCAGAAGAGAGATTTCATGTCCAAACTCGCAGAATTCCGCCAGCTCGAAAAACACCTCGCCGAACAGCTTCAGGCGCTCGAAGCCCTCAAGGGTGACGCAGGCCTCAAGAAAGAAATCGAGTTCGAAACCAAGCTGCGTGATTTGCTCGCAAAGTACGGCTACAGCTTGAAGGACGTGATCAATGTGCTCGATCCACAGGCAGGTCGCCGCGCTCCAGCTGTCGAGTCCAAAGCGGGTAGCCGCAAGCCTCGCCAGTTGAAGGTCTATAAAAACCCGCACTCCGGCGAAGTGGTAGAGACGAAGGGCGGCAATCACAAGACGCTCAAGGAGTGGAAGACAAAGCACGGCGCCGCGACCGTAGAGTCTTGGCTGACCAAGTGATGTGTTGATTGAGTAAAAAGGCCCGATAGGGCCTTTTTTGAAACTCTTATTTGGAGATCGCTGTTACCTGATCACTAATAAGCTGGGCCAAAATTCGCACAGGCTCCGTAAAACTCTGTCGAGACCGATGTACCAACCCGATATCCCGGTGAAAGGTGTGTTGTCCCAAATCGATCGCCCGTACACCTGTGGGCCATTCCTGATGGGGTTTTGTCTGCGGCACCAGAGCTACGCCTACACCCTTTTCAACCAGCTTGATGATGGCCTCCAGTTCATCCAGCTCGCAAACTTCCTGCAAGGTGAAATGCATCTGCCGCAGGAAACGGTCGACCTGCCTGCCGCCGAAGGATGATCGGTCATAGCGAATGAATGGCTGGCTGGACAGCAGTTCCGACCAGTCTTCTCCCTCTAGGTCACGTGGCACGATCAGTCGATAGGGCTCTAGCGCCAGTGTCGTCCAGCGCAGGTCACTTTGAAGGGAGAAAGGCGGGCGAATGATCACGGCCATGTCGATCTCGCCGGCGTCGACGAGGTTCACCATCTCCATTGAAAGGCCCGGGATAACACGTGTGCGGCACTGCGGACACTGTTTGTGAAACTTTGCGAGCGCATCGGGCAAATAGGAGCGCTGCACGGACGCGATCGCACCGATGTTGACCAGCACGCTGGGAGGCTCGCCCAGCGTTGTAGAGCCCAGATTGTCATAAAGTCTCAGCAGCTCTTGCGCCTGCAGAAGTATCTGGTGGCCCATTTTGTTGAGATGGGCCGAGCGTCCTTTCCTGTCGAAAATTTCGAACCCGAGCTCGGCTTCCAGGCGCTGGATTTGCGCGCTCACGGCGGCCTGAGTCAGGCCGATCTTGTTGCCGGCAGCGGCGAACGTGCCTTCACGCGCCACAGCAATGAGTGTCTTCAGTTCTTTGATCATTCACAAATATTAGTTGTGTTTCTAAGAAATATATATTGATTTTTATGTTTGGCTTCCCGTCCTACGATGTTTCCCATCCACGGCAACGGCTTAATCCAGAGAGCCAATGGCGGTGGAAATGTTCGCCAACCAACAAAAAATATTTGGAGTTCTCATGAGCCTCTCGCCATTCCACCTTGCTATCCCTGTTTACGACCTGGCTGCAGCTCGCACCTTTTACGGTGAGGTTTTTGGTCTTGAAGAAGGGCGCTCCAGCACGCAGTGGGTAGATTTCGATTTTTATGGTCACCAACTGGTGATTCATGAACATCCAAAAACCGCTTCGCAGGAAAGCGTGCATAGCAACCCGGTTGACGGACACGATGTTCCAGTTCCGCACTTCGGCATCATTTTAGGTTGGGAACAGTGGGAGGCACTGGCCGAACGTTTGAAGTCGTTTGGTACCGAATTTGTGATCGAACCGTACATTCGTTTCAAAGGCCAAGTGGGCGAGCAAGCCACCATGTTTTTGTTTGACCCGTGCGGCAACGCTCTTGAGTTCAAGGCGTTCAAGGATATGAGCCAGCTCTTCGCCAAGTAACAACAGCCATGGCACAACGGCGTTGTGCCATTTGATTTCAAATGAGCTGGAAGCTCATGACTCTAGCAACTGCGAATAGACGCAGACCTTTCACTCCAACAAGAAGGCTAGACATGAAACGTATTCCCCTGGTGTGGCAAATCGTTGCCGGGCTATTGCTTGGCGTGCTTGTCGGTTGGTACTTCAATACGCATCCGCAGTATCAGGCATGGGTGAGTTCGGAGATCCTAAAACCGCTCGGAGATATCTTCATCAAGATGATGAAGATGGTGGTTGTACCGATTGTGTTCTGTTGCATGATTCTGGGCATCGCAGGCGGTGGCGATAACAAATCGTTTGGCCGCATGGGGATAAAATCGCTGGGCTACTTTTTTGCAATTACGGCCTTGGCCATTGTCATCGGCTTGTGTTTCGCCAATGTTTTCGAGCCGGGGACGGGCACCGACATTTCCGGTATTTCGCACGGCACCGCAGCGATCACTCTGGAGCCGGCCAAAGGCGCATTGGTCATCTTGCAGAACATCGTCCCTGACAATGTGCTGGTTGCTATGTCAGAAGCGAAGTTGCTGTCCGTGTTGTTTTTCGCGGTGCTGTTAGGCATGGCATTGAACGCTCTGCCGAAGGACAAAAGCGCACCCTTCATCGCGGTCGTTCAGAGCCTTTCCGATGCAATGTTCAAGGTCGTCTCAATCGTCATGGCTTATGCACCGATCGGCGTGTTTGGAATGATCGGCGCGACCGTGGCGACGTTTGGTTTCGCCTCATTGTTGCCGTTGCTCAAGCTAATCGGGGTGGTTTATCTGGCGCTGATAGTTTTCGCGTTGGTGATACTTGGCGGCATTTGCTATTTGATCGGCGAAAACATTTTCAAGTTGATCAGGTACTTTCGCAATGAGCTTATTCTGGCGTTTTCGAGTGCCGCGTCCGCCGCCGTCATGCCGCAGTTGATGACGCGATTGGAGAACTACGGTGTCCCGCGTCGGATCGTCGGTTTTGTGGTGCCAGTGGGTTATGCGTTCAACCTGGATGGCGCATCGATTTTTCTCGGTGTGGCAACGATCTTCGTGGCGCAGCTCTATGGCATCGACCTTTCTCTGTCGCAGCAGATCCTGCTGGTGGTGACGATGGTGCTGACCTCAAAGGGAGCAGCAGGGGTACCCGGTTTTGCCATCATCATCCTGTCAGCGACATTGGCGTCCGCCGGATTACCGTTGGAGGGCGTGGCGTTGATCGCAGGCATCTTCAGGATTATCGACAGTGGCACCACCACGCTGAACGTATTGGGCAATGCCATTGCACCGTTGGTTATCGCCAAGTGGGAGAAGGTTGCACTGAAACCTTCTCAGCCGCACACGGCAGCAAGCGTTTAGTCGCGTTCGTCAGATACTGGAAATAGTTACTAGACGACCGGTCTAGTTCTGATTAGGCTGTGCTCACTATGAAAAAACCTAATCAAGACATGCGACAACACATCATCGATGTAGCGAAGGCATTGATGACCCACAAAGGCTACACCGCTGTCGGTCTTATGGAAGTGCTGAAGGCGGCGGGTGTACCTAAAGGGTCGTTTTATCACTACTTCTCCTCCAAAGAGGAATTCGGCCAGGCACTATTGGAGGAATACTTTCAGGAGTACATCGGGCGGGTGGACGTCGTTATGGCGGCGCAAGGGACGGGTGCCGAGCGGCTCCTTGGCTATTTGCGCTATTGGGCGAAGACGCAGGCGTTCGATCATCCCGAGGAGAAATGCCTGGTGGTGAAACTCGGCGCCGAAGTGTGCGACCTGTCGGAAGACATGCGCGGCGTACTGGAGGAGGGCACAGCGCTGATCATCGAGAGAATCACGCGATGTGTTCAGCAAGGAATGGCTGATGGCTCAATCACTTCGGCTCAAGACGCAGAATCACTGGCTGAATCGCTGTATCAATTGTGGTTGGGGGCATCGCTTCTGGTAAAAGTCCGCAATACGACGGCTGCCTTTGATACGGCACTGATCACGAGTAAGCGCCTGCTGGCATAGGGGCATTTTTTTTAAGCTTTTAACTAGACGACCGGTCTATTCATTTGGAGTTTTTATGATTGATATTGCCGCAGACACCGACCTGTTTTCCCCTATGACCATGGGGGCGATACAACTGGCTAACCGAATTGTCATGGCCCCCGTGACTCGCAGCCGAATGGCCGACGACGGCGTGCCGAATGAAATGCACGCTACTTATTACGCCCAGCGTGCCAGCGCGGGCCTGATCATTGCCGAGGCCACAAACATTTCGGCTCAGGGGCGTGGCTATGCCATGACGCCCGGAATCTGGACAGAGGAGCAGGTAGCAGGCTGGAAAAAAGTCACTGACGCAGTGCACGCGGCCGGCGGAAAAATCGTCAGCCAGTTGTGGCACGTAGGTCGCTTCTCCAGCGTTGAGTTGCAGCCAAACGGCGAAGCGCCGGTCGCGCCCTCGGCAATCAAGGCCGAAGGGACCACCTATACCAACAATGGCATGGTCGAAGTGTCCATGCCTCGGGCGCTTGAGACCTCAGAGATCCCGGGGATCATCGAGCAGTACAGGCATGCGGCAGAAAATGCCAAGCGAGCCGGTTTCGACGGTGTGGAAGTCCATTCTGCCAACAGCTATCTGCTCGATCAGTTCCTGCGTGATTCCACCAACCAGCGGACTGACCGGTACGGTGGCTCCATCGAAAATCGGACACGACTGACACTTGAAGTCACCGAAGCCGTGGTAGCAATTTGGGGTAGTGATCGGGTCGGCATCCGCCTTTCACCCGTAACTCCTGATGCAGGTAACACGCCTCCAGACAGCAACGTCATGGCGACCTACGGTCACCTCATTCAACAGTTGAACAGATTCAATTTGGCCTATCTGCATTTCGTCGAAGGCGCGACAGCCACCTCTCGTACCGTTCCTGAAGGGGTGGATCTGGACGCGCTGAGTGCGCAGTTCGAAGGTTCGTACATTGGCAACAACAACTATGACCTGGAAATGGCGCTGGAGCGCAGGGCGCAAGGGCGGATTGATGCCGTGGCGTTTGGTCGGTTGTTCATTGCCAACCCCGACCTGGTAGAGCGCCTGCGTCGCGGTGTCGAGCTGACCATAGCTCCGCGCGAGAGTTACTACGGCGGAGGCGCCAAGGGCTACATCGATTGGCCAACGGCCAACTCCAACTGATTAGAGATTCCCTTTGCGTCAGTTCGGCGCGGGGAGGCTTCGTCGCGAAAACATTTCGCCGCACAAGAGGTACTCAAATATGAATTATTTGCAAAACAAGGTTGCCATCGTCACTGGCGCATCTTCCGGCATTGGTGCTGCCACCACCCGCGCATTGGCCGCACAGGGCGCTCGCGTCGTGGCAGCAGCACTCGATCAGCACGGGTTGGAAGCGTTTGTTGCCGAGTTGCGTGAGGCCGGGAGCGACGTGGTCGCGTTCACTACAGACGTTACCCATCTGGTTCAAACCAAAGCGCTCGCGAAGTTTGCACAAGATACCTATGGCGCAGTGGACATCCTGGTCAACAACGCCGGTCTGATGCTCTTTTCCAACTGGGTCGATCTGGCCGTGCAGGATTGGGAAAAGATGATCGATGTGAACATCAAGGGCTACCTCAACACTACTGCTGCTGTGTTGCCATTCATGCTTGGACAGAAATCCGGGCAGATTCTCAACATGGACTCCGTTGCAGGCCACCAGGTCGGCCCCGCGGCGGGTGTTTACAGCGCTACCAAGTTCTTCGTCCAGGCCATGACCGAATCCATGCGAAAGGAGTTGGGCGTGCAGCATGGCATCCGCGTCAACACTGTCAGCCCGGGCGTGATCAATACCGGCTGGGCGGACAAGGTCAGCGATCCTGAAGGGCGTAAGGCTGCCCAAGAGCTGAACCGGATTGCCATTGCGCCCGACGATGTTGCCCGCGCAGTGATCTACGCGCTCAACCAACCGGAAAACGTCACCGTCAACGATCTCATCATCTCGCCGACTCGCCAGGATTGGTGATTGTCGTTTGAGTTTCCCGTGTCCGATTGACCAAAAGTCACCGGCAACATGCAACCAGGAGTACATCATGAGTAATCCAACCTACGTCCAGGAATACGACGCGATCGTTGCTGTTCTGAGTCAGTACAACGAAGGTGGTGCCAAGGCTGACAGCACTTTGATGAAGCCCGCGTTCAACGAGCAAGCAACCATGTTTGGCGTCGACGGCGACAAGCTCGTCGGCGGCGCGATCCAGAATCTGTACGACGTCATCGACAACTCTTTCCGCCCATCTCCCGAAGCCAAAGCCGCGATCGTTCGCATCGACATCGTGGGCACTGCCGCCAGTGCGCGCGTTGATACTGACAATGTTTCGGGGTATCGATTCACCGACTTCTTCAACCTGCTGAAGGTAGAAGGCAAGTGGACGATCGTCAGCAAGATTTACCACACCCATCCGACCGCTTGAGCATTTGAGCGCGTCTGGCGGCGTGTGTTTTACGTCGCCCTAATAAAAGGAGAGAACCATGTCAAAGAACATCAAGGCAGTACCAACCTCCGAGTACAACGCTGTCATCGCTACCGCCAATCAGTACGTTGAAGGTCTGCGTGTGGGCAGTGCAGAAGGCGTTGCTCAAGCTTTCCATAAAGACGCTGTGATGTACGGTTTCACAAATGGTGAATTGCTTGGCGGCCCGATCAAGAATCTGTTTGATTTCGTTCAGAAGAATGGCAGCGCCCCAGAAATTACGACTCGCCTCGATATCTTGGCAATCACACCCACGACAGCCGTTGTGCGTGTCGATATGGAAAAGGATGCGATCGGTGCCGACTACAACGACTACCTGACCCTGATCAAAATCGACGGCACCTGGAAGGTCATCGCCAAGGTTTATCACCAGTTCGAAGGTTGAGCGTTCACCGATCCCGGTTGAATCAATCCCGGGATCGGAGCTCGTTCATCGTCAAATGGAGAAGCGATCATGAGTAAGGTTTTCATCATCGGCGCCGCTGGCAAAGTGGGGCGGCGATTGGTTAAGCAGCTCGTCGGGCGAGGTCACGAAACGATCGCACTGCATCGGAACCCGGAGCAGGAAAGTCAGCTTGCGGCCCTGGGCGCGACGCCCGTTATAGGCAATTTGCTTGAGCTGGATCCCGGGCAAATGGCGCGACTTATGTCGGGCATTGATGCCGTGGTCTTCACCGCAGGGGCAGGCGGCGCAGGTATGGATCTGACTAATGCGATTGATGGTCGGGGATTGGAGTTGGCAGTGGCCGCGACAATTCAGGCAGGTGTCCGGCGTTTCATTCTGGTCTCGGCCTTCCCCGATGCGCTGCGTGGTAGTCCGTCATCCGAAGGTTTCGAAAATTACATTGCCGTGAAAAAACGAGCTGATGCTCACTTGGTTGGGACGGGTCTGGATTGGGTAATTGTGCGTCCAGGAACGCTTCTGGATGACCCAGGCACTGGCAGAATCCGTGCTGACGTTGCTATTCCTTACGGTGAAGTTTCGAGAGATGACGTAGCAGCGACACTTGCCGAGTTGATCGAACAGCCCAGGGTGAGTCGAGTCATTATCGAGCTTACTCAAGGTGACATGCCAGTCTCCGACGCTGTTCGCAGGCTTGGTCATGAGCGTTGCTTGCAATGACATTAGTTTTGATTGGCGCTACGGGGCTGGATGGACGCGAGGTTCTGAAACAGGCGCTCGACGATCCACGGATCAGCCTGGTGGTTGCGCCGACTCGCCGTGCTCTTACAGCACATATCTGAAGGGAGATACACGATGCCGATGGTTGAGTTTTCCGCTGTCTTGGACAGCAATGTTGGACATGCCTGGAGCGTGTTGAAAAAATTTGGAGAGATTCATAAATGGCATCCATCGATTGTCGAAAGCAGCATTGAGGACAACCAACCTGATGGATTGGTCGGCTGTATTCGCAGACTCACGCTGGCCGATGGCGCAGTTGTCAGGGAGCGTTTGTTATCGGTCGATGATCACAATACAACGCTATCCTACCGCTTCGAGGAGGCGCCATTACCGCTGGACAACTATGTTGCCACGGTGAAATTGGCCTCTCTCACTGGACAGCCCAAGACGTTCATCAATTGGTCTGCAAGCTTTGACCTGCAAGATTTGAATACAGCAGACGACTATCAGGAACTCATACGTGGACTGATCGTGGATGGTCACAATAGCCTTCAGCTGTTTCTAAACAGGCATTGAACATTTCAAAGAATTGACGCGTACAGGCTTGGCCAGGCAAGTATTCTAAGCGTGGATACCAAAGGCCCTGGAAGCTGATGATTGTCGGCTCAAAGCAGTGCTGAAGCACAAAGCCCTCGCGTGATCAGATGGTGGAACAGGAAGCGACCGAACTCGCCGGCACCGCAGAGCGCCTGAGCTCCAAAATCTTTCGCTCATGAACAGCTCCCCATTCCCGCATGGCACTCACCAAAGGCGCGAGAGAGTTGCCTAATTCTGTCAGCGAATACTCAACCTTTGGCGGCACCTCGCGATAGATTTCGCGATGTATAACCCCATCAGTCTCCAGCTCTCTCAACTGGAGTGTCAGCATCCTCTGAGTGATATCTGGAATGAGGCGTCGGAGCTCGTTGAAGCGCTTCGTTCCAGACATCAAGTGAAACAGTATGAGCGATTTCCATTTTCCACCTATGACATCGACAGTAAACGCGACGGGACAAGCGAAGGCCTCAATTTCATTCTGAGGGTTACATTTTTTCACTGAAATCACCATGGTATAAAAAGTGTGCCTACAGCACAAAATTGTGCGTACTTACACGCAAGTGGTGTGTAAGTTAGCATGATTCCATATTGACCAGTATGGAATCCGCCAGATGAGTTTGTTGTTATCCCCCCATGAAATTAAAGGCCTTAAACTGAAAAACCGGGTCGTCATGTCCCC
The DNA here is from genome assembly GCF_900105805.1 of Pseudomonas moraviensis. NCBI lineage: Bacteria > Pseudomonadati > Pseudomonadota > Gammaproteobacteria > Pseudomonadales > Pseudomonadaceae > Pseudomonas > Pseudomonas moraviensis. Next base: position 1,853,189 of record NZ_LT629788.1, on the reverse strand, counting down.
CATGTGCATGCACATGGCAGCGGATGATGGCTTTGTCACTGATTGGCACCGCGTTCATTATGGAGCTCGCGCACTGGGTCAGGCGGCGCTGATTTTTCCCGAGACGCTGGCTATCCAGGCTGACGGTCGTATCGGGGCTGGTGACCTTGGGATCTGGAGCGATGAACACGTTGTCGGCTTGAAAGGGCTAACCGAACTGCTTCACAGCTTTGGTGCGAAAGCCGGCGCTCAGATCGGCCATGCGGGACGCAATGCCGATCTGCCCAACCTTATTCATATCGCCCCGTCGGCGATTCCGTTTACGGATTCCAGCCCTGTGCCTCGGGCACTCGCGGCTGACGAAATTCCGGGTTTGGTGAAGCTTTATGGCGATGCCGCACGACGCGCCAGTGAAGCGGGCTTTGATGTGCTCGAGATCCATGCCGCTCACGGTTATTTGCTGAGTGAGTTCCTATCCCCACTCGCCAATACCCGCGATGACGAATATGGCGGTGATGCCAAGCGTCGCTATCGCTTCCTGCGCGAAGTGCTGGAGGAAGTCAAAACCCATTGGGGCGATCGTCCTCTGTTTGTTCGTATCTCCAGCTCTGATTACGCCGAAGGCGGAAACACACCCGAGTCATTTCTTGAATACGGTCGCTGGATGAAAGAGCAGGGCGTCGATCTGATCGACTGCAGCTCCGGTGGGATCAAAATGATCAAGGTTCAGACTTATCCAGGTTACCAAGTACCGGCCGCTGAGTTGCTACGTAAGGAGCTGCATATTGCGACGGGTGCAGTGGGTGTGATTCAGAGTGGTCGTCAAGCCGAGGAAATCCTGCAGAACGGCCGAGCTGACTTGGTGTTTGTCGGACGGCAAATGCTGCGCGATCCATTTTGGGTGCGTACTGCAGCAGATGACTTGAAAGAAGCCATTGAGATTCCTGAAGCCTACACTCGTTACGGCTCTGTATGGCTAGATACCAAAGCGTGAATTTGCCCTCGTCATAAGCGTGCCAGACCTTAATCCAATTCGACTCGATGAACCAGGAATACACCATGAGCAAACCTACTTACGTTCACGAATACCAAGCCATCACCGAGGTGCTGAATAAGTACATTGAGGGCTGCAAGCAAGCGAAAAGCAGCATCATGAAGCCAGCTTTCGATGAGCGAGCAACCATGTTCAGCGTCGATGTAGACGGTCACTTGGCCGGTGGTGCAATTCAAATCCTTTTCAAGGGTATTGATGAAGGTTTTCGCCCGTCCCCTGATGCACCGGCAGCTATCGTCCGCATTGAAATCGTTGGTACGGCCGCGAGCGCACGCATCGACGCCAACGACATGTCCGGCATTTCCTTCACCGACTTTTTCCACCTGTTGAAAGTCGATGGCAAGTGGGCGGTCGTCAGTAAGATCTTTCACACCCACGTCGCGCCTTGACCCTCTGTCGTCTATGAGTCTGCGGCAATTGAGGCTTCCCATCACTCATCAATAAAAATGGAAGCGTCATGAAAACCCTTACATCTGCTCTCGCTCCGACGGTCGTCACTCTTGCGCCCGTTAGCGCGTACGCCACCACATACCCGGGAGTAGAGCAAAACTGTGAGATTCACGGGCCATTACTCCTGCGGTGCCAGCGCAGCAATCAATTCGTGGGAGGTCACTATTGAGTGAGCGAAAGTCGGCCCGTTCAGGTCGTGGGCGGCGTGCATCATTTCCGCACGGAAAGCGGCGGTCGCGTCACGCACCAAGGTGACGTGGTAGCCCAATTCCGAGGCGTAGCGGGCGGTCGCTTCGATGCAGGTATTGGCGAGCAGGCCGACGATGATGACGTGGGTGATGCCTTTCTGCTTCAGGCGAAGATCGAGGTCGGTATTGGCAAAGCCGCTGGCGCCCCAATGTTCCTGTACGACAATGTCGCCGTCCTTCGGCGCGAAATCGGGATGCCATTCACCTCCCCATTCACCGCGTGCGAAGTGGTGCATGTGCATAATTTTGCATTGGGTCGGTGTTGGATGGCCCCAGCCTTCGTAGTCGCCGTGTTCCCAGCGGTGGTGCGGCACAATAACCACCGGAATGTTGTGCGCTCGTACGGCGCGATCGAGGGCCCGCAGGTTGTCGAGCAGCCCGACCTGGTCGGCAATTGGCTTGATCAAGGGGAATACCTTGCCGTTCTCCGAGAGGAAATCGTTGTACGGATCGACCAGCAGATAAGCGGTGCGGTTCAGCGGATAGAGGGCATTCGACATGACGATGTACTCCAAACAAGTTGGGTGACCGGTGCCGTGGGCTTGCCCGGGGCATCGTGTTGGTAGTCGCTTTGTCAGGCTGTAGCGGACTCTCGTGCCACCTGCCTGAGGATGTGTTCGTATTCCTTGACTGAATGCGATCCGGACACCAACTGACGACCATTCAGCACCATGGCCGGGACCGAATTAATTCCGCGTTCAAGGTAAAACCCCTCAAGTTCGCGGACCTCGCTAGCGAACGCCTCGCTAGTCAAAATCTCGCGAGCTCGGGTGGTTGAAAGTCCTGCTTCACCGGCCAGGCGCACCAATGTTTCGTGATCGCTGGGGTTCTGGCCGTTGGTGAAATAAGCCTCGAGCAGGATTTTCTTCAGCGCAACCTGGCGGCCGTCCTGCACAGCCCACAGCAGAAGGCGATGGGCGTCGAAGGTGTTGTAGAAATGGCTGCGCTTTTCCAGGTCGAACTGAAAACCGATGGTTTTGCCACGCGCGATGATCATTTCATTGCGCGAGGCAACTTCTTCGGCGCTGCGCCCATATTTGCGCATCATGTGCTGGATGGCGTGCTCGCCCTCGGCCGGCATGTCCGGGTTCAGTTCGAAAGGCTTGAAGGTCAGCTCCACTGCAACTTCGCCGGCAACATTAGCGATGGCTTGTTCCAGCGCTTTGGCGCCGAGTGCGCACCAGGGGCACACCACATCCGACACAAAGTCGATCCTGACAGGAAAAGTCATTTCTTCGACTCCGTCAGCTGTTGGCGGTACTCAGTGGTGGTGATTCCGGCATAGCCCCAGTTATCGGTATCGACCTCTTCAATGACGATATGCGTGAGGTGCGGATCCTTGTTGAGCACTGTTTGCATGGTTCTGGTTATCTCGGCGATGACTTGGGATTTCTGTTCCTTGGTGACGCCATCGCGGGTGATACGAACGCTGATGAAAGGCATGGGGAAGTCTCCTGTTGGCGCCCCATCGACATGATGAGGTGAGCAGTGGGATGGACTTTAAAGTGTCGCTTTCAGTGGATAAATCAGGGGCGGAGAACATCACTTGTGACGCTGTGTAATCAATACATCTGCAGAAGGTAAATCGCCCTCCCTGGCGGCGGCCGCAGGGGAGGGCGAATGCTACGGCAGGAGGAATGAATCAGTTCTGCGCTTTGCTCATGTGGGTGAAAAGCTCGGTGGGTACTTTCTTGCCGTTGGAAAGGTATTGGTTGCTTCTGAACTTGTAGACCTCGCCTTCAGAAAGAAAACCATCGTGGTTGGTGTCCATCGCTTGAAATTCTTCACCGCCCTGAGGTGCCACAGCCAGGAGTTCTTTAAGAGAGACGCGACCATCATGGTCGGTATCTGTGCGAGCGAAAGAGTCGTCACCACACTTGCCTTCACCGCACTTGCCTTCGGCAGTCACGGACTTGTCGCTGGCTTGGCTGGCACCGCATTTGCCTTCGCCACACTTGCCTTCGCCGGCCTTATCCGCCGATGCCAGTTGATAGCCTTGGGACAACGGCTCAACAGCAAAAGCTGCAGACGATGCCAGGCTCATGCCACCGGCTAAAGCGATAGCGGCCAGGCCAAGACTTTTTGTGTTCGAGAAAGATTTACGGTACATGGTGATTCTCCAGATACTTTGCGCGGCCAGGCCGCGGTTCACGCCACAGGGCGAATAAACCCGCAAAGAAGCTCTAGGCGAAGTGGGAAAAGCCTTGAGTTACAAGGCTAATGCGCGCAAGCGTCTTCCACTTCGAGGGCGACCTTATTCGGGTAAGGCTTATTTAGCCGGAGTCATGTATCCACGATGTATCAAGCGAGAGATGCATTTGTAAGCCAATCCCAAGACTTCGCGTGCAGGTACATAGAGATACAAAAGCTGACCTCGGCCTTTGCGCGTCAATCAGGACAACAGCTTTAAAACGGGTGTCGCAGCTACCCCGACAACAGCTTGCTCATGCAGCTTGCGCAGCAGAACCAGCGCGTCGGCAACGAAGCTGGTCACATCTGATGCACCAGCCTCTGCAGCCAAAGCATGCAACTGCGCTCGACCATCCATGTCAGGGAACTGCTCGATCCGCTGCAACAATCGGAATGCCAGCGGGCTGACGTGGGAGAACTGCACTTGACCACTCGGCACCCGGCTGATCAGCAGCAACGTCGGTAGTTCTGGCGGTTCAGAAGGCAGGTGGCCTGGCCCGAGACGATGTACGGCCCAGGTGTAAGCCAACGGCCAGACGAGCGGGGATAGCCGAAGGGGTCGGTCGAGTAACTGCGCCGCATCACTGGTCTCCAGCGGCGCAGCGTCCAACTGTTGCAGCGCCATCTCCACCCACTCGTAATGGGCCAATTCAGGTAAGAACGGGTACCAAGGATGCTCAAAACCAGGCGCGTCCTCCAGGCTCGCTACGAAGTCTACAAACTCGCGTGCAATTTCTCCGAAACGTGGCGTTTGCGCGCGGTGGTCACGCAAAAAACGTCGGACCAGCGCACGCCAGCCAGCATCGCCCAACACGGCAACCAGTACCGGGAACGTTCCGCCCAGTAAACTCAGGAGATTATTGAACACCAGGTTCAGATAGACCTGCGCTCTTGCGGGATTCATCTGCGCAGGCGGCGCGTAACTGTCCGGGTCACGCAGGTAACGGGTCAACGCGAGCTGCTGACTGTGCAAACTTGAAGTGGAGTCAGCCATCGACGGTCACCCGCACCAAAGCATCCGCGTCGCGCTGCAACCGCCTGATGGTATTCAGCTCAGCCACAAGTTCGTCGTAAGACGGAAAGTTGAAATCGCGCTCCAGCAGCGTTGGCTTTACACCAAAGAGGCCATAAGCCTGTTCCAGCAATGACCAGACTACCGGTTTGACCGAAGCACCATGGGAGTCGATTATCAGGTCATCGGCTTCGTCGTAATGGCCAGCCACGTGCATGGCGACTACGCGTTCTGGTTCCACGCCGGCCAGGAAAACCGTTGGATCAAACCGATGGTTCACTGAGTTGACGTACACATTATTAACGTCGAGCAACAGGTCGCAATCGGCCTCGCGAAGTACTGCATTGGTGAACGTAAGTTCGTCCATATCCTGATGAGCAGCGGCGTAATAAGAGACGTTCTCTACGGCAAGACGGCGGCCGAGGATGTCCTGTGCACGACGGATGCGCGCAGCAACGTGCTGAACCGCCTCCTCAGTAAATGGCAACGGCAGCAGGTCGTATAGATGGCCATCGTCACTGCAGTAACTCAGGTGTTCGCTATAAAACGGCACGTGGTAGCGATCGAGAAATCCTCGTACTTGCTCAAGAAAAGACTCGTCCAGAGGCGCACTGCCACCTAGCGACAGTGACAGGCCATGGCATGACAACGGGTAGCGTTCAGCTAGAAACTGCAGAGCATCCCCATGCGCGCCGCCGATGCCGATCCAGTTCTCTGGAGCAACCTCTAGAAAATCGAAATCCCCGACTGGAGCGTCACGAAGTGTCTTGAGTAGTGCGCGGCGCAATCCGAGTCCAACGGTCGGCTCATGAGGGGGCTGTGGAGCTAAAGATATTGATGATGAAATGTTCGTTTGCATTCGCTTGATTCTCCGACTCGATGTAACTGACGAAAGCAATGACGATTCAGCGTGCATTCAAACGCTGGATACACCGATGGATGAATGCATCCAGGCTCAGCTTGCCGGCCCCAGTGAACAGCAGCGGCACAAGTGCTACGAGGTAGATCAAGGGCAGCTTGTAATTGCCGTAGCCCTGATTGCTGATGGAGTAGCCTCTTGCGAGTTCGCTCAACGTCGACCAGTCTGCTGGCCAATGAACTGCGGCAGTTGCCACAACGGTGACCACGATGAGGATCAGTGCTGAAAGACGTGTTCCCAGGCCTACAAGCAAAGCAATGGAACAGAGCAGTTCTGCCCACATTGATAACTGCCAATTGAACGTAGCGGGCAGCTGATTGAAGGGAAAAGGAAAGGCACCTTGAATGCTTGGGAACCAGTTCTCACCGTTCCACTTTTCCCACCCGGCCTCAAAAAACTCCCACGCCAGAAAAACGCGCAGGCTTAAAGGCGCGATCCAGTCTCCGACGCGATCGAGGTTAAGGCGCAGCCGATTCAAGACCGATGACGTGTTTGTTTGCATTGATTTAAACCTCCGACTTGTCGTCAAGAAAGTGGAAGCATTTCAGGTGCTCCCAATGAGAGGTGCCAGGCACGGTACCCACTGCGCTGGCCGTGACCGTAGTTCATCGGGTTGGTGTATCTCGCTTGTGTCTTGCGCTGCTGGAAGCTCAATGTTGTGTAACGCGTCCGCCTCTATACACACTTAGATACAGACCAATACCCGACAATGGTTGTGGCAAGGTTTGATTCATTCGAGATGTCACGTCCAACTGAACACCGTTGTTCCAAATGCGTCGAAGAAGGCTAAGCCACTCTCGTTCCCAGCCATTGAGTTCAACTTCCTGATGCTCACCAACCTTTGGTATGTCGTCCTGCCATCCACGCAATTGACCAACGAACTTGCGGCAGTACGCTTGCTTGGCCAGCCATTCGTTGCCTTTCGTGACGACAAAGGGAAGGCGCATCTTCTGTCCGATGTCTGTGTCCATCGTGGTGGCTCGCTTTCGGCCGGCGCCAAAGTCGGGGAGAGCGTGCAGTGTCCCTACCACGGGTGGCGGTTCGGAGCGGACGGCATCTGCACACATATCCCGGCACAGCCGAATTTGCGCATCCCCGCCAAGGCTCGAGTCGATGCCTATCCCACACTTGAACGCTACGGCTGGGTCTGGGCATTTCTCGGCGATCTGCCCGAGCATGAAAGGCCGCCGCTACCCGTGCTCGACTGGATAGATGACGCGAACACTCGTGTGGTTTCCGGGTATTTCGACTGGGAGGCAAGTTGGGATCGGGTCATTGAGAACGGGCTCGACTTTGCGCACGCGCCATTCGTTCACGGCAGCACGTTCGGCGACCCTGATCATCCTGAGATCGATGCATTTGAAGTGGATGGCGATGCATGGAGTGGGCGCGCGAAGATGATCATGCGCCGCCCAAAACGCACCGGGTTATTTCGACGAAAATCTGCGACTGAGCGGGTGAGCGTGGAGACGATTCCAGGCTTTCATCTGTCTGGTCCGTGCACGACGCTGGAACTTGAATTGCCGAATGGGTGGCGAATCCACATTGTCTCGGCGCATGTCCCCATTGATGCCAACCGCACGCGAACCTGGTGGATGATGGGCCGGACATTCCTCCGATCCCGACTGTTTGACCGACGTTTTGTTGCCAGCAATATTCGGATTTTCGAGCAGGATCATGAAGTGCTGAAGAACGTCCGGCCAGAACGTGTACCGGATTCCTGGCAGCAGGAAGTGTCGTTGAAGTCGGATGCACTGCAGATTTTCTTCAGGCGTCGTGTGAAGGAGTTGGAGCAGAACGGCTGGCGTATCGATGAAGACCGACTTGGACGAGAATTTACGGGGCGAAAGGCGTGCGCGGTGCCGAGCCCCGGACGTCGGCAGGCGCGTGCCTGGGCGATTGAGACCATCCCGCTTACGCAGGTTGAAGCAGTCGAAGACGCTTCAAAGCTGTAGCGGGATTGCGCCTGAAATCACGCGCCATACCGTTTCCTATCTGTTCTGAAACAGCCTAGGGGATCAAACGCATCTTCCGCAGTTTGTCGAACACGTCAAAAAACGCCTGATCGCTCGCCTGGTAGGCAGTGAAGCCCATCATGCGGCTTTTCGACATGTCCGTGACCACTTCGATGGGACGACCAAGATCTGCATCGGTATGCCATGGGGAAATCAGGCGACTGATATCCGATTCCTTCAAAGCGTGTTCGGCAACTATCTGCGTCCATACGGCTTGGTCGTCAGCCATCTGCTTCTCCAGAGGAGAGGGCGACGCAGGATAATCAGCAGCAGGCAAGTCGAAGTATTCGGCAATTCGGCCCCACATCCATTTCCAGCGAAATACGTCGCCATTGGTGATATTGAACGCCTGGTTAGCCGCAGCCGGGGTGGTGGCCGCCCACAATTGTTGTTTCGCCAACTGCCGCGCGTCCGTCATATCGGTGAGGCTGTCCCACTGCACCCTCGATCCGGGAAACACAAAGGGGCGATTGGTGTGTTTGCACACCGAGGCATAGACGGCGAGGGTGGTTGCCATGTTCATCGCATTGCCCACGGCGACCCCGGTGACGGTGTGCGGGCGATGGACGCTCCAGGTGAAGCCGTCCTGTTCAGCAGCGGCGAAGAGTTCGTCTTCCTGGGCGTAATAGAAATTCTCGACATCCAGACGACCTTGTTCCTCGCGAAACGGTGTCTGCGGAAGGCTGCCTTTACCATAGGCTTCGAACGGGCCGAGGTAGTGCTTCAGGCCAGTGACCAGTGCTACGTGTTCGACGCTCTTGGCTGGGCGAACCGCAGCGAGCACGTTGCGTACCATGGCGGCGTTAACCCGAATGTTCTCGGCTTCTGTGGCTTGCCGTGACCATGTGGTAATGAACACGTGAGTGGGTTTCAAATCCCTCAGCGCCTGTTCCAGCGACGCCGGGTCCTGAAGATCTGCCGCGACAGGGATCACGCCTTGCGCTTGCGATGGATGCCTCGAAAGGGCGGCGACCTGCCATTTGTTGTCGATGAGTAACTGGGTGATGGCGCTGCCGACAATGCCGCTGGCGCCCACGACTAAAGCTGTCTGGGTCATAGGTTTCTCCTGGATTTGAGTTTGGGAGTCCGTGTGGGCAGCAGAGGTTCAACCGGAAAATCCGTTAGAGTGTTCGCTACTCCCTGTAGAAGTCTGTGAACAATGACTCGTCCGCTGTTTGTTTCTCTGGATGGCCCCAAAGGCGTCGGCAAAACCTCGCTGTTGGAGGCGATCACTGAAGCCCTGAGGGCAGGCAACCAGAAAGTCATCCGACTGTGCGAGAAAAAAAGCGACCCGTTCAGGGGCGAGACAATGCATCTGGTGAACCGGCTCGCCCGACATCCTGACCGGGATCTGGAACTCGAAGTCTGCCAACGCCTGGCTGATAGCCGCCGCTGGATCTCCCGGCACGTGCTGCCCAGACAACCCACCGACAGCATCATCCTGATCGATCGCTGGTACCCGTCCGAGGCCGCCTTTCGCCGGACAGTCCCGTTTGCAGAAATCCTGCAGCTCAATATTGATCGCAATGTCCAAGTGCCCGACCTGCATGTCGGGGTGGTCACAGCGCCGGAGATTTCGTGGGCGAGGGCAGGGGCACGACGGCGCGGCCTGAGCAGCACTGTGCTTCGGGGGCTTGAGGAGCATGCCGCTTGCACTCGGGCGTTCGAGCAAGCCGCTGCCGATCAGGGTTGGTTTTTGTGCCGGAATGAGGGAACGATCGAGGAGGCGACGAGGCGGGTGGTCGTGGAGATCAATCAGGTGATGAGCCGCCGGAATATTCCCTTGGTCTGATGCGTGAGCACGCGCGCGAATCTGCGCCGCCGACGAGCGGTGCAAATATTACAAAGTATTTCACCGCTCAGCGAGGTCAAGTAGTCAGGTTTATTCAGAGGTTTCAAGATGAGATTTGCACGTTTTTGCCAGGCACTTTCCAACTGGGCGGGTAGCCCGAAGACCTTTTTGACAGCGATCCTCCTGATCGTCGCCTGGGCGGGAACAGGGCCATATTTCCACTACAACGACACCTGGCAACTCATCATCAACACGTCGACCACGATCATTACGTTCCTGATGGTGTTCCTCATTCAAAACACCCAGAACCGCGACAACGACATTTTGCATTTGAAGATTGATGAGCTGATACGCGCCACCAATGAAGCGCAGAACGCCACGCTGGGTCTGGAGAAGATGGAGGCGCGCGAGCTGAGAAAATTGCGGGACCGGTATCGTGCGCTGGGTGAATCGAGTGAGATTGATGTAGAGCCGATCCATGATAATGGCGCTCGTTAGGATTTCGAGTGGTGGTCTTTTTTCTGTCGCTATCGTGACGGTTCACAAGCGGCAATGTTTTTGATCTTCACGATCGCTCAGTGCTCGTGGACCAATCCGCGCTCTGTTCCGGGGTAGTTCAGCGTGGGCGAATCCCTCGCAAAACCATCGTTCGACTGAGCGCGGCGACCGAAAAGATTTGCAGGTGGCCGGGCGTTCAGCGGTGAGATCCAAGCCTGCCTTCACAGCCGAGGGACTGTCAGTTATGCGTTGTTAGTGCTTGTTAGCGCCCGGCTACCGAAGTATGTCGCGTGGAGACTTTTTCGCTGCCCACTCAAGCCTCTGCAGCGGTTTTCGATGCCCGTGGCCTGCAGGAAACGGCAGTACGATCTACGAACATTTTTGACATCCCTGTCTCTTTGCCATCGTCACGATCATGTGGGAAACGGCTGATATTTATTTCGCAGAATTCCTACATTTTGTTTGCCTCACCAGCAAAAAACGTGGTTATTATCTGCCGGCGCTTCGGGTCACAAACCCGGCGCCAGAAGATTGCCGTGTGTCCACAGACCCGGCAGTCGCAGCCGATCGGGACCACCCTGGCGCTGTCATCCCCGCGCAGGTTGTTCCTCGTCGTTGACCCTCAAAATGGAAGGCGAGGTTTCAATTGGTCACGCGGTTTGCAATCGTCGATGTAGTGAATGGGGCGACGTCTGTCGCCAATGATTCGACCCACCTTCCAGTTGCCTGCGCCGACCGCGCGGCGGCGTTTTTCTCCAGCCTGTCTCCCCCCGAATTTCTGCGTGTGCCCGCGTTCAACGCGAGTCTGCACGCGCGCGCCGTACCATCCTCCTGAATTCGAATGACCGTGCCGGCATCTGATGCCGGGGCCTGACTGGCGGGGCATGTTCTGTCCCGGCCAGATCACAACAATAAAGTAGTCATGGACGGTAGTCTCCGATGCTCGATAACACTTCCTTGCGTGGGACGAATCCAACGCAGCCCGACGTTTGCTCCTTGAAACCGTTCGATGCAGACCTGTGCGTGCACGGTCTGTTTGAGGCGCAGGTGCTGCGCAACCCTGATGCCATCGCCGCACGCTGGCAGCAGGAGGCGCTCAGTTATCGTGAACTGAACACCCGCGCCAACCGGTTGGCCCATCACCTTCGCAAGCTCGGGGTCGGGCCGGACGTGCGAGTCGGACTGTGCCTGGAGCGTTCGTTGGAAATGCTGGTCGGCGTACTCGCGGTGCTCAAGGCCGGCGGCGCCTATGTGCCGCTGGACCCGTCTTATCCGCAGGCGCGGCTGGCGCACATGCTGGCCGACAGCGCACCGCCGGTGGTGCTGACCCATGGACAGGCGCGCGTTGTTTTGCGGGCGGCGCTCGGACAGTCGGCGACCACCCCCACTCTGCTGGATCTGGCCGACGCCCGCGATTGGGCTGCGCTTGCGGCTGACAACCTTGATCCTCACGCGATCGGCCTGACACCCCGTCACCTGGCTTACGTGATCTACACCTCCGGCTCCACCGGCACCCCGAAAGGCGTGATGGTCGAGCATCGCGGGCTGGTTGCGGTGAGTGCTGACTGGGCGCAACTCTATGAGTTGGGCGAGCCGATCAACCACCTGCAAATGGCCGGCTTTTCCTTCGACGTGTTCAGCGCCGACCTGATCCGTGCGCTGGGTTTTGGCGGCACGCTGGTGCTGTGTCCACGGGACACCCTGATGGACCCGCCGGCCCTGTATCGCTTGATACGTGACGCGCACATCGGCTTTGCCGACTTCGTGCCGGCGCTGCTCAATCCACTGTTGGCGTGGGTCGAAGAGACCGGCCACGACCTGTCGTTCCTGCGCACCGTGGTCTGCGGCTCCGACATCTGGACCGCCCACAGCGCCCGGCAATTACGCAGGCTGTGCGGTGAGCAGGTGCAGATCGTCCAGGCCTATGGCGTCACCGAGGCGAGCATCGACAGCACCTGTTTTGAATTCACCGAAGGCAGCCAGATCGACGCGGTGTTGCCCGTCGGCCGGGCACTGCCCAATACCCGGATTTACCTGCTCGACGCTGACGGTAAAGCGGTTGCCGAGGGAGGAGCCGGTGAACTGTACATCGGTGGCGTCGGCGTGGCGCGCGGTTATCTGAACCTGCCGCAACTGACCGCTGAGCGTTTCATCGACAGCCCCTTCGTGGCGGGCGAGCGTCTGTATCGCACCGGTGATCTGGCGCGTTACCGGGCCGACGGCCAATTGGAATTCCTCGGCCGCAACGATTCCCAAGCCAAATTGCGCGGGCTGCGTCTGGAGTTGGGGGAAATCGAAACCCGGCTCGCGGACATACCGGGCGTGCGGGAAAGCGTGGTGTTGCTGCGTCAGGACAGTCCCGGTGAACCGCGTCTGGTGGCCTACTACTGCGAAAAACCAGACTCAACGCTGAGCCCGCGCGCGCTGCGTGAACAGCTGCAAACCAGTCTGCCGGACTACATGGTGCCAACCGCCTTCGTGCGTCTCGATGCGTTGCCGCTGACCGCCAACGGCAAGGTCGATCGGCCAAACCTGCCGGCGCCGGACATCGAGGCTTTCGAGCAGCAGGAGTATCAGGCACCACAAGGCCCGCTGGAAACAGCGCTCGCCGCAATCTGGGCCGATGTGCTCGGCGTCGAGCAGGTCGGGCGTCAGGATCAGTTCTTCGCCCTCGGCGGTCACTCGCTGCTGGTGATGCGCGTGCTGGCGCAGGTTCGTCATGCGCTGGGGCTGGAAGTGGCACCCTCGACGCTGTTTGCCGCGCCGGTTCTGGCTGAGTTCGCCGAACGGCTGCACGCCAGTCAGGCGGCGGCTCGTCCAGCCATCACAACCCTTGAACGCTCGGGCGCGCAAACGTTGTCGTCTGCTCAGCAGCGCCTGTGGTTTTTGGCGCAAATGGAGGGTGGCAACGCCGCCTATCACATGCCGTTGAACCTGCGTTTGCGCGGTTCGCTGGACGTGGCAGCACTCGAACGCAGCTTCAATCAACTGGTGGCGCGCCATGCGGCGCTACGCACGACGTTCATTGCCGTTGAAGGGGAAGGGCGGCAATTGGTTTCGCCGTCTGCGCACAGTATCCGGCTGACGGTGATTGACGTGCAGGGGAACGATGCGCAAAAACGCCTGAGTCGCTTGATCGACGAGGAGGGCGCCGTACCATTCGATCTGAGCCGCGGCCCGCTGATGAGGGTCAGCCTGGTGCGGCTGGCGGCGGATGACCATGTGCTGTTGCTGACCCAGCACCACATCATCTCAGACGGCTGGTCGATGGGCGTGCTCACCCGCGAGCTCGGCCAGCTGTACGCAGCGGCGTTACAGGATCGCGACGATCCGCTGCCGCCATTGCCGGTGCAGTACGTGGATTACGCCGTGTGGCAAAAACAGTGGCTGTCCGGTGACGTTCTGGAGCAGCAAAGCCGTTACTGGCGTGAAACCCTCAGCGGCGCACCGGTGCTGCTGGAGCTGCCGACCGATCACAAGCGCCCGCCCGTGCAGGATTACCTCGGCGGCTTTGTTCCATTGGTCTTCGACGAAGCTTTGACCGCGCGATTGAAAGCCCTGGGCATGCAGCAAGGCACGACGCTGTTCATGACTCTGCTGGCCGGTTTTTCGCTGTTGTTGTCGCGCCTGTCGGGGCAACGCGACGTGGTGATCGGCGTGCCGTCGGCCAACCGCCCGCAACAGGAACTGGAAGGGCTGATCGGTTTCTTCGTCAATACGTTGGCTCTGCGGATGACTCAATCGGGTACGCCGTCGGTGGCGCAATGGCTGCAACAGGCGCGGCGAGTGGCGCTGGAGGCTCAGGAGCATCAGGACCTGCCGTTCGAGCAAGTGGTGGAATTGCTCAACCCGCCGCGCAGTCTGGCCCACAGTCCGCTGTTCCAGGTGCTGTTTGCCTGGGAACAGGATCAGGATTCCGATCTGCTGCTGACCGGGCTTGAGGTGACCCCGGTCGAGAGCAGCCATCACGTGGCCAAGTTCGACCTGCAACTGGCCCTCAGTGAGCGTGACGGGCGGATCGTCGGCGGTCTGGAATACGCTTCGGGCCTGTTCGAGCGCGGCACCGTCGAGCAGTTCGGCGAGTACCTGCGTCGGGTACTGACGCAGATGTTCGAGAATAGCGAGCAGTCGCTGGCGGGGATCAAGCTGCTGAGCGCCGAGCAACACCAGCACATCGTTCATGACTGGAACCTCACCGCCCGGGAAACCGCGTCGCTACCCGGTTGCGTGGCGCGTTTCGAAAGCCTCGCCCGGCAAACACCCGACGCCGTGGCGTTGCTCGCCGACCGTGAGCAACTGAGCTACGGCGAACTGAATCGCGCCGCCAACCGCCTCGCGCGTTACCTGATCGAACAAGGCGTCGGCCCCGAGCATCGCGTCGGCCTGTGCCTGGAGCGTTCGCCGCAAATGGTCATCGGCCTGCTGGCGATCCTCAAGGCCGGTGGGGCGTATGTGCCATTCGATCCCGCTTACCCGAGCGAACGCCTGGCGTTCATGTTCAGTGATGCGGCGCCTACCTTGCTGCTGACGCAATCGAGCCTGATGGCCGGGCTACCGGCTAACGAGGCGAAAATCTGCTGCCTGGACACTGACGCATCGCAATGGGCGCAACACCCGACGGATGACCCGCAGGTCACGGTGACCCCGGAACACCTCGGCTACGTGCTTTACACCTCCGGCTCCACCGGACGACCCAAAGGCGTGGCCCACAGCCGTCGTGCGCTGGACAACCTGATCACCTGGCAACTCGATCAGGCCAGGGCACCGCAGCGGGTGCTGCAATTCGCCTCGCTGAATTTCGACGTCTCGTTCCAGGAAATCTGCAGCACGCTGTGCCAGGGCGGCAGCCTGTTGCTGATGACCGAAGACAGTCGCAAGGACCTCGCCGCGCTACGCCCGACCCTGGTGGCCGAAGGTGTACAGCGGGCGTTCCTGCCGTTCGCCGTGTTGCAGCAACTCGCCGGCCTGACCGAGGCCGATGCACCGATGCCGGCCGGCGGCTGCGAGATCATCACCGCCGGTGAAGCCCTGCAAATCAATGACGAGCTGCGTGGCTTTGTCCGCGGGCTCGGCGGCGCGCAGTTGCACAACCAGTACGGGCCGACCGAAACCCATGTGGTCAGCCAATTCAGCCTCGATTGCAACGCGGCCGAATCCTGGCCGGACGCGCCGCCCATTGGCCGCCCCATCGCCAATGCGCGGCTGTACGTGCTGGACGAATATCTGAATCCCGTGCCGATCGGCGTGGCAGGCGAGTTGTACATCGCTGGCGCTTGCCTGGCCCGTGGCTATCTGAACCGCCCGGACCTGACCGCCGAACGCTTCCTGCCGGACCCGTTCAGTGCCGAGCCGGGCGGGCGGATGTACCGCAGCGGCGACCTCGCGAAGTTCCAGGCCGACGGCAACGTGCAATACCTGGGACGCATCGACCAACAGGTGAAATTGCGCGGTTTCCGCATCGAGCTCGGCGAGATCGACAGCCTGTTGCATCAACAACCCGGCGTACAGGAAGCCGCCGTGTTGCTGCGTGAGGACGTGGCCGGGGACAAACGTCTGGTGGCCTATGTGGTCGGCACCGCGCCCCCTGAATGCCTGCGCGCTGAACTGCAACGCCAGTTGCCCGAACACATGATCCCGAGTGCCTGGGTTCGCCTGTCGCAATTGCCGCTGACCCGCAACGGCAAGCTCGACCGCCAGGCGCTGCCAGCGCCGGAACGCAGTGCCGGGGCGACTTACGAGGCGCCGCGCAATGACATTGAGCGTCAGATGGCCGGGATCTGGGCCGAAGTGCTCAAGTGCGAAAGGGTCGGCATCCACGACAACTTCTTCGATCTCGGCGGCCACTCGCTGCTGGCGACGCGGATGATCTACGCGATCAACCAGCGCATGGGCGCGCAACTGTCCCTGAGCAGCCTGTTCCAGACCCCGGTGTTGCTGGATCTGGCGGCGCAGGTGTCGCGTGAAGAGCAAAGCGTTGAACCGGCATTCATCCAGCTCGAGCCGGATCGCGGCAATCGACATGAACCGTTCCCTCTTACCGATATTCAGCAAGCCTACTGGTTCGGTCGCGAGGCCACGGTCAGTCTGGGCGGCGTCAGTGCCCACGGCTACGAAGAACTGCGCATTCCCGAATTCGACGCCGAGCGTTTCGAGCGTGCGCTGAACCGCATGATCCAGCGCCACGACATGCTGCGCGTGGTGTTCCTCAGCAACGGCACGCAACAGGTACTGGGGCAGGTGCCGACCTACCATATGCCGCGCAGCGACCTGCGCGGGTTGCCCGCTGATGTAGCGCAACGCACCCTTGAGGCGACCCGCGAACGCCAGTCCCACCAGGTGCTGGACGCCAGTCGCTGGCCGCTGTTCGAGTTCAGCCTGTCGTTGCTCGACGACGGCATCACCCATTTGCACATCAGCCTCGACGCGCTGATCGTCGACGCGGCGAGCACGCAGATTCTCGCCCGCGAACTGATGGCGTTCTACGTCGATCCGACGCTGGAACTGGCGGAACCGGGGCTGACTTTCCGCGACTATGTGCTGGCCGAACAACAGCTGCGCGAAGGTCGCCGCTACGAGCAGGCGCTGAGCTACTGGCGTGAGCGGGTGACCACTCTGGCCCCGGCGCCGGACCTGCCGTTGGTGCGCCAGCCGGAAAGCATCGCCAACCCGCACTTCACCCGCCGCGACCGCGACATGTCGGCGGCGCAGTGGACGCAGCTCAAAGCCGTGGCTAAACAGTTTGCCGTGACGCCGTCGGTGATGCTGCTGACCGCGTTCAGCGAAGTGCTGGCACTGTGGAGCCGCACGCCGCGTTTCACCCTGAGCCTGCCGCTGTTCAACCGCATGCCGCTGCATCCCGATGTAGACGAAATCATCGGCGACTTCACCTCGCTGGTGCTGCTGGAAGTCGGCATCGACGGTTCGCAGAGTTTCACCGACAAGGCGCGCGCGGTGCAGGCGCAACTGTGGCGCGATATCGACCATTCGGTGGTCAGCGGTGTGCGAGTACTGCGCGAATTGTCCCAGGCCCGGGGCGTGCAGCAGACGGCGATGCCGATCGTGTTCAACAGCACACTGTCGGAAGCGGCGCCGGAACTGGCCGAGTTCAATCTCGCCGACGCATTGAATGCCAGGCACATGCACAGCATCACCCAGACCCCGCAGGTGTGGCTCGACCACACGTTGCTGGAGCTGGAAGGACGCCTGCTGTTTAACTGGGACAGCATCGACGAACTGTTCCCGCAAGGGATGATCGAGCAGATGTTCGTCGCCTATAACACGCTGCTCGACAGCCTGTGCGAGCCGGCAGCCTGGGGCGCAAATACGCCGCAATTGTTGCCGCAAGCACGCTTGCCGGCACCGGTCGACAACCAGCACACGCTGCCGTTGATGCACGACTTGTTCGAACGTCAGGCCCTCGCGACACCGGATGCACTGGCGGTAATCGGTGCGCGACAGCTGACGTACGCCCAGCTACGCAACGAGGCGCGGCAACTCGGCGCCCGTCTGCAAGCGCAAGGCGTGCTGCCGAACCGCTTGGTCGCGGTGGTGATGGAGCGCGGTTGGGAGCAAGTGGTCGCGACCCTGGCGATTCTGTATGCCGGCGGCGCTTATCTGCCCATCGAGCCGACTCAGCCGGCGGAACGGCTGCGGCATATTCTGGAGCGGGCCGAGGCGAGTCTGGCCCTGACCCAACCAGCGCTGCTCGACAAAATCGAATGGCCGGCGCAAGTCACGGCCATCGCGGTGAGCGATGAAGTCTCAAACGATGTACTGCCACTGCAACCGGTGCAGGTGAACGAAAGCGACCTGGCTTACGTGATCTATACCTCGGGTTCCACCGGCCAGCCCAAAGGCGTGGTGATCGATCATCGCGGTGCGGTCAATACCTTGCTCGACATCAACCGACGCTTTGCCGTCGGCCCGAAGGACCGCGTATTGGCGATCTCGTCGCTGAGCTTCGACCTGTCGGTCTATGACTTCTTCGGCACCCTCGCCGTGGGCGCGGCGGTGGTCATCCTCGAACCGCAATTGTCACTTGATCCGGCGCACTGGCTGGCGTTGATCGAACGTCACCAGGTCAGCGTATGGAACTCGGTCCCGGCGCTGCTCGGCATGCTGGTCGAGTACGTAGAGGGCGAGGGCGGCGCGTTGCCCGCCAGCCTGCGGGTGGCGATGCTGTCCGGTGACTGGATTCCATTGACTCTGCCCGAGCGGGCCTGGGCCTTGCAGCCGGATTTGCAGTTGATCAGCCTGGGCGGTGCCACCGAAGCGTCGATCTGGTCGATCTGCTACCCGGTGCAGCATGTCGACCCGGCGTGGCGCAGCATTCCCTACGGCAAGGCCCTCGATCATCAGCGCTTCTACGTGCTGGATGAAACGCTGCAGGTGCGCCCGACCTGGGTCGCGGGGCAACTGTACATCGGCGGTATCGGTCTGGCGAAAGGTTACTGGCGCGATGACAAGCTCAGCGCCGGCAGTTTCTTTGATCATCCCCTGACCGGTGAGCGCCTGTATCGCACCGGCGACCTGGGGCGCTTGCTGCCGGACGGCAACATCGAATTCCTCGGCCGCGAAGACAATCAGGTCAAGGTTCAGGGTTATCGCATCGAGCTGGGCGAAATCGAAGCCGCGCTCAATCGCCATCCCGGCGTGCAGAGCGCGGTGGTGCGGATTTTGGGCAGCGCGCTGGGCGAGAAGCGTCTGGCGGGTTATGTGCTCAAGGCCGATCCGGCGTTGCAGGCCAACGATTTCAGCGCGTACCTGAGCGACAAACTGCCGGCCTACATGATTCCGCCGTCGTTCACCTTTGTTGAAGCGTGGCCGTTGTCGTCCAACGGCAAAGTCGACAAGAAACGCCTGCCGGAACCGGAGCAGATCGAGGAGCAAGGGCCGGCGATCGAAGTCGATGGCCCGCAGGAGCAACGGCTGGTGGCAATCGTGCAGGACGTGCTCAAGCGCGATTCCATTGCCGCCAACGCCAATCTGCTGAACCTCGGCGCAACGTCGATCGATATCGTCAGGATCAGCAACGCCTTGTCCGGCGCCTTGCAGTTCCGCCCGCACGTGGCGCAACTGCTGGCCCAACCGACGTTGCTGCATCTGCTTGGCATGTACCGCCAGAACCGGGCGCGGCAGGATGTGCTCGGCAACATGCAGCAGGCCTCGGATCCGGTACAGGACATCATCGAAGATCCCCAGCAGCGGGCGCAGTTCAAGGCCGAACAGCGCGGACGCCGCGACTTCGCTCAGACCCTGCCGGCGCTGGCGCTGGACCTGCCGCAAGACCCGGCCTTCGCCCGACGTTTGAGCAATTACCGCTCGGTGCGTCAATACGATCGGCAACCGATCGCCACCCGGGCCTTCGCGCACGTACTGGCGGCGTTGGCCCAAGGGCAACTCGATGGCGAGGTGAAATACCAGTTCCCGTCGGCGGGCGGGCTTTACCCGATTCAGGCGTACCTCTACGTCAAGCCGGATCGCGTGCTCGGCGTGCCCGGCGGGGCGTATTACTACGATCCCCGCCAGCATCGTCTGCTGGCGCTCCAGAGCGGAGCGCTCGACCCGGACACCTATGACTATTTCGTCAACCGTCCGGTGTACGAGAACGCCGCGTTCTCGCTGTTCTTCATCGCCGACATGGCGGCGATTCGTCCGTTGTACGGCGAACGCAGCCGCGACTTCTGCCACATCGAAAGCGGCGCGATGGCCCAGTTGCTGAGCATGACCGCCGTCGAGCAGGGCCTGGGCCTGTGCGGTATCGGCTCGGTCGAAGAACAGCGACTGACCACGCTGTTCGACCTCGGGCCGAGCCATGAATTGATCTACTCGATGATCGGCGGCCTGCGCACGGCCGATGAACGACACCGCGCGCCAGTCGAGGCGTTTGCCATCGAGCCTGTGACCGCCAGCCTGGACGATGAAGACATGGAGGAATTCGAAGTATGAATGCCGATCAATTGCTGGCGTTGTTCGCTCGCCATGGCGTGGTGCTCGAGGTTGACGGTGACAGGCTGCGCTGCAAGGCGCCGCGCGGGTTTCTCAGCGAAGAACTGACCCAGGCGCTCAAGCGTCACAAACAGGAACTGATCGCCTTGCTCGGCGGGCAAGATGACGCGGTAATTCCCCGTCGTGCAGGTGCGCACGCGGCTTGGCCATTGTCGTTTTCACAACGGCAACTGTGGTTTCTTGATCAACTGGAACCCGGCAACCCGTTCTACAACGTGCCGACGGCGGTAACGCTGAAAGGGCAGTTGGACGTCGCGCAGCTGGAGCGGGCGCTCAACCAACTGGTGGCCCGCCACGAAGTCCTGCGCACGACGTTTTGCAGCGTGGACGGTGAACCGCGTCAGGTGGTGCATTCGTCGATGCCGCTGTCGTTGTCGGTGACGGATCTGCGCCAATTGCCTGCCGACGAGCGTGAGCAGCAAGTGCGAATCGCCGTCGAACAGGATGCCCGGGCGCCGTTCGATCTGGCCGCCGGTCCACTGCTGCGGGCGTCGTTACTGCACGTGGCCGACGATGAATACCTGTGGCTGTACAGCGTGCATCACATCATCGCCGACGGCTGGTCGATGGGTGTGATCCTGCATGAAATCGCCACGCTGTACGGCGATTATCTGCGTGGCGAAACCTCGACTCTTGCGCCGTTGTCGGTGCAATACGCCGACTACGCGTGCTGGCAGCAACAGCGGGTGGGTGGTGCGGCGCTGGACGCGCAGCTCGATTACTGGCGCCGCACCCTGGACGACGCGCCGCTGTTATCGACCTTGCCCGCCGACCGGCCGCGACCGCTGGTGCAGCGCTTTGTCGGGGCCACGTTCAGTTCGTCCGTCGATAACGGCACCTTGCGTGAACTCACCGCGCTGGCCCGGCAGACCCAGGGCACGCTGTTCAACGTGTTGCTGGGCGCATTGGCGGTACTGCTGTGGCGCCACAGCGGTCAGCAGGATCTGTGCATCGGCACGCCGTTCGCCAATCGCAATCGCCCGGAAATCGAGCCGCTGATCGGTCATTTCGTCAATACGCTGGTGCTGCGTCAGCGCCTGAATCCGCAGCAGACCTTCGCTGAACTGCTGCGTGAGGTGCGGGGGCAGATGTTCGACGTCCACGCCCATCAGGACGTGCCTTTCGATCGCGTGGTCGAGGCTGTCAACCCGCCGCGCGATCCCGGTCACTCACCGTTGTTCCAGGTGATGCTGGTGCTGCAGAACACCCCGGGTAACGCGGTGCAGATGCCCGCGCTGGAACTGGCGCCGTACGGCACCAGCAGTGCCACGGCCAAGTTCGATCTGGCATTCGAATGGGTCGAGCGGGCAGGGCGACTGGACTTGCTGGTGGAATACAACACCGACCTCTACGACCTTGCGACCATCGAACGCCTGAGCGGGCACTACCGCCACCTGCTCGAGCAGATCGCCGCCGACGCCAAGCAACCGATCAATGCCTTGCCGTTGATGAACGAGGCGGAGCGTCAGCAGATGCTGGTGGAGTTCAACCGCGCCGCGCCACTGACGCAAGCGGCGCCCTGCGTGCATCAACTGGTCGAATCGCAGGCGGCGAGCAACCCTCAGGCCTGCGCAGTTGTGTTCGAGGGTGAGTCGCTTGACTACGCCGAACTCAATGCCCAGGCCAACCGCCTGGCGCGGCACTTGCGCAACTTGGGCGTCGGCCCGGATGTGCGCGTCGCGGTGTGCATCGAGCGCTCGCTGGAGTTGCCGGTCGCGTTGCTGGCAGTGCTCAAGGCCGGCGGCGCCTACGTGCCGCTGGATCCGGATTATCCGCTGGGGCGCCTGAGCCATATGCTCGGTGACAGCACGCCGGCGGTGCTGCTGACCCTCGGCTCGGCGCACGCTATCCTGCGGCAAGCCGTGCAAGGCTCGACCTGGGAAGCGCCGATTCTCGACCTCGAAAAAGATGCCGCGAGCTGGGCGTCATTGCCGGCGGACAATCTTGATCCGCGCCATGTCGGCGTCACCCCTGACCACCTCGCCTACGTGATCTACACCTCGGGCACCACCGGTTTGCCCAAGGGGGCGATGGTCGCCCACCGTGGCCTGAGCAACCTGCTTCTGTGGTGTTTGCAGGTCTGCGGCGAAGCGGGGGCGATGCTGCACAAGATTCCGTTCGGTTTCGATGCCTCGGCGTGGGAGACGTTCTGGCCGCTGGCAACTGGCGGGCTGCTGGTGATCGCGCGGCCCGGCGGGCATTACGAACCAGCGTATCTGGCGCGCGAGGTGCGCGAACGGAAGGTCACGGCGCTGGTGTTCGTGCCGGCGATGCTACAGCTGTTTCTGGAGGTCGACGAGGTCAGCCAGTGTGCGTCGCTGACTGACGTGTTCAGCGGCGGCGGTGAACTGCCACCGGCTCTGGCCCGGCGCTTTCAGGAGCGCCTGCCCCATGCGCGGCTGCACAACGTCTACGGCCCGACCGAAACCACGGTGATCAACAGCATCTGGACCCTGGAGCCTGGTGCCGAGGTACCGGCCCGGCAGCTGCCGATCGGCCGGCCGATTTCCAATAACCGTTTTTACGTGCTTGATGACCGCGACCAGCCGGTGCCGGTGGGCGTGACCGGGCATCTGCACATTGGCGGCGTGGGCGTGGCCCGTGGTTATCTGGGACTGGAGCAGCTCAGTGCCGAGCGCTTTATCGACAATCCGTTTGTGACAGGCGATCGGCTCTATCGCAGCGGCGATCTGGCGCGTTATCGCCCGGACGGTCAACTGGAATTTCTCGGTCGCAACGACTTTCAGGTCAAGTTGCGCGGCGTGCGTCTGGAACTGGGCGAGATCGAGGCCCGGCTCGAAGCGTTTCCCGGCATTCGCAGCGCCGTGGTGCTGATGGTCGGCGAAGCAGCGCAGGATCAGCGGTTGGTGGCGTGTTGCGTGGTGGCCGAGACCGTGGACGAAGCAGCGGTGCACGCCCATCTGGCGACGACACTGCCCAGAGCGGTGATCCCCGGCAGCTACCTGTGGCTCGACGCGCTGCCACTGACCGCCAACGGCAAGGTCGACCGAACCGCGCTGACAGCGTTGGCGGATGAAGAGATGACCAACCGCCAGGTCAACCTGAGCAGCCCGCGCGATCACATCGAACTGGCGTTGTACCAGATCTGGAAAAGCCTGTTGCTGGCGCCGCAGATCGGCATTCGCGACAACTTTTTCAATGTCGGCGGCACCTCCATCGCCGCAATCAAAATGGCCCATGAAATCAGCCAGCAGTTCGCGGTCGAAGTGCCGGTGCGCGTGGTGCTCAGCTACCCGACCATCGAAGCGCTGGGCGGCTGGCTGCGGGTCGGGGCCAACCCGGCGCTGGCCCAGAGCAACCTGATCGAATTCCGACGCGGCAGCGGCCAGCACAACGTGGTGTGCATTCACCCGGCGGGCGGCACGGCGTTCTGCTACCTATCGCTGGCCAAGGTGCTGCCGGATACAACCGGCGTCTACGGCGTGCAATCGCCGGGGCTGAATCCTGGGGAGAGCACCGAGCCGACGGTCGAAGCGATGGCCGAGGCCTACTTGCGCCAAATTAAGCCGCTGACACAGCAACCGCTGATCCTCACCGGGTTGTCGTTCGGCGGCCTCGTAGCCTATGAAATGGCGCGACGGTTGACGGCGGCGGGGCATCGTCAGGTGACGGTGGTGCTGCTTGACACCCAGGGTAGCGACGACTCCGGTTTCCGCGAGCAGATCGGCACCGTGGACATGGTCGAGTTTCGCGACAAACTGGTGCGCTTCAACGGCATGTACCCCGGCATCGAAGACGCCCAGGTCGAGCGCTATTTCAACATCTACAACCACAACCGGCTGGCCATGGCCGC
This sequence comes from Pseudomonas moraviensis, assembly GCF_900105805.1. Lineage (NCBI taxonomy): Bacteria > Pseudomonadati > Pseudomonadota > Gammaproteobacteria > Pseudomonadales > Pseudomonadaceae > Pseudomonas > Pseudomonas moraviensis. The sequence continues at coordinate 1,829,210 of NZ_LT629788.1, read as the reverse complement.
TTATGAGTGCTCGCCGCGCGCCGGTCGTGTGGTGCTGATCCAGGCGCGGGAAGATTTCAGCCGCCATCAGTTACATGAACTGCGCGGCTTCTGGCGTCGCCGCGCGGGCAGCGGCTATCTGGCGAAACTGGTCAGCGGCGGGCACTGGGACATGCTCGAAAGCGCGGAAATCCACCGGGTCTCGCAAATCATCCGTCGGGAGCTGCAACGCTTCGACGCGCAGGAGGCGAAATAATGAGTGCGTCCAATGACAGGCCGTTGCTCGCGCGTTTTGCCGAGCAAGTGGCGCGCAATCCGCAAGCCCCGGCGGTGATCGATCAGTCGGTCAGGCTGACTTACGCCCAACTGGCCAGCGCCAGCGAACGCATCGCCCGAGGGTTGCTGGCGCGCGGCGTCGAGCCCGGCCAGTCGCTGGCGCTGTGCATGCCGCGATGCTGGCAGTGGTTGGCGGCGATTATCGGCGCGCTGAAAGTTGGCGCGATAGTGGTGCCGCTGGACCGGGCCAGCCCGCGCCAACGCCGGGAACTGATGCTGGCGGATGCGGCGTGTGTCGGCCTGGTTACTCTGAATGACGAATCGTTGTGGTCGCCTTCACTGTGGCAAACCAGCGTCGAGGCCTTGCTCGATCAGCCGGACGCCCCGCCGCAAGCACTGGCCGAAGACTTCGCCGAGGTGATGTTCCTGTTCTACACCTCGGGCACCACCGGCACGCCGAAAGCGGTTGAGGTTGGCGAGCGCGGCTTGCTGCGGCTGGCGTCTACCGACGGCTATATCGAGATTCGCCCGACGGACCGGTTTGCCTGCCTGTCCAACCCGGCATTCGATGCGTGCAGTTTCGAACTGTGGGCGCCGCTGCTCAACGGCGGTTGCTGCGTCCTGATCGCTGACGAGGACGTGCTGGATGCGCGTCGACTGGCCGAGGTGCTGGAGCGCACGCAGGTCGACAACCTGTTCATGACGGTGTCGCTGTTCAACACGATGATTGCCGAGTGGCCGTCGTGCTTTTCCAGCATGCGTCAGGTGCTGATCGGTGGTGAGCAGATCAGCGCTGCCGCCGTGCGCGGGTGGTATCGGGCCAATCCTGAGAGCCGCTGCCGGATCTTCAATGTCTACGGCCCCACCGAATGCACCACGTTTGCCCTGTGCTGGCCGATCAGCCGCGATTTTGCCGGTGACTCGGCGCCCATTGGCCGGCCGTTGCCGGATACCGGCGTACAGGTGTTGGATGAGCAGCAACGCCCGGTGTCGGCAGGCGAGGTCGGCGAGCTGTATTTGAGTGGCAGTGGTGTCGCCCGTGGCTACCGCAACCGGCCCGAAGAAACCGCCCGCCAGTTCGTCCGTTTGCCCGACCTCGACGGTGGCGCGCAGGTGCATTACCGCACCGGCGATCTGGTGCGGCGCAATGCTGAAGGCTTGATCGAGTACCTGGGGCGGGTCGACCGGCAGGTGAAGATCCGGGGTTTCCGGATCGAGCCGGGGGAGGTGGAGCAACGGATCCTGGAGCATCCGGGTGTGGCGCAGGTGTATGTCTGCACCCGGCGGCAGGCGGCGGAAGATCATCAGTTGCTGGCGTTCATCGTGCCTCGCCGGGCTCTGGACTATCACGCTTTCGAAAACCATCTGCGGGCACAACTGCCGCCTTACATGCGGCCTAATCAGCTGTTCCTGCTGGAGCGCCTGCCGCTGACGGCCAATGGCAAGATCGATCGTGATAGCTTGCTGGCCCAAGGTTTGAGTCCGTGGCACCCAGTCCTGACGGCTACGGATAACGAAAACGCATCACCGGCGCTGGATTGGTTGCTGAGTCAGGCCCGTTTGCTGCTCAGCCAACCCGCTCTGAGTGCGCAGGACGATTGGCTGGGCTGTGGCGGCGACTCGCTCAAGGCGATGCGCCTGCGTTCGGCGATCCGTGTCCGCTGGCAGCGCGAGATCGCGATCGATACGTTGCTCAACGAGCCTTTCTCGTCATTGGCCGTACAACTGAGCGGTGAAACGAACGGCGCGTCGATCTACCCACCCGCGCCTGCGATCAGTCGCGCAAAACGCCTACCGGCCACCGCCGAACAGCGCCGCCTGTGGCTGTTGCAACAACGCTCGCCGACCTCGACCGCCTACAGCGTGCCGCTGATTCTGAATCTGGCGGCAGGGGTCGAAGTCGCGGCACTGGCCGAGGCGTTGGGGCGTCTGGTGCAGCGTCATCCGGGATTGCGCACGGCATTCGTGGCGGGTGCCGATGGACTGGATCAGGTAATCGCCGAGCAGGGCTCGACCTGTCGCATCTTTGCGGTCGGGCATTTCACCGAGGACAACTGGCAGGCCTTCGCCGACCTGGTGTTCGCCGCGCCGTTCGACCTGACCACCCCGAAGCTGTTTCAGGCTTGGCTGTTGCCGTTCGCCGATGGCAGTTGCCGGCTGTTGCTGAACCTGCATCACATCATCGTCGATGGTTGGTCTGTGAACCTGCTGTTCGACGACCTGGCGCAGCTTTACAGCGATGTCCTGCAAGGCCGCGACAGCCTGCAACCCGCGGCCCGCTTGACGACGCTGGAGTTTGGCCAGTGGCAGCGCCAGTGGAGCGTCGATCCGCATTATCGTGACCAGCGCCGCGCCCTCGCCGAGTTGCATCGCCGTCAGGAAGAACCGCCGCCTGCATTGATGCCAATGCGCGAAATCAGCCCGGACGCCCGGTTGCACCGGGAACCTTTGGGCACCCTGCGCAGCGCGGCCCTCGAACGCTTTTGCACCCAACAACGGCTGACCCGTTTCGAAGTGCTGTTCAGCGTCTTCGCCTGGAGCCTGTACGCCCTGACCGGGTGCGAACGGCCACGGATCGCCAGTCCGGTGTCCAACCGGCCACTGGCGGAGTTCGAAGACACGGTCGGCATGTTTGCCAACACCGTGCTGATCCCGACCGCCGTCGAGCAGGCATCGACCCTGGACGAACAGTTGCGCAAGCAGACCGCCACGGTGCGCGAGGTGCTGGCGTTGCAGGACGTGGCGCTGGCGGATCTGGTGGAAGACCTGCGGCTGTCGTCGAGCCCGTTACTGTTCGATTTCATGTTCGTGCTGGAGAACACCGATTACGCAGCGCTGGCCGATTCGAACCTGCACGCGACGCTGCAATTCAACGAGTACTTGCACGCCAAGTGCCCGCTGACGCTGTTGATGGTGGGCAGCGGGTCGCAACTGGAATGCTGGTGGGAATATCAGTGCAGCTACTTCGATGGCGAACAGATGCGCGCAGTGAATGCGCTGTTTCGCCGAGGCCTGGACCTGTTGCTGGAAACCCCGGCGGCCAACCTCAACGATTTGCTCGGTCCGTATCGACGTGGTTTGCCCCCGGCCAGTGAGGGCCCTCGGACTGCGCTGCCGTTCAACACACTGGCGGACGGGTTCGAGCATCAAGTGCATTGCACGCCGGATGCGGTTGCGCTGGTTCAAGGCCAGCGGCGCCTTACCTACAGCGAACTGAATGCGCTGGCCGAGGCTCTGACGGCAAACCTGATCGAGTGCCATCCGTTGCCCGTCGGGAACGCGCCATTGCATGTCGTGCTGTTCCTCGAGGCCTCGGTGGAACACATCGTCGCCTTGCTGGCCCTGGCCAAACTCAATCTGACGGCCGTGCCGCTGGATCCTGCCTATCCGGTGGCGGTCCAGCGCCAGGTGCTGGAACAGGCGCAACCGCATTGCGTGCTGTTCAGCGATATGACGAAGTCAGCGCTGGATGACCTGAACGCCGGACGATTCGCCACCCATCGGGTCGATCTGAGCGCCAATGCCACAACGTTCGAACGTCGACGCCACGCCGGCGAACGGCCGCTGTACACGCTGTTCACCTCCGGATCGACCGGCACGCCCAAAGGTGTGCAAGTGTCGGAGCGCACCCTGTGCAACCTGCTGCAATGGCAGCGCACCGAAGGGCAGTTGCCGGCCAAAGCGGTAACCCTGCAGTTCTCGATGCTGTCGTTCGATGTGTCGTTTCAGGAGATTTTCAGCACCCTGTGCGGCGGCGGGTGCTATCACCTGATCACGCCGCGCTGGCGTCAGGACGCCGAGGCGTTGCTGGAGTACATGGTCGAGGCGCGGATCGAGCGCCTGTTTCTACCGTACGTGGCCTTGCAGCACCTGGCGCAAACCGCCGTGGCCCGGGGCATTTACCCTTCGGCGTTGCGCGAGGTGATCACGGCCGGCGAGCAACTGCTTTGCACCGATGCGCTGCGCAACTGGTTCGGCGGCATGCCGCACGCCTCGCTGTTCAACCATTACGGCCCGACCGAAACCCACGTGGTCAGCGCCTTGCGCCTGCCGTCCGTGGCGCGGAACTGGTCGTTGCGCGCGCCGATCGGCCATGCCGTTGGCAATGCGCAGCTGTTGCTGGTCGATGAGCATGACCGCCCGGTGCCCAACGGCTGCCGTGGCTACCTGCTGGTGGCCGGGCCAATGGTTGCCCGGTGCTACCTGGCTGATCCAGTGTTGAACGCTGCGCGGTTTGTCGAGCTGGCAGACGGCAATTTGTACTACCGCACCGGCGATCTGGCGTGGGCCGATGCCCAGGGCTGCCTGCATTA